>NZ_JBHIRX010000001.1:0-933144 GCF_042138595.1 Paenibacillus terreus | reverse complement strand
GGAAGCATCCGCTTAGTCCCGGCTGAATTCAAGATTCGATGTCGAGTCCGCTTCCTGATTTACTTCGTGATCAAAAGCTGACTTTTTGAACTACTTCTTATTGTAGATTCTTGAAGCGCCCCGGTGTAATGCCCTCATACTTCTTAAACACACGGATAAAAGCGCTGCTGCTGGCAAAGCCGACACGTGCAGCGATCTCTTCGATCGTAGCTCCTTGGCGGAGCAGCGATTTCGCTTCATTCGTTCTGACCTGGCTGATAAAATCATGCAGCCCCTGTCCGGTCTGTTCCTTGAACAGCCTGGATACATATTGGGGAGTCATGCCAAAATGGGCCCCGATCATCGAGACGCTGAGATTGAGATCGTTATAATGCTCCTGCACAAAAGCGGTGACTTGCTCGCCGATTCCGGGGTTGGACAGCATGGACAGTTTCTCTTGTACTTTGCTGCACGCCATTTTCAAAAGTTCCATCAACTCTTCCCGAAATTCCACACGAGTAGTACAGGCCAGCAGACGCTTCAGCGGCCGCCATTCCTCCCATAAAGCAGATTGTTTTGCCTCCTGCGGAATGGATTTCATGATGGAGCTTGCCAGGTCCACCATCATACAGCGTATAAGCTCAATGGATGATTGCGACCTGAACACCTGGGAGAGAATCTCGTCCAGCATGGCTGCGGATTTTTCCAAATCTCCGGTTTTGATCAGGTTAATGAACACGGCCTCATCATTGATGGACAGGTAATATCCGGACTCCTCCGGCTCGATATCTCCATACCAGATGGACATGTTTTCCTGAAAAATCAGGCGGTACTGCTGCGCTTCCAGGGCCTGCAGATAGGCCTGATGAATATTGCCCATCCCCGTATGCCGCTCGCTGCCGGCCATCACAATATGCAGCCGGTATTTCCGCTCAATAAATCCAGTCGTCTTGACGAGCGCCTCCTCCATGTCCTCTTTCCACTTACCGGCCCGTTCGGGACCTATATTCATTACGCATGCCAGCATACCGTCCACTTCCGTAAAATTCAATCGATGGCCATGACCGGTAAAATCCATGATGATATTAGACACAATAAAGTGGGACAGACTCAGTGAAGGACTGGCTTCTTGTCCGGCTTGAATATAAAAGAGCAGCACGGCAAAATCCTCGGATTCCCATTGAAAATGGTGCAGCTTCACCGCATCCTCCAGCGACAGCCCCTCTTCGGCCTGGCCTTTGAGCAAACGTGACAAATAATAGCTTTGCAATGCGCGCATCTGCTTGAACTGGCGGCTGCTCATATCATCCCTTTCCCGGATTGCCGATAGCACATGCTTGCGGATAAATGTAAACTCATCCAAAACGCGCCGGCTTGGCTCGTCCTTGGACAAAGAAAGCACATTGACCAGTTCCCGCACCGGATTGTAATTTTTCCGCGCAAAATACCAAATGACAATACCTCCGACGACAAAACAAAGCAGCAAACCGAGCAGGTTCATATTACGGATTTCCCGCGCCTTTTCCCAAAATACACCTGGAGGAAAAACGCTTACATATTTCCAGTCAGTAGTATCTGAACGGATTAGAGAGACCATATTCCCCGTATCTTCCATGTTGCGGAACCTGCTTTCCGCCTCCTGCTGAATTTCATCCGGGCTGGACATGGCCGCCAACGGTGTATCATTATTATTCTGGAACAGGACTTTATTGTTGCCATCCAGGATATACACATCGCCCCGGTTCACCCAATCCACATTCTGAAGCATGCTTTGCACTTTGCTGCTATTCAGTTGAATCATCAGCATTCCTTTGAGCGAATCCGCCGATCTCACGTATGTTAAGGGCTTTATTAAAACGACATTGCTTCCCCAGCGGTCAAATGCCATCACCGGCACCGGGTCCTGCGGTTTAAGGCGTTCCCCCCGCAGATCAGCCAGCCAATCCTCATACGGCATGCCGATCATTTGGCTGTTGATGTCATAAAAGGTACGGCTGTCTGCATACGTTTCGTCTGTCAGCACTTTATCAAGGCTGCTCGAATACACGTAGATCCCTTTAATAAAATCATTGTTGGATCTATATTTCCCCAGCTCTTGGCGTGTCTGGTATATCTGAAAGGAATGGCTCTTTTCCTCGTTTGCGGACAAGTTCAGGTACCTGTTGACCTCATTGTATATCGATAATTGCGAAGCAAGCTTTTCTGCCTGATTGACTTCACTGTCCATCATGTACTGCACCTGCTTCAGCATCGCGCTGCCTGCCCGCTGGATTTCATACTCAACGATATCCTTTGTCTGCATATAGATGATAGCGCTAACAAAAAGCGGGATCAGCATGATCACCGCATAAGAGACAATCCATTTGAAGGCCAC
Source organism: Paenibacillus terreus (assembly GCF_042138595.1). Taxonomy (NCBI): domain Bacteria; kingdom Bacillati; phylum Bacillota; class Bacilli; order Caryophanales; family Paenibacillaceae; genus Paenibacillus; species Paenibacillus terreus. Next base: position 930,791 of record NZ_JBHIRX010000001.1, on the reverse strand, counting down.
GCTCCTGCTAAAGCTGAACCAATCCCGCTTCATCTTTTGCACTCCCCTGCCTGGCTTCGGCCGATCTCCGCTCCATATGTACGTAATTATACTATAGGAAAAGTTGCCCAAAGAACACACTTTTCCTGTTCTGAGGCGCTCCGTGCATATGCCTGCCTAAACAACAAAGAAATCGCCAAAATCACTCTTTGCTTCTATCCAATGGGACTCTCTGTGATTTTACTGTTAAAAAGAATCAAGAACAGAAGCGAATCTTCCCCTGTTCTTGATTCTTCATGCTTATTTTTGGCTTAAAACCAAAATCGGTACTTGACCAGGGAATAAGTGAGAGTGTGTATAAAAGTCGAGAAAATTCTAACGGTTGTGAACGACGCTATTTGGGTAAAAACGGAGAGAAACGAAATGTAACGGTTACCAGCGAGCTTAATTCCCGTTTTCCGCAGATAAAAGAGCTGTTTCTCCATAATAAGCGCGCCTGCAACTGTTAGAAAAGAACCCTTCATTTTCTCGGCCGAATAAGCACTGTCACACCCGTTAGCAAAGAAATGTGCCGGATAGATCAATCATTCGAGGCAAATCCATTGATCAAGCAACCGATGTGATATGCTCTATTATTAGTATTTAGAAAAGAACCATTCCTAAACAATATAGAATGCAGCCTTGTCCCTGACAAAGCTGACGGGCAGGCCGGGGAATTGTTCCGACAACCGTTCCGCCACATATTTCATGCCAGGTGCCTCGCTTTCCGCGTGGCCCAGCATGATCAAAGCTTTGCTTCTGCCCTGCTGTACTGCGTCCTTCACATATTCAGGAGTCTCCCATTCCGGTCCTTCACCGGCTATGATCAGATCCACTTCTTCCTGCTGAAATAGTGGAATGGCCTGCCGGCCGCTTCCCCTATAGCCTACCAGGATGCCTACTCGGGTACAGGGCATGAACTGGTCTCCAGACACACGGACATAGGATATTTGCAGGGCCTTTTTCAGGTAGTCAGCTATTTCAGCAAGTGTCATTACAGGGATGTTCAGGATGGTGGCGGCTGGATTATGGACAGAGACGTAATTCTGCCAGCCAAGCTCTCTAAGCATCCCTGTCATAATTCCATCCGGCTTGTAACGGTGCACATAATCATGAAAGCGGAAAATGGCCATTCCCGATTGTTCGATCAGCCTGATTTTTTCCTGGTATACAGGGTCTTCTTTCAACCAGTCTCTCTCATCCTGGTGACTGAAAAATACGCCTTCATGCGTAATAATCAAATTAGCTCCCAGGGCCACTGCCTGCCCAAGTACAAACTGGGAGGCTGAAAAGGCGGTTACTACCCCTTTCACCTCTGTATCCGGATTCCCGTACAGAAGCTTATCCACAGTCGGGGAGACGATATCTATATCTTCCGTCAATGCGTTCATGATCTGTCCTATGGTATAAATCTTGCTCTCCCCTTTCAACTATGCAGGCACGGAAGGTTTTAATTGTTCAGTTTTTATGCCATCCTAGCACGAACATGACAACAAACTCCATTGCCAAATCGCTCACAAATTTACCCAAATCGGCTCATGCCACTCCATTAAATCCCCATTTATTGCCTTGAATAATTACCCTTATGCCCTCACCAAGATAAGCCTAATACATATACTAAATTATCCCTAGTCCAGTTCACTCATCGAAGCTTTCACGTTTAAATTTTCGGTTCAGCCGCTTTCGTTTACTGATTTGCTCGGCAATGGTCAATCCGATGAGAAATGCGGTAGCAGAAGTATTACCATCTACTGTAAACGGGACAATCGAATCGTCGGCTACAATTAAATTCTTTACACCATGTACAGCTCCCTGCCGATCGACAACGCCGCCATTTCGCATCGGTGCCATACGAAGTGCTCCTTGTTGGTGGTGGTTGTGATCAAAATTTTCCTTGATGAATTCTTCAAGTCTTGCATCGTCGTCCAGGACATCCGGGGCAGGCGAAATCAGCCGATATGCCGGATCAATGGCCTCCAGCTGCGTGGCAATATCTCGAATATAAATTTTATAGATGTTCTTGACCGCATCCAGATCGTCCGGGTTTTGTAAAAAGGCTTCATCGGCAAGCACGATCTGCAGGGGATCGTTGCTTTGGATGTCAATCGAACCACGGCTTTGAGGCTTAAGGAATAAAATAGCAAGCGTTAAATTGCCGTTTGAACCGATCCCAACAAGCTGCACCGCCCTCTTATACGGATCGGCCTCGGGCGACGGATCGGGCAGGAAAGCTCCCCCGGTATACAGAGCACTCGGATCATCGGGAGGCAAGGGGCTATCGTCCGGATTTGTACTAAAAACAGCAAAATTCAAAGTATGGTTCCGAAGCTGTTTTCCTACATTAGGATTGGAAAACACAACGGGAATGCCCGCCGATTTAAGCTCTTCGGCAGGTCCTATTCCGGAAAGCATCAAAAGCTGTGCACTATGAATACCCGCCGAGATAATGACTTTTTTGCGAGCGTACGCACGTAAGTGCCGGCCTTCTTTTGAAAATTCCACCCCTGATGCCCGTTTGTTTTGGAAAAGAATGCGGAGAGCGGTAGATTTATAAGAAATATTCAGTTGTCGACCGTTTTTGCCGTGACCGTCAGGTCGAACGATATCCGAGGATAGAAAGGCAGTTGACGAACTTTCCCGTTCGCCTTTGGGCTGTTGAAAAAGCTGCCAACGAGTGAAGGGACCAAGCGGTGTTTCCGGATCATTATAGTCGAGTATTTCATCAAATCCAGTCGCTTGCTCAATAGCGGAGACGAGTTTTTGGGCCATCGCAGTTGGATTTCGCGGAGCCTGCCTGATATTGATTCGTCCATGGAAGCCGTGTATCTCGTCATTCGTGGTTTCACCATTATACTTTTCCAAACGCTTGAAACGCTGTACCGCGCTGCTTGGCGACCAAATAGGCCCTAAAAGTTTTTGCCACTGAGATAAAACATCTGCAGTCGGCCTTACATATTGTTCCCCATTAATTGAGGAACCGCCCCCCGATAAACGTCCTGTTGTCCATTCAAAGGTTCGTTCGTCGAGTCCTTCCTGTGGGATTCCTTCTCCCTGCCAAAAGTATTGCGCAAAAAATTGTTCTTCAAGCTCAGGGGCAAATGTGGAATCCCTGATGGGCAGATCCCGGTCTCTATTTTCCCCGGCCTCCAATACAAGAACAGAGGTTTTTTTATCATCCGTAAGCGTCTTCGCGATCACTGCTCCGGCTGGTCCCGTCCCAATAACAATGTAGTCAAAGGTTGAACTCCTGTTTTTCTGCCGTGAATTGCGCACGACCATCCTCCTTTATCCACTTGTGCTTACATAGCAAAATATTATGCACTCGTGTGGAGTGTGCCGAAAGCCAGAGCCTTTTCGCGATATTTTTTTATTGAGGTGCATAATTAAAATAACTCTCCCGGGCTATAACCCAATCCACCTTTTTTGACTGGTCATACACTGATCACAAAAACAGGAGGTTTTATTAAATGGCTGTTAAAGCAAGTCCGGAATTTATAAGATTATGTAATCAATTTTCAAAAATCTTGGGTGGGGAACATGAAATTGATCCTGGGCCCGTTTGTTTTGTCAGCCGCGCAAGACAACTGAATGCAACAATTTTAGGAAGACGTACGACATCTCCTCTCGTACGTTACCAATTGTTTTCGTTTGAATCCCTGGATAAGTCCGGGCGTGCTCTCTGCTTGGGGGAAACGGCTCTTCTTCAAAATCAGGCCAATCGATTAATCCGCAATCTCCAAAAACGCGGAATTACAGTCACTGCTTTACACAATCATTGGTTGGATGAAAAGCCACGGCTCATGTACATCCACTGGGAATCAATCATGAAGCCGATTGATTTCGCCAGAAAAACAAAAGAGTCTATTCGTTTCCTGGGATAAATTTCGAATCTTTTCCCCTCGCTCTAGTCGATAAAATAAATTATTCGATCTACAGCGCAAACTGCTACCTTTAATTTAAACCTTTGTATAAGGGGAACCGCTCCCAGGCTCCCCTTTATCAAACCAAACATGGCCAAAAAAATGATTGATCGGCCATATTAACGCACCCCAGAAGCCTCTACTCTAATACCACAGACATTGTATGAAGATTTGGAATATTATATTATTATGCTGCTTTTTAATAAACGGTGATTAAAAAGTCAAGCTAACATGTCCTGTATCGTATTCATGTTTGTACTGAATCGCAGGAGCTCCCGAAGCTGCTAACTTTCCTCGATAATCTTGACACCCCAGCGGTCAAGCCCAATCGTCTGGTTGTTATGAACTGTACTATCCTCGAACAGCTCCGTTCCTTGTCCATGCGGGTATACAAATTCCGCCGGCTGGTCCGAATAATTGAAATAATAACGAATGGTTTTACCCGCCTCGTTGACGCCTGTTTTTGTAATCAACGGGAACGCCAGTTTTTGGTCCGCTCCCCATAGCCCCGCCTGTATGATCGCATGTGCCAGTATTTTATTCATCACCTGCGGACTCACCATGCAGCCAATGTAGATGGCTTGGCCCTTACCGTATGTGTTTTGCGTAATGGCGGCATATTGCCCCCAATGCGGGTGGTCATAATAAGCGAGCACTTCTGCTGTTTCCGGTGTGATTAATTCCATCCAGGTATGGACCTCATTATGTTCGGGCTCTACATTAAACGGGTTGCCCTTCAGAGTTACCTTCTTGGGTTCAACAAACATTTGGTAACTAATCCCGCATGCTTCACTTATGATTCCAGGCTGCCGGACAGTCCTTACTTTTACATTTTCATCGGTAAAGCCGCTTTTGAAGGTATATACGATATGGCCGCCGCGGCGCACAAAATCATTCAGGCGCTCCAGCAGCCGGTCTGAAGCGGTATATAATGCCGGAACGATGAGCAAATCATAGCCATCCAAATCTTCAACGGATGGATCGACCATATCGCAGCCGACATTCATGCGGTAAAGCTCGTCATAGACCAACCGCACCACGTCATTATAGTTTTTATCGGATTTAAAGCTGAATTTGAACCACTTCATCGCCGTTAACGATTCATTGCTGACCAGAATGGCCGTCTTATTCGTCTTCTGCAAATTCACCAGCTTATCCGACAGTCTGGCAAAATCCGCGCCAATCGTTTTCGCTTCATTATAGACAGGGTTTGGCTCAAAATCATGGCTCAGCAGCCCCTTCCAGTAGGTCTCGAATGAATTGTGTATAGAGTGCCAGTGCCAATAAGCCACCATGTTTGCCCCTGATGCCAGATGGCTGAAAGCCTGCAGCCTGAGCTGGCCGGGATAAGGCACCCAATTCAGAAAAGCCTGGGCTTCCGTTTCCAGCACGAGATAATTGATGCCTTTCGTGGAACGGGCCATATCGCCGCCGAAGGAAATCTCGATTCCCGTTAAATCATCCTGGGAAGGATGATAGATGTCCACGCCGGTAATATCAAACGGCTTGGACGCGGCAAAATGGTCAACGTCCGGCTGCACCCCATAGGAATAGCCGCGCCATTCAAAATCGAAATTTTGCGTAACAAACTGATGCGGCTGTTTATACTCATTTACAATCGATACCTGCCAGGTCAGGAAGTCTGTGACCAGCTTGCGCTGAAACTTGGCAAATTCCGCACCGAGACTGCCATTAATGGTACCAACAACAGACGGGAAGTCCTCCCAGCTATTGATCCGGTTGCTCCAATAATCCAGTCCGAAGGCTTTATTTAACTCGTCCGGGGAATTGAATTTCTCTCTTATATATTTCACAAATTGCAGCTGCACGTTAGGCCCTGCTGTGTGATAGTGCTTTGTTTCATTATCGGTCTGGTAACCGATGACGGCCGGATGCTTGCAGACTCTTGAAATCAGCTTGCGGATGATCCGCTCGGCGTAAAAAAGATAGGCGGGATGCGTGATGTCCATAATCTGCCTTGCTCCGTATTTTCCGGGTCCATTCTCTGTTGTGGCTAAAATGTCAGGATGCTCCTTGACCATCCAGGTCGGCACGGCGTAAGTCGGTGTCCCGACAATGACGTGGATCCCCGCTTCATGCATGGCATCCAGCACCCGGTCAACAGATGTGAAATCGAACACCCCATTTTGCGGCTCATGCGTACTCCAGGTGGATTCCGCAATCCGCACCACATTGATACCGGCCTCCTTCATCATCCGGATATCCTGATCCAGCCTGTCATAAGGCATGTATTCGTCATAATAAGCCACACCGTATAATAATTTTTTCATCATAAATGACTTCCTCCAAATCCGGAATACTAGAATCAGCACGAAGACAGCGCTTACTTTTCTCCGCATGTAAAGCCTCTTTTCCAGCCATTTACCCCACTTGCAAACCAGAGTTGACTGCAAATTGATCATCCTGCCCCTGCCCGCTTGCTTCAGCTGGTTCTCATGCGTTAAAGTCATTATAACAATTGATAAGGCAAAAAAAGATACGCAAAAGCAGGTCAAATTTGCCCTAATCCAAGGTGGTCATTCGATGCTCATACCGGAACAGTACCGCTCTTATTTATTTCCGCACTCCCGCTGGCTGCCGGCCATTAATTGGAATATCAAGCTCTTTGGCGCACATATGCAGCAGGTCGATAAAGGCTGGAAGGTGCCGGAGGAGTCTCACCCGGCTTTTGAAATCGTATTAATTCTCCAGGGGAGCCAAAGGATTGTGCTCGGCCATATCGAGCAGGATCTGGCGGAAGGAGATATTTTTCTCATCCCGCCCGGCACCAGGCATGTGATTGAATGTGTGAATGATCAGGGACTGACTTATTTTATAGCCCATTTCAATCTGGATGACGCGCTCTTTCATCAGGAAATGAGACGCAGTGGACAGATGTACTTCCCGGCAGGCACGAAGGAAAATGAACGCTTGAAGGAAGGCCTGATGAACTGGGTTCAACTGCTGCAAAGCGAGCGGGAATATACAACATCCGACCTGTTCCGTATTCAGGCAGGCTTGTTTGAAATTCTTAATCTATTGGCCCAGCATGCTTCATCAAGAGCCGCAACGGCTGTATCGCCCACGGTCGGCCACTATGCGGCCCTGATCGCGGAATCGATCAAGTCCAACTTCAGCCAAGGAAATATGCAAAACGAAGTGCTGCGGGACAAGGAGATCCGAATCGAAGATATAGCGGCCTCCCTGAATATCAGCCCAGGCTACGCGCTTGAGGTATTCCAGAAGGTATATGGCATCTCGCCGCGCAAGTACCTTTCCGAGCTGAAGCTGCATGAAGCCAAGCAGCTGATACAGCAGCCGGATCTGGATCTTACCCGGATTGCAACCATGCTGGGCTACTCCAGCCTTGCCCATTTCAGCAGGCAGTTCAAGCGCTGGACGGGAATGAGCCCGCGCCAGTACAGGCAGACGCTTGGGAACATTCAGTTTTTTTGAGCTGTAAATTTGTAAATGTTCATGGAACAAGGAGCCCCTGATCAGCAGGAGCTCCTTGTTTATATAGAAGTGGTATTCGAGTCTTTTGTTTTTTTGGTTTACATAATATTTTATGTGTCACTCTTGTTCAACCATATCATTAAGACAAACGGCGCCATATTGGCGAATTTGAATGTTAAAAACAGGGGTTGCAAGCGTACCTTCCATAAAAGAGATATACTCTGACGCATGCTCATCCGGCACAATGGCCAGGATGACACCCGCAAAGCCCCCTCCGTGCACCCGGCAAGCGCCATTACCGATACGCTTCAGGAAAAGCTCCGTTAAGGCAAGCGCAATGGAAATACCCTGTTCCCCTACTTCCGAATTCCGGTATACGTTCTGCAGCCATTTCCACGATGAATTTCCCGATGCGGTCACTAGCTCAAGAAAATCTTCGAAACGGCCGGCCTGCAGAGCCCCAATCTCCTCGCCTACCCGTTCGTTCTCCTCCAGAAAATGCAGCGCCCGCAATACCGCCCGGTCTCCCGCCTGCTCCCGCAGCATGTCCAGATTGCTGTATATTTGCTCTACGGTCAAATCACGGACCACTTCACCGCCAAGCGCTCTTGCAACAGCTTTCATTTCTCCAGGAACCGCAGCGTAATCCTCCGTCAGGTCAGCATGATTGCCCCCTGTGCCGACAATCACGAGCGAATAACCCCTATTCCGGAACTGAGATGTAACAGGTTCAATGAAGGGCTGCTCGGGATCTTTAAAATCAATGGCGATCAATCCGCCATAGGCGCAGGCCATTTGATCCAGCAGTCCTGAAGGTTTGTTCCAGAAATGATTTTCAGCATACTGACCGATTTTCGCCATCACAACTGTATCCAGTGACCCTTGATTATAAAATGTATTCAAAATCGCACAGATCAGCATTTCAAACGAGGCGGACGAGCTCAAGCCTGATGCGGAAAGCACGTTGCTGCTGACATAGGCATTAAAGCCGCCAATTTTGAATCCATGCTGTACAAATCCTGCCGCAATACCGCGCAGCAGTGCCATTGTTCCGGTTTCCTCCGGCTTTGGCTCCAGATTGGAAAGATCAACCCGGTATTGCTCAGGGTAACCCTCTGACACGATGGCAATCACGGCCTCTTCTGTCGGAGCAGCTGCCGCGATCGTATCCAGATCAATGCTTGCCGCCAGCACCCTGCCATGATTATGGTCGGTGTGATTGCCGCCGATTTCGGTTCGTCCCGGGGAGCTGAACAGGCTCACGGCGCTCTCCTCACCGTAATGCTCCCGGTAACCTGCAAACAGCTTCTGATAACGGTCTGTCTGCAAAGTCAATTGATCAGGACCGTACAGCTTGCATAATACATTTTGCAAGGGCGGAGCCTGAATTTTGTTCATATGGCGAATCGTTCCCATAGTCTCCTCCAAATATGTTCTTGTTAGTGCGAGTTCAAAAAGTCAGGTTTTCAGCACCGAGAAGGTTGAATGAAGATAGGGACTGAGGAGCGGAGCGTACTAGGGGTACGTGAGCACCGGAAGGCCCGGCTGAATTCAAGATTCGATGTCGAGTCCGCTTCCTGACTTCTTCGTGATCAAAAGATGACTTTTTGAACTACCTCTTGTTAGTTAAGAAATCCTTCAAGGGCGATCGTCGGCTTACCGTCCGCCTGCCAGGCTCCTTTATTGTAGCCGTCATTATAACCGGGTACGGCTTCCGGTTCCCAGTAGAACACGCCCAGCCCTTTGCCTCCAGCGATTCCCCGTATTTTCGATTTGATATCGGAAATAAAGCTTTTGGCCGCAGCAGGTTGATTATAATCCATGCCAATTTCCGTGATCATCACCGGCTTGCCGTAGGCAGCGATCATATTATTGGCATTGTTTACCGTCTGTGTTGCTTTGGTGGACCAGTCCGATGCAGACGGATAAAGCGACATGCCGATAATATCGAAATTGGCCCCGTTGCTTACCAGGCCGCCGATGTTCCACTGAAACAGAGCATTATCAAAGCCATTGGCCAAGTGAACAATAGTCTTGGTGCTGCTGCTTACTGATTTTACCGCATTATGCCCCGTATTCACCAGCCAGGCATAGTTTTTCATATTTACTGAAGCCTTTCCGTCCTCCCACAGCATACCGTTGTTCGTTTCATTGCCGATCTGCACCCAGTCCGGCGTTACGCCATGCTCCTTCATCGTGTTCATGACATATACCGTGTGCGCCCACACCGCATCCATAAGCTGCTGGAAGGTAAAATTTCTCCAGGCGTATGGTTTGGTCTGCTGCCCCGGGTCCGCCCAGGAATCGCTGTAATGAAGCGTCAGCATGACGCTCATGCCCAGCTTTTTGGCGCGGGCCGCAAGCTCGGCGGCCTTGTTCGCGTTCATGTATCCGTTTGCATAATCATTCATATTGGGATTGACCCACACTCTGATGCGTACCGAGTTGATTTGGTAGTCGTCCCGTAAAATTTGCAGAACATCCTTCTGTACACCACGTTTGTCTTTCCAAGTATAGCCCTGCTTTTCCATGCCTGCAACCCAGCTGATATCTGCGCCTTTGGCAAAAGCGGGAGCAGCGGATGCTCTGTTATTTCCCTGCGGATCTGGCGCAAACATAATCATAGAAGCACAAAGAACGAGCAGCATGAACAATCTCGGCTTATTTCTCAAGATCATATCCTCCTTCTCATGTAAGGTAAATGTCTATGCAGCTAATTGTATTCGTCCCCTCTATGAGAAAACAGGATGTTTTGGAAATATTTCGGGCACTTTTTCAACTTCGATTCCCAACTATTCTTTCACAGAGCCCAGCGTCATTCCTTTGACAAAGTACTTTTGCAGGAAAGGATAAACGATCAGAACCGGTGCTGCGCCGATAAAGATTTGTGCGGCATTCACCGTCGTCTGCGACAGCAGCTCCATCTCCGTCGGGCTCATGCTCATGGAGCTCATGTCCCGCTGGATGATGACAGTTTGCAGAAACGTAGCTAACGGATAGTCCTTGGAGTTGCTGAGATACAGCAGTCCGTCGAACCAGGAATTCCAATGATAGACCATACTGAACAGGCCAATGGTGGCGATGGACGGTAGGGACACCGGTAGATAGATGCTGAACAGTGTGCGGAAATGACCCGCTCCGTCAATAAGAGACGCCTCCTCCAGCTCCTTTGGGATACCACGGAAAAAGTTCAACATCAGAATAATAAGGAACGTATTCACTGCGCTTGGCAGCACCAGTACCCAGAAGCTGTCGATCAGGCCGAGCTTTTGAATGACGATGTAAAAAGGCACCAGCCCCCCGCTGAACACCATGCTGAATACGAACAGCCAGGAATAGATGTTTCTGCTGCGGAATACGGCCGTTTCTTTGGATAGCGGGTATGCGGCCAGAAAGGTCACAAGCAGCGTCAGCGCCGTACCGAGCACCGTCCGTTTGATGGACACCCAGATGGAATGCAGGAAAATCGGGTTATCAATCGTTTTCTTGTAGGCCTCCAGCGAGAAATCGACAGGCCACAAGCCGACCAGATTGGCGTCCGCCGCCGCCTTGGCGCTAAACGATACGGCCAGCACATGAATGAGCGGGATGATGCACATCAACGCCAGCAGGATCAGAAAACAGGTATTAAACACATTAAAAATACGGTAAGGCACGGTTTTTTGGTACATAGCTCTCCCTCTTTGCTTTAAAGTACGTGTTCAAAACTACCTCTTAAAATATCCGGTAGCCGGCCCACTTGTAGGCTAATCGGTACGAAACCAGGATCAGAATCATGCTGATGACTGATTTGAACAGTCCGATTGCGGTGCCAAAGCCCATTTCCCCATTCAAAATCGCTGTTCTATACACGAATGTATCGATGATATCGCCCTTTTCATACACAAGCGGATTATATAGATTGAAAATCTGGTCAAAACCTGCATTGAGCACATTACCAAGCGCCAGCGTGCCAACGACGATCACCATGGGCAGCAGGGAAGGAACCGTGATGTGCAGGGTCTGCTTCCAGCGGCCTGCTCCGTCCATTTCAGCCGCCTCATACAGGGAAGGATTGATACCGGCCAGCGCGGCCAGAAAGATGATCGTGTTATAGCCGAATTCCTTCCAGACATCCGATACAATGACCGTAAAGCGGAACCAGTTATTATCTCCGAGGAAAAATATGGGGTCGATGCCGACCATGCCGAGCACCCGGTTGGCGAATCCGTCGGCAGCCAGCAGATCAATCAAAATGCCGCCAAGAATGACCCAGGACAGAAAATGCGGCAAATAGACAAGCGTCTGGATAGAGCGCTGCAAGCCGACCTGCCGGATCTCGTTCAGCAATATGGCAAATAAGAACGGAACCAGCAGGTTGAACACCATTTTGAGGACGGCAATAATCAGCGTGTTCCAGATGACCTGAACGCTGTCCTCACGTTCAAACAAGTAACGGAAATTGTCCAGGCCGATCCAATCCGACCCGCCAATCCCCAGCCATGGTTTATAATCCTGAAAGGCCATAATGATGCCGCCCATCGGGATGTAGCTGAAAATGATCAGAAAGATGACCGCAGGCAGCAGCATGACGTGAAACGGCCATGTTTTACGCAAACTTCTCATGAAAGATCCCCCTGTAGCTTCAATCTATATGTCAAAGCGGCCGGGATTTCCGGCCGCTCCCCTGTCCGGCAGTTACCGCCGGAGGCAGTGCAGATTATTTCACGCTGTTATACCACTCATTGACTTCCTTCGTGATCTGGTCGCCGCCGCCTGCCCTCCATGTCTGCACGAACGTATCGAACGTATCAAGTGCCTGTCTGCCATAAATGATTTCATTGAAGGTCTGGCTTTCAATTTTGTTCAGATAGTCCAGCTTGGATTTCATCGTTTCCGTAGTCGGTCCTGTGAACATATTTTTCTTGGAAATATCCTGCTGCTGCAGCAGGACCTGAGCCGCTTCAGGTGTATCCTTGCCGTAGTTTACCGCAACGTCTTTTTCAAGACGTGTCACAGGCTCGCCTCCTTCAGCCAGCTTGAGCAAAGCTTTCATTTGAGCGTCCGGAATGCGCGCCCCGTCGCGGACGAGCAAATAGCGCACTACATTTACATATCCGCCTTCAATCTGGTCCATGGGAACCATCTTCCCGTTCGCATCCAGATCGTAATCATATCCTTTAAAGAGGCCATTCTTAAATTCACTGTCTGGGTCGGAGGTCGCGAAATGATCATAGAGATAGTTCTGGTACGTGAAGAAGGCTTCAGGATGCTCCATCTTTTTGTTGATCAGCACAACACCGTTCGTAAACTGGGTGCCATGGCGCATAGCCGTGCCGTCCGGGCCTGTCGGAATCGTAATCGGCTTCCACACGGCGTTTGGTGCGTTCTTCACCGTATCCTGCAGCGGCCAGCCGCTCATCCAGTAAGGTCCCGGAACAATGCCTGCCGTACCTGCAACAGTAGGCTCCGCCGTTTTATTTTCGTCCCACAGTGCGGCTTCCTTAGGGATATAACCTCTGCTCATCCAATCCTTGAGCTTCTCAAGCCCCTGCTTCATCCCCGGATGAATAGAGCCGTACTCCAGTTGGCCGTCTGCTCCGGCATTCCACTGCTGCGGCAAGGTACCGTAGGCACCGAATACCCATGATGGGTCACCCATCCAGGTGTTCATGGATGTTTTAAAGCCGATGCTGAGCGGAATTACCTTGTCCGGTGACAAGCCGTCCGGGTTCTTGTTTTTGAAGGCATCCATTACTTTTTCCAGCTCGTCCATCGTTTTCGGCGGTGTCATACCGAGCTTGTCGAGCCAGTCCTGGCGAATCCACAACACATAATCATGGTTGTAGGCAAAATCCAACACCGGGATGCCCATTCTCTTGCCGTCACGGGTGTACTGGTTCCATACCTGCGGGTCCTGGTTCATCGCTTCTTTCCAGGTGTCCGAGGCATATTTATCAAACAGCGGCCCCACTTCCGCATACATGCCTGAATCGATCAAGTCCTGTGCCAGCGTATTGTTCTCCGTGCCGATGGTCACCACATCCGGCATTTCCTGTTCGGACGACATCGCCAGCCGCAGCTTGGTGGCAAATGCGCCGTTCGTATCCGTTACCGACCAGAGCGATTGGATATTAATCCCGAACTTCTCTTTGGCCCACTGGGTGGCGACATTATTCTCAATTGTCTCGCCATTCTTGAACTTCAATTGAGGGTCTACTCCCCATACCGTCTTGATCGTGACTTCCGGATCATATTTCTCTTTGTACACGTTTTCAGTATTGACCACTCCGGATGAATTGCTGTCAGCTTCCTTTCCCGAGCATCCGGCAAGGCCCGCACCCAGCACCAAAGTGGCGGCAAGGACAGGCAGGAAGCGTTTTCTTGAAAAGGCGTGCATGAATGTTCCCCCTTCATTCAAGTTTCTACAATGTCATTATAGAGGGCTTGATCACGCTGGCCTATGTCATTAAATGAACATTTCTGCACCTTTGCCAACATCATTGATCCCTGAACTCGTTTGGGGTCATTCCGTAATGCTTTTTGAACATTTTGCTGAAATACTGCGGATTTTGATAGCCCAGCTCGGTTGTAATTTCATAGATTTTCTTGTTTGTGTGCTTCAGCAGATACAGTGCCTTTTCCATACGCATGCGGATGATGTAGTCCCCCAATCCCTCCCCCGTTTCCGCTTTATAAATTTTGGATAAATATACAGGATGCAGATATACCTGATCTGCAATGGTCTTTACGGACAACTCCTGTCCGTTGTCGTTGGATACGAGCTCCTGCACCTGCTTGATCACAAAACGCTTGGACTGCTGTTCATTCGCCGCCAGCTCCGCCTTCAGCTTGTCCATGACCGCATGCGTCCACTCTTTCAGCCTGGGAAGCGAATGGATCACCTCCTGAGCGGCCAGCGGATCAAGTCCGGTTTGATCAAGCTGGTAAAACAACCTGCCCTGCTTATGAGATATGTACATAAATGCATTGGTTACAGACAAATACATCTCATGCAGATGCTCGCGTGAATAAGCGCTGTTCTCCATATCCGCAAAGACCTGTTCCATTTTGCTGGCCGCAGCCTCCCACTGCATCGATTCCAGCAGGTGAATAAGCGTCGGCGGTTTATACAAGGCTTCCAGGGGCTTTACTGCTGCGGGCCGATTCGGCTGATCTTCAAGAAAGAGCACAGCCCCCGCCTCAGCATGCTGCGACAAATACAGTGAACTCAATCCTGTCCGGTATGCTGCCGGCAGCTCCTCCGGGAAGCTGAACCAGTCTGTAATTAACACAGTAATGCTCCCTTTCAAATAACTGCTCACATGCTTGCGAAAAAGTTCGACATCCTCCTCCAGCCGCTCCCGGCGTATCCGGGCCTCATCCATTCCCCAATCTGTGCTGCTCCGCTTCCCCTCCTTCGGCTGCATCAGCAGAACGAGACAGTCATGCGGGGCTTTGCAATGCCACACATGAAAAGTGCCCGCAAAAACCTCTTCCGCAATATTGCCGATCGCATATTCAATGAGTGAAACCGAATGATGGTCCATATCCGTAAAATGTCTGCCAAGCTGAATCAGCAGCATGACAGCAGGAGCTTCGGTATAAAAGGAAATCTCATAAGCGCTCAATTTATCCAGAACACTTCTCATTGACAGCTGTCTGCCCAGCATCAGATCATGCATTAGCTGGGTCCGCAAAATGCCAATGTCCGTTTTACGGCTATACATCAGCTGGTGCATTTTCTCAAAGGCCTCCCACTCTTCCTTTAAGGAAGCAACAGCACTTATTACGCTCTTCATTAACTCCTCATCATTGACCGGCTTCAATATGTAATCGACGGCCTGCAGCTGAATCGCTTTCTTTGCGTACTCAAAATCGGAATGGCCTGTCAGCAAAATGTGGCGGATATGCGGCCAGCGGCTGCCTGCCGTTTCGATCAGCTCCAGCCCTGTCATGCCTGGCATGCGAATATCCGTAACGAGAACATCGATATCCTGCTCCTCCATAACGGAAAGCGCCTCTGTGCCCGAGGCCGCCTGAAAAACGCAACTGATGCCCATGTCCTCCCACGGAAGAGTAAGGGCCAGGCTTTCCGTTACATAGGTCTCATCATCAACCAGCAATATATTAATCATTTCCATCCTCCTCCAGTACACTTATAGAGGTTTGAACTCGCACTTATAGATTCTGGATCAGTCCAGTACAGGGTTGCCCTTAAGCCGCCGTATGCAGAGCGGGAAAAAGCGAGACCCGCGCTCTCGCCGAACCGCAGCCGCATGCGCTGATATACATTCCACACGCCGCAGCCCATAAGTTCATCCATGGGACGGTGCAGCTTCTCTTCCAGCGCGAATATATCCTGCTCGTTCATGCCCCTGCCGTTGTCATCCACATGCACCTTCATGCAGCCTTGATCGAATTCCGCCGTAATGCGGATCAGACCGTTCTCAGCATTCTGCTCAATGCCATGGATGACCGCATTTTCCACAAGAGGCTGAAGCATGAGCGGCGGAACGGACAGCCTGCCCATCCGCTGCGGCAGCTCAATGCTGTAGCTGAGACGGGGCATGCGCATGTTCTGAATTTCCAAATAGTGGGTGACAAATTCAATCTCCTCTTCCAGTGGTACAAGCTCCCGCTCCTGTCTTGTCGTATAACGGTAGTATCTCGACAGATGATGGGACATGGCAATCACCGCCTCGTGCTTCTTCAGCTTCGCCATGCTGGTCATGAAAGAGAAGCAGTTATAGAAGAAATGGGGATTAATCTGCGATTGCAGCTGCTTCAGCCGTGCTTCCCGCACATGAATCTTCTCCATATACACCTTTTCAAAAAGCTGCTGAATCTGCTCCACCATCTGGTTGAACCGATCCGCCAGAAAGCTGAATTCATGGCTGCCCTTACGCTGCATGCGTACAGCATAATCTCCGGCCGCAAGTCTCTTAAAGCCCGCGACCAGCTGGCGGATGGGAACCTGCACCTGCGAGTAGAGCATGTAAGCGGCAAGGAAGCTAAACAGCAGCAACCCGCCTGCAGATACATAAAACAGCCGGTTGGACTGATCTATGGGCTGCATAATTTCGGAGAGCGGCATATAGTCGATCAGGTACCATCCGGTGTCCTCGGATAAAACCATGCTGACCATATATTGATCGCCATTCACCTCCAATATCCGGTTTTCACCGTCCTCAAGCTGGCCGCCTTCCAGTTCCTGCAGCAGCCTGCCAACGAGCTCATGATTCGCAGTGCGGTTGTAAATGACCCCCATATCCTTTCTGAAATAAAACGGATCGCCGCGCCCGTCGCTTTTAAAACGGTCCAGCATGTCCTGAATGTTGCTGCTGTCGAACTCCACTTTAATAATCGTATTGGCTGTTTCCGGATGCCGCTCCGCCGAGAATGGAGAGACGGTATACCAGGAAAACACGAAGGGTTCGCCCTCATCTTCCGTGACTTTCTCAACCTGCCAGCCCGGCCTGATCTCCTTGTTTAAGTCCTTTGCTTCATACCTTTGCGCATCCCGCTCCGTCACAACTCTGCCGAGCGACGGCGAATAAATGGAAATGCTGCTGTCCCAATTGGACGAGCTTTCCTGAAGGCTTAGCTTGTTCTGAATGCGCTTGACCAGATTGATGGCATCCAGATTCAGGTATCCATCCTCGAGAAAAATATCCTGAAAGCTCAGGATATCAGGATCATGGATAAGCAGATTCGGCCAGGAAGACACCAGCTCAATGTTCGTATTCACCTGGTTTTGAAAGAACACCAGCTGATTGATGTTGGAGGCGCCCAGTTCCTCGCTAAGAACATCGGTCGTGATTTTATTGGAATAAAAATAGAGCAGCATAATGGGAATCATCATAATGACGGCCAATGTGACGATTTTTGTATAAAAATTAAGCTTAATCATACTGAACTTCACACCTGTACTCTTTATATTTTCCGGTAAAAACTATCAAGCTCCGGCTGCGTGGGCACAATTATAACCGCTTTCATAGAATCCGTACAGGGGATTATGAGAAGATTCAGGATGGTATGGCAAGCAAAAAAAGGCCATCCCTAAACTAATAGAGATGACCTGCTTGTTTGAAGGTTAATTTACATCCGCAACCACGCGAAATCCGCAATTGCCGGAGGAGCTGTCCGGTGTATTGCTGCTTCTGGCCGCTACGCGATAGCGGTTGCAGTAAGAGCGATGGCACAGGTAAGAGCCCCCGCGCATGGACCGTCTGCCTGTTTCCTCTCTGAAGATTGGGTTCGTAGAGGAAGTTGTCCGGTGATAGGACGGGCTAAACCAATCCTGACACCACTCCCATACGTTGCCTGACACGTTATACAGTCCATAGCCGTTTGGTTCATAGGCATCCACGGGAGCCGTACTGATATATCCGTCACTGGCGTTATTTTTCACGGGAAACTTGCCCTGCCATATGTTGCACATATGCTTTCCATCCGGCTTCAGCAGATCTCCCCACGGATAGGTTTTACCTGTCAATCCGCCCCGCGCCGCGTATTCCCATTCCGCTTCTGTCGGCAGTCTGGTGCCGGACCATGCACAATATGCAGCCGCATCGTTCCAGCTAATATGGACAGCCGGGTGGTTCAGCCGATCTTCAATGGTCGAGTCCGGGCCCTCCGGTTTGGCCCAATAAGCTCCTTCCACCACGATCCACCAGGGTGTCTGCTGCGCCACATTGCTCGCTTTCTTCTGCGTTTCCTCTGAAACGAGCAGATGAAAAACATACGTCCAGCCGAAGCGTTCCGCATCTGTCATGTAGCCCGTATCCTGAACAAAGGCCTGAAAGTCAGCGTTGGTAACCGCATATGGAGAGATCATGAAATCATCCACGCTGACTGTGCGTACAGGTCCCTCCCCATCGGACGGAAAACCGTCCGGCGTATTGGTTCCCATTTGAAATTCGCCGCCCTTGATGTGGATCAGCTTTTCTTTTGGATATGGGCGCCCAGTTGTGACTGTCTCGGGCAGCTCGGCTTGACTGACACCCGCATCGCTTTTGTGCTGTTCGCGGCTTGCCGCGCAGCAGCTCTTTGTCGGTTCCATTCTACTCCCCCCTTTGATGCTCATTCTACTTCTACTTCTGTTTCTAGTATTCCTTTTAAGCATAGATTTAAAAACCGTCAGAACTAACCATCTGACGGTTCTTTGGCTTTTTATCCCGTTTTATTCAAGCTTGTTGGATTATTTATCCTTCTCCAGCTCATCGGGCACATCATATTTATTGATGTGTGAAGTGATTGCCGCCACAGCTTCGCTGGCATTCGTCGTTGCAGGCACTTCCCGCACCACATCATCTGTACGGTCATGATCATTCAAGCGGTCCGCCTCGGCCACTTTATATTTATTTTCCTTCATTGCTGGCTCTCTCCTTTTATCCTTAGCTCTAATCCTGCTCTGTTAATGCATATAAAGGCACTTCCCGTTCCTCCTGCGGGTTTCCAAGCGGATAAATGCGTGCCGTCTCGTTCTGCTCGTCCACATGCTGAATATAAATCTGTGTTCCATCACACAGCACATTCGCCATTACGGGAGATGCCGCGATCTCCTGTGCTCTTTGAATATTCATTTCAGGCAGAACCTCCATTGCTGAGTAAATTCGCCTTTACTATGTACAGGTAAAAGAACAGTTATGCATTCCAAAACAAAAATACCCCTCAGAATTCCAATCATGCTTTGGGAAGCAGATGTTCATTCTGAGGGATGCTTTTTGTCACAGCAAAAGCGCTCTATGCGGATATATCATTATTTTAATGCTTTGAGCCTTGCTGGCCCATTTGCTTGTTCACTTTAACCCGTTTCACAAAGAACGAGCAGACCAGCCCGATCAGAGCCAGGATAAAGGCAAAAGTGAAAGCATGCTGTACGCCGGCAGTAAAAGCGCCCAGCTTGCTTGCAGCACTTTCAGGATTGGCTGCATGACTCAGATAACTCATCTGGCCGGCGCTGAGAATGCTTACCGCAACCGCTGTGCCAATCGCTCCCGCTACCTGCTGCAGTGTGTTCATGATCGCCGTACCATGAGGATAATACTCAGGTGGCAGCTGGTTCAAGCCGTTGGTCTGAGCAGGCATCATAATCATCGAGATGCCGATCATCATAAGCACATGCATGGCAACAATCAATCCATATGGTGTTGTCGGCGTGATTCTGGAGTACACAAACAGAATAACTGATACAATGACCAGGCCGATAATGACCAGCCATCTGGGACCGAATTTGTCAAACAGACGCCCCATCACCGGTGACAGGAATCCGTTCAGCAGGCTGCCGGGCAGCAGCACCAGGCCAGCGGTCAAAGCACTCAAGGCGAGACCTTGCTGCAGGTACATTGGCAAAATCAGCATGGATGACAGCATCATCATCATACAGATAAAGATCAGAATCAAACCGATTGTGAACATTGGAAATTTGAATGCCCGAAGATCCATCATGGGCTCTTTCATTCTCAACTGGCGAATGCTGAACACCAGCAGTGCCAGCCCGCCAATGACCAGGGTTGCAATAACAACCGGACTGGACCAGCCTCCGCCGCCTTCGCCATGACCCCCAGCACTGCTGAAGCCATAGACGATTCCGCCAAAGCCGATTGTAGACAAAATGATGGACAGGATATCAATTTTAGGCTTGGTCAGATTTGAAATATTAGGCAAGAATATTAATCCGCAGATCAAAGAAATAACGAAAAACGGCAGTGAAATCCAGAAAATCCAGTGCCAGGTCAGGTTGGCCAGGATCAATCCCGAAATCGTCGGTCCGCTGGCCGGTGCGAACATGATGACAAGACCGATAAATCCCATCGCGGAGCCGCGCTTTTCAATCGGGAAAATGACCAGTATGGTGTTAAACAGCAAAGGAAGCAGCAGCGCCGTACCTGCCGCCTGCAGCACCCGGGCGACCATCAGAAGCTCAAAACTCGGTGCCATTGCAGCCACGATCGTTCCTGCAATGGAGAAAATCAATGATGCCGTAAAAAGCTGCCGGGTGGTGAACCACTGCAGCAGCAGTCCCGAAACCGGAACCAGAATCCCCATCACCAGCAAATAACCGGTAGTGAGCCATTGAATCGTCGTTGGCCCTACCTGCAGGATGCCCATCAATGGTGTCATGGCCACGTTAAGGGCTGTTTCACTGAACAGGCCGATAAACCCGCTCAGCAGCATTGCAAATAATATCGGGATGACCTTGTATTGCTTTGTTGCCTGCTGATCCTGCACAGAACCAGCTTTCATGGTTGCCTCCACGTTTCCATCCTCCTTGGTGTATCTATCTCTTTTTAGTTGTTTAATTCAGTAAATCGGCATTCTTCGTCAGAACGGACAAGTAATCAGCTGCATTCAGCAACGGTTCTTTGCTCTGATGGGTCAGGCTGATAATGAGCGCGCCCTCCATCATGGAGAGGATCAGCAGCGCTGTCTCATGAGCCTTTTTCTCCTCAAAGCCATCCAAACGAAGCCGCTCCGCAATGATATCCTGCCAGGCTGTGAACACTTCCTGACAGTCTTTGCGCAGCTTGTCGCTAATGCAGGATGTTTCAACTGCCGCCCAGAAGCTGAATGGCAAAAATCCCGTAAAACCGGCAGCCTCCGCCTCATCTGCCGTCTCATGAATAAAATGCCGAATCGCATCCCCTGTGTTGTCATACGCGGCAAATGTGTCCCGAAATTTGTGAACAATATGCTCATTCGCCTTCCCGATGCACACATGCGCCAGCTCTTCTTTCCCGTTCGGAAAATAATGATACAACGACCCCTTCGGCGCACAGCTTTCCTTGATGATCTGATTAAGGCCGGTAGCATGATATCCCTGGGAAAAGAAAAGCCTTGCCGCTGTACTGACAATCGCTTCTTTGGGGTTAGATTTTTCGCCCAATGGAACCACATCCCTAAAAATTATAACAACTGGTCTACATAATTAAATCAGTTCCAATGAAGCATGTCAATAGCGGATATATAGAAGACGTATGAGCACCGGATTTGGTTACGAAAAGATGAAAATAACCCCTGTCTTAGTTGTTTTCAATAAACAATAGACAGGGGTTTTATGATTTCCTACATCGATACAACTGTATTCATGTATTTTGGATTCCAGGCAGATAACGTTCTTTAAGAATGGTCTGGTGATGAATCTCATGGCCGGCAATGACATAAGCCGCCTGCTGTGCCGTCAGAGGGTCCTGATTGAGTACGCCCTGCCGCTGCCACGCTTCTGCCGGGAGCCCTTTAAGCATATAAACCGTAGATTTTCTGAGCGATTCAAGTTCTTCGAGCAAACCTTTAAAAGGAACATGATCAAACTGCGCTTCTTTGACAAACTGATCCTGCTCATATCCCGGATAAACCAGATTGTCGCCGCGCGCGATCCGAAGCAGCCGATAAGTCCATACCCGCTCATTGTCCGTCAGATGACCCACCACTTCTTTAATGCTCCATTTGTCGACGGCGTATCTGAAGTTCGCTTGTTCCTCGTCCAGAGGCCGCAGAATGGAAAGTGTTTCTTCAATTTGATCAGCCAGAATCTCAATGATATTTCCCTCTGGTACCTGGTTGATATAATTGGTGAAAAAAGGCTTGCTTTCGTTCGTATTAGCTTCCATTTCGATGAACTCCCCCTTTTCATCAGAGTAAACTACTACGGCTGCATGCATGCTCCTTAATAGTTAGTAGGATTATACAATAGTTTGCACAAATCTGGAAACTGAATCACGGCAGGAGCCGGATTCTCATTTCTTTCTCCACATCCTCTACGCTGTAGAAGAAAATATACACTGACGCTTTAGTACCCTTGAAATTTTTATACACATCCACCGCTTTGTTGTCTCCATCCCCCACAAAATTGATTGTCAAAGGTTTTCCGATAATCCGTTCCTTGCCTTTCCCGATATAGGTTTGATTGATTCCGCCGAAGTCAGGGTCGCTGCTTTCCGTTTCCACGTATAGATCGTTATCCTTCATATAATAAGTCCATTGGACAGGATAACCACCAACCCTCGTTGTGATGCTCTGCTTCTGTTCACTGATATTTGTAAGGACTGTCGGGATATCCCCACCGTCATGATTGATAACTTCGTGCTTCCCTATTAGAAAAACGGGTGTATCCTTCGTAATGCTCAACTGCGCTGGACGTTCAATTCTTAAGGTGGATAAATGCGGATTTCCCTCCTCACCGAACCAGGCCGTAGGGCTGTTTATAACCTTTCCGGCTACTTCAAGCTGATATTCGGTGAACGGAAAAGCCCCAAAACGCTGTTGATGACTAGCGATTAACCTGATCTGGGTAGGAGTAATCACAATCTGCTCCAGGGTGGTTGCCTCTTCTCCTTCACCCAGCGGCAAATCAAGGGTCTGCCGGATCGTTCCGCTCTCCATTTGCTTTTTATTCAACACCAGGGGAAAGCTCCATTGCTCCTGAATACGGTCCGTTTCCTTCATATACTGAAGCTTGTAGGTTGTTCCCGAAGCTGAAAGATCACTTTCCTTGAAATACTGGACAGCCGTATACTCCCCGTTCTCCCCAGGTGTGCCAAAAGCTCCGCCTGGAAGCTGCTTAACGGGTGTCCCGTCTTTATATGCCACCAGCTCCGGGTAAGCCCATTGCTTCGCAGCAGGATCCTGAAAAGTAACGGCCGAAGAAATCATCAGCTTATCCGGATTTTGTAGAATGGAGTTCAATTCTATTTTTTGCAGCTTATCCTGATTAAGTTCGAAGACTTGTTTCTTCGGGTTCTGACTGTCAAACGGGATCTCCTTCTCTGCTTCTGCCAACAGCTGCAAGCCCTCTGCAATGAACCGCACATGAGCTGTGTCTGATTGTGGTGCCCAATCCGCTTCAAAATACCCCGTAAACCGGTGGTTTGCAGCATCCCAGCGCTGATCACTGTACCGGCCTTCAATGACGTTGCCTGCATCATCTATTAACTTCATGCTGTTAAAATTGAAAATCGGGCTGGGCCGTTCTCCAATATCCAGTGAATATAAAATTACTGTTCTGTTCTCGTCAACCACTGCAGTATGAAGCGTTAGCGTGACTCCCTCCTTCGTGACAGAACGCTCAATAGACTGTCCTAAATTTTGAGCAATAGCCGATTGCACTCCGCTTCTGAATTTCAATAACGAGCTCCAGTCATAATGAAAAGCTGCGTATACCGGTGCGGCTGCGAGCAGAGCGGTCAGTGAGCAGGCCACAAGTATTTTTCTGCTACGCAATCCTTTTCCAGGTATACCGCTCAGCTCAGTTGGTCGGCTTCCACATTCCTCCCTCATCCCGCATGACTCAATCCTGGACCACATCGCATCGAAGTCAGGATAAGGAACGCTGCTGTCATCTTTCAGTTGATGTTCCAGTAACCGCTCGAATGATTTCATAGGCTGCTCCTTTCATATTGATATGGGGAATCTTGCTGTTCCAGCATCTTTCGCATAAGCTTGATCCCCTTGTGCTGCCGCGACTTTGCAGTGCCCAATGGGATGGACAGCATCTCTGCAATCTCCGCCAGCTGAAATCCGTGTATGTACCGCAAGGCTATGACCGCTCTAATTTTCAGCGGGAGTCTGCTCAGATAATCCGCCCATTCCCGCGCCGTCTCACGTTCCAGGACAATCTCATCCGGCAGTTTTTCCTGTGATCCTGCGATCATGTGCGGATACACCGCTATTTTATCCAGCAAAGTACGTCTGCGCCTGAGAACATTAAGACATTGATTTACGGTGATGCGGATGATCCAGGGGCGGATTTTTTCGATGTCCTGCCAATTACTGCGGAAGACAGTTACAAACACCTCCTGGCATATGTCCTCCGCATCTGCGGCATTGTTCATCATGTAATAGCACATCCGGTATACATCCTTGCGGTAGGCTTCAAAAAGCTCTTTATTCGTCACTTGTCACCGCTCCCTCCTCTCTGCGTTCTGCGTCTATATAACAACCGGGATCGTCAAAAGGTTCATTTTCGAAAAAACGCGTTGACTTTGACACCAGTGTCATACTTTATCATTCTGTTAGTCTCATTAGAAAGGAGCTGTTTGCTTTGACAGATCAAAAAAATTCAAACCCGAATCTTGAAGGGCAAAAATCAAAAAAAGTAACTCTTATCGGCCTCGGGCCGATGGGGCTGGCGATGGGGAACGCGTTCCTGAATAAAGGCTATGAATTGACCGTATGGAACCGGACCCTGAGCAAAGCTGATGAACTTGCTGCAAAAGGCGCGTTCAAAGCCTCCAGTGTGACCGAAGCGCTGGAAACCAATGAATTGGTGATTCTGAGCCTGACGAGTTACGATGCGATGTACTCTATTCTCGAACCTGCGGCCGCTTCCCTGCAGGGCAAGGTCATTGTCAACCTTAGCTCGGATACTCCGCATAAAGCCCGTGAAGCGGCAAAATGGCTGGCTGGCCATGGAGCAATTCATATTACGGGAGGAGTACAGGTGCCTCCATCCGGTATCGGCAGCCTTGAGTCCTTCACCTTCTACAGCGGACCCAGGGAAGTGTTTGAAGCCAACAAGAAAACATTGGAGGTTCTCACCAGTACCGATTACCGGGGCGAAGAACCGGGCCTGGCTGCGCTTTACTACCAGCTGCAAATGGATATATTCTGGACCTCAATGGTCAGCTATTTTCACGCAATTGCAGTAGCCAAGAAAAATGGAATCACGGCAGAAGAGTTCCTGTCTACGGCATCAGGCATCACAGCCGCACTGCCTCAATTCATCCAGTTCTACACGCCGCGGATCGACGCGGACGAGCACCCTGGCGATGTGGACAAACTGTCCATGGGGGTGGCAAGCGTGGAGCATGTTTTTCATACCACAGAGGAAGCAGGTGTTGATGCTTCTTTGCCTGCGGCTGTTTTGGAGCTTTTCAAACGAGGTATGCAGGAGGGCTATCATAACAACAGTTTTACGAGCATCATAAAAGTGCTTGAGAAGCAGGAAACAGCATCTCTATAGAAAGGCGCCTGATTATAAAGGAGGCTCCTGCCCTCATGATGAGAGCAGGAGCCTTGTTTGTATTAAGAGGAAGCACGATGCACCAGCTTTCCTTTATACATTTTTCTCTCAGGCATGCATGCGTCACCCTGAAGACGCTGTTGCAGGCGAGCTACCATGTCCTGAACCATTTCGTCAACCCGATTTGCAATGGTTGTTAATTCAGGGGCAGTCACCAGGCAGATGGGGTGGTCATCGAAACCGATAAGCGATACATCATCAGGGACCGTAACATTATTGATCTTCGCCGCACGCAGCAAACCGGCTGCCACGAAGTCACTGCCCGCAATGATTCCGTCGATCTTCAGCTTGGAACCAAACAAGCGATTCCCCAAATCCAGACCATCCCGGATAGATACAAGCCCATCAAACCGCCGGTTTTCCGGACAAGCAAGCCCGAATTGCTGATGAGCCATTGTGAATCCGTTCCATCTCTTCATCTGCAAGGCTGTCATATGATCCATACAAAAAATCAAGTGACGGCGCCCCTTGTGCAGCAGATATTCTGTAGCCTGAAAAATGGCATCCTGCTCATCCAGCCCGTACACATCCAGCCAATCTCCTTCAAATTGCTCATTGCAAACGATGGCAAGGTTGGACTGTACTCTCTCCTTGATTTGCCGCTCACTAAGCACTGAATGAGCAATAATGACCCCATCCATTTCTTTCTGAACCAGCTTATCATATACCTGGCACTCATCCGCCTCGGAGAAGTGAGTCTGATAAACTACAAGCCTGTATCCATGCTCCCTTAACGACAGATTCAATTCACTCACAAGCTGGCTGAAATAGGGGTGGTTCAGATCAGGAACAATGATGCCTATCGATTTGCTGGACTGCAGACGTAAATGTACGGCACGCGCATTCCGCACATAAGAAAGCTGCTGAATTGCTTTCAGCACTTTTGTTCTGCTTTCCTCCGAGACATGCGGATGCGCATTCAATACACGGGATACGGTAGATTTGGAGACACCGCTGACACGGGCGATATCATGTATGTTCGGAATTTTCGACACCCCATTTTTATGGTTGACCTGGGAACGTTCCCGGAAAGTATGCTGAAAAAAAACGCGGGGAGGACTTTCAGGACCATGCAAGTAATGAAATCCACACAAGAAACACAGTACCTCATTTTGTGCGACTTTGACGAAACCTATTATCCTCATGAAGGGACCGATGCACAACTCATCAAGCTGCACGAGCTTGAACAATATTTAAACTATCTTGGTGAAAGGCACCTGGCAAAAATAGGATGGGTCACCGGCAGCAGCCTGAATCAAATACTGCAAAAAATGAAAACGGCCGGAATTGCGTATTTGCCGCATTTTATCGCCAGCGACCTGGGAACTGAAATCTGGATGACAGACTTTGATGGCCAGCTTCATTCCCTGCCTCAATGGGAAAGCAGCATCAGGAATTCTGGGTTTTCGCGGTATGCCGTGGAAGAAATATGCAATGAGCTCAGGTCAATCTACAATATCCGGCTGCAGGCACAGACCCAGCATGGTCAGGCCCCCCATAAAATGAACTTTTATTACTATGTAAAATCAGAAGCCGGAACGAGATATGACTTAAATGTAATAAAGCAGCTTGCTTTCAATTATGGCATTCAAGTAAATATCAATCGCTGCAATCCAAAAGCGGGTGATCCTCATCAGGCTTACGATATTGATTTTATCCCGAACGGAGCAGGCAAAAAGCAGGCAGCCCATTTTATGAGAACATATTACAACGTGCCTATTGAAAGGACAATAGCCTTTGGTGACAGCGGAAACGATATTGAAATGTTAAAAGCAGCAAAATACGGATACTTGCTGCAAAATGCAACCCCTGAGGCGAAGTCACTCTATCCCAATATTGCCCCCTTCCCCTATGCGGAGGGAATATTACATGTTTGCAAAACGATATTCCCCTGAGACCGGGAACCATTTCAATGATATCTTCACCTGAAAATCCCCCCGTATCCTCAAGAGATACGGGGGGATTGATCAACTCTATTTTAAGCAAAATCCCTTATTTTTTGTCCGAATCTTCAGTTTCATTTCCGCCAATGATCTGCAGCAGCTCATCTCCCTCGCGCACCTGTCCTTGCTGAAGCGGGAGCACATCTGCGTAATCATGGCTGTTGGTTACAATGATCGGTGTAACCGTGTGATAACCGGCAGCCTTGATTTTTTCCGCATCAAATTCAAGCAGCAGCTGTCCTGCTTTAACACGGTCGCCTTCCTGAATGTGGGATGTGAAATGCTGTCCATCCAGTTTCACTGTATCAATGCCCACATGAACCAGAATTTCCGCGCCTTTATCCGAAACGACAGCCAAAGCGTGTTTTTTCTTAAATGCAACGGTTACCGTTCCGTCAAACGGAGCGACAATCCGTCCTGATGCCGGCTCAATTGCAACTCCTTTGCCCATGGCTTCTGAAGCGAAGGCCGGATCTGGAACCTCCGACAATGGAACTACAGTTCCGCTCAGCGGGCTAAACGCTTTATCACTGGCTTTATCACTGACTTTTCCGGCGGCATTGGCTGGAGTGTTGTCTTTATCAGCAGCGGGTTTAGCTGTATCTTCCTCTTCAACAGGATCCTTAAAGCCAAGGATGTAAGTCAGAACAGCCGAGATCAGGAACGATGCCGTGATGCCCATGATCAGACCCGGGAAGCCTTGTCCGCCTGGACCGTAGAAAATCGGCAGGGTCAGCAGTCCCGGAGCACCGGAAGCAAACGCCTGCGTTCCGGCCTGGCCGATGATGGCGCCGCCCACTGCGCCGCCAATAATGCCTGCGATGAACGGGCGCTTAAGCGGCAGGGTTACCCCGTAAACGGCCGGTTCGGTAATGCCGAACAGGGCTGACAGTGTAGTGGAACCTGCAAGTGTTCTCAGCTTCTTGTTTTTCGTTCTCAGCATGACGCCTAAGGAAGCGCCAGCCTGGGCAAAAACGGAAGCAGTTGCTGCTGGTTTGATACCGTCTTTTCCATATACTGCAATGTTGTTAATGAACACCGGAATAAGACCCCAGTGAACACCGAAAATAACGAGCATCTGCCAGGTTGCGCCCAAAATCGCCCCCGCAATAAGCGGACTGAAGGAAAATGCTGCAAGCAATACAGATGCAATGCCGTTTCCGACATAGACCCCGAATGGTCCAAATACCATCAACGTAAGCGGCACCATTACAACCAGTGAAATTAGTGGTGTGACAAAGTTCTTGACGCTCTCATGGATGACGCGGTTGCAAAATTTCTCCAGCTTGCTCATAACGATCACCGCCAGGATGATCGGAATAACCGTGGACGAGTAACTCATCATGATGACAGGAATACCGAAGAAGTCTGCTGCCGTCCCAGCATTTTTCAGTTCAATAATCGAAGGATACAGCAAAGCGCCTGCAATCGTTACGGCAGTAAACGTATTGCCGCCGAACTTTCTCGCCGTAGTCACCGCAAGCAGCACAGGCAGGAAATAAAACAGCGCGTCCGCAGCGGCATACAGAATCGTATATGTCGAGCCGGCCTTGTCCAGCCAGCCAAAATTGCTGGCAATGAGCAGCAAACCTTTAAGAATACCGGCACCGGCCATAACTCCCATCAGTGGAGCAAAGATACTGGAGATGACTTCGATTACGCTTCCAAATCCTTTTTTGCCGCTTTTCTCCTTTTCCTTTGACCCGGATCCGGATTCGTCCAGAATGCCGCTGACCTTGCCGATGGCTGCGTACACCTCGGGAACGGTATTCCCGATGACAACCTGAAACTGTCCGCCGTTTTCCTTTACCGTGATAATTCCGTCAGTCTTCTCCAGCTTGGCTTTATCTGCCTTGGCATTGTCCTTGAGGACAAAGCGCAGCCGTGTTGCACAGTGAACAAGCGAGTCGACATTTTTTTCGCCGCCGACGCCCTCCACAATCTCTTTGGCTAATTTTTCGTAGCTCACAGCGAATACCCCCATTTTGTGGTTAAAAAGTACATTACAGGAAATCAAGGCAAACAAAAAACCTAAGCCATGTTCATAGAGTCGGCATTTCTGCCCCACTAATAATCACGACTTAGGTTTTGCCTGCATAACCAGTAACAATCCTAGGTTGTTATTCTGTTTGATGTGTATAGAATATAACGGTTTCATCCGTTTGTCAACGCATACAATTCATATTTTTTAATTTAACTTTCGAAACTCCAGTTGTTATTTTTAATAAAACACCAAGTACCAATACAGCGCGATTTCGTCGCTTGGTTTATCAAGCGCTCTGTATACATAGGAGTCGAACCCGCCGATAACAAATCCGCAGCTTTCATAGAACTTGCAAGCCTGGACATTGTTGCTTTGCGTCTCCAGCATGATTCCTGGCATACCGCCCTCCCTAGCCCAGCTCTTTGCCTGTTCGATTAGTTTCCGGCCAATGCCGAATCCTCTGTAATGGGCGTCAACTTTGATGTCTGCGACATACGCATACTTATTCCAGTTCCGTTGCAAAAGAATTTGGCCCACGACTTTATTTTCCGCGAAGGCCAAATAACAGATTTGATCCGGGCTGCCAATGTATTCCGAATAATCCGTCTCTTCTGCAAACTGATCATTATCGTAGCTTTTCTCATAAGCAGGTATCTCTTTCACCGTATATTCAATCCGCTGTCCCGTCATGGAAAGAACAAGAGCAGAATTCACGATAAAGCTGTCATTAATGTTGATCCCCCGCCCTTCGTCCCCAGCCGTCAGCTCTCTGATCAAAATATCCATGTTCGTCCTCCCGGTCTAAAATTGTATAAGGTGCGAAACAGGATGAGCGGGGGACCACGGACCTAACGGAATACGTATAGCTCAGCCATCGTCACGACCTCCTGGTAAGTTTTTAGCTTGTAAACCAGTCTAACTCATTATACAAGCTTACTCTCTTTCCACCAACCTGGCTTGCACAACCAGCCTGCCCTCTTCAGCATCCAATGCATAATCGCAGGTCGATAACGTAACAATGCGGTCATTCGTGTTCACATGGACACCTGTCTCATATTCGGAGCGCCCCTTCGATTGCTCGATAAATTCGGCATAATCACGTTCCGAATTAAAGGAGGTGCGTATATAATTCACCTCGGCTGTTGTGCGGTACACCGAAAAAATCTCCAGTTCGTAGCTGCCATACAGCGTGTCATAATAAATCACCGGGTGCGCATCAAAAAATTTCTTATCAAGATACTTTTTCAAACTGCCAAACATGGAATTATCCTTCATGCGGTGACCGTAAATAACGGTATTTGGATCTGCCCCATTAATCCGGTTCCGGAAATCGAGAAAAATGCTGCCTGCCCTTGTCTGCTCCTTTTTATAATTCCTGGTCAAATAGAACTCGTTGTCTGCAGCCTGCAGAATCGGGTAATCCACCTCTGTTCCGTCAATTGTCAGCCAGCCGACAATATCCTGATTGATAGCCAAAAGAGGTTGAAACTGCGGTCTCGCTTTACCGGCAGCTGCCGCCTCTTTATTCTCTGCCCCACTTGAATTCGGAACTGGGACCACTGCTTCCTGATGAAAAATTCGGCTTGCTTCCGCCAAAATCCGGCGATTCGCATAATAGTCGGCTGCATAAACAGTCAGCTTGCATGCGGCGAACAGGAAAATAATGGACCAAAGCAGCCATATTCCCTTTTGGACAATCGGCTTGCGATATATAACAGTCAATTGTGACAGCATAGCTGCATCCCTTCTCATCCTATGCCTGCCGGCAGGACATACAGCCCTGCCTCAGTGTCTCTTCGCAAAAACGCGCGGACGCCATACACGGAAAAAAGCATTTCCTCTGTAACCACATCGGACGGCGCCCCCTGAGCCACAATACGGCCGTCATTCATCACGATAATATGATCGCTGTACCGGATCGCCTGATTAATATCATGCAGAACCATGACAACCGTCATGACAAAGTCCGTAGTTAACCGCCTTACCAGCTCCAGGATTTCAATCTGATAATACATGTCCAGATAAGTCGTCGGCTCATCCAGAAAGAGCACCTGGGTATCCTGGGCCAGTGCCATGGCAATCCACACCCGCTGCCGTTCTCCCCCTGACAGGCTGTCAATCGTCAGAGCCCGCTTGGACAGCAGATTCGTGCTCTCCAGCGCCCGCTCAATGGCAGCACCTTCCATGTCGCGATCCGGTGTAAACCAGCCACGGTGCGGCATACGGCCATAGCTGACAAGCTTCTCCACGGTCAGATCGGCAGGTGCTTCGTTATGCTGGTGGACGATCGCCAGCTTCCGCGCAAACTCCTTGGGGGTATACTGATGAATCGCCTTGCCATCCAGCACAACCTCGCCCTGCAGCGGCTGATAGTTTCTGGACATAACGCCAAGCAGCGTCGATTTGCCGCATCCGTTCGGTCCGATGATCGTTGTTGTCTGCCCGGCCGGGATATCCGCAGCAATATGATGCAGACGGTTTACTTTACGGTCATAAGTGAATGTAACCTGCCTAACTTCCATACACCCTGTCTCCCCTTCTCAGCATAAAAATCAAAAAAGGACCGCCAATGACAGCCATAATCGTGGATGCAGGAATTTCCAGCGGGGCCACCAACGTCCGCCCCAAGGTGTCTGCCGTCAGAATCAGCAGTGCGCCCAGCAGCGCGGAAAACGGGATTACGGCTCTGTAATCCGAGCCTACCAGCAGCCGCGCAATATGCGGGATGAGCAATCCGACAAACGAAATGACACCGGCCACAGCCGTCGCCACAGCCGCAAGCAGCACTGCTGCAGCTGAAATGACAAGCCTTGCCCGCGTTACGCGCAGTCCCAGATTAGCTGCCGTCTTGTCCTGCAGCGCAAGCATGTTGCACCAGGTAACAAGCATGATGGATATGATCAAGCCGACCGAGCCGTATGTCGAAATCATCTGCACATCCTTCCATGTCTCCATGGAAATGTTCGAGGATACTGATGCATCGGGATTGGTGCCGAGCAGATAACTGCAGCTGATCATGAAAGCCTCATTTAATCCGGTGAACATGGCGTTCACCGCGATGCCGACCAGCACGATACGGAGGGGGCTCAGCCCTGATTTCCAGGAAAGGGTATAGACGAGAAAACACGCCAGTGCACCGCCCAGAAAGGCAAACAGCGGAGACCAATAATACAGCTGCGGCAGTAGCACAACCATCACGGTCGGAAAAAAATTGGCGCCTGATGCGATGCCGATAACGCCGGCATCCGCCAGCGGGTTGCGCATGACGGCCTGCAGCAGCGCACCGGATACTGCGAAGCACGCGCCGGCGAACAGCGCGACAATCAGTCGCGGCAGCCGCAAATCCTTGATGACCTCAACGGTTTCATTTCCGCCTGTAAACAGTCCGCGCATAAAATCAAGCATGCCGATTTTCAGACTGCCTGTCACCGCGGATAACACAATCATATAAATCAAGAGCACAATGACAATCACAAAGCTCCATATTTTTTTATTCATTGAAATTACTTCCTATCTCGCTCAGTATTTATCTGCTTCGAATGACCCTGAATTTTCAACTCTCGGGATACATCATACCCATCAACTCATCCAGCGCCTCGCCTGCTTCCAGGTTGGCGGTTGTTCCAAACAATCGCTCTTCAAGGTCGTAGACGCGGCCATTTTTGACGGCATCAAAATGCTTCCAGATATCGTTTTGCTTAAATTCCTGATCGAACATGTTCACTACTTCTTCCGGCATGCCGTGAGCTGCCCGTAAAATAATGTCCGGGTTGGCCTGCTGCAAATATTCGGTGTTCGAAGCCAAATACTCGACTTTTTCTCCCTGGACAATATTGATGCCCCCGCACTGCTTCACCAGATCGCCGATAAATGAATGCTCTGTCGCGACCAGATAGCTGCCGGGCACGCCAAGCAGAATCAGTACCGTTGGCTGCTTCTTTTCTTCAACCTTCTGTCTGATATCCGCCAGCTTCGCATCAAGCTGTCCCGTAATCGCTGCCGCTTGCTGCTCGCGTCCGTACTTTTCCCCAAGTCTTCGGATTGTCTGCTGCATGTCGGCTATGCTTTGCAAATTGAGAAAATCAGACGGGATGCCGGCTCCGGAAAATTTCGGTTCCAGATCATATTGCAGGGTCGTGACGGACAGCACATCGGTTGGCTGCAGGGCACGAATTCTTTCCAGATCGGGACTCATCGGATTACCTACCGGAACAGCATCCTTGTACCGTTCAGGCAGTTCTTTGCTGCTTGTGGGGATCCCGACAAGATTCAGCTCCAATGCATCCATAATTTCCGTAATTGCCACGGTTGTGGATACAATTCGCGGTTCATTGCCGGAGCTTTCCGCAGATGCCGACACGGACGGCTCAGGGCTGCCCGATGTGCATGCTGTTGTTCCGAGCAAGATCAGCATGCTGATCAGTGTAAGCCAAATCGGTTTTAACATAAGCCATCTCCTAAAGAAAATGTGTACGTTCCATTCTCTTAAAAAGCAAGTCTTGATGCGCGGATTAAGCGCACCAAGACCAATGTAAAAATATCGCCAGCACTATTGCATTATGAGATACTCATATCTATTTTCTGATTGCATTGCGGTGCCTGATCAGCATCCATGCCGACGCTGCAAGCAGCAGTACGTAAATAGCCAGAGGTGCAGTGTCAGCAGTAGCGGGATTTTGGCCTGTGCTTCTTTTTTCAGCAGCGACAGGGTCACCCTCCGTAAGCTCTGCCTGTACAACCTTATCGGCATTACGGTCGAAACCTGGCATTGCCTCTTTTGCGGCTTCAGGTTTCTGATCCACATCCGTATCGGTTGCAGCCGTTGCAGCAGGAGCCGCCCCTTCCATTTCCGGCAATCCGACATCCGGGACTGCAGCGCTGGAAGTGCCATTGCTGTCAGATCCGCTTTCCGAGCTGCCTGCAGCTGTTTCATCAATAGCAGTAATGCTCGAAGCATCAAAAGTAATTTCAACCTCATACTCGCCATCGGCTGGCAAAGACGGTTCTGCTACGGTTTCCACAGCCTGAGCTTCGGCCATCGTAGCGGATGCTTCTGTATCAACAGCCGCAACGCCGTTGTTAGAGCTGAGGAACAGAGGCAACTGGTAGCCTGCAGACTCGGTAACCGCCGGATGTACGATATGAAGCTTGGCTTTTATCGGTTTGACCAGACTGTCCGGAGCAAATCCCGCTACACGGGTATCAGACACCGGATCAGAGTTCACCGTATCAGTGCCGGCAAATTGACCGTTAAGCTCCACTTCAAATTTGCTGATGGATGAGCTGTGATTCAGCAGCAGCTGGGCATAGACTTTGTTGTCTTTCACCTTTAAGCCCGCACCTCTGCTGAAGAATTGCTCCACTCCTGTCGGTGCTTTAAGGCTGAAATCCACCGTATAGGTTCCATCCTTCAAAACTGGCTCCTTTACAGGTGGCTCAACGTAAGGTTTTGGCAAGCCTTCCTCCAGGTCTCCAACATTGAAAACAAACTGAAGTGCATATTCTTTTCCGGATACCTTCGCTTTGGCATAGACCGGCTTCGTCAGATCCATCACTTCAAATGTAACCACTCTGGTGTTCTGCTTCTCGTTGCGTGATGCAACGGAGACGTCCTTATAGGACTTGCCTCCGTCCACCTGCAATTCGGTCACAGAAGAGCTGTTCCGGATCGTCAGGCTCACGGTATTAACCTTGTTTTTCACAGTCAGACCTGCAGGGCTGACGAATTTATCGCTGACAGAAGAGATTTTCTTACCATCCTCTTCCTTCACTTCGAATGGAAGGGAGTATTGCCCGTCTTCCAGGAGGCTTACCGTCGGTGATTCGCCTACATATGGGTCCGGAGCCCCGGCTTCGATCGTAGATGGATAAAATTTGATGATAAATTCATAATCTCCATAGTAATTCAACGCCGGGATTTCGACCTTGACCCTGGCATCTACAGGTGCACTCAAATCAGCCACCTCAAAGCTGATTTCACGTGTGTTCTGACCCCGGTCTTCACTAATAGTCGATACCTCGTCGTATGAACCGTCTTTATAGACCTGCAGACTGGTAATGTAGGAGCTGTCCTTCACCGTCATGTTGATCCGGTTGATGCCGTTTTCCTTGATGAGTGTGGCTGGGCTGACCAAATAATCGGCCATTCGCGACTTCTGCACGCCATCCGGGTAAAATGCTCCGAAACGGATGCTGTAAATTCCGTCCCCGGTTTCAACCGGTACACCACCTCCGCCTCCTGGAGCTGGTGCAGGAGTCTCTGGAGTAGTCGGGGTCCCTGGATTCGTCGGAGTTCCAGGATCAGGATTACCTGTACCCGGATCAGTTCCAGGCACTCCTGCCTCGCCGAAGGACAGATCGACGTTGTACTCCTCGTCATAAATGAACGGATAACCGACCGTGTCCGTCAAATCCCAATAAATTTTCACCCAGCCATTCAGTTTGGATGTCAAATCGGCGACCTCAAACCGTACCGTCCGCGTATTCGCTGCGGTATCCTCGCTTACGGTCTCGGCTTCAACGAGCTGACCGTCTTTCTCCGTCTTGAAGCTGGTAATTTCCGCGCTTTGCAGCAGCTTGAATGAAACATACTGCTTGCCGCCGCTCACAGTCAGCTTGCCGCTGGCTGCATCCACATACTGGTACATAACCGACGTTTCTTCCGTGCCATCCTTCAGAATGTTAAAGGTGATTGGATACTCCCCGTCGGGAATTCCAGGATTCGTCGGCTCCGGAACCTCAGGATCCACCGGCCCACCGCCAGGGCTTTCAGCGGCAGTCAGTTGAATATCGACCTGATATTCAGCGTTATAGACTTGTCCATTCCCCATAACAACGTGAACCTGAACTAAAGCGTTAATCCGTTCGCTCAAGTTAGCGACTTCGAATCGCAAAGTACGGGTATTCTTTGCAGCATCTTCGCCGATAACTTCAGCATCGGTCAACACACCATCCTGCTCCGTTTTGAAGCCGGTGATGGAAGAACTGTCCAGCAGAGTAAACGTAACGAATTTTCTGTCTCCATAGATGGAAACCTTGCTGCTTGAGGGCTCAACGTATCTGTTCATCGAAGACGTTTCATCTGTTCCGTCTTTTAAGAATTTGAGGTCAATGGCATACTCCTCATCCGGGGTTCCTTCTACCGGTGTTTCTGGTTCTGTCGGGTATTCAACCGGCACACCGGAGATATCGAAAGCCAGATCAACGTCGTATTCCTCATCATAGATAATTCCCAGCAGATCTGTTAAATCCCAGTAGATTTTCACCCAGCCGTTTAACCTGGAAGACAGATCAGCGACCTCAAAACGCACGGTACGGGTATTGGCGCTGGCATCCTCACTGACTGTATCCGTTTCTGTCAACTGCCCGCCCACTTCCGTTTTAAAGCTGGTGATTTCCGCGCTTTGCAGCAGCTTGAATGAAACGAACTGCTTGCCCCCGCTTACGGTCAATTTGCCGCTCGCAGTATCAACATACTGTTGCATGACGGAAATGTCGTCCGTGCCATCTTTCAATATACTGAAGCCAATCGGATATTCACCGTCAGGAATCACGCCAGCAGCTGTCTGATCTTCCGGCTGCAGCTGCACCTGATAAGCAGAGGTTTGGCTGAAGCGATATGTATCTCCGCCTTCATTGGAAATAGCTGCGGAGACCAAAGCTACCTCTGCAGAGGCCGGCTCGTCCAGCGGCTTCACCTTGAATGTCAACAGGGCAAACGTGTTATTCGCATCGGCCGCTTCTTGTCCTGAATCCACAG
Organism: Paenibacillus terreus; assembly: GCF_042138595.1. Classification (NCBI taxonomy): domain Bacteria; kingdom Bacillati; phylum Bacillota; class Bacilli; order Caryophanales; family Paenibacillaceae; genus Paenibacillus; species Paenibacillus terreus. Next base: position 893,707 of record NZ_JBHIRX010000001.1, on the reverse strand, counting down.
ACGCGGACAGATGCACTTGATCATTGGCTGTCCGGTTATAAGACAATGAATAGTCGGTTAGAGCAGATTCAACCGAAACAAGCTCAAGGCGCTCTTCATCGAATGAGATCGTCGACTCCAGTTCATATACATTCTGATACACGCTGTCGGTGACACCGCTGAATTGCAGCTCCACCTGCAGGGAGTCGCCGGCTTTTGCCATTGCATTGCCCGACAACTTCGCCAATGGCCCATCCGTGGCAGCAAAGGCCGAGCCCATGAGCGAAGGGACTTGCGATGTACCCAGTAATAGGCAGAGCATGGTAAACACCAATGCCGCTTTTTTAAATAACCTGTTCAATTCATTCAGCTCTCCTCAATCCTCAATTTTACGGCTGTTCATGGCTTATTAAGGAGTTACAGGAGTGATGCTTGTTGTATCAAACTTCAGCTGCACCTCATATTTGCCGTTGTAGTTCAGGACAGGAATAACTACTTCCGTATACGCGTTAAGCTTGGCATCCAGATCGGCAACCGGGAAGCCAACCACTCTGGTGTTAGCTGCCGCGTCGCTGCTGACGATATCAGCGTCGACATATTGGCCGTTTTGTTCGGTTTGAAACTTGGTAATCCAGGAGCTGTTTTTCAGTGTGAAGGTCACATAAGCCTGGCCCCCGTTAACCGTCAGATTAGCCGGTTTCACAGTATAACTGTCCATCATGGAGGTGCTGTCCGTTCCATCCTTCAGCACAGCATAGTTAATCGTATATTTCCCGTCTGCAGGAGCAGCTCCGGCTGCACCATAAGGCAAAAGCAATGCGAACACTACGAACGTCATTAACGACCATTTAAGCAGCAAGTTTTTTTTCATGATCAGATCAATCTCCTTTTTATAAAAAATTTATTTGGATCTGGACAGATACAATCGTCGGAGCAAAAATAAAAGCGATACTGCAAAAACAGCCACCCATGCAGCAATTGGAGCGGTGTCTGCTGTTGGCGGATTGACCACTTGATCGCCCGACTCTACATTCTTCAAAACGCTGTTATCAGAACTAGATTCTTTGACATTGGCCTGAACCCGGCTCTCTGCACCGTCATTCGCTCCGGAAGCAGCAGTGCTTGCAGAATTGGGAGCATTGTTTTCGGTTTTTGCAGCAGCGTTCGCAACCTTCGCAGAAGACGATTCAGGCTCCTTATTTTTTGCTGCTGCAGATTGTTCAGCCTTCACCGGAGTAATGCTGCTGCTGTCAAAGGCAAAGCGGATCGTGTAGTCATGGTCATAGTCCACGGACGGAACGGTTACATGAATTTTTGCGGCAAGCGGGGATTCCAGGCTCTGCAGCGGAAATCTCGCTACCCGTGTATCAGCGGCACTGTCACTGCTGACGGTAGTCGTATCAACATATCCACCGCCATCCGGAACCTTGAACTCCGTGATCCAGGCACTGTGGTTCAGCCGGATTACCGCCTCCAGCTTCCCGTTATTGACATGGATCACAGCCGGTTTTTCAAAATAATCGTTTGCCATGGAGACCGAATCATTTTCAGCTTTTAAAATGTTGTAGTCAACGTTATATTCTCCATCCTGCAATGCAATGACTTCTGCCTGAACCTTAGATGTGACGCATAATACCAGGCCCATAACCGCAGCCAGGAAAAGGACGGGGATTGCTTTCCACCTCTTCATGGAAACCCTTTTCCTCCTCTCAATCTCTCTCATGGATTGAATCATTACAAGCGCATAAACTTCTTTCTCATTGATTATCATTCTCAATTGTAGCTTAAAAAAAATGATCCTATCAGCTTGTATGTTGTTACAGAACACTTCTTCCTCATCTCTTCTTGCTTTCCTGCAACCGAGAACTCTCCCCCTCGGTTTCTTTCAAGCTATCAACCTGTCCGGCAATCGGCTAATCAAACCAGTAATCCATGGCATCCCTCCCCAGTGACAAAATAAGGTGCGGTTGCGATTTGATATTATCCCACTCTTCACGGAGGTGTCAATCAAAAAAATAAATTTTTAGCTAAAGTGAAATTGAGATTGACAGTGATAATGATTTTCATTATCATTCTTCTATACAGCATCTTCTTCCTCATTCTTCCTCCCCATCTCTCAGGAACAGGAGTATTTTATGAATAATAAAGCTGTATTGGCAAGCAGCCTGATCTTGCTTCTCTTGACTGGATGCGGGACTGGCAGCGGGTCCATTGAGGGGCGAACATCTGCGGCCCAATCCGCTTCTGCAGAGAATCCGTCAGAAGCTGTCACAATTACGGTGACTGATTTTGCAGGAAGAGAGGTGACGTTGCCTTATCCCCCCGCACGAATAGTAGCGTTAAGTAATGGGGATATGGACATTGTTCATGCTCTCGGTGGGGATCTCGTCGGAAGACCGACGTCCTCAGCAGAAGCAGAGCTATCGGATATTGAAGAGGTCGGAACTACACATGAGCTTGATTTTGAGAAAATTACTATTCTAAGGCCGGATCTCGTGCTCGGCAATGCCGTACTGAACGCAAAGGATACCGCGATGATTGAAAGCATCGGCTCGAAAATGTTCTTGACCGAAGCGAACTCAGCTGCTGATATCCGGAAACAGATACGCTTGCTGGGTAAAATCCTTGATCAGAACAGCAAAGCAGAAGAGCTCGTGCGGGCTATTGACGGCAAAATCCAGGAACTTCGGAATGAAGAGCTTCCTTCCCGGCCAAGGGTACTGATGATCTATGGAGCGCCCGGTACGTATTTGGCGGCACTGCCTAATTCCTTGAGCGGTAACTTGCTTGAACTGGCCGGTGGAGTAAATATCGCATCCGATTATCCTGAACTGGACAGCTATCCACACTATGCCCAATTGAACACGGAACGAATTGTTGAATCCGATCCCGAGCTGATCTTAATCATGACACATGGACAGCCGGAGGCCGTTAAAGACGGTTTTTTCAAGGAAATGCAGGTAAATGCGGCCTGGAACGGGATTCAGGCGGTCAAGAACGGACAGGTTCATGTGCTTCCTTCCGACCTGTTTGGAACCAATCCGGGAACCAAGGTAACGGATGCGCTTGATGAGCTGCACGGTTTACTGGAGGCAGTGAAATGAATGCAGTCGATGTTCGGCAAAGAACGAACAGACGCAATATCTTGCTACTCTTCTCTCCCCTCATTCTTATCGCAGCAAGCGTATACGGACTGACCTATGGTTCAATCCCGGTCACGATTCAGGATATTTGGTCTGCCATGCTCGAGCGAGGCAGCTCTGCCTATGGAACGATCATTATGGATTTGCGTCTGCCGCGGATACTGACCGGAATGCTGGTCGGAGCCTGTCTTGCAGCTTCAGGTGCTTTGCTTCAGGGAGTGATGAAAAATCCGTTGGCTGATCCGGGCATTATTGGTGTATCTTCCGGGGGAGGATTGGCAGCCGTCATCTGTATGGTGGCACTGCCGCAATACAGCTACCTGCTGCCCGCAGCGGCGTTCGCCGGAGCTTTTGCCACCTCGCTTGTCATCTATGGAATGGCCTGGGACAAAGGAGCTTCACCAGTCAAAATTATTCTTGCCGGCGTTGCCGTTAATGCCCTGCTCGGCGCTGTTATGAATGGAGTTATGGTTGTTTACAGCGATCGTGTGCAGGCGGTTCTCTCATGGTTATCCGGCGGGCTGAACGGGAGAAGCTGGCACCATCTCTCCTTCATGGCCCCCTATGCCCTGATAGGTTTGCTTCTGACGATTCCGGCGATACGCCCGGCCAATCTGATGCAGCTGGGGGACGAATCCGCAAGGCTGCTTGGTCAGAGAATCGAGTTGCAGCGGCTCCTGCTCATGCTGCTTGCATCCTTCCTTGCCGGCACGGCCGTCAGTGTGGCCGGTTTGATCGGTTTTGTCGGCCTTGTCGTCCCTCACGCCATCCGGCTTGTCATTGGAGACGATTACCGCTTTCTGCTTCCGTTATCCGTCATGGGCGGGGCATCTTTGGTGGTGCTGGCAGACACGATCGCCAGATCCTGGTTTGACCCGATTGAGCTTCCTGTCGGAATTTTGCTGGCCGCGCTGGGTGCGCCATTCTTTTTGATTCTGCTCAGGAGACGGGGGAAAATCAGATGAAGGAGAACACACTTGCCGTCAAAGATATTTCGCTTCATAGACAAGGCTTTCAACTGAAAAGGATCAACGCCGAATTTCCGCCAGGACGCATAACGGCTATAGTCGGTCCCAACGGTTCCGGCAAATCCACGCTATTGAAAACAATAACCCGTCTAATCGCAGTCGATGATGGAGAAATTTTCATTCACGGAAAGCCGGCTTCCGCCTTTTCGCCCAGACAGCTGGCCCGGCATATTTCCATGCTTCCGCAGACCAGGGACTCCCTGCCCGATCTGACGGTACAAGAGCTCGTCGCTTATGGACGTACTCCTTACAAGAAGCTGTTTCAGCAGCGGCATACCCGTGAAGACGATCAGGCGGTCGAATTTGCGCTTAATGCCGTTGGCATGAGCGGGCATGCGGAGAGATTGTTTTACACCCTGTCGGGAGGTGAGCAGCAGCGGGCCAGAATTGCCATGGCGCTGGCGCAGGGGACGGATATTTTATTGCTGGATGAGCCTACAACTTATTTGGATATCGCCCACCAGCTGGATATTTTGAATATGCTGAAGCGGATCAATGAGCAATGGGAGATCACGATTGCGATGGTTCTGCACGATTTGCAGCAAGCAGCCGCTTACTGTCATCATATGATCGCCATGAAGCACGGCGCTGTTGCCGCGGCAGGCAGTCCGCGAGATTTGCTTACGCCTGCATTTCTGAAAGAAATCTACGAGATTGATGCTAAAGTAACCGTGATCGACGGATACCCGCTTATTATACCTGTGACGAACTTAAATAAACCGGGAGGAATTTAATAATGATAATTGTAACGAACACCTCGCAAATTACGAAAGGCAACGCCGACAAACTGATCGAGCGTTTTAACAAAACGGGAAAAGTGGAAATGATGGAGGGATTTCTGGGGCTGGAGGTGCTGTTGACGGAGAACACCAAGGACCACGACGAGGTTACGATCAGCACGCGCTGGGTCTCCAAAGAGCATTTTCAGGCCTGGACACGCAGCGATGCTTTCCGTGAATCTCATTCCCACCGTGAGATACCGGATTACATACTGGACAACAAGATTACTTTTTATGAGGTCAAAATTATCAGACAGCCGCTGACCGACATCGATTCTCCTCAGTTGACGGATATGCGGGCATAAGGTTTGTTTAAGTGAATCGGATTTTGTTCTAACATCCATACTGTTTAATGTAACCTTAAAACTTCCGTGGAGGTAACAAATTTGGGCAAAAACAAATCCTTAAAGCAAAAAATGCAGTCAACGGCGGACAAAAGCAGCAACGTGGAGAGCGGCAAAGAGCATCCGACAACGAACACCAATATGGGCAAGTTCCATATTCCTAACCGTCCGTCTGTCTAAAACGAATCCAATTAAAAAAAGGGATGAACAGGCTGTATGCTTGTTCATCCCCGTATTTTGCATTGCTTTTACCCCTTAGCCGCCAAATACTGATCCAATTGCTCAAAGGCTGCACCAAAGCCTTGCTGCATGCTGTCAAGGATCGACTTGAAGGTTTCCAACTCTTCCTCTGCTGTCGTTAATGGCACTGCGTGAAGAGTAATCATCGTCTTTCCGTTTTGCTCTGAGAATGTCAAAGTATTCAGAACCTCCAGCGGCCACGTCTCGCTGAACGGACCCCGGTTTGTATTGCCCTCTTCATCCGCGAAGGAGCTGACATAGATCACCTTCTCAGGCGCGGAAATTTCACGGTAAACGAACTTGCTCCACATCACATTTCCATCGGCTTGCAGGCAGTAATGACAGATCCCCCCTGGACGAAGATCCAGCTTGATCACTTCCATCTCCCAACCCGCAGGACCCCACCAATGCTTCAAATGCTCCTTTTGCGTAAACGCTTCGAATACAAGCTCCCGCGGAGCATTAATTGTGCGTGTGATAACTAACTCAGCAGTTTTGGACATACTGTCCCTCCTGAAGATAATAAATTTGGTATTTTACTTCACTTGAAATGTGCTGCCGGATAGCTGGTTCAATGAATTCTGCGCGGCCGTTTTCCGTCTTTTATGGTAATAAACATAAGATCCCGCGATTAACAGATAACCGACAAGAAAAACGAGCGTACCGCCCGAAAATCCGTCCACAGCGATATTTGAATACATGGCTCCCGTCAAATCAAAACATAGTCCGGCATATGCCCACTCCTTGATTCGCGGAAAACCTGGAACAAGAATGGCCACAACCCCCAATAATTTGGCAATTCCTATAAAAGGAAGCAGATATGCGGGGTAGCCCAAGTGCTCGAACATGGTAACAGCCTCGGGAGCAGACAATATATCAGGAATCGCCCCCAGCCCCATTAATGCCGCCAGCAGCACGGTGAATATCCAATAGGGAATCGCAAGCTTTTTCATTGATCATCAGCCTCCTGTAACAACTGTTAATCGTTCTGCAAGACGGTCAAATGTCGATTTGGCTCCTTCAAGCGCTCCATACTCTTTGACCACATGTTCCAGTTCCTCTACTGTTTTGAACTGCATGTGCATCGTAAGCTCGGTATGCTTCCCCTGGTCCGCAAACGTAACCGTCACCCGGAACGATTCATCTTCATCACCGTCTCCATGGGAATAGACGAGCTTCTCCGGACTTACGACTTCCCGATAAGTGATCTTGTTCAGATAATCCGTTCCATCCGGCCCGTGCATGATATAACGCCATACACCTCCAGGTCTGACATCGAATTCTTGAACCGTGATGGTGAAGCCCTTTGGCCCCCACCAATGGGTCAAATGCTCGGGATCCGTCCATGTTGTAAATACCAGTTCACGCGGCGCATCAAATACCCGGTTGACCACGATTTCCCGGTCGATAACAGAGGTAATAGTATTGCCAGATGATTTAAAATGTTCCATTATATCAGCTCTCCTTGGCTTGGTCTCGAATTCATGTCTCTAATATACCTTTTTGAGAATATTCCTGTCAAGGAATATTCTCAAATCAGTTTAAAAAAACGCACCCAGGCTTTCGCTTGAATGCGTTAATTTCCATCATGATATAAAATCAAGTGCCGCAGAAGGTGCGGTACGGTCGTCCAGATGGCACAGGCAGCTCGCAGTACTCCGCTTGCTCGGAGGAATGCTCGAAGGGGTTGGCAAGAGCTTTCAGCAGCCGCTGCATCACATTCAAATCTTCATGGTGCACGGCAGCTTCAAGCGCTTCCTCCACCCGATGATTGCGGGGAATCAGCGCAGGATTGCTGCTGCGCATTAGCTGCTGCGAGGATTCAAGGGATTCCTCCTGCCTAACGCGTCTCTCCTGCCACCGTTCATGCCAACGGGTAAATTCAGAGGAACCGAACAAAGCGTTGTCCTCCTGCTTATCAAAAGTTAACGCCAGAAACGTATTGGTATAATCCGCCTGGTGCTGCTCCATCAGGCGGAGCAGGTCATCCACAAGCGACTGGTCCTGCTCTTCTTCATTATACAATCCCAGCTTTGCCCTCATTCCCGAGAGCCAGTTCCGCTGAAACAGCTCGTGGTAATTTGCGATCTCGTCCTCGGCCAGGCGGATCGCCTGCTTCTGCTCGTCATGCAGGAGCGGCAGCAAGGTTTCCGCAAATCTGGCCAAATTCCAGGCGCCGATATGAGGCTGGTTACCATAGGCATAACGCCCCTGAACATCGATGGAGCTGAAGACCGTGCTTGGGTTGTACACATCCATAAATGCACATGGACCATAATCAATCGTTTCCCCGCTAAGAGCCATGTTGTCCGTGTTCATCACTCCGTGTATAAAGCCGACGAGCTGCCATTTCGCGATCAGCGCAGCCTGCCGGCGGATGACTTCTCGTAACAGAACCAGATAGCGGTTATCACCTAAATCAGCATGAAGAAAATGTCTCCGCAGTGTATAATCTGCCAATGCCTGCAGGTCCTCTTTCGTTCCCCACCCTGCTGCATATTGGAAGGTGCCGACACGCAAATGGCTGGCAGCGATACGCGTCAGAACAGCACCCGGCAGCTCCGTTTCACGCAGGATCGTTTCTCCCGTTTCAGCTACCGCAAGACTGCGGGTAGTAGGAATTCCAAGTCCATGCATCGCTTCGCTGATGATGTATTCACGCAGCATCGGACCAAGCGCGGCCCGGCCGTCCCCGCCGCGGGAATAAGGCGTTCGCCCCGCACCTTTCAGCTGAATGTCGTAGCGCTGTTCATCAGGGGTTATTTGCTCACCGAGCAGCAGCGCCCGCCCGTCACCCAGCATCGTAAAATTTCCAAATTGATGTCCTGCATAAGCCTGGGCAATAGGCAAAGCCCCTGCGGGCATAACGTTCCCGGCAAATATCGCTGCCCCCTCATCATTTTGCAAAGCTTGAGCATGCAGCCCAAGAGACTCTGCCAAGGAATGATTAAATGCTATAAGCTTGGGGGAGCGCACGGGAGTGGGTTGAAGTCTGCTGTAGAATAATTGGGGGAGATCTGCATAACTGTTATCGAAATTCCAGCCTGCTTTCTGGATTGCTTTGTTCTCCATCATACCAGCACCTATTTTCATTAAATTTTCGCCGCTTATTTTTTACTTTCTTTCGTGTATTATACCCTAACTCCATTTTTCTGCTCCAAACTATTTTTTAAGAACCTGCAAGTGAATTGCTCATAATGCCAGCATAAAAGGTCAAGAACAGCGGACAGTTCGCTCGGCTCTTGACCTTTTGTCAAAATGCAATATATAGTTCTTTCTTTCGTTATTCGGCCATCGCCGCGATATCATCGGAGGAAGGACCATAAAGCCCGGGCACCGGCTGATCAAGCAGCCGCCTAATTTTTCATGCAAACGACGACTTTTCCTTTCACACGCCCCTCCCCAATATCACGAAGCGCCTGGGATGCGTCGCTTAACGGATACTGCCGATCAATAACCGGCTGGACTTGCCCTGATTCGACAAGCTCCTTCCAAACCATTTGATCCCCGTGGTTCGGCCTATGTATGAGCAACGCTATTTTCTTCCTTTCAAACTGAGCAACTAACGGAGCTGCCAACAGAGCCAGGAGAATGCGAGGCATAGAGCCGCCGACCATGACATAGGTACCACCTAACTTTAATGCGCGCTTCAAAGCGAAAATGGAACGATTTCCGACTACATCGAGGATCAAGTCGTATTTTAGCCCCCTCACTGTGAAGTCCTCTATCGTATAATCCAACACATGATCAGCCCCTATTGAACGCAGCATATCTAGCTTCTCAGCACGATCAACACCGGTCACTTCTGCCCCGTACAATTTTGCATATTGAATCGCAAATGTCCCAACCCCGCCACCGGCTCCATTAATAAGAACACGCTGCCCCTTTTGCAGATTTCCTTTATCGCGCAGACCCTGTAAAGCTAGAACGGCCGCTTGGGGAATAGCCGCCGCCTGCGCGAAGCTAAGCCCGGTTGGCTTTGGTGTCAAAGCATCCTCACTTGCACATACATACTCCGCAAATCCACCCCAGCCACAGCCGGAAAGATCCCCGAACACTTCGTCCCCCGGTCTGAATCGTTTGGCAGCCGATCCAACCGCGATTACCCGCCCTGCGATGTCCGCACCAAGAATCCGATAACGTGGTTGGCGGATCCCTCCAAGGCGGTTAATGTAAGGTTTCCCACGGAGAAGATCCCAATCCCAGGAATTAACCGATGTCGCATGGATCTCGACCAACACTTCATGCTCTTTCGGCGCAGGGATATCCACCTCTTCTATTCGGAGAACTTCTAGCGTTCCATAGGAATCATATACCATTGCAGTCATCGTGTTGGTGTCGTGTTTGCCGAGTAAGCCTGTATCGTTCACATTTTCTCCCATGGTCATTCTCCATTCAGGCTTATGTGGATATACTGTATTATCTTCAAAAAAGTCATTCAACTCATCTGAAATAGATGGTTTTCATTTAATTTCAACGAGATCTAATGATTGTCTCCATTATTGTCCATATCCAGCTCTTTTGTAATATCTGAAATTGTGTGACTGGCAGTCGCTCTACATCAGTTTCGATTTTGAGTCAAATCCAGTCAAAGACAGATCAAGATGGGTTGTCCTGTATATTCTTCAAAAATTTACAAAGTTTGCTGATCCATCTTCCAGACAATTAAGGTCAACATAATGTATGAAAACCTTCGATTACAACTTGAACAGCTTGAGCGCCCGCTTAATAACTTCCGTAGTCACCCAACCGCTTGACCCTGCCAGCAGGGCATTATGTAGCACCACCAGCCACAGGTTATAAATCAGCGATCCCAATCCGATCTCGAGCAGAATAAACTTTTTAATTGAAGACATCTCTACTACATACACCTGAAAAGGACTTTCAGACGCCGGTTTCATACTCCACCCCGCAAATCGCTTTTTGTTAAGAAAGATATATACATTGTCAGGCTTGCCCTATTCATAACTTTTTCATCCTTTGAGCAAGGATATTTTCCTTCGTCCGCCCCCAATTGAACAAGCGTGTCACCATCTGCAGTTCTCACCGGCGCCGGAACCTTAAAGCTCAAGGGCTGGTGCTGAAGCGCCTCCAATACGGCGTGCTCAAACCGGATTTTCTCATGGTCTTTATGGGTTTCATAGATCCGAAATATGCCCTTGTACCGATTGCCTTCTACAAAAAAAGTTGTATTATTCCAGCCTCCTGGACGCTTTTCCAGCCTTCCGCTATAAGCGGGCCAGTAACGTCTGATCAGTTCATTAATCATTCTGGTCCCCTTCAAAGAAATTCACGTCAATAGACTAACACTCTGCGAACTGACGAAAAAAATCAAGCCGCTTGGCAACGGCTTGATTCTTAAATTGATGTGCATCTTAATTACCGGCTTTCAAGTGCTTGATAAAAAACTGCTTCACTACTTCCATCGTATGCGGCTGCACAAAGCCGATATGCCCTGCCCCTCTGATTTTGTACATTGTCGCATCAATACCCGCATGCCGCAAGGCCTTGAAAAATGCAACGCTTCTATTCTAGCGTTTGTTTGTTTCCATTCCGCATACAAGTTGTAACCAAATTGAAAAATGTGGAATGCTTCGAACAGGAACTATCCTCCATTCACAATGCAAATAGACATCTTCATCAGAAGATGCCTATGAGATCAGCAGTATAATGCGCCTTGCTTTTCTCCGGACAGAATAGATTATAGGTGCTGGTTAACCTTTATCAGTAATTTCTTGAGTGTCTGCTGCTCCTCTTCTGTTAAAGGTTGGACAATATCGTCCTCCACCTTTTGAAAGGACTCATTAAAGGCTTCAATTAATTCAATGCCTTTGGGTAAAACATAAATGTTTTTTTGCCGTTCATTATTGGCCGGAATTTTGCGCTCAATAAATCCCTTTTTTTCAAGGCCCTGCAGCATACTTGTTATGCTGGCGCCGCGCAGATGAAAACGATCGGCCAGGTCCTTTTGAATTAAAGCCTTATCCTGATTCTCATGAATATAGCTGATTACTTTGCCCTGATGAGCATTTAACCCCAGCTCTTTGATACTGTCATCCGCTCTTTTCTTCAGCTTGAGGCCGATCACCTGCATCAAATCCAATAACGGTGTATCCTTTCGATCCATCTTTTGGGTCCTCCTATATACAAAGAAATAATTAGATATCTAACTGTTAACAAAACAACTATACAAAGAGTTCGCTTACCTGTCAATGCGCCTGTGCTTGGGCTATGCTTGAATGAAATTGAGTCATTCATAGAAATATATATAAAAATTCAGTTTGTTGACAGTTAGTTTTCTAACTGTTAGTATTTAATCAATCCAAAGATGAAACAGGAGGACAACGTTATGACAAACGAAAAGCAAATTCTTTCATCGGAAAAGATTACGGCTATTACAAATGCTCATATTTTTGACGGGGAAAATGTGATCAGTGCAAGAACTATTGTCATCAAAGGGGAAAAAATTATTGCAGTTGGGGGAGAAATTCCGGCAGACGCCACAGTGATCGACGCAAAAAATGCAACATTGCTGCCTGGCTTGATTGATGCGCATGTTCATACTTCCATTGGCGGATTACGGGATGCAGTAAAATTCGGTGTAACGACGGAACTCGAAATGAATGGTGATTTTACGAAGAGAGGCCGTGAGATACAGCTGGTAAATTTGCATGATATCGCAGACGTGCGTTCTGCCGGTACGGCGGTCACCGCTCCTGGCGGTCATCCGGATGAGCTGCTGCCCGATGATGGTGAAATCCCTGAATTTATAATGAAGGAACTGGAGAAGCTGTCAGAGGAAGAACGGGAGGCAATGCTGGCCGCTTATGCACATGATCACGCAGAAGTGCCGCAGGTTACAACGATTGAAGAAGCAATCAAACACGTGCACGCCCAAGTGGGGAATGGCGCTGACTATATTAAAATCATGATTGAAGAAGGAACGGTCATGGCTGCACCTGGATTGCCTTTACTAAGTGACGATATTTTAAAAGCAGCCGTGGACGAAGCCCACAAGTTTAATAAACAGGTCATTGCCCACGTATTGACCGCCCGCTCCTCGCAAACCGCTATCGATCTTTGCGTGGACGGTTTGGGGCACCTGTTTATGGATCGGCCCGACTCAACATCTGAGCTGGTAAAATCCATTGCAGATGCTGGCGTTTTCGTGATACCATGCCTGGTATTAAATGCATCCATCATTGGAAATTCGGCATCGGAATTAGCTGATGATCCGCGCGTGTATTCCAAATTAAGTCCGGAATGGATCGATATCCTGAACTCCAGCTTCAGCACCTTCCCGCAAGGAAATTTGGAGAACAGTTTTAAAAACGTGATGGATTTGCACCATGCCGGGGTCGATATTCTGGTCGGTACGGATGTTTCTCCGGTTCCCGTACCGCAGCTTGGCGGTCTTGCCCACGGTGCCAGCGTTCATCATGAAATGCAATTGCTGGTTAAGGCAGGCTTCACTCCGCTGGAAGCACTGCGGGCGGCTACCTCCACAACAGCCCGCCGCTTTCATCTTCATGACCGCGGCCGCATTGCCGAAGGTGCACGTGCTGACCTCGTGCTGGTCGATGGCGACCCGACAACCAAGATTTCGGATAGCTTGTCCATTCAAGCCGTATGGCTCAAAGGCGTTCAGCAACCGATTAGCTAAATGTTGAAAAAAGGGAAAAGGGATCACGTCCCCCTTCCCTTTTTTACGAATTGAACCGAACCATTAAGGCTGAGTCGTCACAGGAACGGCTTCTCCAAAGTATTCCTCCAGTGTGATTCCCTTAGCGCTGATCTCTTGGGCAAGCTCAACGCCTACATAGCGGATGTGCCACGGTTCGTATTTGTAACCGGTAATGCTTTCTTTACCTTCCGGATAGCGGATAATAAATCCGTAATCGGGCGCATGGGCAGCGAGCCATTCCGCTTCCGGCGTGCCCGCAAAGCAGGACTCTGCCGCACACTTTCCAGCACTGCCCGATACATCGATGGCCAGTCCGGTTTGATGCTCGCTTGTTCCCGGATAGGCGCTGTAGGTTTTGGCTTTTTCTTCACCGTCTTTGGCGGCATATTGATTAAAAATAACCTTCTGTCTTGCTTCCGAACGATAGCCGGACACCCCTGCGAGATAGATTCCGTCCTTCTTGGCGGCATTGAACATCGTCTCAAGCGCTTGAGCGGCTTCTTTGCGCAGCATCCGTTTCTCGATCTTTTCTTTGAAAATAAAGCGGACATTCGGATAAACTAAACCAGCGGGGATGTAATTTTCCGGGAGTCTGATCTGTTTATTCACCAGCACGGTCACCACATCCGGATCGGCAACCACAGGCAGGGAGTCGCTATCCGGGCTGTCCGGCTTGTTGGTTTCCCCCTCTGAGGCAGGTGTCGTTTCCGCTTTCGCTCCCTCCTGCTGGGACCTGCCTGTCTTGTTGGTATTGGCTTCGTGAGACTGAAGGGTTTGGCCCTTGTCGCACGCCGGCAGCAGAATTGCTAATCCCACACAGACAAGCAGCAGCCCCACATAAAACATTCCATTTCTTTTCAACACGTATGTACCCCCGATCTACATCCTACATTGTATCCTTTTTATGCGAAAACCGCAAAAAGATAGACGGCTTCTGATGATCAGAAACCGCCTCTGTATCTAAAAGCTATTTTTAAAAAACGGATTATACCCGCTGCCCTTCCCGGATGGCATCGCTCCCGGGACGCCGTCGGCCTCCAAGAGCGGACGAATGATCAGTTTTACCGGCCATTCCTCCTGCTCAAAAAGCGCCTTGTGCAGCCTGCTCCGGTCCGCCTCCGGAATATCGATGGTATTTAAAGCTTCCCTTAATTTCGCTTCGGTTATCTTCCAAAAGATGCTTTCCGGAATCCTATAAGCCTCGGACAAGGCTTCCATAATCGAAGCCAGGTTGACCTGTGTGCCAAGCGTTTGGACGTAGAAAATCAATTTTTCCAGTGTTTCATTGTACAAGCTGTTGGAATACCCCGGTCTGATATGATACCCCGGATCCGCGATCCCGTGCCTGTCCAAATACGGCTGATGCAGCCGCACCGAATCATGGTCCCGGAACAGCAGGCCGGCAATCCTGTTATCCTTTAACACAAGGCAGCAATTCTGCCCGTGGATCTCCGGTACAATGCCCACTTTAAACAATCTCATGACAATATCGTAAAATACTGCTGAAAGCTCTGTATAAAATGCGAGCACTTCTGCTTTGGAAGGTGTTCCTCCCAGAATGGTGCTGAGAAAATGATGATTCCCGGCCAGTACCACACCCAATGAGGACATGGGTATGATTTTATATCCTTCCTGCAAAACTTCGTGCGGATAAATTCTTACCTGTGCTGCCAAATGGCGAGGATGATCATCGAATAACCCCATCGATTCAGGCATATACCCCCACCAATGCTGTTCTTCGCATAAAAATACTCGCCCCGCGAGCGTTTCGTCACAGGTGATGGCCTGGCGGAACATCCGCTCACCGGCCAAGCCGTTCAGCAGCTTTACAACAGGAAGATACCTGGCAGCGCCGAGCGATTTCACGCTTAGCGGAAGCTTTAACATTCGGGTTGATGCAGTCACCGCCGTTAAAGAGCGCACCGAGGAGGTTGCCAGAAATTCGCCTGCCTGTGCCTCCAATATCACAACAGTTTTACCCGCGATCTCCGCCTGATAGTTGGGCTGAATGATATTTTCCAGCTGCCATGGATGCACGGGGATGATCGTGTACTGTTCCCTCGGTATTCCTTTCTCCCCCAATTCAGTTTCAATGGCCGCTCTTTCCCGTTCGTTCAACACATCAAGCGCTTCTATCCGGCCTTCCGGGCATCCTTTAACAATGGAATCATTGTTTATTGCCACCCACCGCAAGCCAATTGGATTGGAAAATTCCGCCATATACTGCTGATAATCCTCCGCGGAGAGACCTGCCTTTGCTTTCGCAAGCGGATGAAACGGCCTGTCACGCAGCGAGGCAATCCGCTCTCCTGTCACATACCAGTCATAAGATGTCTCGGGTACAGAAGCAAACTGGTCCGCCAACCGCTCCAGGCTCAGGTTCAGCTGCTGAACAGCCACCTTCAAGCCATCCAAAAATTCCTGCACCCCTGGATGCGCATAAGCCTCTGGGGATAATGAGCTGTGCAGCACGATTTGGGCCAGCTCGCTCGGTGTGTTCAGTTCAACCCATTCTTGATTTTTATCGTGATATATAGGAGAATCCGGTACCCACTGAACTCCCTGCCTGCAGCTTTCCTCAAGTAGAAAGCAGATTTCACCGGTATATACCAGAGCGTCTTTATACCCGGGATAAAGCTGCCGGACATTGGCGGGCACTGCTGAGAGCGGTGTTACAGAGGTTCCGTTTATGTTAAAAAATCGCTCCGCGATGAACGCATCCAGCAAGTCCTTCATAATCCGCTGTTCAGCCGTTTTGCTCTGAACCTGAGCCGTGGCATGCTGCCTCATTGATATTCCCCTCCCGTAATATAATAAAATTCCGGATGCGGGTGTCCCAGGAAATCATGGTGAGAAATCGTCCAGCAATAGGCGCCCGATTTTTCAAAAATCAGCACATCCCCCACACGCAAGCTTTCCACTTCGGCATCTGTATGAAGCCGGTCCTTGGGCGTACACAGCTCGCCAACGACCGTTACCTTCCCTTGCCTGATTTCCGGCCTTGGAAACGGGTACGGCCAGCTTTCAACAGGAACAACATAAAAAGGATGATTATGCCCCCATGAGGCAGGCAATCGGTTATGGTGTGTACCGCCTCTGATCACAGCAAAATTTTGTCCCTGTGACGGCTTGATATCTACAACCTCTGCAGCGTAGTATCCGTGATCGGCGACAATCACCCTTCCCGGCTCAAAATAGAGCTGTACATCCTCCAAGCCTGACGGAAATTCAGTTTGTACTAGCAAGCTGGTAAATCGCTGCCAGTCAAAACCCGGCGTATCATCATAGGAGACCCCGATCCCGCCGCCTGCGTTGATGACTTTAATGTCTAAATCGTATTTGCTTTTCCATTCCGCCGCCTTTTGCAGGTAATAGTGAACCATGTCTGCATGCACATCCGGCTGCAGGTTGTTGGATAAGGAATGAAAGTGAAAACCACTGAAGTGAACATGAGTATTATCTGCCCCTTCCAGCAGGGAAATAGCCTCTCCAATGAACAGCTCATCCAACCCAAACGGGCTCGGACGGCCACCCATCTGAATCTTCGTCTGCGGCAATGTATCCGTCCTCAGATTAATGCGCAGCAGCACATGCGTATCCTTTTTCCGCTCCCTCGCCAGCAGGATCAGCTTTCTTAATTCCAGCAGGCTTTCCACATGGATATAGGACACATTATGGCTGAGTGCCAGCTCAAGCTCATAATCTTTCTTCCCCGGTCCTCCGAATAAAACCGGAACCGTTTCGGATACCCCTCTCACCTTAAGCAGTTCACCGGCCGACGCTACTTCAAACCCTGTTACGAGCGGCAGTAAAGCTTCTATAATTCTTGCATCAGGATTGGCCTTGATCGCATAAAACAGACCTGCTTGTGCAGGCATCACGCTTAACATGTTGCTGACATGCTGCCTGATGCCATCAAGATCATAAATATATGCACAGATCGGCTCGCTGCTTCTTTCCCGCAGTTCGTGGATCAAATTTACAACCTTCTCTTTCATGCTTCCCCTCCGGCAGTCCCTCGATATTCAATCAGCTTTTGTCTGTAGGCTCTGAACGCTGTGTTCCGGTCATCTCCCAGCACAAAAATACCAATACCTTTTGCCGCCCACTTTTTATGACCGTCTATACTTCTTGAAACGGCGGCATATGGGACATTCGAGCGTCCCGCTGCTTCAAACAGGTACGCCAAATTTCTTTGTACCTCCGGATGCTCCGTTTTCCACGGCACCTGCAGCGACTGGGACAAATCTGCCGCCCCCTCCAGCACAAAGCTGATTTGCGGTACTGACAAAATCGCTTCGCTTTGCCGAATGCCTTCCGCGCTTTCGATCATCGGCACGATCATAATTTCTTCATTTGCCGCTGCTATATATTCGTTTAACGGATATTTCCCGAATACACCTGGCCGGCCGCTGTTCAGACTTCTTCCGCCAATGGGATGGTAGTAAGCAAAGTGAACAGCCTCTTCCACCTGTTCCTTGCGTTCCACATGTGGAATGACAATTCCCTGGGCGCCGCAGTCCAGCACCTTCAGGATTTCAATCCGGTCCACCCTGGATATGCGCACAAGCGGTGTAATCTCCAGCAGCTCTGCGGCCCGGACCAGTTCTTCGACCGTTTCCATATTGGTTGACGCATGCTCAAAATCAATAATGACAAAGTCATACTCCGCATGGCCGATTAGCTCAACCACAATCGGGTGAGGTATCGACACGAACAAACCGTAGACCGCTTCGCTTCGGTTTATTTTTTCCTTCAGTCTGTTTTTTCTCATGACAGCAGATCCTTTGCCAATCGCAAAGCATTTTTCACATTCCGGAAATACAGCTCCCCGTCTCCATAAATCCGTCTCTTGGTCATTTCTTCTACAAGCACAGCCTCTGAAAATAAATCAAACATCTCGTATCGCTCCTGATACTCCGGGTGCTCCTGCTGGTAGTCTAGAATCGTTTGTGCGCACATCTGCCAAAACTCATGCTCACTTAACCCAAACTTCTCAAGCGCAAAGCAGATTTCACTCATGCAGATGAAGAAAAAAGCATCAAAGGTATAATCTCTTACTTCCGACACCGATTCCGTCTGGAGAAATGAATATCGATTAAACTTGCGATGAGTTTCCGGCTCGGGGTGCAATTTCGGCGCCCAGTCCGGCTTCAGCAGCTTGTCTGGCGTATAGCGAACGCCATCATGCAGGTCTTTGATGATGATTCTTTTTGGAAAATTATTTTCAACCACCAATATGATATTTTGGGCGTGAGATTCAAGCGCAATACCGTGGGCATACAGCAGGTGAATGATCGGCAGTGTCACTGTACGGATCAGCTCCTTGCTCCATGCAACGATTCCATATTGATCGATTGCTTCTTCAATGAAAGGCTCCCCGTTTCTCTGGGTATAAAACAGTGCGTTCAAGGGCCATGCTTCTTCATTAGCTTCAAGACAGGTCGAGATATTCTCACGGTATATGGCACCGAGCGTGCCATAAGCCAACCGATATTGCACTGGCGGCAGCTTATCATATTGAAAAGATATTCCCATGACCTCTCTTAAAATTTGAAATCCTTCCCGCTGCAGCAGTGGGTCATGCTGAATGATTTTGTGCAGCCAGCTGCTGATGAGCGGCGCATTTTGCGTTGTGTGATGAGCCAGGATGCGGCTTGTTGAAGTATTCGTGATGCTCAGCGCGAGTTTAATGTAGCTGGCTTGGGCATTGCCGCGATGGGATAAGGAACGGATCGATTGCTGTGCCCTGTAAGCACTGCTCGAAGCTCCAAGATCAACAATATCCTGATCCGTCCATTGCTGAACGAAGAGAGATTGAATCCGGTGCCCCAACTGCCACGGATGAACAGGCAGAAAAACATACTGTTTATCCTTGCTGCCCCGCTCCTGCACAATTTGCTTGAACAGGGTCATTTCGTCTTCCGTAAGATGCTGAGAGTAAATTTCATCCAGGGACGTTTCTGTAGAAACGGCAACATCAGCCAGTTCCCTGTTTACCGCGATCCACCGGATATGTACGTTTTGGTTAAACTCGGGACCGTAGGCCAGGTTGTCTGCAAGAGAGAAGCCGATCCGGGATTTGTAGCTTGGATGATAAGGGTGCCCGTCCGTCATATGGCTTTCCAATGCTTCATAATGTCTGTCTTCCCCGGGAATTCGCTCTGCCTGCAGCTCCTTTGACTGCTTGTCCTTCACCAGGGTTTCCAGCAGCTCCTGAATAAACTGATTCACTAACAGTCCGTCCAGCTTATTCTGAATGACTTCTTCGAGAAAAGTATAAATATTGCGGCAGGCATCTCCTTCTCTCCGGATGGAGCCCGGCTTGATTTTAATTCTGCCGAAAGACCACTTCTCGTCTGCCTGGCACGAATACCGGACACTGCCTCCGTCTGCCCCTTTCCCTGTAAAGATCCACTCTTTTCCAGATTTATCGACATCCATAATCCCTTCATATATAAAGGCTTCCAGCGTTTGGCGCATAATTCTTTCACTTACATCTTCCAGGCACGAGGCCTCCCTGTTATGCAAGCTGCTTATCGTCTGCATTCGTTTCACTCCCTATATGCTTCATTACGTTGGCTACTGGAATATAAGACGGTTTTTCACTATTGCCTGCAAGACAGCTCATCAGGTTCTTTTTCGCATCAAAGACATCGGCATTCAGCAAATAATGCACAAACTCGTTCTCCTGCCTCGCATTTTCTTTCATCAGCGCTTCCCGGACCAGCTTCCAGTAACGCTCCTCCGGAGCCCGCACGCCGTATGCTATCGCATGGATCAGGGAGCCTAGATGATTGACAAAAAAATAGTAAGCCGTTCGTGCCCAAGCCTCTTCCTTCGCATAGAACAGAGGTCCATTCTTCTCCTCGTCCGTGCCAGCCTTCTCCCTGTCCACGCTGACTCCCTCCAGATCGCGGATGATAAAGGTATGTGGCAGTCCATCCTTGATCGTTAATAAAGCATTTTGCAAGTGAGCCTCAAAATGAATGCCTTCCTGCTCGGCTATACGAACGATGGGCAGCAAGGAAATTTGCAGATAACGTCTGAACCACTCGTTGATATCCTGACTGCCGATTAGTGTAAACAACCGCGGCCGCCCGCCTGCCAGGGGCACTTCTACGAGGCTGGACAGGACATATGTGGACGATTCATCGAAATCGACGGCACGGTAAGCCAGCGTAAATAATTTGGTAATTTCATCATCAGCGAACCGGCACGTGCAGACGCCTGTCTCATAAGCGATGCGGGTATTCGGCTCCTGTGCAAAACAGCTTTTTCTTAATAAATAATTTGCCGCATCCATCGTTCTGCGCATTTGCTCCCGGTCGTTATTCCGCAGCAGATTTGTAATCTGTATATTCAGCGAGAGCTTGATGTTGCATTGCAGCTCAGGGATATACACGGTTCGCACCGAAGAGGTCGGATAGACCATAGGTCCAAAGCTTCCGAGCGGAATAAGCTTATCCTGGTCTATATACTCTTGCACAGCCTGAACGGTCTGAACATGCTCATACTGCCAGGGATGAACGGGCAGTATGGAATAGCTGCCACCTTTTTCCTCAAGTATGCTCTGGACCTGCTCATCCACGTGTTCATAAAAATCAAATCGCCGCGCTTCCGCCACCCATTCTTCTGCAAAGACATCCTCCCGCACGGCAAAATAGCACAATTGAAACGAGGTGTGCAGCTCCGGACAATAGGTCATTACTTCCTGTTCGCTAAACCCCCTCGTATTCTTCGGGAAAGGATGAAACGGATGGCCATAAATCAGCGATTGCTCGGATGACAAGTAATCCTGTACCTCTTGGCCAGCGGCATGCTTCAGAAACAGAGCCAGCTTATGATAGCTGTTCTCTGCTTTGGCAGCGAAAACAGCGGACCGTTCAGCCGTAATGGACGGGTCATGCTGCTTCAGCTCTTGGATAATCCAACGGACCAAATCAGCATAATGCAGCGCTTTTCCTTCATCCACATAAAAACTTTCATATTCATGCTCTCCCGCTGCTGAGAAGAAAGACAATCTTCCACAGATTTGAACGCCGCTTGCAGGAAAGCGAAGCTTGAACGTACCTTCCCCGGGGTTGATGGAGATCGTCTCAGGATGCTCTTGACAAAATTCCCGGATATAACAGTTCAACAATACCTTGCACTGATGGAAATTGGCCTTGATTTCAGACTGCAGATTGTCTTCTGTTTCCAACATCGATAGCTACCTTCTTCCTTTTCACAACTAGAACAAGCGGCAATGTCGCCAGCATCAGAATGCCTAAAGCGAAGCACTCTTCTTTCAAGGCAAGCCATTTCGCAAGCTCGGCAGTCTCTCCCGCGGATGCTATCGCTTGCCAGCGGACTTCGTAATAAACGGCCAGCAGCATGACCGCAAATGAGGATGCCAAACGCTCGATCGTACTGGATAACACGGAGCCTTCATGCAAGTCCTCCTCCGGCAATGAGTTAAGCCCGACCGTGGTTATCGTTAAACTGGACAAGCCATTTCCCATTCCTCTGGTCGCCATCATAAGGGCCATGACGAAAAAGGATACCTGCTGAGAAAAAAAGGCGAACACCAGCACCGAACCTGCAATGAGCACAATGCCATATGCAATAAAATTTAATGATCTGCCTTTATCAACAAAGCTGCCCCCGATCCAGGAGAACATGCTTGTAAATATGGCTGCCGGAATAAATATGGCTCCTGTCATGGCAGGAGAGAAATGAAACACCTCCTGCAGCAGCAGCGGCAGCACAAAAATGACACCAAACATGACGGAATCCTGTATGGCGGAAATAAGCACCGTCATGGCATAAACGGGATTCCCCTGCAGCAGCCGGTAGCGGATTAGCGGCTCGGTTCTCCCATTCTCTTTTTGTATAAAACGGACTCCCGCAGCCGTCCCCAGCAGCATCAGTGTTACTGGCAGCCATAGTGAAACAGCCTTCACCGAAATAAGATGAATTCCCAGACTCATAGCAAAAATGCTAAAGAGCATAAGAACCACCCCTTCGGGGTAAAACGTTTTGCGGCGGACTGGCTGGTAGGATGCAATTTGCGTACAGCACAAAATCAGGGAACAAAGGGCAAAGGGGACATTGATCCAGAACAAAAATTTGATTTCCCCGAATTCCATAACCAATCCGCCCAGGGTTGGACCGATGGCCGGAGCGACCATCAGCAGCATCCCCCATAATCCGGTGATTCTGCCGCGCATTTCATGACCGTAATGATCAAACAGCAGCACCAGCGACAAAGGAATCATCAGTCCGGCGGCGGCACCATGCATGAGGCGTACCAGCAATACCACCTCAATATGCTTATAAAACAGCCCGCCCATAATAGAGAACACGCAGTATACGGCAAGCCCCATGATATAGGCTCTCTTTCTGCCGATCCGGTCCACGATGAGCGAGGTCAAAGGCATGGTCATCGTCATTGCCAGCATGTACAGGGTAATCATCCATCCGCCAAGCGCCGCCGAGATATCATAGATCCGCACAAACTCGGGCAGCAAAACATTAAAAGCGCTGTTCGTCAAAACCAATAAAAAAGCGCCGCTCGTTATAGCCAATAAAATAATATGTTTGTTTGCTTTTTCAGCCTTCATCCTGTTAATCACAGCATGCCTATCGCTTCTTCTACAGATTTCTCAAATATATACAGCACTTCCGTAGCCTCATGCTCAGTAACCGTAAGTGGCGGCAGGAAGCGCATCACGGCGGAGTGGCGGCCGCCCACTTCAATAATCAGCCCGTTTTTAAAGCATCGCTCCTGCACAAGGGAAGCCAGCTTTCCAAATGGCGGGTAATGGCCGAGCTGATCTTTTGGGCCTGCTGGATTGACCATTTCCACACCGATCATGAGCCCTCTTCCGCGCACATCGCCAATTTCCACGTATTTGGTTTTAAGTCCATTCAGATAAGCGAAAAACTGCCTGCTGCGCTGCTCCACATTTTCAAGCACACGGTTGCTCTTCATGTACTTTAAGGTTGCCAAGCCTGTAGCCATGGCCAGCTGATTGCCACGGAATGTGCCCGTATGCGCTCCCGGATTCCATTGATCCAGCTCCTGCTTGTAAATCACAACAGACATGGGCAAGCCTCCCCCGATGGCTTTGGAGCTAATCATGACATCCGGAACAATTTCCGCATGCTCGAAAGAGAACATTTTGCCCGTGCGGCCAATACCGGTTTGCACTTCATCGATGATTAACGGAATTCCCCTCTCGGCAGTGATACGTCTTATTTCTCGCAGCCATTCAATATCCGCGGGGATGGAGCCGCCTTCCCCTTGCACGGTCTCCAGAATCATACCGCATGGAGCAGCGATTCCGCTTTCGCAGTCATCCAATACATTTTCGATATATCTGGCGCTGATTCTGGCCGTCTCTCCCCGGCCAATGCCGAAAGGGCAGCGGTATTCATAAGGGAATGGCAGGAAGTGTACATCAGGCAGCAGACTTTGCAGATGCTGCTTCTTGTCCAGATTGCCGCTCATGGACATGGTAGCCTGTGTCGAGCCATGATAGCCGCCCTGGAAGGCCAGTATGGATTTTCCTCCGGTTGCGTTCTTCACCAATTTGATGGCGGCTTCCACGGCATCCGCACCTGTCGGGCCGCAAAACTGAATTTTAGCCGTATCTCGTAAGCCTTCAGGAAGTATGGAGAAAATCTCCTGCATAAATTCGATCTTTAAGGGAGTTGCCAAATCGAGCGTATGCAAAGGGATCTGCTTGTCCAAAACGTCCTCAATAGCCCTGATCACGACTTGATGGTTATGTCCGAGCGCCAGCGTGCCTGCTCCTGACAGGCAGTCATAATATTGTCTGCCTTCAACGTCCGTCACCACCATTCCCTTCGCTTTGCTGATCACGAGCGGGAAATGGCGCGGATAGGACCTGGCATTGGACTCTTTTTCGTTCTGCATTTGCAAGTATGCATTCTCGACATTTACCGGAATCATGATTCCTACACTTCCTTTTTCAGTAGTCTGGCGAATAGTTCCCCTATAAGGCGGATGAGATCAGATGCCGTGCATTATTCCTTAAACAGATACCGCAGGTAAGCCCCCGCCACGTCTCTGGACTTCCCCCGGAACGGGAAGACATGGTCAGTCAGATCAGGTAAAGCGTTAACCTCAAGGATTCCTTCAGACTCCGGATTTAACGGCAGGCTTATATCCACGCAACGAAAATCAATGCCGGCCACGTCGATATTTAATGCCTGTGCAGCCCGCACAGCCATTTCGGCATTCGTCTCACAAATCTCCTCCGTACGGTCAATGACGATTTCTGTAATTTCATCCGCCGTTTCAATATCGCTGCTATAGAACAGCTGTACACGTTCCTTTTTCTCCAAAATATTCCAAAGTGTCCTGCCTTGACTTGCAAGGTTCTTGAGCAGGCGTTCGGAGTCTTTTCTTATCACTTTCAAGGTTCCGAGTTCCCTTGCGCCATGACGTCCAAGCCGCTCTTCATTAAGGCTATCTATTAGCTGCCCGATCGTGGAATTACCGTCACCTTCGACAAACGCCGGTCGATACTCCAGCACACCTGCCACCTCACCATCGATCACCAGCACCCGGCAGTCATAACCTGAGATGTGTTTCTGCACAATGACCAGCTCGCTATGTAATCTTGCGGTATGGATGGCATCTATAAGGTCAGCTTTCTTTTCGATGCCTGCGGTCACCCCGATGCTGCGGCTGGCATCCAGCGGTTTTACAACTACTTTTTTATTTCTGTTCAGAAAATCTGTCAGCTCACCGCTCATTTGGGATACTGTCATATATTCCGGCACCGGCAGACCTCTGCTTTGTAATAAAAGACTGCAAGCATCCTTGTTTCTGACGAGCAATCCGGCGATTAGCGGCAGCCGATCAGAGCGGGTTTTATTGATGATCAGCTCTTTATCTTTATATTTCAGTGTTAAAAAATCCTCACAGCCCGGGATAAGCAGCCTGCCTTCGATCCCCATTTCTTTTGCCTTAATAAGAATCAGCCTGTTTTGCATGTTATGAATGCTATTTACGCTCAATAAAAACTCCCCTCTATTGATTTGATGACAGGGCAGGATCGCCCAAAAAATCACTTCTTCTATAAATTTTGTAAGTCATATGCTGGTAATCTCAGCATAAATGATAATGATTATCATTGTCAATATCTGTGAACAGATTGTGCTTATTTTTGTTGAAACCTGTGGAAAATGCGTGAATGATAAGGCCTGAAGAGCGGAAGGTGGATAGGGTGGCATAACGGCCACCCGTATGGTTAAATGGATTATTCTTTTCTTAAGGGGCAAGTTGTGCAGTAGTCGTGGTCCTCGGAAACTTTATAGAGCAGACAGCATGTTTTACGCTTGCGCTTGGGGATATTTGAGGAGTTGATAATCTTTTCAGGATTGTTGAATCTGGTCAGAGGATTGTACTCCTCTCCGAACAAGTGTGCCTGCGCTTCATACAGCAAATAATGAAAATCAGCCCGGATTTGCAGCTTCTGCTCCTCCGCAGCCTCTTCCACCATCCGCTGCTCATATAACCAATAGAGGGAAATCGCCATGTTTTCCCACAAAGTAGAGACAGGAATCCTGGCGGCTTTGGAAATTGAACGCCACACCTTGGCTATATTGTCAGCAAAGATGCTGCTGATGACGCGATCACGCCACTCGTCCCGATGTGCTGCTGCTGGTTGCGTGACGTGCCGATCGTTCAGACTTACTTCAGGCAGCCAGGAGCTGCCTTGGAATACGGATTCCATATGGCAATTTTCAATCCCATAATTCATTCCTTTGTTAAACATGGTCATCGCATACAAACCGGATGCCATTGTCATATAGGCATACCGCTTGGAAAATTGTGATGCCGCGGCAGCAATGGCAGGAGTTTGAAAAATGGCTGCTGCCTGCTCCAAATAAACCCGGCACTTTTCCAAATCCAGCAGCTCCGCCGCCGGAACAGATAACGGGTTATCAGCCTGCCTGCCTGGGGACAGCCGATAATTTTCCGTTAATATTTGCAATTCTTCCGGACTAAAGTAACAAATTTGCACGTTCTGCATTGGTGATCTTCCTCCCTCTGCCATGCGGAACGCACGCAGGTGTCCCGAACAGCGGATCGACGGTAATTTCACAGCTCATGCCGAATACCGCCTGAACCATTTCACGTGTAATGATATCCTCGGGTTTACCCTGGACATAAACCTGCTTGTTATGGATCGCGACCATATGATGGGCATAACGGGCAGCCAGGTTTAAATCATGCAGCACCATCACAATGGTCCTCTGCTCTTGTTCGTTCAGCTCAAACAGCAAATCAAGAATTTCGACCTGATGGGCCAGATCCAAATAAGTTGTCGGTTCGTCCAGAAGCAGGATATCCGTCCCTTGGGCAAGAGTCATGGCAATCCAGGCTCTTTGCCGCTGGCCGCCGGAGAGGGCATCGACAGGCCTGTCCGCAAATTGCTTGATTTTCGTAGCCTCCATTGCCCTGTCCACCATGCGCTCATCTTCCTCCGACCATTGTTGAAGCCAGTTTTGATGCGGATATCTTCCCTGCTTCACCAATTGCAGTACGGTTAATCCTTCAGGGGCAATGGGTCCTTGGGGTAAAATGGCGATATTTCTGGCAACCTCTTTGGTCGGTGACTTGGCAATCGCTTTTCCGTCAAGCAGCACCGCCCCTTTTTGCGGTTTTAACAACCGTGCCAACGAACGAAGCAAGGTGGACTTTCCACACCCGTTGCTTCCGACGAAGACGGTGATTTCCCCTTCGGGAATTTGCAAATGAAGCTCATCTATAATCGGGCTGCTCCCGTAGGACAGCGTTAATGCTTGGGTTTCCAGTAAAGGCATTTGTTCATCCCCTTTGTTCACTGATGACGGTTGCGGAAGAGCAGATATATAAAAAACGGCGCTCCGATGCCTGATACAAAAATGCCTGCCGGAAGATCCGATGGCAGAAAGGCCGTTCTGGCCACTACGTCCGCCAATAACACGATCATGCCTCCGATCAACGCCGATACAGGCACAAGGCTGCCAAATGAGCGGCCAACCAGCTTTCTGGATATATGAGGAGCAAGCAGGCCAACAAAGCTGATGCCTCCGGCATAGGCAACCGCCGATCCCGCCAAGGCAACACTGATAAATAAAAGCGCAAACCGATGCAGCTGCACCTTCACCCCTAAACCGGCCGCCACGTGATCTCCCATTTCCTGAGCATTGGCCGTTCTTGCAAAAAACAGAGAAAATGGGATGAACACCAGCACCCAGGGCAGCATCGCATAGACATCATCCCATTTTGCGCCGTATACACTGCCGGTTAACCACAAATAAGCCTGGGTAGTGGATACCGTGTCGCCAAGCACCATCATCATGGTGGTCATGGCACTCATGGCGGCTGCCATCCCAATTCCTATAAGTACGAGCCGGATGGGTGTAACTCCGCTTTTCCAAGCCAAAAGATAGATAAGTGCTGAAATGCACGCAGCCCCGGCAATCGCAGCCACCGGCAGCCAATCGATACTGAAAGTGCCGGCGAAGTAAGTAATAAATATGACCGCCGCCACAGATGCTCCCCCGGTCACACCGATAATATCCGGTGAACCAAGCGGGTTTCTGATCATTCCCTGCAAAATAAGTCCGGACACGCCCAACGCAGCTCCAACCAGCATCGCCAGCATCATGCGCGGCAGCCGCAACGTATCAATGATATATGTATAGTCTTCATTCCCCGCACCGAGTAAATGCCTGATGACCTCAAGCGGCGAAATCAGGGTGCTTCCAACCGATAAACCGGCCACAAGAAAAACTGTCAGCAGAACTAGCAGTATCAAAAGCACGACGATCGTTCTCTTCTCGACCAAAAAAGATAATTTCCCTGCTCTGGTGCGCAGTGTAATATATTTGTTCATTCTCTGGAGAACCCCCTGCGTGCGATATAGATAAAGAAAGGGGTTCCGATCAGTGCGGTCATCACACCAATAGGCACCTCCTGCGGCATGATGATGAATCTTGCAGCAACATCCGCGAGCAGCAGCAGGCTGGCGCCCAGGATTGCACAATACGGAATAATCCAGCGGTAATCGATTCCGACAAGTCCGCGGACAATGTGCGGAACAATCAAACCGATGAATGCGATAGAACCGCCAACCGCAACGGAGCCTCCAGCGAGAACAATGATAACCACCGCCATTAAAGCCTTAACTACCACAGTCCGCTGTCCCAGACCTTTCGCAATGTCATCCCCCGATGTCAGGATGTTCACCGGCTGCCCCAACAGGAATGCAACAATCCATCCCCCGATCATGAACGGCAGAATAGGCAGCAGCATATCCACTGACCGGCCTGCAACAGATCCTGCCAGCCAGAATAACGCCCCTTCCAAATTTTGCTCGCTGATCACCAATAAAGCCTGTGATAAAGAAACGAATAAAGCGTTAATAGCCGCTCCGGCCAGCACAATCTTGATGGGAGACAAGCCGTCCCTGCCAAGCGAGCCCAGAAAATAGACCATAACGGCTGCAATGCCTGCACCGATAAATGCCACCCACATATAATCCGTTAATGAAGACACCGAAAAAAATGAGAGCGCCAGCACAACAAAAAAAACGGCGCCGGAATTGAGGCCAAACACACTTGGCGAGGCGAGCGGATTTCTCGTCAAAGCCTGCATAAGCGCCCCCGCAACCGCGAGGCTTGTGCCAACCACGGTTGCGATGACGGCGCGGGATAATCTGGATGTCGTCAAAATGATATGTTCAGTGGACTGGTCATCAAAATGCAGAAATGCTTCTATAGCAGTCTTCAGTGGAATGGATGTTTGACCAAACACAATGCTTGCAGCAAAAGAGACGATAAAGATGCACAAACCAAAAATTAAGCCCGCATATTTAGCAGTTCGGCTGGAAAGTAAATGCGTCATGACTATTTATCTAATCCAAAGTGTGCATAGAGCTGGTCAAGCATCAGATTTGCGGCAAGCGGGCCTCCGCCCATATTCCAGGCCACTTCATCAATCTGGAACACTTGACCGGCTTTCACCGAGTCGAGATTTTTCCAAAGCGGATGCTTCGTCCACTCCTCATAATTTTTTTGCACGGCTCCTTCATTGCCAGGATCCGACAGGAATACGAAATTAACATCGGCATTCATGCTTGGGATGCTTTCCTTATCCGTCAGCCTGATCACGACCGTTCCTTTATCAGCTTCCTGCTGCAAATATTCAGAGCGTACAAAACCAAGCTCATTGAGAATATCTCCGGCAAAACCGGTTACATAAATCCGGGCATGGTCTGCTCTAAAGTTCAGGACAGATGCTTCAATGGGCCACTTGTCTCCAAGCTTGGCGCTGATTTTGCCTTTAAAATCGGACACTCTCGCATCCCATTGCGCCAGAATATTCTTCGCCTCTTCTTCCTTGTTCAGCGCTTGCCCCATGATGTCAACAGTCTCCTTGAATTGATACAACGTTTCAAGAGTGACGGTAGGTGCGATTTGAGATAGCTGTTCATAGATTTCTTCGTGGCGCGTTTTGGACGCTATAATCAGATCCGGCTTCAGCTTCGCAATTTCCTCCAGGTTCGGCTGCGTTTCTTCGCCTACAACAGCAACCCCGTCGAGATCATCGCGAATGTATGTATAAAACGGCTGCTCCAGCCAGGACTCCACAGCTCCTACCGGCTTGACTCCCAAGGCGATGGCAGCATCTGTAGCTCCCTGATATAAAGTCACGATTCTCTGTGGTGTGCCCTTAATCTCGGTTTTGCCCATGGCATGCTCAATGACCCGGACATCCCCCTGATCCGCAGGCTGTCCTGCCGCTGCTGTTTGGCCTGTTTCAGAGGTGGTGCCTGTCGCTTCATTCCCCCCGCAGCCTGCAAGAACAAATATAATCATCAATATTGCAGCCAGCATGAAAATGCTTTTTTTCGCCTTCAACAATGTCCCCTCTTCCTTTCTCTCTGTTCAAATATGACTGAAAATGGTATTGATATTGATTATCATTACCATCAATGTTCAGTTAACCACACCCTTCTGACATTGTCAATAAAATCCTATGTTAACGCGTCATTTTTGGTTGCGCTTTCTTTTTTTCGGAGATGTTATGCTGGTACTTAAAAATTTAAATGTTGTGAGTGTAATCACAAATTTGTCCTTAGTTTTGAAATACAATCATTTTATTAATAAAAATTTCAATTAAGGAGGCTTCTTATTATGCTGACTGCGGAACAACGAAAAATCGTCAAATCAACCGCCCCTGTGCTGGAAGAACACGGAACCACAATTACTAAGGTTTTTTATCGGAACCTGTTTGAAGCTCATCCGGAGCTTTTGAATATTTTCAACCATGCGAACCAGGCAAAAGGCCGCCAACAGACCGCGCTCGCTAACGCTGTATATGCAGCCGCCGTTCATATCGATAATCTTGAAAATATCCTCCCTGCCGTCGTGCAGATTGCACATAAACATGTGAGCCTCGGTATCAAGCCTGAGCATTACCCGATTGTAGGTGAACATCTGCTGAAGGCGATCAAGGAAGTGCTTGGGGACGCTGCTACCGCAGAAATTCTTGACGCCTGGAAGGAAGCCTATGGCGTTATTGCTGCTGCTTTTATCGGAGTCGAGTCAAAAATGTATCAAGAAGCAAGAGAGCAGGAAAATGGATGGAATTTCTTCAAGCCGTTCACTGTAGCCCGGAAGGTGAAGGAAAGCGAAAATATCATGTCATTCTATCTGAAGCCGGCAGACGGATTAAGCGTGCCTGCATATCGGCCCGGACAGTATATTTCCGTCCGTGTTAAGATTCCGGGCGAGAAATATATGATGATCCGTCAATACAGCTTGTCCCAGGCACCAAACCCGGACGAGTTCCGTATTTCCGTGAAACGGGAAGCGGACAATGATCCTAACGGAGTTGTCTCCGTGTATCTGCATACACAGGTCAATGAAGGTGACTCAGTTGAAGTGAGTCCGCCTGCCGGCGAATTTGTGCTCGACACAACGAAAACAACTCCGGTTGCCTTCATCTCGGGTGGAGTCGGTATTACGCCAATGATGAGCATGTTCGAGACTGTCTCCAATTTGACACCTGACCGTCCGACGGTATTCCTGCATGCCGCCCGGAATGAAGAGCTCGCCGCCTTCCAGCGCGATATTGAGGAAAAAGCCGCGGGAATGAGCAATGTCAAGTACAATACCTTTTATTCCAGTCAGCCGGATGGCTTTATCAATCGTGCCGTGCTGGAAGAGTATGTCGATATTACGGGCGACGCTTATGTATGCGGACCGGTGTCTTTCATGGAAAGTATCATTCGTGAGCTGCGGGCCATGGGAATGGGTGAAGAGCGTATTCACTATGAATTTTTTGGTCCTGCCATGCAGTTGGCCAACGCCTGATTTCATTATTTCCTAAATAATAGTATTCAGCAATGTTCCGCGACCGGACTTTCTCCGGTAAGAAAATGCATGCCTCAAGGCACGCCAAAAAGCAACGAAGAGCACTGTCGAATTGTCGACAGTGCTAATACGAACTGTTGATCCTCCTTAGCGGCACCAATTGCGGTGATACTACGGGCGATTCACAAAGTTAGAGTACTACTTTCTCTTCTGTGACCATGACACCGACAGAACTGAAGTCGATGAACTTCTTTTCGTCGGGTTGAACTTTTTGCAGGTAGTTGTCCGACGCGAAGAACGCATCATGGTCGGCCCAACTGTCGAACCAGATTTCAGTAAGCCCATCATACGCGGGCTGGGGATAGCCCTCGGCTGCAACCGGATGAGACACCACATATTTTCGAACATACTTCTTGGCCTCCGGGATCGAGATAAATAGGGGGGCGTGGTTAAATCGATGATATTCTACGAACTTATCAACACTCATCCCCTCGATCCGATTAATCATGTAGACGAACTTTATCATGTCGTGTTCCACCTTTCTATATTAGCGGCTGAGAGTTGAACTCTCAAAACTGGACAATGACTGAGTAACAGATCTAAACCTGACTTCATTGTCAGTTTTCAATGATCAACTTCTCCTGCCAAAAAATAGTTCAAAACCATCAGGTCTCCATTCATTCAAATTAATTATTATATTTCTAAAAATATAGAATAATTGACCAAAAAAATTTACGTTTTCAGATAGGGGGCCTATTAATTCGCCAATTCGCGATTCAGGTTTTTAGCGTTCCTCTACCTCCCCGTGTACATTCCGTTCGCCTAATTCTATATTTCTAAATTTATAAAAATATAGTACAGTATTTTTTCTTTATTGTAAATCTCCCATCCGAAAAAATTTTATGGTGCTGACACGCCGGATTGCAGCGGAACTTTACTAACTCGGCCCAATCCCGAAAAGGATGTAGTTACCTTTGTAGCTACTGGGTTCTGAGGAATTCGAATCCCCTCCTTGCGAGTTTGCCGATTTCATGCTGCGAAAGTTAAGGCTTGACAGTCAAGCCGCCCGTCGACCGTGGCAAGGCATGTGAACTCGCTGCCCGGAAGCCTTGCACGATTATCCCATTGGATCAGGTAAAGAAAAATAGAAAACCGGGAACCGAAAATATACTTTAAGGTGCGTTAAAGAAAATAACGGATCAAGTGAGGCATGAAAATGCCTGTTGTTACACTATTCAGGACCATCGAATGGGTCTATTATTTTTTTGATCGTGCCTTATGGAGAAGCAGATCGGTTCGAGATTATGAGGTGATCTTAGGAGAAAGCAAAGCGTTTAGGTGATGTGAAACCGACCGAGAGGGAGGGAGCGGAGCAAAGCCATGAAAAAATAAAAGACCCTGGCCCTCGTTGCTGCTTGAACCTGAATTCTTCCGATGTCCTCGTTCATGCTAACCCACACCGTTCAATCCACACCCATCATACTCGCTTTTCCTCGTTCAAGCCCTGTGATCAGGACGCAGCCGCAAGAAGCTGAACCGGTTGGCGCGCGATCAATCGGCGGTAAGGGATCGCCGGAATCGCCACGCCCATGTACAGCAACTTCTGCCACATTGGTTCTTCCGCTCCGGGCAGGCGCAATCGGCGGCGTCCAGTGTACTCGTTGAGGTATGCCTGCAGATGCTTCGTCCCTAAGGCTATATACGTACGCTTCAGCGATGTCCACGCCTCTCTCACCACTTTCCGCAAGGGTCTATACAGCCGAAAGGTTTGAGGGAACGACTGTACCGCCGATGCACGGACATCTACCTGTTCATGGATAAACGCAGCGAGTTCGAGTCGATTCGCTCCGTTCCCATCTCCCCTCATCTGCGGCACCAGATGGATTTTGACCCGCTCCGGCTCGCCCGACTCCGTGACCGTGCATCCCGCTACGACTGCCGAAGCATACGGATGAGGAAACTGTGGCCGGGCCGGATTACGCCCATACAGGTCGCTGTTCACCTTCACGTCTCCGCAGAGCAGCTCCCGGGCATCGAACTCCCCGATGGCATGGCGGATGCGGTGCAGCATCAGCCAGGCGGTCTTGTAGGTGACCTGGATCACCTGGCTCAGCCGCATCGCCGAGATGCCGTCGGGCAGCATGAACAACTCCAGCGCCTGGAACCACTTGGTCAGGGGGAGATGGGTTCGTTCAAAAATCGTGCCGACCAAAGCCGACGTTTGATGCGCACACCTGGTGCATTCGAACAAGGGAATGCGCCGGGAAGTCAGACGGCTGCAGCGGGTATGAGCGCAACGCGGGCAGACGAAGCCGTTCGGCCACTTCATCGCGATCAATGCCTCCATGCAGTCCTGCTCGTTGTGATAACGACTGCTAAAGGATTGAAGTTCCGTTTCCGCTTGGACTTCCATGTCTGCTCGCCCCCCGAATCAATGATACACGAACATAAGTTCTTTTCCTCATTATACCAAACGTATGTTCCTATTTCAAGCCGAACATCCCACTAAAGCTGCCTCTTTTTTTTCGTATCTCTTTTCTCTTTATTCCTTCCCTTGGGCCCTCTCCCCCCCCTACCCTCTGAATAAAAGGGATAATCATGCAAAGCTGTATAAAGAGGCAACAGGCAACGGACACTAGACACTAGACCCAGACACCAGACACACCAGACACCAAACACCAAACACCATACTCTATAGACACCCGTCTCATTCTGGATACTAAACCTCTGAGGGGGGCGAATCCCCTTCTTGCAACCAAAGCTGGCAAAAAGCTGTCTGCTTTGATTCAGCGTCAACCCCAGTACCAGATCTTCGTGTTACCTCGTTATATCAAGGCCTGTTTGCCGATATCATACTGCGAAAGTTGAGTTAATAAAACAGCGGCTTCTTCCAACGTGTTAAGAAGAGACCGCTGTTTTATTAGAGAGGTCAAGCTCTACTGACCACGTCTTGACTGTTGGGAATCCCTAGTGAACGAACTTATTAAGCTTCCAACTTATACTCTTTCCTGTACTTCCATGCGCAGCAGCTCTATAACCTGGGGCGTGGATTTGGAGCCCATGTCCCCCACTCCCCTTTTCCGGATGGACACAAGGTTGTTCTCTCTCTCCTGCTCACCCACCACCAGCATATACGGCACCTTTTCCAGCTGGGCTTCGCGAATTTTATAACCAAGCTTCTCGCTGCGCGCATCCACCTCGGCACGCAATCCGGCCTGATCCAGCGCTGCTTTAACCTTGTACGCATATTCAGCATCGTTGTCCGAAACCGCCAGTATTTTCGCCTGTACAGGAGCCAGCCATAACGGAAAAGCTCCGCTGTAATGCTCAGTAAGGATGCCGATAAACCGGTCAATGGAACCATAAACCGCCCGGTGAATGACGACAGGACGTTGTTTGCCGCCACTAGCGCCGACGTAGCTAAGTTCGAATTTTTCCGGCATCTGAAAATCAAGCTGAATCGTGCCGCACTGCCAGCTTCGTTTCAGCGCGTCCAGAATGTGAAAATCAATTTTCGGACCATAAAACGCCCCGTCTCCTTCATTGATCCGGTATTCAATTCCCTTTTGCTCCAGAACATTTTGCAGGGACTTCTCCGCCTGGTCCCACAGCCCCTCCGAGCCCATGAAATCAGCCGGGCGTGTCGACAGCTCGATCCTGTATTCAAAACCGAACGTTTGATATACGAAGCCAATCAGTTCAATTACACCATGGATCTCCGCTTCGATTTGCTCCGGCAGCACAAACAGATGGGCATCGTCCTGGCAGAAGGTCCGCACCCGCATCATCCCGTTGAGAGCACCTGAAAATTCATGGCGGTGCACCTGGCCGAATTCGAAAAGACGGATCGGCAGTTCCCGGTAGGAATGCAGGCTGTTTTTGTAAACAAGCATGTGACCCGGGCAGTTCATCGGCTTAAGCGCGAATCTGGCATCATCCACATCTGTAAAATACATGTTGTCTTTATAATGATCCCAATGACCGGATTGCTCCCACAGCCTGTTGTTCAGCATTAACGGAGTCCGTACTTCATCATAACCGCGCTGCAGCTGCAATTCACGCGAGAAGCTTTCGAGCTCATTGCGCAGCGTCATGCCTTTGGGAAGATAGAATGGCATTCCCGGCGCTTCTTCGGAAAACATAAACAGCCCAAGCTCTCTGCCAAGCTTCCTGTGATCCCGTTTCTTTGCCTCCTCCAGCAGCTCCAAATGCACAGCAAGGTGATTTTTCTTGGCAAAAGCTGTGCCATAAATGCGCTGCAGCATCTTGTTGCTTGAATCTCCCCGCCAATAAGCCCCTGCTGCATTCAGCAGCTTGAATGCCTTGATCATTCCAGTGGACGGAAGGTGCGGCCCGCGGCACAGGTCGATAAATTCACCTTGCGAGTATATCGAAATTACCGCATCATCAGGCAAATCCCGGATCAGCTCCATTTTGAACGGCTCTTCCCGATCTTCAAACAACTTCAGTGCTTCCGCACGGCTTACGATCCGGCGCTCGAAAGGCAGGTTCTCCTGAATAATGCGCTCCATTTCTTTTTCGATGCTGACAAGATCATCTGCGGACAGAGGGTTCTCCAGATCCATGTCGTAGTAAAAGCCATCTTCGATCACAGGACCGATGCCAAGCTTTACCGCACGGTTCCCATAAATTCTCTTGACCGCCTGTGCCAGCACATGTGCTGTGCTATGCCTGTAAATCTCCAGTCCTTCCTTGCTTTCCAGTGTGATGATCTCAACAGAACCATCCTCCTGCAGAGGTTGATGAAGATCAACGAGCCTGCCGTTTATTTTCCCGGCGACCGCCTGCTTCAGCAGACTTGAACTGATTGAAGCCGCCACCTGTGCCATTGTGGTGCCTTTCGCATACCCCCTGCTTGCTCCATCCGGCAAAATGATATTCATCCCCATGACTGTTCCTCCATTTCCTGAATTATGGTGAAAAATGTGAACGCAAAAAAACGCAGCTCTCCTCAAGGGACGAGTGCGTTCAGCTCGTGGTTCCACCCTAATTCAACCTCGCTAGACTGCTTATGCCTACAGGCACAAAGTTAGCAAGGTCCTTATTGGTATCCGGTATCGGGGATAAAACGGTGACGCTTACTGCCATGGAACAAATCCACAGGTTCAACGCCACAGCTGCAAAGGGGTAATTTCCATCCGGTTGCTGAAGAAGCTTGCAGCCTGAACTTCTCTCTCTGGACAGCTCGTGAAGGAAATCATGTCTTTGGTCCGTGCCTCAATATTGATTTGTTGGTTATCTTACAAAATCAAAATAGCGGAGTCAAGACATTTTGCAATTTTTTTTAAATTTAGGCCGACTGTCCGGCCGTCATTCATGTACGTTGCCTGCAGCAGAGAATCAGTTGAAACCAGGGATTATACAGCAAGATTACCCTTTTGGTTTGACCACCAATGCAGCGAGAAACGAGAAAATAATCGCTGAGGAGATGCCGGCGCTGGTCACCTTGAAGATACCGCTAACCACACCGATCCAGCCGACGGTTTTCAGCTCCGTGATAGCACCGTGAACGAGTGCGTTGCCAAAGCTGGTAATGGGGACTGATGCGCCCGCGCCGGCAAATTCAATGAGCGGATCATACCACCCGAGTCCGTCCGCAATCGCACCCAATACGACCAGCAGAGCCATGGTGTGTGCGGGGTCCAGCTTAAACACATCAAAGCAAATTTGCCCAAGCACGCAAATCGCTCCGCCTACCAAAAATGCCCATAAAAATATCATGATGATACGCCTCCTGCTTCAATGGAAACGGCATGTGCAATACAGGGTATGGATTCTCCCTGCTGGTAACTGATCGGGGAGAGCAAGGCACCTGTCGCGACCACCAGAATACGCTTCAGTTCCCCTTTGCGCATCCGCTTCAGCAGATGACCGTAGGTAACAACCGCTGAACAGGCGCAGCCGCTGGCCCCGGATTGCACCATTTGCTGCTCATAGTCGTAAATCATCATGCCGCAGTCCGAATATTCGGTTTGGTCCATAGGGATGTTGTGCTTGCGGAACAGCTCCGAAGCGATCTCGTAGCCAACCTTGGCCAAATCGCCCGTTACAATCAGATCGTAATGGCCTGGTTCCACGCCCAAATCACGGAAATGAGCTTCAATTGTATCCACGGCAGCCGGTGCCATCGCCGCTCCCATATTAAACGGGTCTGTAATTCCCATATCAATGACACGCCCGATTGTAGCAGAGGTCACAACAGGTCCTTCACCCTCGGAGGATACCAGTGCCGCCCCCGCGCCGGTTACCGTGTATTGGGCTGTCGGCGGTTTCTGTGATCCGTATTCGGTCGGATAACGGAACTGCTTTTCTGCGCTGGAGTTGTGACTGCATGTGCCGGCAAGCGCAAACTTGGCCGAACCGGAGTTGACGATCATGGAAGCAAGCGCAAGACTCTCCATCGAGGTAGAACAAGCGCCAAATACGCCGAGAAACGGTATCGACAATGTTCGCGCCGCGAAGCTGCTGCTGATCAGTTGGGCCATAAGGTCGCCGCCGATGTAAAACTGGACTTGCTCCTTCGTCAGTCCACCCGACTCAATCGCCAGCTTGGCCGCCTCTTCAATCAGCGTCCGTTCCGCTTTTTCCCAGCTGTCCTGCCCCAGCGTGGAATCGCCGTGGACAATATCAAAGTCTTCAGCAAGGGGGCCTCTGCCTTCGAACGGGCCTACAACAGTTGCCGTTGACCGGATGACCGGCTTGTTTTCAAATATCCAGCTTTGATGCCCTTTTAGCATCTCATGATCCCCCTCCGCCTTTAAAAACTAAGGTCAGAATGCCAATAACAAAGGCAGCTACCGTTCCGTACACGATTACAGGTCCCGCAACCTTGAACATTTTGCCTCCGACACCGAGAACATAACCTTCACTTTTATGCTCGATGGCTGCGGATGCCATGGAGTTCGCAAATCCGGTCACGGGTACGGCAGAACCGGCTCCCGCCCATTGGGCAATTTTGTCATAAACGCCGAGACTGGTCAGGATGACCGAAATAATGATGAGGGTGGCGACAGTTGGATCGCCGGCACTCTTTTTATCAAAACCTCCCCAATGAATGAACATTTCCTGAATGGCCTGGCCTACAATACAAATGGTGCCCCCGACAAGAAACGCCCGCAAGCAGTTGAGGAGGACCGGCCGGGGCGGTTCCTTTTGCTGGGCAAGCTTCTGGTACTCCTGCTGTGTGGGGGTCATATTTTTCTTTTTGCTGTTCGACAAGATAAGTTCCTCCGTTTCTGCTTATAGTGTGAGTTCAAAAAGTCAGGTTTTCAGCACCGAAGCCTATGCTTCCGAAGTGCGTTTTTTCAAAACGCTGGAGTTGAATGAAGCTAGGGACTGAGGAGCGGAGCGTACTTGGGGTACGTGAGCACCTGAAATGTTTCCGCAGGAAACATGCTTCGGAAGCATCTACTTAGGCCCGGCTGAATTCAAGATTCGATGTCGAGTCCGCTTCCTGACTTCCTTCGTGATCAAAAGATGACTTTTTGAATTACCTCTTATAGGCTGAGATTTAGCGGCTGAGCAGCGGCTTCACATCTTTAATCACGCTTTCCAGTTGTTTGGAGCATTCTTCATACAGCTTCTTTCCGTCCTTGTCTTTTGTGGATAAAGAGAACATTTCCAGATCTGCTTCGCATTTTTTGAGCGTAGCGAGCAGCAAGGCTTTCTCCTGAGGCTGCGGGACCTTCAGTTGATCATCAAACAAATCGACATAGAGCTGACCGTAAGAATCGACCTGTCCGAGGAACACATTCTCCAGTGCAACCCCCTGTTTTTCCAGCTCCACTGCAAGCCAGCCCCTGTTGAAGCCGATCGTTGAAAGAGGCTCGTCCATAATTTCCCCGTCCATGATCACCGTTTGCGGCTCCTGCTCAGGTGCTACCTTGATGCCCAGGTTTTTCGGGGTAAGAGGCAGGTTTTCTTTCGTGACCAGCACATTCAATTCCCCGCTTGGTTCCATAATGGCAAACTCAACATCCGCGGTCCTGAACACATTTTTACTGCGCAGCAGCTCCAGTAGCTCGTCGGCTGTCATCCGTTCTTTTTTCAAGTTATCTTCGAGAATTTTACCGTCTTTAATGACCACCCTGGCCACACCGTCCATAATGCCTCTGAATCTCCTGCTCTTCAGCTGAAAATACTCGATGGCCAGGGATACAAGCACCCATACGCAAAGGGAGACTACGCCCAGATACCACGTGCCGTCAACTTCGAGCGGAATATAGGCGGCCAGGCTTCCGACAGTAATTCCGGTTATGTATTCGAACAAGGAGAGCTGGGAAACCTGCCTTTTTCCGAGCAGCTTGGTCATAATGAAAAGAACGACTATAGCCACCAGGGTACGTATAGCGACGATAAACCAATCCTGCATTGCTGCACCTTCTTTCTCAAATTCCACGAGGAAAAAATTTACAGTATGCAGGATTTCCATTCTCAACCATTTTAAACATAGATCGACCGGGGAAATCGGTAAGGATGAAGCAGGTATGTTTTTTGAAAAGGAAGGTTACATTAACTTCGTTGCTTGCTGAGGAAATAGTTAGCAAGCACAACTTATACGAGTGAAGGAGGTGGGTTCGGTGACCGTGGCATCTGACGTAAAAACCTGCGTAGCTTCGTTAAAAAGCGCACAAGCGAGCCTGGAACAGTTTGCTCTGTCGACGCAAAATCAAGAGGCGAAAACGCTGTTCACAAATGCGGCTCAGCAAACGCAGCAGATCGTTCAACAGGTGGAGCAAAGAGTTCAGCAGCTGGAAAATGAAGAGCCTCAATATAAAGGCTTTTAAAAACTTTACGGATTGTCTTGGCGTGCAACAAAAGAAAGAGGTGTCCCTAATAAACGATTGTTTCAGGGGCACCTCCTCCTCAATTTGTTATGAAATCTTACATCATGCGATTTTCCTTGTGTAACTGTTCAAGAATGATTTGGCTAACTCGTGACACACGGTCACGATCCTGAGAGGTCAGCCATACCAGCTCGGCAATTTCCGAGTCAGGACGCAACTCGCCGGTGAATTTGGCGGTATAACAGGTCATTTTCACGATGATCCCTTCCGACTTTCCATCCGCCTGTGCTTCAAAGGTTCCAACATAAGAAATGCTTTCCGGCAAAATGTCTACGGACAGCTCTTCCTTGATTTCTCGGATAAGCGTTTCCTCATCCGTCTCGCCGGGCTCTCTTTTCCCACCCGGCAGATAACAGAGCTCTTTCCCTTGGGAACGCGCGCCAAGCACACGGCCATTTTGAAGATAAATCCATGCAATCTTATCAATGATTTTGCTCATCCTGTTCACCTGCTATAGAAATTTGTAGGTTGCTGTATTTCCTGATACTAATGGGTTGGTACACCTTCATTTATTGATGATTGCCGTAATACCGCTTCCTGTCAAGTAAGGGCTTAAGCTAACTGCAGTTCTGCACCCGTTCCAGCAAAAAAAACAAAGCAGCCTCGGCTAAAGCTAGGCTGCCATTTTTGTTCAGAACCGGGGCAGATTAGACAGATTGTTGTCCGGATCCCCGTCCGGGTAGGATCTTAATGTTTTTTGCCCCTCACGGTTCTTACCTGTGTTCACATCCTCGATCAGCTCTGCTTCCGCCATTCCGATGGCTGTTGCAATATCAACCACTTGCCCGTTGTTCAAGCGGACGGCGGCAATCGCTCCGTTGTCGTAATGCACGGCCTCGATTTGTGCCTTGCGCGGATCGATCGTGTGCGGTCCGGCTCCATACCTGGTCCCTTCTCGCATAAACGTACCGGTTGCTTCAGACTGCTGCATGCCTGCATCCTGCCCGGAGCCCTGGCTGTCCATAGGCTCAAAATGAGGGATGGGCTGACCGTTCCAGGCATGGTCGGCATTGTGTGTCGACAAATCCTCGTTTGCTCCTTGTTCAGGCTGCTTCAACGCTGTTCACTCCTTAACCTGTAGTGTCCTGCATTCTTAGCATTTCTCCCGAAAGGGCAGCTCATGTATAAAAGTTTCCGGATGAAACCACCTCCATGATATAGGCCTTCAGATCGACAAGCCGCAGCTTGGACGGCTTCATATCCGTTCCGGCGATAATAAGCGGGATCAGCGACTCCCCCAAGCTTAAAGAGCCATGTCCTCCCCCTCCCTTATGCGTTGGGGAACTCCGGTCAGCGAGTTCATAACCAGGCTTGGCTCCCACGATCAGATACCGGCCCCGGTGGGAATTCAAGGAGCCGTATATCCGCTGCAGGACATCCGGATATTTTCCGTACCGGATTTCATGCCTTGATTCATCCGGCTGCAGATCCAGCAGCTCCAACGGCCCCTCTATCGTCCATGTCTGCTCATAATCATCCGTCCATGCGTCTCCTGTCTTGAAACGAAGCTCCTGCCCGTTTCTGGCTGCCACAATCCATCCTTCTTCCTTCCACGCAACAAAATCGATCCGGTCATCCGCGCTCAGCGGCTGTGCAATATGCCGTAAATCGAGCGTCTCTTTCAAACAGTAAACATAGGCCATCGTTTCATTGACGGCAAGTACGACCTCGGTATGGGCCGTCACCTTTTGACCCGGATGCAGCACGTTATATCCTTCATACAGCTTGTGCAGCTGGATGATGGGCTGTTCCTGAGCCGGCATGATTTGGCTGACCCCGCTGTCCCCGGAAATGACAAATACAGCCTGCTGCAACGCCTGTTCCGGTGAGCCGAAAGCCTCCAGCACCGCTTGAAGCTTCTTGTCCGCCTCCACTGCACCTTTCAGAACGGATGGCCCTTTTTTATGGAGCAGCTTGTCCATACTGGGCATGTAGACGTATAGAAAATCAGGCAGCTGTTCCGTCCGGATCAAGTGCTTCAGTGTCTCAACCGAATATGTATCGTTCAGCCCCAGACGATGAAATATGCTTTGCGGTGCCTGTATTTTACCGTTTAACGGATTGGATAAGCCCCCAAGACTGAACCAGTCCGGGCCCTTGACCTGAATCCGCTCGGGCCATGATGTAATCATGCGCATCCAGGACGGGATCGTCATGGTGTGCTGGACCGGACCCCGGTACACAAGACCGTTGATCGTTCCGCTAGTAAAGCCGCGCCGTGCCAGATCTTCATAAATCGTCGGCACGTCGGGATTCAAATGCTCCCCGTTTAACCGAAGAACCGCATCCTCAAGCACAGCCGGTATACCCTGCCGGATCACTTCCATGGGCCCGGTTCCGTAATTGATCACCCTTTCGGCATCCGAATCATACCAAGCCAGGCCAGGCACAGAATGCTGATCCGGATAGGTGCCCGTCACCAGTGAGCTGTCTATCGTAACGGACATCGTCGGAAAGGAAGTGACCATATCGCGGTAATATTGACCGTGTTCAATCAGAAATTGCAGGGCGGGCAGCTTCTTCTGCGCCACTCCCTGGTCGATGGCCGAAGCCAGCAGCGAATCAATCAAAAGATAAATCACGCTCTTGCTATTTTGCGTCAACACCCCGTTCACCCACTATGACTGTATTCGGATACAGCTACTAGTGTGATCCTCTTTGCCGCTAATTATCAGCCGGCTGTGGATGTCATAAGGAGAAGCTGGTTTTCTTCAATTCTTCCGTACTGAACAGAATTTCGTACACTTGAACACGCTGCTCACGGGTGAATTGCTCTGCAATAGCCAATACGTCATTTTTGCGAATACCGTGGATCATCGCGTAAAGATTATATGGCCAATCATGGCAGGGACTGCGGTGATAGCAGTGACTGACTTCCTTGTATGCAGCCAGCATGCGCCCGGCCTCATTTATTTGCTCTTCGGGGACGAGGCATACAAACAGGCCATTCGCCTCAAATCCCGCTTTTCTGTGTTTCAGAACGGCCCCGATCCTTTTCAAAGACCCAGATGCCTGCAGATGCTTAAGCCGCTCAAGCACTTCGGTCACTGTGCATCCGATCCGCCGTGCGATTTCAGCATAAGGCTCTGAAACCAGCGGAAAATCCTGCTGCAGCTCCCGCATAATAATCATATCGATGTCCGTTTCGAATTCATTCATCTTGATTCGCCTTTCTTCGCATCCATATTCCAAAATACATTCAGCTTGTATACCTGCTCTGCCGGAAATTCATACAGCCTCGTATTGCCTGCCGCTGCACGGATGAGCTCTAACATATTCTCCCGTTCCTTTTCGGTGCGTGCCGCCAAGGTAAACCACATGTTCAATCTGCCTTCACGGCGGTAATTATGGGTCACGGTTTGAAGGCTGTTTACCACATCAGCAACGCAATAAAAAAGCTCATCTTCCACCTGCATGGCATACAGCCTCACCTCATACCCCAGCTTGCGCGGATTAAAAATCCCTCCGATACGGCGTATGATGCCCGTGACTTCCAGCTTCGCCAGTGTGTGGATCACTTCTTCCTCCCCCAGTTTCAGATCCACCGCGATGGCGAGCCAGGGCCGTTCCACAAGAGGTATCCCCTGCTGCAGACGGTTCAGCACAAGAACGTCCTTTGCATCCAGATCCACTGCTATCCCTCCACCGCTAATTGATCGGCAAATCTTTTAAAACACCAGGGTTCTTCAGCCAGATAATTTCCATTACTGTAAAAGTAAGACCTGGCCCGGCATCCGCCGCATATATGAATATCCGGGCAGGAACCGCACGCCCCTTCGTATTTCTGGAAGTTCCTTAAGTCCTTGAAGACAGAGCTGTGGCTCCAGATTTCATGAAACGGCTGCTCTCGCACATTGCCTGCTTTGACCGGCAAATAAGGACATACATGAACGTCTCCTTCCGGCAATACCGAGCAATAAGACACGCCGGCAAGGCAGCCGCGAGTGTAGCGCAAATCCAGTCCCATGCTTTTGGCCAAGGGCATGAACTGGGGAGCGCAGGTCGGCTTGATCTCCACCGCAGTTGTTTTTTGCTTAACCAGCACCCTCTTC
Organism: Paenibacillus terreus; assembly: GCF_042138595.1. Classification (NCBI taxonomy): domain Bacteria; kingdom Bacillati; phylum Bacillota; class Bacilli; order Caryophanales; family Paenibacillaceae; genus Paenibacillus; species Paenibacillus terreus. The sequence goes on along the minus strand of NZ_JBHIRX010000001.1, from coordinate 849,204 downwards.
AACACGCTGAAATACCGCTCCCGCTTTAATGCTTCTTCCTCCATGTTCACTCCGCGCCCTGTAGGCACAAGAAAAAAGGGGTGCAGTGAAACAACATTCAGCTGCTCGGCAAGCCGGACCACCTGCTCGAAGTCGTCGATATTTTTTTCCGAAAGAGTCATATTAATTTGAACCTTCATGCCTGCTTCCCGTGCATGGCGGATGCCCATGACAGCTTTTTGCCACCCGTCGGAAGCGTTCCTGAATCGGTTATGATAGGCAGGAGCAGAACTGTCAATACTAATGGCGATGCCCCCCAGACCTGCTGCCTTCAAAGCGGCGGCCTTGGCTGCGGTCAATAACGTGCCGTTGCTGCCCATTACCGGCCGCAGGCCTGTTGATGCCGCATAGGCCACAAGCTCACACACATCGTCACGTGTCAGCGGCTCCCCACCGCTGAGTATGAGCAGCCTGAAACCTGCCTCTTTGATCTGATCAATTAGACGCCGCCCCTCTTCGGTGCTCAACTGCCCCGCAACCGGAGCCTGAGGGCCGGAATCCCGATAGCAATGTTCGCAATATAAGTTGCACCGCCTCGTTATATTCCAGGATATAAGCATTTATCCTCTGCCTCCTCTAGGTCTGTTCATCACACGCCAATTTCCTGGTCGTTCAGGTAGCAGGAAGGATCGGGTGACCAAAAGTCACCTCCCGCTGAAGCGCGCGCCCTGAAATTGCCGTTGCAGATATCCAGCCATCGGCAATGCCGGCATCGTCCTTGAAGCAATGGCTTGCGGTTGCGCAGTCCCACTATCACCGGATGGGCAGCCTCCTTCCAGATCTCGCTGAATTTCCTTTCCCTGATGCTGCCAACTTCAACATCCCTGGTGAACTGATCCGGGTAGACACGTCCATGCCAATCAACACACGCAATCGCCACGCCGGAACGGTTGCCGCCATTGCGGCGCAGCAGCTCCAGCAGCTGATCCGCCCGTTCTGGATCACGCCGGTTCATCCAGTTATACAAATAAACGCCGTCGGCATGGTTATCCACGGTCAGCAGCTCCACCCGTTTTCCTTTGCCGTGAAGGTCGAGTGTCTTGGCAATAATCCGTTCAAGAGCGCTCCTGGATTGCTCACGCGTGACATCCTCATGCTGCAGCTTGCTGCCGCGGCCGGAATAGACAAGATGATAAAAGCAGGCTCGCGGAATATTTTCCTGCTCGATTAAATCCAATACGCCGTCAAGATCATGATAGGTATGCCGGCTGATCGTAAAGCGCAGTCCGGCTTTTTGGCCGATGGCAAGACAGCTGCGAATCCCCGCAATCGCCTGATTGAAGGCTCCCTGTCGGCCGCGGAAACGGTCATGCCTGTTTTCAAGGCCGTCTAGGCTGATCCCGACATACTGAACACCCGCATCCTGGAGCTGTTTTGCCCGTTTTGCCGTGATCAAGGTTCCGTTCGTCGAGACAACCGGGCGAATTCCCTTGGAAGCGGCAAAAGCAGCAAGTTCATAAATGTCACGACGAAGGAGCGGCTCCCCGCCGGAGAATAACAGCACAGGCACCTTGAAGCTCGCCAGGTCCTCGATGAATGCCATCGCTTCTTCTGTTGACAGCTCGCCGGGAGCCCTGGAAGTACAGGCATCTGCATAGCAGTGCTTGCACTGCAGGTTGCATGCCCGTGTAGCATTCCAGACTACTACAGGGCCTTTCCCTTCTGAAACGCCGTGCGGCTTTTCTCCGATGGATATAGAATAGCGCCATTGGTCTCCCGTGCCCTCCATACCCGTAAGCAGTCTCGTTACATTAATCATGAGCTGTTCCTCATTTCTCCACTATTGGATTCCAATCTCAGATGTGTTTAGTATGTTATACTTTGTGAAATAAAATACAAAGTTACAATGGCAAAGTGCTCCGCAATAAAAAATATCCACCCACATTCCGTGGATGGATAGATACAATCTATAAGTACATCATGGACCATTGGCCGATGTCTTTAAAGCCAAGTCTTTTATAAATGGAGCCTGCAACCGGATTATCATAAAACAAACAGACGGTTCGGCCTTCCGCCAAAAGATCGGCACAAAGGCGCCGCACCAGGTACGAGGCAAGCCCTTGCCCTCTATATTCGGGATGTGTGGCTACACCCACGATCATGGCAGACAGCGAGTTTTCCGCCGTGGAAGAAGCAACCGCAATAACCTTCCCTTCCTTTTCGACAAAATAGCTGCGTCCCGTACTGCTCTCCAGCTTACGCCGCATGCCGCTGCGCATGGATTCCCCGCTTGAGACAAATTCCTGAATCTGATCGAGCAGCGAACAAACCGCCTCGACATCCTCCACACCTGATTGTCTGATCTCAAAATGACTGTTCGCCCCCATCCCACCACTCTCCTGCAGAGCGGTAAGCTCAGCAAAGTGCAGGCGCTTCTCCTTTGCAAAGCTGATCTCTCGGACAAAACGATCCACAATGGGTGAGGAGCCTGACATCATTTCCTTCTTTTTGCCGGATAACACAAGCTCCGCGAAACCCTGCACATCAAAATCTCCCTCTGCATAAGGAAGGAAGCTGCCATCATACCGCAGCAGCACAGCCTTCAGACGGCCGTCGGCAGCATCAAACTCTCCCCACAGTTCCTGGAAATCAGTTTCAAAGCCGAAGTTCTCCACATCTCCGATAATAAACAAATTGAGGGACGGCTCCCGCCCTGCCAGCTGCATTACACTCTCACGGTCCGCCTCCGTCAGCTTGCGAATCATATACCACTCCCCCTGTTGATGGAAAATTTTATATACCATACCATGTTAGCTTGCAGGCTGTAAACATGAAATTTTCCAATAACGGGAAAGGTACTCTATCCAGCCGCTGGTTATGTAAGTGATCCGCTGGTTCCCCAAATGAGCAAAACATCGTCCAACTATTTTAAAGGCCGGGGTCTCCCCCGGCCGAAATACTGTACATGCTGTTTTATTGCTGCCACACATCGTGGTACCCGGGATTTCTTTCAAATTGAATCCTCGCATAGGAGCATAAAGGAATAATTTTTTTGGCTTCCTGTCTCGCCTCTTCGGCCACCCTGTCCAGCATTCGTTTGGCGATATCACCGCCGCGGTATTCGGGTGTAACATAGGTATGATCAAGCATCCAGGTATCTGTTCCCGGTCTGACCGAATAAGTAATTTCCCCGATCAGCCCATGCTCCCCCCGGATGACAAACCCGTTTCCTTCTTTCACCAGTTTGCCGCCCGCAATCGTTTCTTCCCCTGCATCCTCGGCTAAACCAGCGGACTCCAGATCCTGAAAGCCCTCTTTTGTGGATTCCAGCATTTCCTTGGTTTCCTGCACGGAATTTTTAGCGCCATTACTCATCATTTGCACCTCCTTCGATGTCTCTCCGATGCCTGTCATTATGTATTACCCATTCCGGCTGTATTCCAAATTAGGAATGACTGTCTGGACAGGATGCACATACCCGTTTAGTATGCAGGCCCCCAAAGCTTTGTATTCCCGCTGATATCAAACAGCGCTTGATCTCTGTTCTTCCGGTCATACTTATATGTGTTGGTAAAATTAGCAGCTCATTTGTGTTATTCTCGCTTTTCACAAGTTTTTCAAAAAAGCTTGCATCATTCAGAAAATGATTGTATGATTGCCACATAAGAACACATGAGCAACTATTCATATATTAGGAGGAAAATGTTATGAGCCATTCCACACATCAGCACTCTGCGCATGCTCATCATGATCATGCACACAGCCACGGACATGCTCACGGCCATCACGATCACGCGCATGCCCACATGCCAAATAACAAAAAAGGGCTTGCCATCGCCCTCATCATTACAACCGGAATTATGTTTTTGGAATTTTTCGGCGGACTTGTCACCAACAGTCTTGCTCTGCTGTCGGATTCGGGTCATATGCTTAGCGATGCCGGAGCGCTCGCTTTGAGTCTCGTTGCCATGTTCATGTCGGCTAAAGCGCCATCCGCAAAAAAAACGTACGGCTTTTACCGGTTCGAAATATTGGCCGCTCTGCTGAACGGTGTCGCTCTGTTCGTCATTGCCGGATTTATCATTTGGGAAGCTTATCAACGCTTCTTTGAGCCTCCAACTGTAGCCAGCGGCTCCATGATGGTCATCGCTTTTATCGGGCTGTTTGCCAATTTGCTCAGCGCCTGGTTCCTGATGAGAAAAAGCGATGTGAAAGAGAATATCAATGTGCGCAGCGCCTATCTTCATGTACTTGGTGACGCGCTTGGTTCGGTGGGTGCCATCGCAGCCGGACTGATTATGAGCCTGACCTCCTGGTACGTCGCTGATCCGATTATCAGCGTGCTCGTGGCCCTGCTTATCTTGAAAAGCGCCTGGGGTGTTATCCAAAATGCGATCCACATCCTGATGGAGGGCACACCGGCAGGAGTCGATTCGGCACAGGTGCGCGAGACACTGATGCAGGTGGATGGTGTTGTCGATGTGCATGACCTCCATATTTGGACCATCACTTCCGGAATGAATTCGTTAAGCTGCCACTTGGTGATTGCAGACCAGAAAGACCCTCAGGCCGTGCTGCAGCAGGCTCTCCGGCTGATTGAACAAAAATTCAACATTACCCACGCCACCATTCAGGTAGAAGATGGACAGCTGCAGCATGGTGAGCTGAAAGTTTAATAGAAGAATAGTCAACTTTTTCAGGTGCAGATCAGAGCTGACGGCTCATCTGCACCTGTTCGGCATACACAGTAAAGCCGATTTGCTTCAGAATTTTCCCGGTTACAGCACTTGCATGCTTTGGGAGATTGGGAACAGTACGGTTCATATTGTCTGTAAATTTGCCAAACACATGGCTTAACATCATATGTATCAAATATTTGCTATCTGGGTGATCGGGAAACACTTCACACTGATATAAAGTGGTGGATGTGTGTTCTCCATCTGTGTTGAAGCTTCTGCGATAATACGCGTAACCTACTGGATCGCCCATCCCGCTACGAACGATAACAGCTTCGCCGTCTTTTACACTCTGCCATTGAGTCTGCCAGGGATGAGACGCACGGTAGAACTGGAGCTGCCCAGCATGAACAGGAAACGCAGCTTCTATATGATAATCCGCACTGGCCGGAATACTCAGCGGGGTATAACCGTTCAAGCTTCCTTTGAGGGTTAAATACTCAAGCTCATCCACGATCTCAAAGCCCGCCTTTTTATATAACGAAATCGCCCCTTCATTTTTGCTCACCGCTTCAAGCGTTACTTTCTCTACACCTTCACCTTTTAAAAGATCAAGCGCGGCAGATATTAGTTTCTTCCCCACCCCTTTTCCCCTCATGGACTGCGCAACCCCGGTCCCGCCATTCCAGGCGATTTTTTGTCCCTGAACAGTTCGTATGCCGTGCATGATGATTCCGACGGGTTGGTTTCCATCAAATGCGATCAGTGTGAGCGAAGGTAACAGGTCCTCTGCCACCATTCTTTTCACAAAAACATCCGGTGTTGTGGCCATATTAAAATAATATCCTTCAAACCCGTCATTCCAGGCCTGCACGGCTTCATCTATGGTGCATGAGGTCATTTTCTCAATTCGGATCAAGTTTTTTCCTCCCCATTTGTTTGAGAAGATTATAGCAAAAGTTATGAACAAAAAAACTCACTTTTCGTATGGATGAATCCATACAAAAAGCGAGTTTCGCTTAATGATTCTAAAAATTAGTCTTCAAATTCAACATTATGATAAACCTGCTGCACGTCTTCGAGGTCTTCCAGCGCATCGATCAGCTTCTCGAATTGTGCCTGTCCGTCTTCCGGAATCGTTACATAGGTCTGTGGAAGCATCGTTAGTTCCGCAACGGTGAACTCGTCAACTCCGGCATTTTTCAACGCCTCCTGCACAGCATGGAATTGATCCGGCTCCGCGTAAACGATGACTGCCTCATCCTCCTCAAGCACGTCTCGCACATCCACATCCGCTTCAAGCAGAACTTCAATGACCTCATCGACCGTCTTGCCTTCCAGCCCGATAATGGCCGTGGCGTCAAACATATAAGCAACCGAGCCGCTCACACCCATGTTGCCGCCATTTTTGCTGAATGCAGCGCGTACAGCAGGTGCCGTGCGGTTCACGTTATTCGTCAGCGCGTCTACAATAATCATGGAGCCGTTGGGGCCAAAACCTTCGTACCGCAGCTCTTCATAGTTTTCATCCGCACTGCCTTTGGCTTTCTCCAGCGCACGGTCAATAATGGCTTTAGGCACATTATAGGTTTTAGCGCGTTCCAGTACCACCTTCAGGGCGCGGTTGGATTCCGGGTCCGGTTCGCCTTTCTTGGCGGCTACGTAGATTTCTACGCCAAACTTCGCATATACTTTACTCGTGTTGGCGTCTTTGGACGCCTTTTTTTCCTTAATATTATTCCATTTACGACCCATACTGTTCCGCTCTCTTTCTATATTGAATCTAGAAATTTGGTTTTCGTTTCAAACATGACCTTTTCCATTATAGCTCTTAAAAAGCGCTTGAACAAGCTCCATTAGACCTTCAGCAGCTGCGTTTCGGTTAATTTCAAGGTACTGACACATCCGTAAGATAAAAGTCTATCTTCGTATGTTCTATGCAGCCGAACCGCGTTTAAAGTAAGTTTATCTTGAGATGAAATAAGAGCCGACCTTATTTCCGGCCGGCTCCATATTATAAGTAAATTCAATTTGTTTTAGAAGGATACGGCTTGGGCCAATGTGCCAAGCTGCGTTTCGAGCTGGTGGACACTCCGTACGAAGCGAACGGTTTTCGTTTCGGAATACATGACCACCGAGTGAGTTTCCGCACGGCTACCAGGAAGATAACGAACACCTTGCAGGAACTCTCCGGGCGTCACACCTGTGGCTACAAAGAGAACCCCCTGCCGGCCCACCATATCGTCCATGGTCAGCAGGCGATCAGGCTGGTCGATACCCATCCGCTTGCAGCGCTCCACATCCGCCTCGGATTCAGGGAGCAGCCGCCCCTGGATATCGCCGCCCATGCACTTCATGGCCGCAGCGGCAAGCACTCCTTCCGGTGCACCGCCAGAGCCTATATAGAGATCAACGCCGCTGTCCGCGCAGGTGTCAATAGCGGCCATGACATCCCCATGTCCGAGCAGCTTGATGCGCACGCCCGCTTGTCTCAGCACCTCAATGATCGAGCGATGACGTTCCCGATCCAGAATGGATACCGTCAGATCTGTCAAAGGCCGATCCAGCAGGAGCGCTGCTTTGGTGAGAGTCTGCTCAAGAGGATCGTCGAGCGACAGCTTGCCGGCCAGCTTGGGTCCGACGGCCAGCTTTTGCATATACATGTCCGGCGCATGAAGCAGACTTCCTTGGGGAGCCGCTGCAATAACCGAGATGGCATTATTCAGCCCCTTCGCGACGGTTTCGGTTCCCTCCAGCGGATCCACAGCGATATCCATTTTCGGTCCCTTGCGGTTGCCGACTCTCTCACCGATATAGAGCATTGGTGCTTCGTCCATTTCACCTTCGCCAATGACGACGGTGCCATCCATCGGCACTGTATTGAAATGGCTGCGGATGGCGGTTGTAGCCGCATCATCAGCGCTGTTTTTGTCTCCCCTGCCGGTCCATCTTGCCGATTCCAGCGCTGCCGCTTCCGTAATCCGTACCAATTCCAAAGCCAGTTGACTCTCCATTCCTCATCCCTCCAAATAAATATGGTTTGGTTTGTACAATTTATCTTATTTGTATAATTTATCTTAATAGGTCGTTTAGAATCAGGCCCGCCGTTTCCTCGATCGCTTTATCCGTCACGTCGATAACCGGGCAGCCCAGCTCCCCGAAAATGCGGTTGGCATACGCGAGCTCTTCCTGAATACGTTCCATGGATGCATACTGCGCATTATTGGGCAGTCCCATCACCTTAAGGCGCTCGCTGCGGATTTTAAGCAAATGCTCCGCGTTAATGGTCAAGCCGAATATTTTGCCCTCCAGCTTTTCATACAATTGGGCCGGCGGCGTAAGCTCGGGAACGAGCGGATAATTGACGGTTTTGTAGCCTTTATGAGCCAGAAACATGGACAGCGGGGTTTTGGATATGCGTGATACACCAAGCAGGATAATGTCTGCCCTCAGAATGGCGCTGACATCCTTGCCGTCATCGTATTGCACGGCGAAATCCATCGCTTCCACTCTTCTGAAATACGGTTCATCCATCCGGTGCAGCAGACCGGGCTTCTCGAAGGGATCGTTGTTGAACGTATCCGCCACCGCCTGCATCATCGGACCCATGACGTCCACCACACGCACACTCAAACGCACCGCTTCTTCCTTAATCGCTTCCCGCAGCTCCGGCAGGGCCAGTGTATAGGCAACCAGACCGCCTCTATCCGCAACCTCCTCCATCATCTGTCTTAATTCATCTTCATCTCTGACATTCATATAACGTTTGATTTCCGTGTTCGGCAGATCGAACTGCCGCATCGTCGCTTGCACGACGGCCTCTGCAGTTTCCCCGATCGAATCCGAGCATATTGCAATAAAGTGACTTGACGACTGTACCATTCCATTCCTCCCGTTAATCCTCGGCAACCATGTCGAGCAGCATTTTAATAATGTTGGTTTTCGTAATCCGGCCCACGACCTTCCAGTGAGAGCCCGGCTTCCCCGAGTCGGACGGTATGACGACCGGAAGGCTGTCGATTTGGTGAGCAATAATTTTGCGCGCCGCCTCCAATATGGTGTCCTCCGGGGATACAGTCACGACATTGGGCTGTCTGGTCATGACCATGCTGACCGGAATAGACCCGGCCGTCGGATTGCCGAGCGTTACCTTCAGCAGATCCTTTCTTGAAGCTACTCCCGCCAGGTTCCCTTCCTCATCTGTAACGATCAGATTGCCGACGTTGGCGAGGAACAGGGACACCACCGCATCCTGGATGGTTGTCATTTCTCTCACAATGACTGGAACACTGTGAATTTCCCCGACCTTCTTTTGCAGCATCTTGAACTTCTCTTCCTGTCTCGTATTGCCCTTCTGGCCGAGGAAGTAGCCAACCTTCGGTTTGGCGTCGATATAATTCAGAATAACGAGCTTCGAAAGATCCGAGCGCAGTGTCGGCCGGCTCACCTTCAGCATCTCTGCAATCTGTTCCCCTGTGATCGGGGCATGCTTTTGCACAATTTTTACGATTTCCATTTGTCTTGGCGTTAGTTCGATGTTGATCCCTCCGCTTTGTTCCACTTTCCTTGGCCTGCTCACCCCCTCCACTGCTCTGCGCATTCGACATGATTCACCGGGCAGTCCAGGACGAAGTAAGTTCCAACAATTGACTTGAACATATAATACGTCATAAATAATGATTATGCAACATACTACAGCATATATAACATCATAAATATTCTCTATAGGTCTATTAATACGGTAAAGAGCTTGCTGAAACCCGAAGCGTTTCAGAGCATGAAAAAAAGAGGATCTCCAGATCAACGGATCTTTGGAGAATCCCCTTTGTTTCATTGATTATTTGCTTGACAGCGCCAATCCGATTTCCGACAAAATTGCACTGCCCAGGTAGGTACCGGTAAATACAAAAATGGCCACAATGGCAACCCGCCAGGACGTTTTGCGCAGATCCACCAGCCGGTCCACGACGGAAATGCCCGCGAAGGCCAGAATCGGCGTTGTGATCGACAGGAAATTCACTTGTGCAATGGCATTAACAAACACATCTGAGATCAGGCAGAATACAAGTGACGTAATCGACACCCAGCCCAGGACCGGGAATTCGGCAAGAAATTTGAGGGGCTGTTTTTTCATAAGTTGTGATATTAAAATGCCGATAAACGAAAACAACCACAAAACGGCAAGCCCGCTGATCGTGCCCCACGTCACATGCCCGCCCTCACCGGCCTTCAAAAACTTCATTTGCTCCGTAAATAAAATGAGCGAGACGCTCAGCAGAAGAATAAGTGCATATTTAACGTATTGATTCAAGCCTTTACTCACTTGTTACCACCTCTTACGAACAGTTTGTACATCATGCGCTGCAGCGGCACAGCCAGGAATACCATCGTATATGTGCCCAGGAAGCTTGTCAGCAGCTGGCTTGCAGCCGCATATGCATTGATCGTTTCCGCCATATCAGGCTGCTGCGAGACTAATGCCGACGATGCAGCCGTCATCATACTTGCAGAGCCTACACCGGACGACATCGCCAAGGCTTCGATGGAAAAGCCCAAACCATGCAGCACCGGCGCAATAACGCTAAAGAACAATGTGCCGAACAGCGTTCCAATAATGTACAGGGACAGTACACCACGGCCTTCGTCCGAGTTCAGGGTATATTTCTCCGAAATATACGCCAGTTCACCTTCACGGCCCAATCCGAGAGTCGCGCCGATCGCTTCACGTCTCAGACCAAGCAAAATGGCAACCGGAAGCCCCAGCACAACGGTACCGAGGTTGCCGATCTCCTGAATCAGAAACACCCAGCCTACCGCGAAGATTTCCTGCAGCTTGGGAGCCACATCCGCTCCGTATCTGGCCATAAGCGGCAGCATGATAAAGATCAGATATTTACCTGCAAAGCCCACATTGTCGGGACTGTAAATTTTTTTGAGCAGCCCTTTGCGGAACACCGGCACACCCAGCACCATCGTGATCAGGATCGCAAACACAAGCGGCAGCAGATTGATGCGGATATTTCCGACCATAAACGATTGAATGCCAATAAACTCTGACGCGGCAATGACCAAAAGCACGAAAGCAAGCAGGTATATATATGTAGCTTTAAATTTCATTGATGTCTCTTCTCCTATTCAGTTTTCATAATGGAAGCCAGCAGTTCTTCATAGTCTGTAAAACTACGTCGATATAGTTGATTACGGTCAATACAGCCCTTCATGCGCTCGAATACATCGGTCAGAAAACGCGGAAATACCTCATATATGAATTCAGGGTCGATTTCCTTGAAGTCATCGCCGTGAATCGTGCCGGAAAACCCGCTGTAGCCGATTTGGATGCATGGAATCATATACGATAAATCCCCGATATCACCCGCCGCACTGATGGCGTTATTGTTCAGAATATCCTGAATTTCCTCGCTGGCTTCAAAAGCCTCCATAACAAACGTGGACAGATAACGGTTCTGTACGAAAGGAAGATACCCCATTTGCGTGACAATCTCGACCTCTCCCTGCAGCGCTACGGCGCTGCCTTGGGCGGCGGCGTCCATTTTGGCCGCAGCCTCTTTCATATAGTCGACCGTCTGGGTGCGCAGATCCGTTCCCACTGTAATATGGTTGGGGATGACGTTGGTGGACATATCCGAATGCATGACGATCGGATTCATGCGCACCTTCTCCGCATCCTTCATGTGCTGGCGCGCCAGACCCAGTGTAACATTAAACAATGTGGACATGCTGTACGCATTTTTGCCTGAAAAAGGATCGAAGCCCGCATGAGAGGCTTTACCCCCGAACGTATATTTTTTGTATAAAAATCCGGCCAGGTCGCAGTTGATCTCCACCGTTCTCACCGGATACTCTCCGCCCATGGCGTGAACGCATATCCCCACGTCAATATCGTCAAACACTCCCAGCTTCATGGCCTCAGGCTTGCCGCCGAAGTAGGAAATCGTGCCTTCATCCAGCAGCTTTTGCCGGTATTCAAGGTCCAGATACTCCTCGGCAGGCACAAATATAAACGCAATTTTGTAGTCCAAATCTTTATACAAGCCTGTCGTATAAAAATGCTTATACAAGGCTAGTGCGATGGCAACCTGACTGTAATGTCCGCAGTTATGCGCTGCTCCTGTCACCGGATCGGCGCGCCAATGGGTTGGCGCATAAACGGCATCCAGCTCCGCAATGAATCCGACAGTGAGCGGTTTGCTCTCGCCCAAATACGTTTTCAACCCGGTGGTACTGAAGGACTCCAATTCAATGTCCGGATTCACCTTGCGAAGGAATTCTGCAATCAGCGCGCTGGTGCGATTTTCCTTATAGCCTAGCTCCGGATGTTCGAAAATATCACGCGCCACACTATAAATTTCGTCATAATACTCTGTGAATGCCATATTTCCTCCTGTTTTCAGCTTATTTATTCATTTTCATGAATTTGATGTTACTTTAACGTGATAAAATATGTCAATATTTTTTCTTTTTTTCAGCTGTACTTCAAATGGCAGTAACCGCCGCCTTGCAAGGAATATAGGACCATTATGTTGAATAATAAGAAAAACGTCTATCGACGTACATTCACAGAAGACAGACCGCGTTTAGCAGTAGTTACTTGTTTTTCTAGAATGGGATGTCAGTAAAAAGGAGATGTAATGAGCGATGAAGCAAAACAAATACGATGACCCGGATTTCTTTTCGGCGTATGATAAAATGCCGAGGTCTGTCAGAGGGTTGGAGGCTGCAGGAGAATGGCATGTGCTAAAAGCAATACTGCCGGATTTGCGTAATAAAAATGTGCTTGATTTGGGCTGCGGTTACGGTTGGCATTGCCGATATGCCCGTGAGCAGCAGGCAAGTTCCGTAATCGGCGTGGATATTTCCGAAAAAATGCTGCAGAAGGCTCGTGAAATGACGGATGATCCGCTGATTTCATATGTACAAATGCCGATTGAAGACATCGACTTTTCTGAGGCGCAGTTTGATGTGGTTATCAGTTCACTGGCTTTTCACTATGTTGAATCGTTTGAATCTGTTTGCAAAAAAGTATATAAGTGTCTTAAAACAGATGGGGCTTTTGTTTTTTCCGTAGAACATCCAATATTCACTTCCCGAAATGAACAAGATTGGTATTATGATAGCGAGGGAAAACGTGTGCATTGGCCCGTTGATCATTATCAGGCAGAGGGCTTGCGTGAAACATCATTTTTAACCGAGCATGTTATAAAATATCATCGTACCATATCAACCTATATGAATGACCTGATTCATGCCGGTTTCAGTATTAAAGCTGTTAAGGAGCCCGCTCCTTCCGCTGAAATGCTGGAAACTATACCTGAAATGAAGGATGAAACCCGCAGACCTATGTTTTTAATGATCTCCGCGGCAAAGGAGAGACAAGAAAAGGCTTAACGCCATTCATGAATCAGCGTTAAGCCCCTTGTCCCAGCAAGATGTTAATACTGAAGGTTGACCTTCAAACGGTAATTGAACAACGGGCACCGTATGTAAATCTACACAAGTAGAATAGAATACTGGGCCCGTTCTGTTGTCAGCTGAACGGAATGATCGTTTATGCCGGTTTGATGGATGCCTGCTGCCGGTATAAGAAAGGCATTTTGCGGGAGAGGCAGGTTATCCTCCTGACCGTTTATGACTATGCCCTTACCATACAAGCACAGGACTTCCCCGCCGGTATAGTCATCGATGGCGTGGGTGCTGTCGCTGTGCACGGCTGCACGCTCCAGCTGCATTTTTACGTCATTCTCGTTGCCCGACTCCACCTTGCGGATTAATATGGAACGGTTGGTATGGCCGTTTAACCAGTTGGTTACATCCTCAAGCATTGATTCCACTGGCTTGCCCCCTATTCAACAGTTTTTGTATCTTGATCCGCCTGCTGACCGATACGAATACAGGAGCCCTTATAGCCGTCCGTCGCTTTCATTTCCGCCAGATGTTCGCGCATTTCAGCATCCCCGGGCAGATCGGCCGTCAGCTTGAGAACAGGCTGATGAAATTCCACATGCCCTTTTTTGCCGTTTGTTTTCATGACATTTCCCCCAATCGATACATGTTCTAATGGGATTATGCCCTGAAATTTGCTTTACCACTCGTTACACACATAATTCATCAACAGATTCCCGGAGACCTAAGGTACTTGCTCCAATAGAGCCTCGCTGCTGTGGAAAACCTCCGTATAGATCGCTTCTGTCAATAAATAAGCAAGGGTGGACTCGGCCCCTCTGTTACGGTTCGGACCTTCGGCAGTCAATCCGTCGCAGCAGCTGCCATCGGTTTCATCCGCCAGTGGCACACCGCAATCATTTTTACCATAAAACCAATCATGACAGCGGCGGATGATATCCGGTCCGTCCTGACCTCCCTGCACCCGCCAGCTCTCTCTGGCCGCCAGCGCCAGCTTCATGACTTCAAGCGGCTGCTGATCCCACTTGCTCATGTACCCGGGACTTCCCCAGCGTTCGTTGCCGACAGGACGGATCCAGCCTTCCGGTGCGGACATCCGGTCAGCCAGAAAACGGAAAGAAGCTTGTGCCGCATCAAGCACTTCCTCACGCTCGCTGATCCGGTAAGCGTTAAACAGCGCCCAGGGCAGCACCCCGTTGCCGTATGTAAGCTCCGGCTCAAACCAGCTCCAGCCAGGACTGGATTCGCGGCGATATTGTTCCAACAGCCGATCCTGCAGCTGTAATACAATTTCCCTGGCCTGAAGGCGGGACAGCCATTCCCCCCTCTCCCCTAACAAGGATACGCAATCCCTGGCGTTCAACACGGAGGCAAATGCCGAAAGGGTATAGGCCCATCCGCGTGGATACTTCAGGCTTAATGCCTGTTTGGCCGACGTATCAAGAATCTGCTCTGCCGCCAATCTGCGGTCATGGCTGTGATCACAGGTCCAGACAGCGGCTGCCGCCCAGACGGACCGGCCAAAGCAGTCATCTGAAGGGGATTCTTTTTCCCGCGTGCGGTCATAGGCATAATTGTTATGGAACGTTCCGTCCTCGTTCTGTGCCCACAGCAGAAAGGACAGGTAAATGTCTGCCAGTGATTCCCACGCCTGAAGTTCCTCTGCAGCAGTGTGGCTCATCCACTCCATGCATGCCCATAAAGCGCGGGCATTGTCATCCGTCGTGTAGCCTTCCTTGCGCCGGGGGATGGTACCCATGGCATGCTCCAGCAGCCCTGTATCGTCCGTCATTCTTTCCAGATGCCTGATCAGCAAAGCAATCCCCTCCTCCGTTATGCCTGGCGGACTGGCTCGTTCTGAGCCAGCTTCGAGAACAGCTCGAGGTGAAGCTGCCCTACTTTTCTCCAGTGCATTGGGGTGCCCAATTTCAGCATCTCTTTCTCCAGTCTGCGATGCTCCACCTTGTTGTTCAGAATGGAAGCTATGCGTTCCGACCATGGCTCGGGTTGACCAGGCGGAAGCAGAAGCGTCGGATGGTCTGCCAGCAAATCCTTGGCATACTCATACGGAGTACTCAGAACAGGCCGGCCTAGCCCCACGGCATAGGCCAGTGTTCCGCTTGTAATCTGCCGCAGCCCCGGATAAGGTGTTACATATAAATCACATGCTAAGAGAAGTCCAACCAGTTCTTCTTCTTCAACGTAGCGGTCGATCATGACCGTATTGTTTTCGAGTCCCAGCCGATGGATCAAGTCCTTCAGCTCCTCGCGGTATGACTCACCTTCGTGCTTCTTCACCTCGGGATGTGTCTGCCCCACAATGGCGTACAGCAAGTTCGGCACCCTGCGTACAGCATCAGGCAGCGCGTGGAGAACCGTTTCCAGCCCTTTGCCCCGGCTTAGCAGTCCGAACGACATCACCACCTGTCTGTCAGTCCAGCCCATATCCGTTCTGACGCTGTTTCTTTTTCCCGGAACCGGTTCGGGAGTGCCGTGCGGCACATTTTTGATTTTGTCTAATGGCACCCCGTAGGCCTTATGCAGAAATTCCCCCGCGACCCGGTTCATGACAAGAATCAGATCACTGCGCTCGGCAATCCGCTTCTGGATCGACTTATAAGGTTCCTGCGGCTCCTCAAATACGGTATGGAAGGTGACGGCAAGCGGCTTTTCCAGATGCTCGACAAAATCCAGAATGTAGCTGCCCGCTTCCCCGCCGAAAATCCCGAATTCATGCTGCAGGGAAACGACGGATACGTCGCTTTGGTTCATTCGTTCAGCCAGTTTCCGGTAAGCGGCCCGGTCTTCCTTTTCCATCTCCAAGATGACGGGGTCGGACATTTCATGCAGCGTGCCCGCCGGTTTCACGGCGATGACCGGATCGATGCCCTTCCAGCCCTTTGCACCCCGGATGCTCTGTCTTAAATGATGGGTATAAGTGGCTATACCGCATTTCTGTGGAATATAGGTACCAACATAAGCAATTCTAGTCATAAAGCTGCAGCCTCCTTTTCATCTTGTTCAATCTAAATGATCAGGTTGCGACGAAGCACTCGCCTCAGTCTAAGCCTTAGCTTCCTTTGATACTGACGGGAATGGTATGACGCAGCAAGCATTTTGCTTCTCATGGCTCACCCTCCTCAGCATATTAGCACTCTTCATAGATGACTGCTAATAATACAAATAACCCAGAGCCGCTTATTTGTTCAATCAGGATTTTGCCGCAAATTTTTCTGAAATCCGCTTTTTTGCAGCAATTTTCCAGTACTTTTGAACCCATTTTCATTTATTCTTTCTGTTTCTGTTGGTCTCTTGCTCATATTTGAGAAACGGGTCGGGAATACGAATCCATTGCGCCTCCGCGTCCCCTGTACCCGCATATAAATCCGCCGTACCATCCGCTTTGCGGACGATTCCGCCGCTGAATACGACATTTGCCAGGTCCTTCCGCTTGGCCGGCCCCGGAATAAAGTCATCCCGGACAGCAATGATCTCAATTTCCGAATGCTCTCCCGTATCCGGATTCAGCGCGAACACCATGGGATAGTAATTCCGGTTCCCATCCTCGTCGAATCTGGCGATATGGCCCAGCACTCCGACCAAACCGTTGGTCAGCACCATCGCTTCATTGACTCCTCCCCATTCTCCTTCGGCGAACTGCTCTTCCAGCAGTGGGGCATCCTGCACCAGCTGTGCCGACAGCTGCTCCAGACCGCCGACGCGTATAAATCCGATTTTGCCGCGCCCTCCTTTCTTCCCCTGCGGCCGGGTGAACACGGCAATATCTCCGCCCGGAAGCTGAACAAGTCGGATATCCTTCATGCCGGCCGGTCCGGTAAAGAACAGCCGCAGCTTCGCAAGGCATGGCCCTTTATACATTAAGGTACGCCATTTAAGCTCACCAGGCTGTTCAGGATTAGGGTAAATCTGAACCCCGCCGAGTACAAGCTCTCCGTCGACATGGGTAAAAAACGGATCCTGCAGCCTGAACACCGGTGCACCCTCCTGCGGTCTCCATATCCCGTCCTGCTCGGTAAAGAACATAATCTCCGAATCCTCGTTATCCCTTGCCTCCACCCTGCCGGCCAGCACTCGCCTGCCTTCATCCAGAAATGGGGCTGTGATATTGTATACATCCCGCTCCCCGATCCCGCCGAAAGACAGCTTGCCGCGTGCAAGCACCGGCAGTTCCTTGATATTCATCTCCTCCAACAGCACCTCACAGGTTATCAGCTTGCGCCTGGAAAAATCCATTGACGGTTTTCTCCTTCCACTCTGATTGTTCATTCACATTTTGAAATACGCTATCATTATTTTGAATTCACTTCTTGAAATCAAGTCGTGGATGTTCGAGCCTAGACAAGTAAATAAGACATTTCCTGAAAAAGAGCACGTCTAATATAATTTTCGGAAAATATGTACAGAAATCCGGCTTTTCAGGCTTATTTTGGTCAACGATTCAGCGAGACTGGGGGATAAACCTGCACAGAAAACGCTCCACACCAGGATACTTTTCACCAAGGGAGTGAATGATGAATCCGTATTTTCGGTAAAAACCAACCGCATCATGATCCGTTTTGGCAGTCACTTCTACCGGCCACTCCAAGGCCATCCATTCATCGACCATATTCCGACCAATCCCTTGCCTGCGTTTATGTGTATCCACAGCCAGATGGAGAATTTCAGCGGAATCTTCTGACCGTTTAGAGCCAATAATCCCTAACACCATATTGTTATCTGTCATAACATACAGTTTCGTATTAGGGCCGGAGTATACTTTATCCAGAATCTGGTTAAGCCTCTCGCTTGATGACCCTGCTGCATAGGACAGCAGTTGCTTAACTTCCACTATGGATGCTGTGCCGTTACGGTATTCGATCAACCTCATGACTGCAGCTCCTTTCCTGACAGTTCTTGTATACTCAATGTTATACACTATGGTTCAGTATTGCGTAAACCGCAAGAAAGGTGACGAAAAAAGCACCCTGAACGGGTGCAGAAATCAGATGTTTTAAGATTGATTATAGAATTTATAACTCAACTTTCGCAGAGTCTAAATCCACTTAAACCTTTGTAGCTTCTGGCTGGGTTCTGAGGAATTCGAATCCCCTCCTTTCAAGTTTGCCAGTTTCATGCTGCGAAAGTTAAGGCTTGACAGTCAAGCCGCCCGTCGATCGTGGCAAGGCATGTGAACTTGCTGCCCGAAAGCCTTGCACGATTATCCCGTTGGATCAGGTAAAGAAAAACAGAAAACCGGGAACCGAAAATATACTTTAGGCGCGTTAAAGAAAATAACGGATCAAATGAGGCGCGAAAATGCCTGTTTTTACGCTATTCAGGACAATCGAATGGGTCTATTATTTTGGGATCGTGCCTTATGGAGAAGCAGATCGGCTCAAGATCATGAGGTGATCTTAGGAGAAAGCAGATCGGTTCGAGATTATGAGGTGATCTTTGCAGAAAGCAGAGCATTTAGGTGATGTGAAACCGACCGAGAGAGAAGGAGGGAGCGGAGCAAAGTCCTGAAAAAATAAAAGACCCTGGCCCTCGTTGCCGCTTGAACCTGAATTTTTCCGATCTCCTCGTTCATCCTAACCCACACCGTTCAAGCCACGCACTTCATGCTCACCTTTCCTCGTTCAAGCCCTGTGATCAGGAAGCAGCCGCAAGAAGCTGAACCGGTTGGCGCGCGATCAATCGGCGGTAAGGGATCGCCGGAATCGCCACGCCCATGTACAACAACTTCTGCCACATCGATTCTTCCGCTCCGGGCAGGCGCAGTCGGCGACGTACGGTGTACTCGTTGAGGTATGCCTGCAGATGCTTCGGACCCAAGGCTATATACGTACGCTTCAGCGATTCCCACGCCTCGCTCACGACTTTCCGCAAGGGTCTATACAGCCGAAAGGCTTGAGGGAACGACTGTACCACCGATCCACGAACATCTACCTGTTCATGGATAAACGCAGCGAGTTCGAGTCGATTCGCTCCGTTCCCATCTCCCCTCATCTGCGGCACCAGACGGATTTTGACCCGCTCCGGCTCGCCCGACTCCGTGACCGTGCATCCCGCTACGACTGCCGAAGCATACGGATGAGGAAACTGTGGCCGGGTCGGATTACGCCCATACAGGTCGCTGTTCACCTTCACGTCTCCGCAGAGCAGCTCCCGGGCATCGAACTCCCCGACGGCATGGCGGATTTTTTGCAGCACTAACCAGGCGGTCTTGTAGGTGACCTGGATCACCTGGCTCAGCCGCATCGCCGAGATGCCGTCGGGCAGCAGGAACAATTCCAGCGCCTGGAACCACTTGGTCAAGGGGAGATGGGTTCGTTCAAAAATCGTACCGACCAAAGCCGACGTTTGATGCGCACACCTGGTGCACTCGAACAGGGGAATGCGCCGGGAAGTCAGACGACTGCAGCGGGTGTAAGCGCAACGCGGGCAGACGAAGCCGTTCGGCCACTTCATCGCGATCAATGCCTTCATGCAGTCCTGCTCGTTGTGATAACAACTGCTAAAGGATTGAAGTTCTGTTTCCGCTTGGACTTCCATGTCTGCTCGCCCCCGAATCAACAAAATAAGAACATATGTTCTTTTTATCATTATACCAAACATATGTTCCTGTTTCAAGCCGAACATCCCACTAAAGCTGCCTCTTTTTTTCGTATCTCTTTTCTCTTTATTCCTTCCCCTAGTCCCCCAAACCCCAACCCCCGCATTCTGAGCAAACGGGATAATCATGCAAAGCTGTATGAAGAGGCAACAGGCAACAGGCAACAGGCATCAGCCAACGGACACTAGACCCAGACACCAGACACACCAGACACCAAATACCAAACACCATACTCTATAGACACCCGTCTCATTCTGGATACTAGACTCTGAGTGGGCCGAATCCCCTTCTTCCAAAAAAGCTAGAAAAAAGTGTCTGCTTTGATTCAACGTCAACTCCAGCAGTAGATCTCCGTCTTGCCAGTCACATCAAGGCCTGTTTGCCGATTTCATGCTGCGAAAGCTGAGTTATAAGTTTTCAGCGGAGCTGAACAATTCTATAATCGCAAGAAAAACTTCCGCTAAACGCGGTCTGTCTTCTTTGAATGTACATCGAAATATGTTCTTCTTTATGCTTTGCTCTTGGCTTTCTCTTCGGCATGCGCCTTTTTAAGGTCGTCCTGCACACTCTGCTCCCAGAGCGAAACGCCGGAACGATAGGCGGCTCTGCCGTTCAAATGGCCTGCCACGGGGCCGGTGATAAACACAAACAGAATGCCCAGCAGCAGCTTGACGCTCACATGATCCAAATAAAGCCAAAAGTAAAGGAACGCTCCCAACAGCACCAGCAGCACGCCAAGCGTGGCACTCTTCGTGGCGGCATGGGACCGCAAATACGCGTCAGGCAGCCGCAGCAACCCAAAGGCGCTGAGCGCTGTAAACAACGAACCGGCCAGCACAATGATTCCGCAAATCCATTCAGCGATGTTGATCATCATCTCCACGTTCAATCACCACACCCCTTTCTATATATCTGGCAAAAGCGGTCGTTCCGATAAACGTCAAAATGCCCAAAAGAAGAATGATATCCATGAAAGCCTTCGTCTCCAGCAGCATGCTGAGCACGGCGATCATAGACAGGATGATAATGCCGATCGTATCCAGCGCGGTGATTCTGTCCGCCATGGAAGGCCCCATCAGCAGCCGCAGCAGGCAGCCAAGCGCTGCCAGCGACATGATAGCCAGCGAAGCAATGAGCAGTCCGTGCATCATGCTCTCGTCACCTCCATAATTGCCTTTTCAAATGTGCTTTTGATCTGGCGGGATAATTCATCCGCATCCTCGATATCCATGGCATGGATATAAAGCGTCCGTCCGTCATGCCCCACCTCCAGCGTCAGCGTGCCGGGAGTCAGACAGATCAGGCAGGAAAGCAGAGTAATTTCAAAATCCGTCTCCAGCTCCGTGGTCATGGCGAAAATGCCGGGACGAATGTTCAGCTTGGGACGGAGAATTTGCCGGACAACCGCCAGACTGGACACCCACAGCTCCTTCAGAAACAGCAGCAGCAAATAAATAATCGCCAATGTCTTTTTCATATAAAACCTGTCCGGACGCACGCGGTAAATCGCCCATATGAGCACCATGCCGATCAGATACCCCACCACAAGCTGTGAAGCCGACCATTCATCGTGGAGAAAGGTCCATACCAGCGCAATTGCAATATTCAATCCAATTTGATAGGCCATCTCAACTACTCCTTTAATACGGCTTCAATATAAAGGGCCGGCTGCACCAGCACCTCTCCCGCCTGGGAAACGTATGAATAGATCCCCTCCGAAGCGAAGCCCAGAATAAAGACGATCAGCAGCAGGAAAACGGACGGGATACAGGCCAGCTTCCACGAAATTCTGGTTTTGGGATCATTCCCGGCGTCAGGAGCGGTATTCTTCTCCTCTCCCCAGAACGCCTTCATGAACACACGGATCAGGGAATAAAGCACGATGAGGCTGGAAGCAACGCCTATAGCTGTCAACCAGTACTCTCCTTCCCCCAGACCGCCACGCACGATCAACAGCTTGCCGGGAAAACCGCTGAGCGGCGGAATGCCGACAAGCGCCAGCGCCACAATGAGAAACATCCAGCCTACGGCAGGATAACGCTTGATCATACCGCCCATTGCACTCGGCTTATCCGTACCCGCAGCCGCAATGATCATGCCGCCAAGGAAAAACATCAGCGCTTTGGCAATCATGTCATGGACCAGGTAATACACAGCACCGTTCATGGCGTCTCCGTTTCCGACGGCCGCACCGAATGCGATAAAACCGACACCGATGATGACATTGTAATTCAGGATGCGCCGGATATCCCCGTAAGCAACGGCTCCGATGCCACCCAGAATCATCGTGCCCGCCGCCATCCAGCCGATCCAGCTTTGAATATCAAAGAGCTGCTGCAGAAAAATGAGCGTAAATGTACGAATGATGGCGTACAAGCCCACCTTGGTCAGCAGTGCCCCGAACAATGCCGCAACTGCTGGCGGCGGAGCGCTGTACGAGCCCGGCAGCCAGAAAAACAGGAACAGACCAGCCTTCAAACCAAACACGATCAGAAACAGGATCGCAATGACGGACAGGATTCCTCCCTGCCCTGTTTCTGAAATGCGCAGACTCAGGTCCGCCATGTTCAGAGTGCCTACCACGCCATACAAATAAGCAACCGAAGCGACGAACAGGGTGGACGACACAATATTGACGAGTATATATTTCAAGGTCTCCCGGATCTGCACCTTCGTTCCTCCCAGAACGAGCAGCGCATAAGAAGCGATCAGCATCACTTCGAAGCAGACAAACAGGTTGAAGATATCCCCGGTTAGAAAAGAACCGTTCACTCCGGCAAGCAGGAATTGAAAAAACGGATAAAAATAATGCTTCTCGCGCGGCTCTCCTATCGTGCCGAAGGCGTAAAACAGACAAGCAGCACTGACAACCGCCGACGTCAGCACAAGCAGAGCCGCGAACATATCCGCCACAAACACAATGCCATACGGCGGCATCCAGCCCCCCATATGAAGTGTCTGAATCCCCTGCTCGCGAACCTGCTGTACGATGACAGCCCCAACAATCACATTTAACAAGACACTGACGGTGCTGATGATCCGCTGGGCTGAAACGCTATTTTTAAGAAATACAAGTACAACCGCCGTACACAAAGGAATCAAAAGCGGCAAAACAAGCAGATTATTCATGATCTTCCTCCCCAAGCTGATCCATGCTGTCCGTCCCCAGCTTCCGATAGCCCTTGTAGGCCAGCACGAAGAAAAAGGATGTCACGCCAAAGCTGATGACAATGGAGGTTAGAATAAGCGCCTGTGGCAGCGGATCCACATAGGACTGCGCTTCTTCCCCGAGCAGCGGAGGCGCACCTGTCTTCAGCCGCGACATCGTGAGCAGCAGCAGATGAACGCCATGGGTCAGCAGGGATGTGCCAAGAATGACCCGCAGCAGGCTTCTGGAGAGGATCATATATACTCCTACGGAAAATAACACGCCGATGGCCAAAGCCATATACAATTCCATGCCTACTCATCCCTCACAATCGTATACAAAATATTCATCGTGACGCCGATGACGGCCAGATATACACCGAGATCAAACAGCACGGCCGTAGCCAGTTCCGTTTTACCCAGCAGCGGAAGCTGAAAATATCCGAATGTATGCGTCAGAAACGGAGCCTGAAACACAAAGGAGCCGATGCCTGTCAAGAGGGCAACTGAAAGACCGGTGGCAATCAGCTTTTTAAAATCAATCGGAATAAGCCTGTTCACCGTCTTCATTCCGAAGGCCATCAGCATCAGCACCAGTCCTCCGGAAGTCATCAGTGCACCGATGAAACCCCCTCCCGGCTCATGATGTCCCGCAAAAAACAGGTATAATGCAAACGTCATCACGATATATACAACGCCTGTTCTGGCTGCTGTCCGGAGAATCACGTCATTGCTTCTGGCAAGATACATGCCTGCGCCGGGGCGCTTATTTTGTGACTGTAATCCATCCGCATCTGCATCCAAGCTAAGTCTTGCCAAAGCAAAGATCGCCAAAGATGCGATGCCGAGCACCATAATCTCCAGCAGCGTATCAAATCCCCTGAAATCAACGAGAATGACATTGACGACATTGCGCCCACCTGCCAGGTTATAACTTTCGGCCAGGAAGAAATCCGAAATGGAATCGAAAGCCCGGCTGCCGCTGGCTGCAAGAGCGATCAGGGTCATAACTGCCCCGACTCCGATGGAGATCACCAGATTCGGCAGCCTGAACTTCAGGGACGACCGGTCCCTGCGCAGCTTGGGCAGATGATAGAAGCAGAGCAGAAACAGCGCAACCGATACCGTCTCAACGATAATCTGGGTCAACGCCAGATCCGGTGCCCGGAATACGACAAAGAACAGTGAGACCGCATAGCCGACGGCGCCCGTCAAAATAATAGAGGTGACGCGTGATGTGGCGAACGGAACCGCCAGTGTCGCCAGCACAAGCACAAGCAGCACAACAGCTTCGTAAAACGACATCGGGGCATAGCCCTCCATATTGAGGCTTATCCCGTCCGCCGCGTAGAATGCGATCACCAAAGCAGCGATCATAAACGAAAAAATATACAGCAGATAGTGACGGACAGACCCGGTCATATAAGTCCTCGTTACTTTAAGCGCACCTTTATCCAGCAGCTTCAAGCCCGAATCATAGACCTGATTGATGCTGACTCGCCCAGTAAGCGGCTGGTGTAGCACACGTGCCCTTCCATGCAGCCTGTACAGCACGATGCCAAGCAGCACCACCCCGATCGTCATGAATATCTCCATCGTCCAGCCGTGCCAGAAGGAAATATGCACATGAAATGATTCACCGGCTGCAAGCACAGCCGGATGAATGGCTGACATGGCCGGCTCAATCAGCGACTGGGACAGCAAATTCGGGAACAGACCGAATACAACGGCGAGCGAACCAAGCACTACAGGCGGGATCAGCATGCCGAGAGGCGCTTCATGAGGCTTCCGCTCCAGTGCTTCCGGTTTCTGCTTGCCTGTAAACGTCTTGAACACAAGCAGCATGCTGTACACGAACGTAAAAATGCTGGCAATCCAGGCGACAACAGGGATAAGCGCCCCCCAGGCCTGCAAATTCCATACATCCAATTCCATGACGCTCAGCACACCGGTAAAGAACATTTCTTTACTGAGAAAACCGTTAAACGGCGGCAGTCCTGCCATGGAAAATGTACCGATCAGAGCGACCGTGAAGGTCACTGGCATAAGCGACATCAGCCCGCCGAGCTTACGGATATCCCTCGTGCCTGCTTCATGATCCACATTGCCGACCACCATGAACAGAGCACCTTTAAATACCGCATGATTGATCAGGTGAAAGATGGCGGCTGTTGTTGCCTTGGTATAAAAGAGAGCTTCCTCTCCCGTATAAAACGCCGCGGCAGAACCGATGCCCAGCAAGCTCATAATCAAGCCGAGCTGACTGACGGTGGAGAAAGCCAGCATGGCTTTCAAATCGGTCTGCTTTAGCGCCCGGTAAGAGGCATAGATGAGGGTCACCAGCCCAAACCCGGTTACAAGCCAGAACCAGCCTGCCAAACCGGCAAACAGTGGGCTTAAGCGGGCAACCAGATAAATGCCCGCCTTCACCATCGTCGCGGAATGCAGATAAGCGCTGACCGGCGTCGGTGCTTCCATCGCATCCGGCAGCCAGATATGAAACGGAAACTGGGCAGATTTCGTGAATGCGCCGATCAGAATCAGCAGCATGGCAGGCACGAGCAGCGGTTGATCCGCCAACCCCCACGCCTGACCCATAATCTCGCTAACACTAAACGTTCCGGTCATGACATAGAGCAAAATAAAGCCGCTGAACAAGGCAAGCCCGCCGAACACCGTAATCAGCATGGACTTCAAGGCTCCGTATAACGATCTTTCCCTGCGGTGCCAAAAGGCGATCAGCAGAAACGACGATACGCTCGTCAGCTCCCAGAAGCCGTACAGAACCATCAGGTTGTCGGACAAGACCACACCCAGCATGGCACCCATAAACATGAGCAGGTACACGTAAAAGCGATGAACCGCTTCTTTGTTCTTATCCAGATAAAATAATGAATACAGAACTACCAGAGAGCCGATCCCGCTAATGAGCAGGGCAAATAGCAGACTCAGACCGTCCAGCCTGACGATAAAGTCGACTCCCAGCGACGGCATCCACGGCAGGACCGAGCTACCCTGCCCGCCATTTTGCATTTCAGGCAGACGGCTTAGAAAATACGCAAACAGCAGGACCGGGACCGGAAGAACGAACCAGCCGGCATGCACGCGGCGAGCCAGCCGCTGCGCAAGCGGAATGGCTGCGGCAAAGATGAAGGGCAGCAGGATGGCTGCATGCAGCAAAGACAAGTTTCTCTCCTCCTCTTAAAAACATTTGCGACTAAAAACAGCTTTTCCATAAATCTCATCATTTCGACCCAAATTTCCAAAAAAAACGCAAAAAGAGCCCGCTGTTGGCAGGCTCCTCCGGTTTAAAGCATATGCTATTTTCTGTTCGCAATTAGCAATAAGTATACATGATTTTGTATTTTGTGTCAAAACAGCGGACGTTTAACGTATAAAAATGCATCAAAGCAGGGAAATCTGATGCTTAATAATAATAAGGAGTGATTCCCCTGCCGAAACGCAACTTATTTATTTGTGCCGCTCTGTTCGCTTTGCTGATCCTGTTCGGAGCTTTGCTGAACTACCGTATGCAAGCTCATCTTGCCAAGAGCAATTCAACCATAACAGACCATTACGAAATTAAATCAACACCGGACGGAAATGCTGTTCCATCTTCCCCTGCTCACTTCAGGCCGCGCGAATATATCAAAATCCGCCGCATGTCCGAAGAATGAATCCCTTATTCTAGCCAAATAATTCATTTACTTTGTCACGGTCGAGCTTCTTGATGACTGCTGTCAGCAGTGCCGCAGCCTGATCAAAGTCCTGCTTGGACATCACTCCATTATGAGAGTGGATGTACCGCACCGGAAAGCCGACGGACAAGGTTGGACAACCGGTGCCGCTGATATGAAATTTGCCGCCATCCGTTCCGCCGCCTGGCATAACATCAACCTGAACCGGGATTCCCAGCTCCTCGGCCGTATCCATCACCAGGTCACGCAGTCCGGCATGAGGAATCATGGTGGCGTCATACAGCAGCACGAGCGGCCCTTCTCCGACATTGGACACCGTATGCTGGGACTCATTTCCCGGCGTATCGTAGGCTACACCCACGTCCAGGGCAAAAGCGATATCAGGCTGAACCGCATTAGCCACCGTTACGGCACCGCGCAGTCCCACTTCTTCCTGTACCGTAGCCCCGGCATAGATAATGTTAGGATGGCTGTCATTTTGCAGCCTTTTCAACACTTCTACAGCCAGCGCGCAGCCTGCGCGGTTATCGAGCGCTTTTCCGACCCACAGCTCATCATTACGCATAGTTGTAAATTCGGATACGGGCACAACCCAGTCCCCCGGACGAACGCCCATCGCTTTGGCATCCTCCGCATCCTTCGCTCCGATATCAATGTACATGTTCTTAAGCGGAACCACTTTCTCCCGCTCGGCCTTGTCCAGAATGTGCGGCGGCTTGGAGCCGACAATGCCTATGTAATCTCCTTTGCGCGTCTTTACCTTCACCCGTTGGGAAAGCACCGAATGCGGCCACCAGCCGCCAAGCTGCTGGAAGCGCAGGAAGCCCTTCGGCGTAATGGCGGTCACCAGAAAGCCAATCTCATCCAGATGTCCGGCCAAAAGCACCTTCGGCCCGGCAGCATCTCCCGTCTTTTTCCCCAACACGCTGCCCAGACGGTCCTTAACGATCTCTTCTGTCAGCGGCTGCAGATACTCCAGCATTTTATCCTTAACATTTCCTTCAAAGCCCGGAACTCCGTCCGTTTCCGTCAGCTCCTTCATCATCTTGGTCATTTCGTCCATTGTCATGCCTCCTGTATATATTAAGTTAAAGGCAAACCGCCCGCAGTCAGCTTGTCTTTTGGACAGCAAATAAAACGGAACAGGCCCTGAACTGGGTCGGCTTATCATATTTTTCTTCAGGGATGGACTGCAGCACGCTGGATTGCGCCAGTACATTCCAGTCTTCGTATGCCTGACGGAATAAAGTTAATGCTCTGTCCGTTGGCAGGTTGAGCTCGATCAGCGGCTTGAGCTTGCGGCCGGAATCTGCTTCGATTTCCTCGATTCCGGTATTCATCGTAATGCAGTGTATCCCTCCCGGCGCAGTGCCAGCCTTCATCCGTTCCAGCACATTGATGAGAGCCTGTTCGGAGGATACATGTTCCAGACATCCGCAAGCAATAATGTAATCATATTTGCCATCAGAGAGCTGGGTATGCTCCGCATCCCCCTTTTCAACCCGGATCATATCCTCGACTTTATACTTCTGTGCATTTTCCCGCAGCTTTTCTACCGCTTCATCCAGCAGGTCCAGGCCGGTAACTGTGCTTCCGGTATGTCGAAGCCTCAGCGCGACGGGAATGGCATTCCTTCCTGCTCCGCACCCCAGATCCAGCACCTCCAGCCTGCTCTTAAACCGCAGCAGCCTTTCCAGCATCTCCATTACGACAGGTACCGGCTTTGCCATCCACGTCCCAGGCTCCAAAATATCATTTTCGCTGTACAGCTCATCATGATAGCTCGCTTCCGCCTTGCGGGCCTTCTCGAAGTCGGCTTGTTGCATATCGCATTCCTCCCGGATACGGTTTGTTGCGCTTCGTCTTTATTAGTAATAACCAATTCCGGTGCGGCAGTGTGTTCATTCAATCTCCTTTCTCCCGATTATTTTCCATTATAGTTTTGCCCAGGCTCATTATGCAAAAAATAAACCCCCTTCATTCCACAACCAAAAGTCCGTGTCAGGGATAACTTTTGTCTGTTAACTTAAAGGGGTGTTGGTGTTCGGGCCGTATTGGCCTTGATTTATACAGTTAATCTGTAGTCAGGTATTGTCCGCTGCCTTCAAGCATCGGGATCAGATATTCCAGTGCCTCCAGATCGTCTTCCCCTGCTGCCGTCATCCGTATCGTTGAACCGGGAACGACAATCATCAGCATCATGCCCAGCAAGCTCTTTACATCGATTCGATGCTCCGACTCGCCAATGCTGTAAGTTATTGTAATCGTTGAAGAAAAGCGGGAGGCCTCCGTCGAAATATGGACAAGCTGCTCCCGGCTCAGCTGTTCCTTAACGGCAAATTCGTGTACTCTCATCGTGGGTTATCTCCTTCATATACGGTTCTGGCTCTACTATAATATATCGACAAAAAAGAGCCCCAATTAAACCTGCCCCTTGGTTATGTATTCCAAATTATTATAACATTGGCGGGTTGTTGGAAGTATACGACATTTGGAATTTACTTGAACAATTATTTCTCTTGCCCCCGTAAATCCTTAATCATATGAAAATGGGGAATCCCTACCTCTGTAAACAAATCCCCCTCTTTGACATAACCAAGCTTTTCGTAAAAAGGCACCGCCGTCAGGCGGGCATGCAGCAGGATTGCGGTAAATCCCAGCTCCAGGGCTGTCTGTTCGGCAAACTCGACCATTTTTCTCCCGATGCTTTGCCCCTGCACGGCCGCGTCTACGGCCACCTGCTTCATTTGCAGCCGGCTGTCATCCAGCTTTCTCAGAAGGAGCACACCTGCCGTATGTCCATCCGCAACCGCACGAATATGAATATCCACGTTCTCCACATGGGTAGGATCATTCTGAATGCTGAGTCCGAGCGGCTTTCTCAGCACACGGTCCCTTAATTCCAGTCCTTGCTCATATTCGGGCGACCCCCACTCCACACGTTCCACAATTACGTTCATCGCCGGTCCTCCCTGCCGATTCTTTGTAGTGATAGTCAAGAAACTGATGTAATCTCCTATTATAATAATCGTGCTGCTTGAAAGGTCAAGAGAATGAGCGGATTCATAGCAAAAGAGGCTGATTTTCAAGCACGACACATTGTGCCTGAAAATGCAGCCTCATTCTTATTATATTTTAACCTTTAACCGTTTTAACCTTGGATTTGGCATCATTGAGTTTAACATCAGTTGACTTTTCCGCTGTATCCGACGGGTAAAGCTTCCTGAACAAGAGCGTCTGCAGCAGCAGGAATGTGCCGCTCACCGTCCAGTACAGCGGCATTGCAGCCGGTGCGCTGAACGAAAACACTGCCATCATAATGGGTGACAGGTATCCCATAATGGCAAACTGCTTGCGCTGCTCGGGCGTCATGCTCATTTGGGATACTTTGGACTGCAGCAAATAAATACAGGCGACCAGCACCGCAAGAATCGGATCCGGCTTTCCCAATTGAAACCAGCCGAAGGAATGAGCCGCAAGATCCGGTGTAAAACGGATCGCCGTATACATGCCCGATAAAATCGGGAGCTGAATCAATAACGGCAGACAGCCGATGTTCAAAGGATTGAAATTATGCTTCTTGTACAGCGCCATCATTTCCTGCTGCATCTTCTGTTGGCTGTCACGGTCTTTCTTTTTCTCGTATTTGCGCTTCAATTCATCCAGCTCCGGCTGCATGCTGTTCATGACTCGCTTCATGGCCTGCTGGGAACGGGCCTGGCGCATCATCAGCGGCAGCAGCAGCAGACGGACGGCCAGCGTCAAAATGATCACAGCCATGCCAAAGCTTCCGCCAAACCAGCCCGCAATATGCACTAGCAGATAGGACAGCGGAAATACGACATAATGATTAAAGAAGCCCGGTGTCTGCGCATTGATTTCCGACATGCCGGTACCGCATCCTGAAAGCAGCAGCACAGCAAGCACCGCTGCAACAATACCTATTAATCTTCCGTTCTTCTTAAAGCCGGTGAATCCCTTGATCTTCTCCATGTATATCCTCCCTGTTGATTCTTCTGATGGCGATCAACGGGAGGCGGCAGTCCGATGTGTCCTCATCGGGGGATTCCTTGCGGCGGACAGCCCGGCATAATATGAAGGAAATCGGACGCCCTTCCACAGAAATGAGCGGAAGCATATCCTGAGCGATCCAGCCGCCGCCTTCCACCCAATATTCAGTGACACCGCAGTAGAGATGGGCAATGCAGGCGTAGCTGACCGTACAAATCAAACCGATGGTAAAAATAAAGGGAACCAGCTCCTGCAGCTCAAACAAAAACAAGGGATTCACCTCCTTTCTTTGCTGCTCCTATTGTACCACTTATTCCTGCAAA
This sequence comes from Paenibacillus terreus, assembly GCF_042138595.1. Taxonomy (NCBI): domain Bacteria; kingdom Bacillati; phylum Bacillota; class Bacilli; order Caryophanales; family Paenibacillaceae; genus Paenibacillus; species Paenibacillus terreus. The sequence continues at coordinate 818,333 of NZ_JBHIRX010000001.1, read as the reverse complement.
CACCTAAGGCGTTAACAGAATGTCCAAACCTTCACTGTATTTTTGGATTTGTTCCGTAGCTACTTCGGATTTTTGAGTATATTCACCACGTCACATATTCCTTTACTACGAGCTTGGCATAATCATTCTTTCGCCTGCTGTACAACTTATGGAGAAGAATCACGTCTAATCCATATACATAAATTTACATTATGGAGGTAGATCGTATGGTTGGATGGACACGTCCCATGACCGCCGCATGTGTGGCTTGTACTCTTCTTCTGAGTCCTTTAAGTACGGAAGGCACCTCCCTTGTACGTAACCGCTGACCTGAAATTTGCGGCTATCGATGCAGCGAGCGGCAAAATCAAATGGAAAGCTTCGGAAACCGATGAATATATGTGTTCATACGACCCTGTGAACCGAAAAATTGAAGTTTCCATTTTAATTTGCAGACTGGCGAGAGTAAGGGAACGCGCATATACCCTTGGAAAGAAAGGCGACTTTACGTAGCGTAATGAGGTTTTTTGACCATAATCTTATCTTCTTTGAATTAAGAAAGACAGCTGAACAAGTTGTCTACTCCATCGCTCCCTATTCGTTCATATAATTGTTGGATCAAATGATTAGCTTATCCATTAACCTAATTATGTCACGGTGAGTCGCTTGCATGTTCGATCATTGCTAACCCATTTACCGGGTCATTCAGCTCCGGCAGTACGTTAACAACCTTAACCGCAACGACGCTTGGGTCGCACAAACTTGACTGCTATTCAGTTGTTTTCTATACTACACTCGATGTAGCGATCATCATTGGGAGGTGTTTATATGGCTGCTAAAAATTTGACCGACACGACAACTCTACATAACGGCGTTAAGATGCCATGGTTCGGTTTAGGCGTGTGGCAAAGGGAGGACGGCGAAGAGGTCGAGAATGCTGTAACATTTGCACTCAAGGCTGGATATCGCCTAATTGATACCGCTGCGTTTATGAACACACTGGGTATTTATGGAAACGAGGAGGGTGTCGGCAGAGCCATTGCCAAGTCGGACGTCAAGCGTGAAGATATCTTTGTGACGACAAAGGTTTGGAATGCGGATCAAGGTTATGAGTCAACTCTTCAAGCGTTTGAAGCGAGTCGCAAGAGTCTCGGCTTCGAGTATGTGGATTTGTATCTGATTCACTGGCCTGTTAAGGGAAAATACAAAGATACTTGGAAGGCTCTTGAGAAACTGTACAAGGATGGCTACGTACGTGCAATTGGTCTGAGTAACTTCCAAGTGCATCATATTGAGGATATACTCTCAGTCGCAGAAGTTCGCCCTATGGTGAATCAAGTTGAGTACCATCCGTACCTCACACAGAAGGAACTGCACGCTTATTGTAAGGAGCAGAACATTCAGATGGAGGCGTGGAGTCCACTGATGCAGGGTAAGTTGGATGTGCCATTGTTGAAAGGACTCGCGGATAAGTATGGCAAGACGCCTGCACAGGTGGTTTTACGGTGGGATTTACAAAATGATGTAATCACAATTCCCAGGTCATTCCGAGAGTCGCGTATCATAGAGAATGCGGATTTGTTTGATTTTGAACTGAGTGTTGAAGACATGGAGAAAATTGACGCATTAAATCAAAATAAGCGTTTTGGTATGGACCCTGACAATGTTAATTTCTAATCACGGTAATATTAAAGGAGAGTTAGCGAGGAAACCAACTCTTCTAGCAAAGTTTGTATCGCATTTCTAAGTTGTTTATTAATTATAGGATCTGCTGAAATACTCTATCATTAAGGTGAAGATCCTAGTCTTCGACATGATGTTTCGTTCGTAGACTACCATGACTTCTTTTCCTGTCTCATGCCGACATTAAATCCGGCGCCATAAGAACGCGAACTCACCGCTGCGCCACTACATGAGAATCACGCTCGTTGAATGGAATCCACCGTGCTCTTTTAGCCCGTTTAGCTTAACGCCAACGCAAGTCTAATACTTTATTTTCTGCTGATATCACTCATAAAGGACTTTTCCGATGACAGGGCAAACGCAAATTCGGAAGCTTCCCGCTGCACTTAAATAGAAATCGAAGAAAATGGTAAAAAGGCGTTTGGAAACTTCAACACGCCTTTTCGGCATTTTTCGCAGTGAAGCCCCACGTTTGGATCTTCCTTCACCTTTGCTTCAACAGCCGGAATATTTCCAGCAGAACGATATTCAGGCTGAGCCAGACACCGCCAAAGACGTATCCTGCCGCCACGTCGCTCGGGTATTGAACGTTGAAATAGACACTGCTGAGTCCCACCAGAAATGCGGCGGCCAATACAAGCACAAAAGCCACCAATTTAGCCCATGTTATTCCCATATGCCTGAAAATAAGATAGGCCGCAAAGCCCCAGATAATTACTGCCGAGGAAGCCTGTTCACTTGGAAAAGTATTCATCAGGCCGCCGGGGCCCACTCGGTGGAATAGAACTTTCAGCAGCCCCTCCCACACCTCGCCTCCGGCCATTGCAAAGAGCAGAAACGTACCTTCCAGCAGCCGGTCTTTCCCTTTTACGATAACCCGGATCAATGCAAGCACCGCCGCTGCTGCAAGCACTTGAAACGAGGCCAGGTATGCAAAACGGTTCATCCACTCGCTCCAACTCTTATCGAATATCGCGTGAACAATATAGGCTGTGATGGTGTCAAAAAGGGCGAACTCATGAGCCAGAAAATCCTGAACCAAGCCTGCCATCAAAATAAACAGCAAAAGAAATGCCGCAAAGGAAGCCAGAATGAGAAATTTAACCCGGCCGAGCGAGTGAAAGGCGGCAACCGCCTTTTGCAGCCACTGAACAGTCCACAGATACAGCTGTTTGCGGTGCTTTTTATAGACATAAAAGATGATGAAAATGACAATCCCGCCAACAGCCGCAATAATCAAATATCTGGTGATTACAGGATGGTACTCTTCCCATTTGGGCCCAAGAATTTTGCCAAGGGAGATAAAGGTGCCCGTCCACAATAAAGCCCCCGTATAAGCGTAAATACTGAAAATTCTAAAAGGCATGCGTATGGAACCGGAAAAATAACCGGTGATATGCCGGACTACGGGAAGAAAATAAGCGATAATCAGCAGCTTGTTGCCGTATCGTTTGAACCATTGGGAGGTTCGCTCCAGCTTGTCCGGTCCCAGGTGGATTTTGGAGCCGTATTTAATGAAAAAGGGCTGGCCGAGCTTGTATCCTATCCAATAAGAAATCGTAATGCCTGCAGAAGCGCCAAGTGCGGCTACGAGGATGCTTACGATCCAATTTTCCTCTCCATGAAAAACCATCAGACCGCTATAGGTCATGATGACCTCGCCCGGCAAGGGCAATGCAAGCAGCTCAAGCATTAGGCCAATTCCCAAGACGTAATATCCGTACTGATCCAGCAAAAGCTGCATTTCGTGAGCCATAAATGTGATTACCTCCTGCAGAAAAGCTTCGATGAGCAGAACTTCCATTTTATAAAAGTCAAAATTATTCTGTTCGTATATAATGAAGCTCATACTTTATTAACCTGTTCATTACCTTATACCGTGAAAATTGTAATTAAAGAAAAAAAGTCCTCCCGAATGAGAAGACTCTTTATGCTGATGATTAATATACCTGTTTTATTCGCACTGCGGCCACCTTAAAACCAGGCATTTTGCAGAATGGATCCAGCGCGGGAGTTGTTGCAAGGTTTACATTCTGCACGCCGCCCCAATGCATCGGGACGAAGATGGTGTCCTTGCGGATGTTGCCGGAGATGCGGCTGCGGACAGAGAAGCTGCCCCGTTCCGATTCAATCTCGATCCACTGGCCGTCTTCAACCCGGTAACGGCGGGCCGTGTCCGGATGGATTTCCGCGAAATTGGCCTCTGACCTTGCCGCGAGCGCAGGGCTTCTTCTGGTCTGTACGCCAGTGAGATAATGGGCCAGCACCCTGCCGTTCGTCAGAATCAAGGGATAATCCTTACTGACCCTTTCCTTGGTGACGGGATTTTGCAGGGATGTGAATACGGCTTTCCTGTCGGGATGGGCGAATGCTGCGGAGAACATAAACGGCGTACCGGGATGATCCGTTGAAGGACAAGGCCAATAAATGCCCTCCTCTCTGCGCAGCCTGTCGTACGTGATCCCGTAATAGTCCGCAGCCCCGCCTTTGCTTGCCACTCTTAATTCCTCGAAGATGTCTTCAGCAGATGCATAGGAAAATAGCTGCCCTTTTCCAAGCCGTTCCGCAATGTCGCACAGGATGCGCCAATCCTGGCGCGCCTCCCCCGGCGCCGGCAGGGCTGCCTCCCGCAGCAGCACTCTTCCTTCCAGGTTCGTGAGTGTGCCCGTGTTCTCCAGATAAGACGTAACCGGAAGCACAATGTCCGCCAAACGAGCTGTTTCGGAGAGCAGCATATCCGCCACCACCAGAAAATCCAGCTTTTCCAGCGCTTCCTTGACCAGATTTACATTCGGATTGGATACGATGGGATTGGAGCCCATCAGGAAAAGTGTTCTGATTTCTCCCTGATGCATCAGCTCCATCATTTCATACGCGGATACACCTTTACCGGGAATGTCTTCCGGAGCCACCCCCCACACAGAAGCCACATAGGCTCGATCTGACTCATTTTCAATGGATCTGTAGCCAGGCAGCTGGTCTGCTTTCTGCCCATGCTCCCTGCCGCCCTGGCCATTGCCCTGACCTGTGACCGCACCATAGCCGCAGCCTTCCCGGCCGATTTTGCCGCTTGCCAGCACCAGATTCAGAAATGCCCTGACCGCCAAATGCCCATCCGTCTGCTGCTCCACGCCCCTTGCTGTGAAAATAATACCGGTCTCCGCCTGTCCGTAGGCGGATGCGGCCTTGCGAATCAGCTCCTCTTCGATCCCGCATAGCCGTGCTGTCTCCACCAAGTCGACCGTCTGCATACGAGACCGCAATTCTTCATAACCGTTCGTCCGTTCTCGAATAAATCTCTCATCGATCCACCCTTCATCAACCATGATCTTCAGCATGGCATCCGCCAGCATCATGTCCGTCCCGGGTCTGATCTGCAGATGCAGGTCCGCCATTTTGGCCGTTGCCGTAACCCGCGGATCGATGACAATAATGAAAGCACCTTTTTCCTTCGCTTCATTAAAATAAGGCATTAAAGTTGGCTGACACTCCGCGATATTGGTGCCTGCCAAAATAATGCAGCGGGCCAGGGGAATATCGGCCAGCCTGCAGGTCAGCCCGCGGTCGATGCCAAAGGTCTTGCTGCCCGCCGACGCAGCCGCCGACATACAGAAACGTCCGTTATAGTCGATGTATCTCGTTCCGATGCCAATCCTGGCAAATTTGCCAAGCAAATAAGCCGTTTCATTGGTCAGCGACCCGCCGCCGTACACCCCGATGGAGTCGGAACCATACGCTGCCATCCCCTCGGTGAAGCGTTCCACGATCACTTGCAGCGCTTCCTCCCAGGTTGCGGGCTCCAGCTTTCCTTCTTTTCTTATGAAGGGCTGCAGCAGCCGTTCACTATGGAGCCCATGCTGGTGGGCGTTCAGTCCCTTGACACACAATCTCCCGCCGGATGCCGCATTGGGAACTCCTTCAACGGTATATGTGACAGCCCCGGAAGAAGCTGTTTCCATTCGGATTTGCGCTTTGCACTGCACACTGCAAAAAGGACACTGAGTATGCAGCACCTTATTCCATGTTTCATCAGGCTCCTGAACAGCAGCAGCCCCTGTCGTCAACTCGTTCATTCCTTTTCTCCCTCCCGTTCTATCTTTTGCTCTATCGTTTATACCGTTTCAACCGGCTGTGGCCAATCCTGCAGCTCCGCCAGCAGACTCTTTTGCCTCACAGGGTCATACAGAGCTTCTCTTACCGAAAGAAGACCTGCGCGCTCCAGCCACTTCCACAAGGGCTCCTCATACCAGGCTTCCTTGCGGTACAGCTGCAGGCAGGCAGTTGCCAAATCGGCGGCGTGCTCCTCCGTCTCGCTCAACCCAATCAGCTGAGCTTCCCGCACAGGACGTCCTCCTCTGCCCCCCGCATATACCTCCCAGCCCGCTGGACATGCCGCCAGCCCGAGATCGCGGATCAAAACCGCGGCAGGCGAAACGGTACCTTCTGCTACCGCTGCTGTAATCGGGGCGGGCAGACTCAAGCCGTCCCATCTCAGCTTCAGCTCCGCCGCCAAACCTGCACAGCCTTCGCCGCCAAAACCTTGTTCCATGGGCCCATCATGAACAAAAGTGATCCTTGACGGGTCCACGCTGCCATAGGCAGGGGATGAATGAGGTTCATACGATTCTGTAGAATACTTCTGCAAAGCCAGATAATAATGGACTGCAGGTCTGCATACCTCACAGCCTTCTTTCTGCTGCCATCCCAATTGAGCAAATACTTCTTCAGGAGAAAAAGCAGACATCCCGCTTACAGCCTGTTTGAGCTCAGCATGCTCCAGCGACGTGCAGCCGCATACCGGTACCTTTTCGGCAGCCGCAGGCTCCTCCGTTGTTCCGGCCACAGCCTTTCCCGATGCCGCAAGCTGGATCAAGGCTTGAACCATTGGCCTGCAGCTGCCGCAAGAGGAGGAAGCCTTCGTGTGCTTCCTTACTTCTTCTTCCGTCTTATGACCGTCTCTGGTAACGGCCTGCAGAATAGTTTGCTTCGTCACCGCATTGCAGGCGCATACTGTCTCCTGCTCCGCCATCGCTGCGGCTGCGGCTTCCATTGGATTTTCAGTGCTGTCGGAAAGCGCAAGCTTCGTGACCTCTTCACCAAGCTGGACCGCTTTCAGAAGAGCCGGAGCCTCGGAGATATCCCCGTACAGAATGGCTCCGGCGGCTCTGCCGTTGGCTATCGTCACTTTTTTGTAGGTTTTGCGGATTCCGTCATACTGCTGAATCGCTGTAATAACACCACGGTCGCCGATATCTCCTGCCGAAAACACATCAACACCGGATACCTTTAATTGTGAATATGGAACGGACCCGGTGTAGGGACCCGTCTCCCTGCCGCATAGCACCTTCGCCAGCACTCTGGCCTGCTCGAATAACGGCGCCACCAGCCCGTAAGCAATGCCCCGATGCTCGGCGCATTCCCCGACAGCATAAATTCCCGGAATGCTGGCGGCAAGATAGTCATCAACAACAACCGCCCGGTTCGTGCGCAGGCCGCAGTCCTTTGCCAGTTCAATGTTGGGCTGAATGCCAACCGCCATAATGATCAGATCGGCCTCCAATGTACTACCATCAGCAAAACGCAATCCTTTTGCGCGTTTCCGGCCCGTGATTTTGACCGTATTTTTGCTGAGATGAAACACCATACCCTGCCGCTCAAGCTCAGCCTGCAGCAGGCCTGCCGCCATAACATCCAGCTGACGGTTCATAAGATAAGGCGCGTTATGAATCACCTGCGCCTCCATGCCAAGATGGAGCAGGCCACGTGCCGCTTCCAGCCCCAGCAGACCCCCGCCGATTACCACCGCCTTGCGGCAGCTGCCTGTGCTTTGGATCATCGTCTCGCAGTCTTCCATCGTGCGAAACGCCATGACCCCTTCCTTGTCCGCACCAGAGATAGGCGGAATGAAAGCCGAGGAGCCGGTAGCCAGCACCAGCACATCATAGGGCACCTTGCTGCCATCGGCTGCAAATACGAAGCGGCCGGCTGGATCGATGCGAATGATCCGTACTCCCGCATGAAGCGTAATGCCGTTTTCTTTGTACCAGGACCAATCATTCAGAACGATGTCATCAAATGCTACATCGCCCCTGAGCATTTTGGAAAGCATAATGCGGTTATAGTTCGGATGCGGCTCCTCTCCGAAAATGGTGATATCAAACCTTTCGGGGTCAAGCTTCAGAATTTCCTCCACACATTTGATCCCTGCCATCCCGTTGCCGATGACAACCAGTCTTTCTCTCAACCTAATCCTCTCCTTTTCAGGGATCAAGACCCGTTCTCTTTATATACATCTGCCAGAAGACAGAAAAAGCCCTTTTCCTAATGTAAATAGAAAAAGGGCTCCATTGCCGGATAATACCGTCACCTCATTGTGACAGCTCATAGAACCAGCGTATTCGATGAAAGCATTTATGTCAATAATAATGACATATTTTAATGGAATCAAACTACTTTTTTAATTATTCAAATTTTTGTGTTATCTATATTGACATTTGTTTTGCCGCTTTTTATAATTTGAATCAAATTCACAATGCTGTGAAAACAAATCATCAGCTTGGACACAAAGACGTGTTCCCGGCTACGGCAAAGAGGCCGCAAATCGTTCTTTCAAGGACGGATTGCGGCCTTTTTTTGGATTCACCCAGAGAATAGGAGACAAAAAAAACAAAAGGGAGAGAAATCAAGGATGGAGAAAAAAGGATTTTTGCAATCCGGGCATAAGCCCACCCTGTTGGGAGCATTCCTCTATTTTGACATTAGCTTTATGATCTGGGGCATGATCGGCCCCCTGGCCGTCGTGATCGCGGCGGATATTCCCATGGACCCTGTGCAGAAAGCACAGCTGGTCGCCCTTCCGGTGCTCGGCGGATCGATCCTCAGATTGCTGTTCGGCTTTTTGTCCGACTATATCGGGCCAAAGCTGACCGGACAGATCGGCATGATCGTAACGCTGCTCCCACTGCTGCTCGGCTGGATGTGGGTAGATTCCCTGGATCAGCTTTACATTGTGGCACTGCTGCTCGGCGTGGCGGGAGCATCTTTCGCAGCCGCTCTGCCGCTTGCTGGTCAATGGTATCCGAAAGAGCATCAAGGTCTGGCCATGGGCATTGCCGGAGCGGGCAACAGCGGCACTGTGCTGGCCACTTTGTTCGCCAACCGTCTGGCACAGCATTTCGGCAGCTGGGAAATCGTTTTTGGACTCGCTATTATTCCTATCGCCATCGTATTTGTCGTGTTTTCTTTGTTTGCCCGTAACAGCCCGAATCGTCCGGAGCCCAAGAAACTGTCTGCCTATGCAGGAATTCTCAGCCAGAAGGACGCATGGGTATTCTGTGGGCTGTACTGTGTAACCTTCGGCGGTTTTGTCGGACTCTCCAACTATCTGACGATCTTCTTCAACAGCCAATACGGGCTTGCTGCCGTACAGGCTGCGGATATCACAACGATCTGCGTAATTGCGGGCAGCTTCTTCAGACCTGTGGGCGGCTTTTTATCCGATAAAATCGGCGGAGCCCGTATGCTGACCTTCCTGTATGCAGGAGCGGGAATCATGCTGGCCTGTGTGGCCCTGCTGCCGCCGCTGCCTGTCGTAATCGTTCTCCTGTTCGCCGGGATGATGTGCCTTGGCGCAGGCAACGGCGCCGTGTTCCAGCTCGTGCCGCAGCGCTTCGGCAATGAGATCGGCCTGATGACCGGCATCGTCGGCGCCGCCGGCGGACTCGGTGGTTATGCCCTGCCGCTCATTCTCGGCAATCTGTATAAAACGACCGGCTCCTATGCTCCCGGCTTTATCACGGTGAGCCTGATCGTTGCGGCAGCACTCACCCTGATCATTGTAATGCACATAAAGTGGAAAAACACCTGGCTGCGCGTCTCTACAGCAAATACAGGCAAAGCGATTTCCTAAGATACCATCATTATCATTTTAAATGTAAAAAGAGTAGCAAGGCCCTTTCCCTTCCTCTATGAAGTGAAAAGGGCCTTGTTACATTTTATGAACAGACTTGTTGGATCTGCTCGTCGGCGCGCCGCTCGATCAACTCCATAAACCGGTTAAACGCGCTGGTGCGGAAGGCATTTTTACGGTATGCAAAATAAATGCTGGATCTACGGTAGTGCTCCGGGATCGGAAAGCACTGCACTTTGCCGGCCTTCTCCCATTCCCGAACAGAAGAGCGTGTCAGGAGCGAAACGCCAAGCCCCGCCGCCACCCCGCCTATAATCGCCTCCAGGGTGCCAAATTCCATAATATTCAATGGGGTCACCTTCTCCTCGCGAAGCCATTGCTCCAGTCGTTCCCGGTGGGCACAGCCCACGCCAAAAAACAGAAACGGTCTTTCCAGAAGCTGCTCCAAGTTTTCATCAGTGGGTTCGGAGACTAGCACAAGTTCCTCCCTGAACGCGCATATCGCCTCCAGCTCAGGATGCTCAAGCGGTCCGCTGATAAAAGAGGCATCCAATTCGTAATTCAATAAGCTTTCGACCATCTTCGAAGTATGGCCCGTAACGAGCGACAGCTTGACCTCGGGATATTGCTTGTGATAATCAAGCATGATACCCGGCAGATGCACTGCAGCCGTCGTTTCCAGCGAGCCAATCCGCAGCGGACCAGAGGGCTCCTCCGAATATTGGGTTGATTTAACTGCTTCCTCCAGCAAATGCGTGATTTGATCCGCGTATTTCAGCAGATTGCTCCCCGCGGAGGTTAGTGCGACCCCACGGCTCTGCCGGTAAAAGAGTGGGGTGTTCAGTTCGGATTCGAGCTGGCGGATTCTTGCCGTAACATTGGATTGCACATAACCTAAGAGTGCCGCGGCCCTGGTAATGTTGCCTTCACGGGCTACCGCCTGAAATATTTTCAAATCCCCGCTTTCCATAGTGTACTCCTTTCAGAACCATCATTTTAAATGATGGTTTATATCTTTAATGATTATTTTACAAGATATCTGTGTTGAAATAAACTGGGAATACATTTTCAGAAAGGAGGTTGACGTTTCATGAGTAATTCCCGGATATGGATTCTAACGCTGTTTACGATGCTCGTAGCCGGGCTTAATTTTCCCCTCGGAAAAATATCGCTTTCTTACGGGTCCACCTTTGTGCTTCTGGGAATACGTTTCGTTGGAGCAGGGCTGTTGATGCTTCCTTTCATATGGGGACGGCCGCATCCGCGCAGTGCAGCCTCCTGGCTGAAGCTTGCCGTCATCGGATTATTTCAATCCACGCTTGTGATGGGCTTGAACTATTTAAGCATGAGAACCATTTCTTCCGGAAGTGCCTCCATTTTATCTTCCAGCAACCCGATCTGGTTCATTGTTTTCAGCTTTCTTCTATTTAAAACACGCTACCGTTCGATGCAATGGGCAGGTGTGGTCATCGGGTTCGCAGGTGTGGCAATGACGCAGGGATTTGCCGTGGAGATGCAAAGCGGGTTCTGGTTATCTCTTGGAGCCGGTATGGCGTGGGGCATGGCCACCCTGCTTACCTCTCGCTGGGGCAAAGAATTCGACACCTGGGTGATGGCGGCGTACCAGATGCTGATCGGCGGAGTGATTTTATTCATTCTTGGTCCTTTTGTGGAGCATTCGTCACTTATTTGGGACGCAGCCAATCCGTTCAAGGAGCTGTTCGTGCTGGGATGGATGATTCTCATCAGCTCTATAGCCCAATTCGTAGCCTGGTATTATGTGCTCAGCAACAGTGATCCGAACAAAGCAAACGTGTATTTATTCCTGATTCCGTTGTTTGGCGTGCTATCAGGCTGGCTGATCCTGAAGGAGCCGCTGCACTGGTACACTATGGCAGGAGCCGTAATTATCGGCATCGGCATTTATCTGGTAAACCGGCCTGCCGGAGAACGGTCCCGCGCTGTTTCTGTGGCAAAGGGGGCTTAAAGGGTACCGACTGGTACAGCACCTGCAGGTTATACGACAGTTGTGAGTAAACATGCAAAGGGGTATCCTGACAGCCAAACGGCCAGCAGGATACCCCTCATTGCTTCTCCACGCTGAACAGTCCTCATCACGTCCCCGAAGCTGACTGCAGCACTTCCTTTTCCACCAAAATAAATACGCTGCCCTGCTCGTCAATTTCCGTGCCGAACGTGGTCACACAGCCTTCATCCGGCGCTTGGACAAGCCCGCTTGCCAGATCGATTTTCCAATCATGCAGCGGACAGTGCACATTCGTGCCGCACACCATGCCTTCCGACAGCTTCCCGGCTTTATGTGGGCAACGGTTTTCCAGTGCTTTAATGCTTCCGTCATCTAAACGGAATACGGCGACCTCCAACTCCCCCATCCGGAACGTTCTCGCTCCTCTGAGGTCGATTTCCTGTATGCTCGCTATCCGGATTTTCTCCTCCATGCATGCTCCCCCTTAAAGTTTTGTGAGCGTTACTGCCCTGATATCTCTTCGTACAAAACTACCTCGGAAGCATACGCTCATTCACCGTTTGCAGGCCGCCCAGCGGCTCAAAATTTTTGCGCAGCTCGGGATTCTCGATGATTTCCTTCCACGGATCGGTCGTATAGCTGAGCGTTTCCGTGATTCTGGCCACCAGAGCTTTCCGTTCCTCCTCGTCTGCCAGCGCCGCCTTGATCGACTCCAGGCCTACTCTTTCCACCCAGTGCGCTGTGCGCTCATTCCAGCTCGCCTGCTCACGGTAGTACTGCAGATAAGCGGCCGTCCACTCGATGACCTCTTCCTCCGTTTTCACCGTGCACAACAGCTCTGCCGCTCTCACCTTGATGCCTCCGTTGCCGCCGACGTAGAGCTCCCAGGCTCCGTCGATGGCTACGACACCCAGATCCTTGATCGTCGCTTCCGCACAGTTTCGCGGACATCCGGAGACGGCAAGTTTAACCTTCGCGGGCGCATTCAAACGCTCGAACGCCTTTTCAAGCTTGATGCCCATACCCATCGCATCCTGGGTCCCGAAGCGGCAGAAAGTATTGCCGACACAGGTCTTTACGGTGCGCAGTGTTTTGCCGTAAGCGTGTCCTGACGGCATATCGAGCTCCGCCCAAATCCCTGGAAGATCCTCTTTCTTCACGCCAAGCAGGTCAAGCCGCTGTCCGCCTGTGAATTTCACAAGAGGCACATTGTATTTCTCAGCGACGGCGACAATTTTCTTCAGCTCCCCCGGAGAAGTTACGCCGCCGTAAATACGGGGCACTACCGAATACGTACCGTCTTTCTGAATGTTGGCGTGGTAGCGCTCATTGGTGACACGGGATTCTTTCTCGTCCTTGTACGTACCGGGCGAAATCATGCCCAGATAATAATTCAGCGCAGGACGGCATTTGGAGCAGCCTCCCGGCTCATCCCAGCCCAGCACATTCATAACCTCTTTCACCGTGCTCAGACCCATTTCTTTGATGCCGCTGATGATCTCTTCACGGGACAGCTTGGTGCAGGAGCAAATGCCTTCTTTCACACCTTCTCCCGCTTCATCACCCGCATAGAACTGCAGCAAGCCTTCCACGAGCGGCTTGCAGCCGCCGCAGGAAGCGGACGCTTTCGTGCATGCCTTGATCTCCCCCACCGTACGGCAGCCGCCGGCTACCGCCTCGCCGATCATCTGCTTGGTGACTCCGTTACATCCGCATACAATCTCGTCATCCGGCATTTGCTCGAATCTGGCGGTCCCGGAACCTTCAGCTTTACCGGCCGGGAAGCCGAGCAGCAGTTCTTTTTCTCTGCCTGCTACGGATTCACCGGATTTAATCAGTGAAAATAAGGAGGATCCATCGGTCGTATCCCCGAACAGAACGGCTCCGACCAGCCTGTCATCCTTAAGCACAATCTTTTTGTACACTTCATCAATTTCGTCCTGGTAGCGCAGAGACCGCAGCCCGGGCGCATCCTCGAACAGTCCCGCCGAGAATACATCCACACCGGAAACCTTCAGCTTGGCGGATGTAACCGAGCCTTCATAACCAGCCGTCTCCATTCCCGCCAGACGCTTCGCAAGTACGGTGCCCTGCTCATATAACGGCGCCACCAGCCCATACGTAATCCCTCTGTGCTCTGCACATTCTCCGACAGCATAAATATCAGGCACATTCGTTTCCATAAAATCGTTCACGAGGATTCCGCGCCCGGTACCGATGCCGGCCTCCTTCGCCAGCCTGATTTCAGGCTGAATGCCCACGGCCATCACAACCAAATCGGCCTTCTCGAAGCTGCCATCCCGGAATACAAGGCGTTCCGCCCGTTTATGCCCTTCAATCGCCGCCGTCTGGCACTCCAGCCGGAAGGTCATTCCCTGCCGTTCCAGCTCGCCCTGCAGCATAAGGGATGATGCCGGATCAAGCTGGCGGTTCATCAGATATTTGCTGTTATGAATGACGGTGACCTCCATGCCGAGGTTCAGCAGTCCCCTTGCCGCTTCCAGGCCCAGCAGTCCGCCGCCGATAACGGCCGCCTTGCGGTATTTTCCCGCCGCATCCATCATCGTGTGACAGTCCTTGATATCACGGAAGCCGATTACGCCCTCCTTGTCTGCTCCCGGCAGCGGCAGCATAAACGCTTTCGAGCCCATAGCCAGCAGCAGAACATCGTAGTCCGCTTCACGCCCGGAGGCGGATTTTACTTTCTTGTGTTTAATATCGATCCCTGTTACCGGGTCACCGGTATATAATTGGATGTCATTCTCCTCATACCAGCTCCAATCGTTGATGACGATATCCTCCAGACCGGTACCGCCCGCAAGCACGGAAGAAAGCATAATGCGGTTATAGTTCGGATAAGGCTCCGCGCCAAAAATCGTAATATCATAAAGCCCGGGAGCCACCTTCAGCACATGCTCTATCGTTCTTACACCTGCCATTCCGTTACCGATCATCACGAGCTTCTTTTTATTCTCCATGAGACTTCTCCCCTCCGTAAATCCCCATCTTTTTGCTTCTTAAAAATGAAAAAAGCCCACTCCACCCTGCAAACATCTGTTCACAAGTGAAAATGGGCTTCGTTGCCGCTTGTTATGGATACGCCATTGTATCCGATACGTAAATTTTAAATTATTGGTTCAAATATATACGCATTCGGAGTTCATGTCAATATTATTGACGTAAAAAATGGCCGAAACATATATTTTAGGATAAACTTATGTTTTTTCAGATATCATTTATCACATTTCAAAAAAGAAGATTGCTTTTTCATTAAAAAGACAGCAAAATAGGCAAAAGGGTATGTCATATTTTCTATCTTGATTCACAAAACGCACTTCGGAAGCAGAGGCTTCGGTGCTGAAAACCTGACTTTTTGAACACGCACTTTAATACAGTATGGAGACCTACTAAGTCATCATTTACAGGAGGGGGAGCCTCTTCATGCGATCATTTTTGGTCATTGATGTTCAGAAAAGAGATCATCCGAGTGGCGCGGGTCCGGAGGCGATCCTGGAAGCTCACGGTTATCAGGTGTTCCTGGCCTGTGACAAAACCTCGGCAGGTCAAATTCTTCAGGACGCCGATGCCGCTATTCTGCATCTGCCTGTCGCATTAATCCAGATGTGGGGTACGGAGTTGACAGCGAAAAAGGAGATGCCGCTTTTTTGGTGGTGCAGCGCGGATGCGGCTCTTTCCTCCACGGAAGATTGCGAGGTCGATGTGTCCATCGACGGAATCCTGACTCCCGGCATGAAGGAGCATGAACTGAACTGGGCGCTTCATTTCGGGTCCAAACGCTTTTTCGAGCGCAAGCAGTGGAAGAGTGAGCGGGACCAGCTAAAAGCCAGGCTGGAGGAACGGAAATGGATCGATATGGCTAAGGGCATTCTGGGCGAGGTCAACGGCATTCCCGAAGCTGAAGCCTACGAACTGCTGCGCAAGAAAGCCATGAACGAACGGAAAAGAATTGTGGACGTTGCCGTTTCCATTGTAAAGGCTCATCAAATGCTTAAGGCATAGCTCATAAGGGGGAGATTGGATATGACTATGGTTGAATTGCTGAAGGAAGTCGGTCGCGGCAAGCGCGGAGCGCGGGATCTGACCTATGAGGAAGCCGCTGCCGCCGCCCGCCTAATACTCACACAAACGGCAAGTCCGGCCCAGATCGGGGCCTTTTTTACCGCTGAACGGATCAAGATTGAAAGTGTGGATGAGCTCAAAGCGTTCGTGGATGTATGCCGCAGCTTTGCGAATCGTTCCGGTGAGCGGCAAGGCATCGATTTCGCGGGTCCATATGACGGACGGACCTCGACGTTTATGGCGACTTTTGCATCGGCCTTTATCGTGGCCTCCTGCGGCCTGCCTGTCACGCTGCACGGCACGGAGCCGCTGCCGCCGAAACGGGGCATCACCATCCCGATGCTGCTCAGGGAGATGGGGATCGACAGCGCCCGCGTCCCGCGCCGGCAAGCCGCCGCGGCAGCAGCAAATACCGGAGTGATGTTCGTCTCCTCCGAGCAGGAATGCCCGCCGCTCGGCAGACTGCGCCCGCTCCGCGAGGAATTGGGACTGCGGACCGTGCTGAATACGGCGGAGAAGCTGATTGATTACAGCTGCTCACCATATCTTGCATTCGGGGTATTCCATAACACGGTCTTTGAAAGAACCGCCAAGCTGCTCGTTAAGCTCGGCTACCGTAAAGCGGTGATTGTGCAGGGCTGCGAAGGGTCCGAGGACCTGTTCATTGACCGCCCGACCCGGACTTATTTTGTGGAAAATGGCGCAGCCCGGCTGGAGCTGATCGATCCGGAGATGTTCGGCCTCGAAAGCATCCTGCCTGAGCTGTCCTGGACGCCGGCCCTCCAGCTTGAGGTGACGGAGCAGGTCCTGAACGGCACCGGCCATATGGCGTTTACGAATCAGGTGCTGCTCAACAGCGCCGTGCGGCTATTTATCGGAGAACGTGTGCAATCGATCGAGGAAGGAATTTACACCTGCAAATCCGTGCTCGAAAGCGGGACTGCTTGGGACAGCTATATACGGTGGAAAACGGCTATGCTTGACGGTCAAATAGCTGCTGCCCCCTCCGCTACCACACGCTTGCTCAGCTAGGATATGGCAAAAAAATGGCTGCCTTCAACCCTTTGAATGGTTGGGGCAGCCATTTTTCTGTTATACAGTTACAGCCTCATTTTGCAGCGTGTTCAGGATGACCCTGGCCAATATTTCAATTCCGGTATACATCGCATCATGCTCAAAGCTCATATGCGGATGATGCAATCCTGGGGCCAGACCGCAGCCCAAACCGAGCATGGTCGCTTTCACATGGGGCAGCTTGATAGCTACCTGATGGAAATCATCCCCGCCTGTTGTTAATAGCGCCGAGGCCGTGTTCTCCTGGCCAATCACCTCAGCAATAGCAGCAGCCATATAATTCTCCGCTGTCGCATCCACCTGTGCCGCCGCAAGGCCATGTGCGATTTCCAGCTCAATCCGTGCACCGTACCGGCTGGCGACCCCGTTCACGGTTTGCTGGACTTTCTCGACAAGCTCTGTCATCGCTTCATTGGTTTGGGCACGCAGGTCCAGGGTAAAACGTCCCGTACCCGGAATAATGTTGCGGGTCTCACCGGCATGCATCGTGGTCATTTTCACGGAATAAGGAATACGCGGGTCCAGGTGGATATGACCGAGCTCCTGCACGATGGATGACGCCACCTCAATGGCGTTAATCCCAAGATGCGGCCGCGCCGCATGGGCTTCCTCTCCATAAATCACACCGGTGACTCCGCGGCTGGCCCCGTGGCGGATGGAAGAAGCGGCTTTACCTGCAGGCAGCTCCTGCACAGGGCGCAGGTGCACACCGTAGTAATAATCGATATCCGACAAGGCCCCTGTTTCAATTAAAGCCAATGCCCCTTGTGCAATTTCCTCTGCAGGCTGGAAAACAAAGCGGATGGTTCCTGCCGGCAGGTCCTTCATTTGGGTAAGCGCGATCGCGGCCCCGATCACCATGGTCATATGCGCATCATGGCCGCAGGAATGGTTCGCACGGAATTCTCCGTTCACCTCCTGCCACAGCGCGTCCATATCCGCTCGCACGGCGACGACCGGTTTGCCTTCCCCAATCTCCCCGATCACACCCGGGCAGGAATCAAAGGTCCGTGTCCGGCAGCCGAGCTTATCCAGCCACTCCTTTACATATTTGGTGGTATTGACCTCTTTCATGCTGATTTCCGGATTGGCATGCAGGTGCGCAAATACTTCTTTAATCGTTGCACGGTATTCTTCAGGCAATAATGGCATAATCATCATCCCTCTCCCTCGTCATTGTCGCACGGCAAACAGGCATCCACGTTTACTGTGTGTAAAACTTGCGGATATGATGGCCTTCGGTCATTTTTACATTCTGATCATTGTGCTTGGCAAGCTCCATAATAATCGAGTTCATGATAGAAAATATAACGGGTGACATCTGAATAATGGATCTGATCGGCAGCTCGAGAGAAAATACAATATCTGCATGCGGAACGATCGGCGCCGTTCTGGAGTCGGTAAATGCAATGACGGTAATGCCCTTCTGCTTGGCCTCCTCGGCAATCCACAGCGGTTCCAAAGCATACCTGTAGAAGGAAAAGACGATCAGCACACTCTCCCCCGTCAGATGGTTCAGATGAATCTGATCCTCGGGACGATACAGCCTGCATTGAGGCTTGAGCAGCCCCAGCGAAAACGCAAACCAGTGCGCCATGGAAAAGCTGAAATGGACGCCAGCCACTACAATCTGGTCTGCATTGTCCAGCAGCTGCACCGCTTTGTCCAGATCCTCCGGGGAAATACTTTGCGAGACACGCTCGATATTCGCCTGATCGGCCCGCATCATCTGCTGAAAATAATGCAGTTCCTCCGTTTGTCCCTCCCCTTTCAGCTCATGGATGTCTGTGTAAATGTTATATACCGCCTGCCGCACCGCCTGCTGAAGCTCGCTGTAACCTTGATAACCGAGGGCAACGGCCAGTCTGACAACCATCGTTTCACTGACTTCAGCCAGTTCCCCGACCTTGCGGGCGGAATGGGCTGCGATGGCGGTGGGATTGGAAAGCAGCAGGTCCGCTACCTTCTTCATCCCTTTCGTCAGTTCCCCATAATGCTTTTCGATTTTCTCCCGGTATGATGTCAGATTATATCACCTCAATAGCTGGTTTTTGAAGTTTTTTATTCAAAAATGATTGAAATATTGCAAATCCTTTATTATGATATAGCAAACAAATCGCCTTTTACAACATTATCTGGAAGCAAATGAACAAGCTTGATTACACAACACAGGAGGTTGACTCAATGCAAAATCCAGCCCCGCAACACACCGCACGAAAAATCAAGCTGAAAATGCCTGATGCTTATGTACTTCTGTTTTCTGTAGCATTGATATGTGCCATTGCCACATACTTTGTGCCTGCCGGCGAGTTTGATCGCGTCACCAACAATGATATCACAACCACCGTTCCGGGAAGCTATCATCAGGTTGAAAGATCACCCATTTCATTTGTCGGCTTCTTCTCAGCCATCGCCGAAGGCATGTCCAACGCTTCCTCCATCATCTTTTTGATTATGTTCACAGGCGGAGCGATTGCAGTCCTTGAGAAAACAGGCGCGATCACAGGCATGGTGCATACCATTGTGAACAAATTCCGTGAACGGCAGCTATTGTTTATCCTGATTGTCGCCGCTATTTTCTCGGTGCTAGGAACGACAGGCATTGTCGTGAACTCCGTCATCGGCTTTATTCCGCTGGGCATTCTGGTAGCGCGGGCTCTGAAATGGGACGCTGTATTGGGTGCGGCCGTCATTTACCTCGGTACTTATGCCGGCTTCAACTCGACGCTTCTCTCCCCTTCCCCGCTCGGCATATCGCAGACGATCGCCGAAGTGCCCCTGTTCTCGGGGATTGGGCTGCGCAGCATCATTTACGTTTGTTTTGTGGCTGCCACCATTATTTATTTGTATTTGTACTCCAAAAGGCTGAAAACGGAACGCGGCAGTCTGCTTACAGGCGATTGGTTTCCTAGCAAGGCGCTTATCAGTGAAGATGAGGGCTCGGAAAATGCAGTGTGGACGGCCAGACAAAAATGGATTATTGCTGTTACGGGATTGTGCCTCGCGGGTTTCTTGGCCGGCACGTTCTATCTCAAATGGGGAGACAAGGAAATGGCCGGCACGTTTGTCTTCATTTCCATCGCTGCTGGAATCATCGGCGGGCTGGGCGGCAACGGAACGGCAAAAACGTTTCTCGGCGGCTGTCAAAAGCTGGTGTATGGCGCTCTGATCTGCGGTATGGCCCGCTGTATTTCGATTGTGCTTGATGACGGCAACATTTTGGATACGATCGTTAACGGGCTGGCAAGCCTCCTGCAAGGAAATGGCCCCATTTTCGTATCGGTTGGAATGTATTTGGCAAGCGCTCTGCTGCATTTCCTGATTTCCTCGGGTTCCGGAGAATCCGTTGTGCTGATTCCTATTCTGGCGCCCCTGTCCGACCTGCTTGGCGTAACCCGCCAGGTCACCGTGCAGGCGGTCATGATGGGCGAAGGCGTAGTCAACTGCCTCAATCCTACCTCCGGTGTGCTGATGGCCATATTGGCCGCGACAGGCATTCCATATACAAAATGGCTGAAATTTATTTGGCCGCTCGCCCTGACCTGGTTTATCATCGGGCTTGTTTCCATCATTGTAGGTGTGCTGATCAAGTGGGGTCCGGTATAATTATTTCATACATCTATTAGTACAAAGAGGAGTGTCCCAAAATATCCTTAACCCGTGGGCACTCCTTTCGTTTGTTGAGAGGCGTTCCAAGGATGAACCATTACTTCAATCGCTGACCCCCCATTTATATTTGATTTTTTGGCACAAAAACCGAATCAGTGCTTGGGCGTGGAATAGGTTCGAGTACATATAAAAGTGCGATATTCTAACGGGTGTGAGCGACGCTATATGGGTAAAAACATGGAGGTACAAAATGTAATGGTTGCCAGCGAGCTTATGTCCCATTTTTCCGCAAATAAGGGGCTGTCTCGTCTAAATAAACGCGCATACGACCGTTAGAAAAGAAACCCTGGTTTTTTCGCCCGAATAAGCGATATCGCAACCGTAAGAAAGAAATGTACCGAATAGAGTTAAGTATCCATCATTAACGATGCACACACTCTTGTCAAAATATTGCATATTCCCTATCCAGTACACGCTACCAATCTGTATGGTCTCCATATTTCCTTTTCAAGGAATGCACTCCCTTTGTCGATAAGAATCTATCTGCTCATGGTACGGCTTTGGCTCCGGTTGCTTAGCGGCTTTTTAAACAATCTGTTCAGCCGCGGCTCCACCAGCCATTTAAACAAGTGACGGATACCGCCGCCAGACAGCAGCACAGTCAGCAGGATACCCGCCAACGGCAAAAGCGGCTGCAGCGCCGGATCGCGGAATAACGCGTACAAGCCGCTGGCCTTCGCCAAAAACTTGATGATGAATCCGTGCAGCAAGTATACGTACAGCGTATTTCTTCCTCCGGCGGTAATCAGCGGAAATCTGTTTTCCGGCACAAGCACCAGCACTGATCCGCCAAGCAAAACCGCCCCGGCATAAACAGCCGCCCGGTACAGGCCTGCACTCCACTCGGGATGCCCCATAGCTTCATAAGGCACGCTGCCGTAAAACCATTTCTCCTCAAAACCGTTTCCGTACAAAATCATGACCGCGGCGGCTGCCAAAACGACGATAACCGCTATACTTCGTATTAGCGGGGTCCGCAGACGGGAAATATGCTCCCTCTTCAAATAATAACCGGCGAGGAAAAACGGGAAGAAAACCAATGTGCGCGAAATACTTGCATAATACTGGGCATCATTCGCGTAACCGGCCAGAATGGCAACGATGATGGATATGGGCAGCGCATAGCGGATTTTGACAGCATAAGGCAATGCCGCTTTCCATAAAATCATGCTGAACAAAAACCACATCAGCCAATATGGCGTAAAGTAGGAAAACTTCAGTGTCTGTTCACCGAGCACGTAATAATCAAACAAAGAATACAGCGTTTCGAAAATAACATAAGGAACAACCAGCCTGCTGATCACCTTATTGGTATATTCGCCGCTGCTTAGATTTTTGCAGAAATAGCCCGATACCAGCACAAACAGCGGAATATGAAAAGCGTAAATAAGCAAATACAGCGGCCGCAAAAAAGGCTGGGAGCCAAGCGGTTCAATCAGGTGCCCGGTCACGACCAGTGCAATTAATACAAATTTCACATTATCGAAATAATAATCTCTTGCCGTCATGCGCTCACTCCTTCATTGCTGACTTAGTACCCGTTTTGCCCGGCAATGAACGCTTTTGTACGAAAAAAAAGGATACAGCCCAAGCTGGCAGCTCAGGTCTGTATCCTTACATGTTATACAATATGGAGCATTTTGTCCAAAGCCAGCACCGCTTCGCGCTGGATATGGGACGGGACTTTTACAATTCCTGCCGGGTTCCCCTGATCAATAGACTCCAGCGACCACAGGAGATGAGGAAGATCAATACGGTTCATGGTCAGGCACGGACACATATCCGGATTGAGGGAAACAATGTGCTGTTCGGGGTGCTCGCGGATGATTCTTTGTACAAGGTTCATCTCCGTGCCTACCGCCCATTTGGTGCCTGGCGGCGCATTGCGGATCGTTTCGATGATGAATTTGGTCGAGCCCGCGCAATCCGCCAGCTGCACCACTTCATGCGCACATTCCGGATGCACGATGATGCGGACTTCGGGGTCCAGCTCCCTTTGCCTAAGCACATTCTCCACCGTAAACTTCTCGTGCACAGAGCAGTGCCCTCTCCATAAAATAACTTTGATAGAATCAGGGTCCTGTTCTGTCAGCAGCCTGTTCTGATGAGGGTCCCATACCGCCATTTGCTCCAAGGGCACGCCCAGATCATAAGCGGTATTGCGTCCCAGATGCTGGTCTGGCAGGAACAGGATCCGCTGCTTCTGTTTAAGCGCCCAATCCACTATTTTGCTGGCATTGGAAGATGTTACGGTTGCTCCGCCGTTTCGTCCGACAAAAGCCTTGATCTCTGCCGTAGAGTTCACATAAGTTAAAGGCAGGATCGTGTCTTCGAACTGGAGCTGCAGCTCCTTCCACGCCCTCTCCGTCTGCATGATATCGGCCATGTCTGCCATGGAGCATCCTGCGCGCATGTCAGGCAGCATGACCGTCTGCCCTTCCGAGGTCAGCATGTCGGCCGTTTCCGCCATAAAGTGAACCCCGCAAAATACGATATATTCAGCCTCCGTATTCAGCGCCGACTGCTGTGCCAGCTGCAGTGAATCGCCGGTAATATCGGCAAATTGAATCACTTCGTCCTTCTGGTAATGGTGGCCGGGGATGAGCAGCCTTTTACCGAATTTTTCTTTTAGCGCGGCAACCCGCTGCTCCATCTCGGCTGCCGACATGTACTTGTAATGCTCCGGCATCATTCCGTGCTGCCCATTCAACGCTTCCAGAATAGACATTGTTCCTCATTCCTCTCCCATAGCTTTATTTCGTGCCAGTTATATTTTTACATCCATACTGATATCAAGACTCTGAACTGAATGCGTCAAA
The DNA here is from genome assembly GCF_042138595.1 of Paenibacillus terreus. Classification (NCBI taxonomy): domain Bacteria; kingdom Bacillati; phylum Bacillota; class Bacilli; order Caryophanales; family Paenibacillaceae; genus Paenibacillus; species Paenibacillus terreus. Next base: position 795,133 of record NZ_JBHIRX010000001.1, on the reverse strand, counting down.
AATCCAAGCGAAATGCAATTTACTCCCGTCCCACGGAACAAAGGCAGACTGTCCGGGATAATGCCGCCCGAAGCCTCTGTCACGATATGCGGCGGGGTCATGGCGGCAAATGTGCGGACCGTATCCGGCGGGCAGTTATCAAACATGATGACATCCGCGCCTGCCTCAATCGCTTCCCGAAGCTGCTCCTTATCCTCGATTTCCACCTCGATCTTCACCATATGTCCCGCGGCGCTGCGGACCTTGGCAACAGCCTCCCGAATGGAGCCGCAGGCGGCGATATGGTTATCCTTGATCATGATGCCGTCATAGAGGCCAAAGCGGTGGTTATAACCGCCGCCAATGCGGACGGCGTATTTTTCAAGCATTCTTAGACCGGGAGTGGTCTTTCGGGTGTCACAGAGACGGATACTTGAATCATTGAGCCGGGAGACGCACTCCCTTGTCAAAGTCGCAATGCCCGACATCCGCTGAATGAGATTCAGCACGACCCTTTCCCCTGTCAGAAGCGACGCCGCGCGGCCTTTTAGCTCGGCAATAACGGTGCCGGGTCCCACGGGATCTCCGTCGCTCCTGCACATCTCAACCTCAATGTCCACATCAAGCAGCGCAAAGCCTTCACGAATAATATCGCTGCCCGCAAAGACGCCGCTGCCTTTACTGTGAATGACAGCTTCACAGACCTGATCTCCGAAGATCAGGGAAGACGTCAGATCGCCGTTCCCGATATCCTCTGTAAAAAAAGCCTCCAGCATGCGTTTCAGCTGTAAACGTTCCATGATTGAGCAATCCCTTCATTTTCTCTGATTTGTATGCCGTTCCGGCTGTGGATGATTTGCTTCCCTTTCCAGCCCGCATCATCGCTTACAGGAAAATCGGTTCGATAATGAGCGCCCCTGCTTTCTTCGCGCAGCAATGCAGAGGCCGCAACGAGCCTCGCGAGCTGCCATAGATGGAGGAGCTCAAGCTGTTTTTTTGTGATCTTTTGCACATGAATGGGGTCGGTTTGCACTTCATGCAGCCAGCGGCCCAGAGCCTGAAGCTCTTCCCCGCTCCTCTGGATGGAAACAGATTTACTCATGTGCCGCTGCAGCTCTTCAAGGGTGATGCGGGGGACTTCATAACAGCCGCCTCGATCCGGTGCTGGAAGGCTGTGCCCGCTCTCGCCCGTTATCCGGGCAGACACAACCTGAGCAATCCGCCCCGCCGCCCGGTTGCCCATGACCAAAGCTTCCAACAACGAATTGCTGGCCAGCCGGTTGGCTCCGTGCAGCCCCGTGCAGGCGGCCTCGCCTATTGCATACAAGCCTGGGACAGTGCTCTCGCCCCATTCATTTACGCGAATGCCTCCCATCAGAAAATGCATGCCCGGAGCAACCGGGATGCAGCCCTCGCGGATATCCACTCCCGCAGCATCACATAGGCCAGAAATCGTCGGGAAACGGCCCCGGAAATCCTGGATGCCGCTGATATCGATATGCAGGGAGTGTCCACTGCGGATTTCCTCATGCATCGCTCTCGCTACCACATCCCGCGGGGCAAGGTCACCCATCTCATGTCGCCCGTTCATAATCCGTCTGCCGTCTTCGTCCCGGATCACTCCTCCCTCACCGCGCACCGCCTCGGAAACGAGTCCATAAACAACACCATCATGCACCAACAGAGTCGGATGAAATTGAATAAATTCCAGGTCCGTAAGCTCGGCGCCTGCCTCGTAAGCCATCATCAAACCGTCGCCCGTCACCGTTGCATCATTCGTATGACGGCTGAACAGGCTGCCGCAGCCTCCGGTCGCGATGACCACGGCATCCGCCCTCATCTCGAACAGCCCCGTCTCCTCATGGCTGGCCAGCACCCCCGTGCATCTGCCCTGCTCCAGCAGCAGCTCATACACCGTAATCTGCTCCATCACACGGACATTGTCACCCAAGAGCCCCTCAAGATGCTGCACCAGCATTTTACCTGTCGCGTCCCCGCCTGCATGAAAGATCCGGTTCCTGTGATGTCCCCCTTCCCGGCCAAGCTGCGGCTCGCCAAGTTCATCAAGGTCAAAGGGAAAACGCTGCTCCAGCAGCTGTTCAATCATGCGCCTGCCGTCCTGGATTATGCCGGAGGCTACATTGACATCATTGTGTCCGCCCCCGGCGGCGAGCGTATCGGTCAGATGTTCAGCCGCAGAATCTCCCGCCTGATGGAAGGAGGCAATGCCTCCCTGTGCCAGCATGGAATTGCTGCGGCCCGTCGTGCTCTTGGTAAGCAGCGTAATCTGTATATCTTCGGGCATTGCCGCAGCCAGGGACAGGGCCGCTGCTCCGCCGCCAATCACAATTACCGATCGATAGGACATATCAACACCTCTTGTCGTCACATGTGTCTTGACACATATCTTTACACATCCCTACAATAAACTCAAGAGTTTTTATTTGAAATTTAACTTCCGTATGGAGGAGAAAAGACATGATTTATCTTGACTATGCCGCGTCGGCGCCGATCAGTGAAGAAGCCATGCAGGTGTTTCATGAATTGAATAAAGAAGTCTACGGGAATGCAAGCAGCCTGCACGACGCAGGTGGGAAAGCCGAGCATATCCTTAATTACTGCCGCAGACAGCTCGCCGCCCTGATTCATGGACATGAGGATGGAATCTATTTTACAAGCGGGGGCACAGAGTCGAATATACTTGCTCTGCAATCCGTATTAAACGGGCTTCCCGCGGATCGGAGGCATTTTATTACCACCTCGGTGGAGCATTCATCCATCCGCAATCTGGCGGCTTTGCTGCAGAGCCAGGGCTGGGGAGTTTCCATCATGCAGCCGGACGGCAACGGGCGTATTACACCTGAAATTCTGCTCAGCCATATAAGGGAGAACACGGGGCTCGTCTCCATACAGCACGCCAATTCGGAAACCGGCATCATTCAGGACCTGCAGGAACTGTCACCGCTTCTGAAAAAGCGCAGCATCCTCCTGCATACCGATGCGGTTCAGACCTTCGGCAAAATACCCGTTCATGCGGATGAACTGGGCTTTGATGTACTCACAGTGTCCAGCCACAAAGTTTACGGCCCGAAAGGCGTGGGCGCCGTGTATATTCGCCCCGGAGTCGATTGGAAGCCCGTCTACCCCGGAACCACGCATGAAAAAGGCTTCCGGCCGGGCACCGTCAACGTGCCGGGCATCGGCGCCTTTGTGACCGCCGCTGAGGCAATGGTCCGGCAAATGACAAAGCTCTCGGAGCATTTCCGGAAATTAAGATCCCATCTGTTCATGGAGGGGCACCGGCTCGGCATCCCTTTACAGCCTGTAGTGGACGAAACCCGCGTACAGGTGCTTCCTCATATTGCAGGCTGCTATTTTCTGAAAGCCGAGGGACAGTATATAATGTTAGAATGCAACCGCAGCGGGATATGCATATCCACCGGGAGCGCATGCGCCGTAGGACAGCAGAATCCGTCCCCTTCCGTCAAAGCTTTGGGGGCGTCGGATCAGGAGGCTCTGCATTTCATACGCATATCTTTCGGGCAGCACACAACTTTGCAGGAAGTGGATTCACTTCTGAGCACTCTGCATGAAACGGTGATGAACAAGCTATAGCTGTGTAAAAGGAGGATTAAAATAGATGAACGATGAGACTAAGCTAAGCGGTGCAGAGCGGAGAGAGAAGCTGCTGCAATGGCTGAAGGAGCATTCCCCGCTTACTGGCAGTGAGCTGGCCCGCAGGGCATCTGTGTCACGCCAGGTTATAGTGCAGGATATTACGCTGCTCAAGGCGAAGAATGAACCGATTATGGCAACAAGCCAGGGCTATATGTATCTGGCACAGCCCGAGGCATCCGACAGGCCGGTGGAACGGATTGTCGCCGTTCAGCACGGTCCCGAGCGGACGGAGGAGGAACTGCAGTTGATTGTGGATTACGGGGTTACGGTGAAGGACGTCATTGTCGAGCACCCGGTTTACGGTGAGATTACCGCTCCCATTCTGGCTTCCACCCGCCAGGAAGTACATGAATTTATTCTGCGCATCACTTCCACGAATGCGGCATATTTGTCAGAGCTGACTGGCGGTATTCATCTTCATACGCTGACTGCGCCGGATCAGGAACGGCTCGATCAGGCATGTCAGGCCCTGGAACGTGCCGGTTTTCTGCTGACTGACTAGTAAAAATGGACAGCTCGTTCTTCCTTAACGGAAAGCTGTCCATTCTTTATATTCATTCTTCCGCACTTTCGTCCGGATTCACATTTTTTCTCCCTAAATCATTAAAATTTATCCTTTCTTTCATCTTTTCGACTTAATATATTGAAATCAATCCTGACTATTTCAGTACTACTCCACCTTTCTTTATACATAGCCGCGAACAGACTCATTCACGCAGAAGTTCTATCTTATGAAGAAAGGGGCTGATCCAGGTTAGCAGCAGGAAATAAAATCATCTAACAGATTTTTGACGCCATCATATTAATGAAGGAGGAGAATTCTATTGACCCAAAAAGCAAAAATCCACAAAAGGCTGCGTTCTGTCGCAGTTTCGGTGTTCGTGCTGGTCTTTGTCTCGATCTCTTCAGGTGTCATTTCCGCACATGGGTACGTGGACTCCCCGGCGAGCCGGGCGCAGCTCTGCAGACAGGGCGTAAATACGAATTGCGGACCGGTGCAGTATGAGCCCCACAGCATAGAAGCGAAAGGCAACTTTCCTGCTGGCGGGCCTGCTGACGGACAAATTACAGGAGGCGGCATATTCCCCCCGCTGTTCGAGCAGACAGCAACCCGCTGGAGCAAAGTCAATATGAACGGCGGTCCCAACACCTTTCACTGGACACTGACTGCCGCCCATGCCACCAAGGAATGGAAGTATTATATTACAAAAATCGGCTGGGACCCCAACAAGCCGATTGCCCGCAGCGACCTTGAGCTGTTCTGCTCCTTCAACGACGGTGGCGCCCGTCCGTCATCCAGTGTAACGCATACCTGCAATGTGCCTACAGACCGGAGCGGATATTATGTCATTCTCGGCGTGTGGGAAATTGCGGATACCGGCAACGCCTTTTATCAGGCTATTGATGTAAATCTGTCCAACGGCGACACCGGCGGCGGACCGGATACACAAGCTCCAACCGCTCCTTCCAATCTCCGTTCCACGGCCGCAACCTCATCCTCCATCACACTTGCCTGGAATGCGGCAACCGACAATGTCGGTGTCACCGGATATACGGTTTACCGTGGCACGACGCCAGTCGGAAGTGTAGCCGGAACACTGACAAGTTACACGGTTACAGGATTGTCCGCAGGTACCCAGTATACCTTTACCGTTAAAGCCAAAGATGCCGCCGGCAACGAATCTGCAGCCAGCAACACCGTGACCGCTTCAACCGCTGTGGGACCGGAGAAGGATGAACAGGCCCCGTCTGCACCGTCAGACTTGACTGCAACTGCGATGACCTCCTCTACGATTTCACTCTCCTGGAAAGCATCCAGCGATAATGTAGGCGTCACAGGCTATAACATCTACAACGGCACCGATAAAATCGGAAGCGTCAGTGGCACTTTATTGAGCTACACAGCCTCAGGCTTAACCGCAAATACGACCTATACTTTTACGGTCACAGCCTTGGATGCCGCCGGCAATGAATCCGGCGCCAGTAATGCGGCAACTGCCACTACCCCCGCCCCTTCGACCGAAGCGCCGGATTGGGCTCCTAATACAAGCTATAATGTAAACGATCTTGTGACCTATAACGGCGTTGTCTATCAATGCCGTCAGGCCCACACTTCTCTGCCGGGCTGGGAACCGCCGACAACACCGGCGCTCTGGCTTGAGGTCTGAAATCTGATTTTGGCACACCGGGCAAAGGAGTCTGTCCCAAAAACAGCTTTCTTGTAGTAAGGGCATGGTCTGTGAAATCAAAACTAAAAACCGGACCGGGCGAGGATAAACCCTCTGGCCCGCTCCGGTTTTTTCGCTCACTTTAGTAAGAGCTGTCCAGCCTCCAAGCTCACTGTTTCAAAGAACCGAAGCAGGAAACGCCGGTTGCCGGTTGTTCCTCAGTTTCTACGCTTAGATAACAGAAGGGTTCTCAGCGCTTGTCTGGTTGGCATGCATGATCAGCACTTCTTCCACCGCCTCATCGGTTATTTCTTTGCATGTCGCGGCTGGCCGTCGGCATAGACGGTGGTCCCACGCGATCTGGCCCAATCGGCAATCCGGGAAGGATCACCTGTCCAGAGGCGCTCGCTTCCCCATTGGTTCGTCTCCGGACGGCTCTCACATTCGATGCGGATCACCGGGAACAGTTCGGTCGGACGTTCCCGTGGAAGACCTTCGATCCAGAGCACATCGCCATCCTGCCGAAACGTAAGCTCCTGTCCTGTCGTCAGCAGCGTCACGCGAACCACCGGCGTGACGAGATCCGCCAACCGCAGTACTGGACTCCCATCCCAGAACCGGATAATGAGATACAAATAATTGCCTTTCATCGTCTGCCGCCCATACGTAATAAACTCGGTCAGATTGCCGCCATCCGAGCCGTAGATCGCCTCACCGTGAACCTCCAGCCATTGTCCGATCTTCAGCGCCCGTTCCACGAATTCCGGCGGCAGCTGTCCGTCCGGCTGCGGCCCGACGTTAAGCAGTAAATTCCCGCCGTACGTACCGCCTTTCTCAGCGCACTCGCACAGCATGTCGAGCAGGACGTCGGCCGGTCGCCATCGTTCGCCGTTTGTATAACCCCACAATCGCCATGTCGTCACCTGGCTGGATTCCCAGAGCCGCTTCCCGTCCGGGACGATGACATGCTCCGGTGAACCGAAGTCGCCGAGCACCTCGGAATCTCCCGACCCGCCGCCTCCGTCCGCATGCAGCTTCTCCTCCTCGGACAGCCCGAGACGATTGTTAACCAGAATATCCGGCTGAATTGACTTCATCCGCTCCACCAGCTTGATGCTGTCCAGGTCTTCGGCGGTTCTCGGCCACACACCATCGAAAAAGAAATGATCGATACGCCCGTATTTTGTGACCAATTCCTCTACCTGGGCGTGCAAGTACCGCTTCATGTCCTCCCAGCCTTGCGGATCCTTTTCCGGTCCGTCGAAGTAAGCCGGAATTCGCCAATCGATCCATGAATAGTATAAGCCAACCCGAAGCCCCCCGGCCCGGAACGCGTCGGTGAACTCCCGCACCAGATCCCTGCCTGGCGCCTGCTTCGCGCTTGAGTAATCTGTCGTGGCCGTATCCCATAAGCAATATCCATCATGATGCCGAGTCGTTAAGCAAGCGTATTTCATGCCCGCCTTGCGGGCCGTGTAGGCCCACAGTTCGGCGTCAAAAAACACCGGGTTCCACTCGCAGGCCTCGCGGGCATATTCGGACTGGTCCAGATGCTCCCGGAACAGCACCTGTTCGCCGCGCCCGTATCGGGCATAAGGCCCGAAGTGAATGAACAGGCCGTATCGGCTTTCCGTAAACCATTTCCAGCCTTCCCGGATGGCTGGCGCCTGAATGGTCATTTTCATATCCTCCTTAACCTGCTCTCCACTCATCGAATTGCCGTTTATATTCTGCCACGACCTCATCGAGACCGGCAGCTTTCATGGCGGCGAGCATGTTCTCGTAGCCGTCCTCGTATTTCACGACACCTTGCATGACCGGATAGACACTCGTCTTCAGCTCGGCGATGCAGTTGGCGTATTGGGATGCGACGTTTGTCGGGTCGAAGGTGAAGCCGATCGCAATGCTGTTCACGGCATCGTCGGCAATCGTTGTGCGGCGCTCCAGCCGTGCCGGGTCGATATTCGTCGGATACCGGTTCATTTCAACGTGGCCGAGCAGCCAATACGGCAGCTCATAAGCTGGGGAACCGTTCTCGTTCTTGGCGAGATAGTCTTTGGTGTTCTTGCCGGTATCCTTCCAATGCACGTCCTTCACACCGTTCTGTACGAGATCCATGTTCTCCTGGCTGCTGTACACCCAATTCAAAAATTGAATAGCCGCTTCCGGATGCGGAGAGGTGGCCGATACCCCGTTGGAGTTACGGATCGCATAGGATCTGAACTTCGGCTGGTCAGCCAAATAGTAAATATCCAGCTTGGCGTCCGGGAACGTCTGTAGAATGGCATCGCTTGTGCCGACATCCCCCGGGCGGTACAGATAACGTCCGGCCAATTCCTCCTGGTTGATGACTTCCGTCGGGGTCGTCAGCAGATCGCTCATGATCAGCCCGCGCTGATACGCCTCGTTCATGTACTGCACATCTTTTTTGAATTCCTCGGTTTCAATCCAGGACTTCACGTTCCCCTGCTGATCGATGTAAATCATGTTGTCGGCAACGGTAAACGGATAGGTATCATACGTCGTATGCAGGAAGTAGGCAGGCTCCTCCAGCATTTTGATATATACGTTCTTGTTCTCCTGCGGCCAATTTTTCTGCAGCGTCTCCGCCGCATCCAGCAGCTCCTCCGGCGATGCCGGAGGCTTGAGTCCGTTCGCTTCGAGCAGATCGGTCCGGATCGTAAACATGCCGTCGTTAAAAGCAGTATCCGCCCAAAAGTTCGGCACATAGTTAATCTTGCCGTTGATTTTCGCGGATTCCCAGATCCAGTCCGGCATGGATTTTTTCAGCTCCTTGCCATACTGATCCAGCAGATCGTCGATCGGAATGATCCCGCCGCTGCCGGCAAGCACCGTCGGTCCTTTCACATCATGCATGATGGCGATCAGCTCGAATTCCTCCCCTGTCGACATCATGAGGTTCGTCTTCTGGTCCCATGCGTCCCAGGGTATGTACGTTGGTTCGTACGTAAGGTTGAGGCCGTCGGCTTCAAGCTTCTCGTTAATCGCCTTGACCACCGTGTCCAAATCCTGCGGCGCGTTGCCCGGAAGCAGGTACCGGACCGGCAGCTTGTTCCCGCCACCGCTCTCCCCGCTTGTCGAGCGGTTCTCTCCACCGGCATTGCCTCCGCCGGAGCAGCCTGCGATCACGGAAACGATGAAGAGTGCGGCCAACCATCGCACTAGCGCTTTCCTTTTTTTCATGCCTTGCCCCCCTGACTTCAAGTGGTATTGTCCTGCCGCTATAGGTACGATGTCTATCTTAAGGAGACATTGGGATGACGTATACTTTAAAATGATGGATTCCGCCATTTTAAAACGCTTGAAGTGCGTGTTCAAAAAGTCAGGTTATCTGTCACTGCGCCATTTTCTTCTCTAATGCATGCTGGCTTCGGAACTGTGCCGGCGATATTTGATAATGCTTTTTGAACAATGTATAGAAATAGGTCGTATTCAAGATGCCCACCTGCTCGCTGATCGATTGCACCGAATCCTCGGTGCTCGCGAGAAGCTCTCTCGCTTTTTCCAGGCGCACGGCATTCAGATAATCATTGAACGACAGCTCGCAATGCGCCTTGAACAGTTTGCCGACATAACTGCGGGACAGCTTGACCTCACCCGCCACTTGCTCAAGAGACATATCCGGCCGCGCGTAATGCTTGCGCACATACATCTGAATGAAATCCACGACCTCCGCATGCCGCACCGCGCCCGATTCCTCGGACAGGCTGCATAACCGCAAGGCGAGCTCCTTCAAGGCATCCGCCGTTTCCATGAGGGTCTGAAAGCGGGTAATCCTTCGTGTGAAGCGAAGGAAGAGCTCCGCGCTCTCCCGGTTTTTCACCATATGGACATTAAGCTGCTTGTATAACCCGCCGATAAATTGATTGATGAAGAACATCGCTTCATGGTATGTGCAATCCCGGATTTCCTTGATCCACAGATCGATTTCTTTCTCCAGCTTATCCCGCTGCTGCAGCTTGATCGCCTCGATAATGCGTTTCTCCCGCTTGTCCGGATACTGCGCGTCAGACCGCTTCTTCTCCGTCGCGATAACCGGGTCACAGTGGAACAGCCTGCCCTTGCCTTCGAAGAACCGCTGGCGGAAGCAGGACTGCGCATAATCGAACGATTCGCGCAGCCCGTCGTATGTCTGCGCGGCCGTCCCGATGCCGACGGTGACGGATACGCGGAGCGTGCGGAAAATCTCACTCTGCAGCTCCTCCAGCATGCCGACTGCACCGATTGGAGGCCGGTTCTGCTTGATAGGCAGGATGATCGCCACGATTCCCTCGCCGACCGCGGCTACGCTCGCTCCCTCCGGCTCCAGCATCTGCTGGGCCGCCCGGGCGACGGTGGCGCAGGAATACGACTGCAGCCCCTCGTCCTCTCCTCCCGGCGAGCCGTCTTGGCTATCAAGGAGCAAGGCCGCCGCCAGGAAATACGGCCCCCTGCCTTCCCCGGCCAAGCGGCGGAATGCCGTCTCATCGCCGCCGTTCAACAACTGCAGCACATGGGCCTGACGAGCGGCGAAAGCCTCGGATTCCATCGAACGCATCCTCTCCGTCATTTCCGCGTAGGTCGTATCCAGTATGGCGAATTCGTTGATTTGCCGCCGATTTCCCTTCATCTTCGGAATAGCGCTCATTTTATCCAGCAGGTGTCGGATCGGATTATACGCATGGTGCGTCAGCCAGATCGACAGGAAGATGCTGACGGCGAAGCAGGCCAGAGCGAGAATCAGCGCGGTCGTACGTAAAGCCTGCATGTTGAACAGCAGATTTTGATATTGGCTTACGCTGATAAACGTCCAGTTCATTTCCTTGGATTTGACGTACGTGACAACGCTCTTGCGGCCGTCAATAGAGCGGGTGAAATAGCCGCTCTCCGCTGCGGATGAAAGAATGGACTGCACATAGGACTCCTGCGAGACATCCTCCATAAAGCGGGCATGGTCCGAATGGGTAATGATCGTCCCGCTGTCGTCAATGACGTACAGGGAATCCGTCGCTTCGTTCCGGTACCCGCCAATAAGCTTCTGGATGGTGGAGGTGCTCATGTTGATTACGATGGCGCCTTTGGAGTTCACCGGCGAATAATAGCTTGGAAGGAGAACGAAGGTAATGACGTCCTCGCTCTGGTTAGAGGAATTGGCGGCCGAGATCCGGCGCGGAAACAGGTGGAAGTAGGAGGTGTTCTTGCTGTTGATCTCCTCCAGCAGCTCCTTCTCCTGCTCTTTGGTAATGCCCTTCGTATTGAGATACGTGTTATTCGAGCCGTTATAGATCCCGATCGAATGGATGAACGGATAGGTCGACTGAATTCGTCTGAGGGTGCCGAACACTCCATACTGCTTGACGGGATCGTTTCCTTTGTCCAGCAGAGCGCCCACGATTTCCTTATCGCTGAGCAGAAGGTTGCCCACATTATAGACCTGGTCACGGATCACGCTGGACACAGCGCTGTTTTGTTTCAGCATCGACTCGGAAATTTTTCCTACCTCTTTCGCGGTGCTCCAGGAGAACATCATGAACAGAACGACGGTTACGAGGGCAATCATGGCTGCCGTAAGCAAAACAAAACTGAGAAACATGTTGCGGTACACCGCATAACGGAACAATCGCTGCCGGATCATATTCTCCCTCCCTGCCATTTGGTGATCATCATGAAGCATCGGTTTTGATCCACATGCAAACAAAGTTATTGTTTTTTAGATGTCGTGTATATGTAATATATATGTTACTTTAATGATGTTTGTCTCGTTATCGAATTCGCTAGGCCTGAATCCGGATGTTACTTCATTTTATATTTGCAGCAGGCATTCATCAACATGAAAACGCATTCTTATTTTTCGCCCCTTTCCCTCCAGCCATTAGCATCATCAGCGAAAAACCTTATAAAATCAAGCATTCCCCGCCGTTCTTGGTTCAGAAACCGCCATTTTGAGTACGAAAATTTGAAGTTTTTCCCCTTTTTTAAAATCCCCTTTCCGCCTTCCAATCCGCTCAAACTCCATTTTCATAGTTTACGGACCGCGGCAACTCTCTTTACACTCAAAACAGAACTGCTCACGCTTGCAGCCCCAGCTTAAACGAAAGGACGTGCCTGTCTATGAAAAAAAGCCGCTCCGGCTTTCTGCGGGAAATCCGCACGAACGGTTCCGCGTACCTGCTTGTCTTACCGGCCGCCATCTATACGCTGATCTTCGGCTATTTCACACTCCCGTACATGCTCATTGCGTTTCAGAAATTCAACTTCAGGACCGGGCTCTTCAACTCGGAGTGGGTCGGATTTGACAATTTCAAGTTCTTCTTCTCGTCTCCCCGGGCGTGGGAGGTCACCTTCAATACGCTGAAGCTCAACTTCTTGTTCATTATCGTCGGCACACTGGGCGCCATGGCGCTGGCCATTCTTTTCAACGAACTGCGCAGCCGCTGGTTTTCGCGAATCAGCCAATCCACGATTTTGTTCCCGCATTTCTTGTCCTGGGTCATCGTCAGCTACATCATTTACAGTCTACTGTCGACCGACTACGGAATTCTGAATCGGATTCTGGCGTTCTTCCATATGGATCCCGTCAACTGGTATGCCTCGCCGCAATATTGGACCTGGATTCTTACGATCGCGGCGGTCTGGAAGGACCTCGGGATGAACCTCGTCATTTATCTGGCCGCCATTACGGGCATCAATGACAGCTATTACGAAGCAGGACGGATCGACGGCGCCACCCGCTGGCAGCTTATCCGCCACATCACGATTCCGCTCATGCTGCCGACCATATCCATTCTGACCCTGCTGGCGCTTGGCAAAATCATGTACGGAAGCTTCGACATGATCTATGCCATTGTGAAGGATAACGGCCTCCTTTATCCGACCGTTGACGTCATTGACACCTATGTGTTCCGTTCCCTCCGCACGATCGGAAATCCTGCGCAGGCGATGGCTGTCGGGCTGTACCAGTCCGTGGTCGGCTTTATTCTCGTATGGGGCAGCAACAAAATCGTGAAGAAGGTGAACACGGATCATGCGTTGTTCTGACATGAACCGGAAACGTCCTGAAAGGAGCGAAACCCGATGACCTCCAGACCCAAAATGTTCGACACCGTAAACGCCGTCCTGATCAGCATCATCTCCTTCTTGTGCATTCTGCCAATGCTGCTGGTGCTCATGGTGTCCTTTACCGATGAAGCCAGCATCAAACAGCACGGCTACCAACTGTTTCCGACCGAGCTGTCGCTCGATGCCTATAAGCTGCTTCTGTTTGGCAGCACTCCGCTGTACCGTAGCTATATGATCTCGATCTTCGTAACCGCGTTCGGCACGATCCTGGCCGTTACCATTACGTCCATGGCCGGCTACACGCTGGCCGCCAAGCACATCCGTTACCGCCATGGACTCGGATTGTTCTTTTTCATCACCATGGTGTTCAATACGGGCCTCGTGCCCTGGTACCTGATCAACCTCAATCTCGGATTAAATAACACGATCTGGGCCTTGATCATCCCATCGCTGATGTTCAACCCGTTCAACCTGTTTCTCGTTCGCAACTACATGTCCCAAATTCCGGCGTCGCTCACGGAAGCAGCGAAGATCGACGGCGCAAGCGATTTCTATATCGCGTTCCGGATCTTTTTGCCCTTAAGCATGCCCGTCCTTGCCACGATCACGCTGTTCTATGGCATTGCCTACTGGAACAACTGGTTTAACGCCATCATGCTGGTGGACAATGAGAAGCTGTATCCGCTTCAGTACCTGCTGTTCAAGCTCAACTCCGAGATCAGCATGATTCAGCAAATGCAGAGCAGCGGCGCCATTCCCGGCAACCAGACGCTGCCGCAGGAGTCGGTGAAAATGGCCACGGCCATACTGACCATCGGTCCGGTGGTGCTGTTTTATCCGTTCCTGCAGCGCTATTTCATCAAAGGTCTGCTCATCGGCTCGCTGAAGGAATAAGCGGCGATCCATCCCTCCTCCTTTCGCATCCCGCTCTCGGGCCATACAACCGGGGAACGGGGCTGTTTCGATAATAAAGAGGCTAACCGCGCGGACGGTTAGCCTCTTTATGTGAAATGGTTGTAGGATGCACACTTGCACCCTCTTGTTAAACTGATCGCGCTCTATTTAACATTGCGGGCAAGCTCGCTGCCCGTTTGCTCAAATTCCGCTTGAATTTCTGCCTTAGGAGCCTTGGTCAGCAGGCTAATCACAATGATGGAGATCATGCTTGCAAAGAAAGCCGGGATCATTTCATACAGCACACCCGACAATCCCAGACGCACCCAAATAATAACTGCAAGAGCACCAACTACTATTCCGGACAGCGCTCCCCATTTGTTCATCCGTTTCCAGAACAGGCTCAGCAGGATGGCCGGCCCGAAGGCAGAGCCGAAGCCTGCCCATGCATAACCGACAAGGTTCAGAATCGTATCATTTGGCGTATAGGACATGATTAAAGCAATGATGGCGATCAGCAATACGGAAAGACGGCCTACGAGCACCAGCTCCTTGCCGGACGCCTCCCTGCGCAGAAACGTTCTGTAAAAGTCCCCCGTTAACGCACTGGCTGTCACAAGCAGCTGCGAGGAGATCGTGCTCATGATGGCCGCCAGCAAAGCAGCCAGCAAAATGCCTGTCACGTACGGATTGAACAGAATTCCGGACAGCAAAATGAAAATGGTCTCCGGATCATCCAGCTGCAGCCCGTTATGCTGTACATAACCGAAGCCGAGGAAACCGATCATGGATGCGCCGACGAGTCCGATTACCATCCAGCTCATACCGATTCTGCGCGCTTTTTTCAGCTCGCCGGCTGAAGTAATGGACATAAAGCGCACCAGAATATGCGGCTGCCCGAAGTAACCAAGCCCCCAGGCCAGCAAAGAAATAATGCCCGCTATCGTCGTATTTCGGAACCATGCGAAATGATCGGGATCCAGCGTCCGCACGACATCAAATGATTCCTTAACACCACCAAGGTGACTCACCACGACTACAGGAATGGTGACGAGCGCCGCGAACATAATCAGCCCCTGCACGGAATCGGTCAAACTCACGGCAAGATATCCGCCGAACAGGGTATAAGCAATAACGATCGCGGTCACAAGGAACAGGCCGAAGCGGTAGTCCATTCCGAATGCCGATTCAAAAAAACGTCCCCCCGATACCATGCCCGAAGACGTATAAAAAGTGAAAAACACGAGAATAACCGCGGCCGATATCCAGCGCAGCATGCGCGAGCCGTCTTTAAACCTGTTTTCAAAAAAGTCCGGAATGGTGATGGAATCATTCGCAATCTTCGTATAAATGCGCAGCCGCGGTGCCACAAACACATAATTCAGGTATGCCCCCAGACTGAGGCCAAGGACGATCCACATGCCCGAGAAGCCCTGCACAAATACGGCGCCCGGCAGCCCCATCAGCATCCAGCCGCTCATATCGGCAGCACCTGCTGACAAGGCCGTAACTACAGGACCGACGCCCCGTCCGCCGAGCATAAATCCTTCAATATCATTGGTTGTTTTGCGGAAGGCATACCAGCCGATCAGCAGCATGACAAGAAAATACAATCCGACTGTAATAAAAGTTCCAATTTGTGTTTCCAAAAACTCTGCTCCCCCAATAACTAAGATGTCTTTATGCTAACAAGCTTTTCCCATTGTACTGACATTACAGGCTGCTGTAAATCCATCTGCGGGTAGGCAGCTTGCAGCAGGAAACGCTATCTATCATTGGTACAGCCGACAGCATTGTGATATAATCCGGTTCATTACTAAGAAAATTTGTCGGAGGCCTTATGCTAACGTTTGAGCAAAAATTAAGCATTCTTGAATCCTTCCCCGAGCTGGAACGGAGAAACGTCTCTCTCGGTCGGGTCAACTTTCACTATGAAGACAGCATCTATGATAAAAAAACGGTCGTCTACCATCTGCATCCCAACGGAAATGGTTATGTATACGCAGGGCTCTTGCCGGGACATGAGACCGATGCCAAGGGGCTGGTGAATATCCGCGACTTCTCCGCCGCAGAGCTCAAAGAAATCGTGAAGGCATCGATTGACTCCCTCTCCGGGCAGGATCGTCCGGAACAGGAGGCCGGTGAACATGCATCTGCTGCCGGTTCAGCCGCAGCCGAACAAGCTTCTGTTTGGACAGATCCTGACGGGCATACGTTAAAGCTGCTGCCGGAAGACGAAATGTGGTACATTTACGCGGGTGAAAGCCTCGAGATGGTGTTCGAAGCACTTGACGAGGCCGAAGAATACTTGCGGGAGGAAGGCTTTTCTCCTTCCTGAGCAGCACACAAAAACAATCGGCCCTCCCGCATCCGGAGAGGGCTGATTGTTTTAGATTTAAGTACTCAGCGAAGCTGAACAATTCTGCAATCGAAATAAAAACTTCCATCAAACGCGGTCTGGCTTCTTAGAAGGTAAGTCGATGGACGTTTTTGTCATGCTTCCACCTTCACCGCCTCGGCTCGTGTTTCCTCAATAAATGTTTTGCAGGCAGCCATTTCCTGCTCTCCTGCATGTTCCATAATAATGTGTACCTCCGGTTTATACTGCTGCAGAAGACTCATGTACAAAGGGTAATTCATATCTCCCTGGCCCGGCGACACCGTGATAACCCGTCCTTCCTCCGTAAGCTTTCGGTCCTTGGCATGGCAGGCGATAATGCGCGTGCCCAGCAGGTCGAACGCCTCCCGGATGACTTCATCCTGTCTGTCTATGTTCCCCTCATGCAGGAGATTGCCAGGATCAAGCACCACCCCGATATGGGAAGAAGGCACCTGCATAAGAAGCTCATTCAGTTCCTGAGCCGTGCCGACAAGATGCCCGTTGGCCGCTTCCAGGCCGATAAAAACGCCCCACTTCTCCGCCTCCTCCGCCAGTTCCTTGATGGTCTCGCGCAAAATAATCCGGTCCAGCTCGTTATATTTCCTGTCCGGATGGGTTCCCGTCTCCGCTGCCACCATCGGCGCTCCAAACAGCCGTGCATACCGAATCAGCTCTTTAAACCGCTCCTTGTTCTCCCGCAGCACCGCCGGATCGCGATGAAAGAAATGCAAATAACAGCCCAGTACGGATACCGCCACACCATGCTTGCGGAACTCCTCAGCCATAGCCATTACCAAGCCTGGGCTAAGCCGGCCGGGCTTCGTAAAATCTGCATCGCTCACGGCTTTCCACAAAGCCAGCTGAATATGGCTGAAACCGGCGTCCCCGATTTTGGCGGCCAGTTCCCGGTAAGACAGGCTGCCGAATAAATGAGCCAATACACCAACAGACATGCTCTTCATCTCCTTCGAGGAAATTTACAGCTATTTCTACTGACTTAAGTGTAACGCCAAAAATGCTTTTCGTGTTGGTTCCGCTTACAAAAGTCTGATTTTTGTTGGTTTTCTGCTATTTTTTCATTGCAAATCGGCCATGGGATGATAAGATAGGAGTATAGTTCGCATATATATTATTAATAAATATTTTTATTAAATTAGTTATTGCGAATTACTTTGCAATCGTTTTCTCAATTCATTTTAGGCCACATGAAAAGGAGATGAGAAATTTGAGCAAGCTTATTATTAATGCAGACATTAACAAAGGAACGATCAACCGCAACCTGTACGGCCATTTTGCCGAGCATCTCGGACGCTGTATTTATGAAGGGATCTGGGTGGGCCATGACTCTCCCCTTCCGCATACGGAGGGCATGCGCAATGATGTGATCGAAGCGCTGCGCGCCCTGCAAATCCCTGTTCTGCGTTGGCCGGGGGGATGCTTTGCCGATGCGTATCTGTGGAAGGACGGTGTCGGACCTTATGAACAGCGCAAAAAAGTCGTGAATGTCCATTGGGGCGGAGTTGTGGAAAACAACCATTTTGGCACCCACGAATTTCTCCGCTTTTGCGAGCTCATTGGCACGGAGCCATACATTGCAGGCAATGTCGGCAGCGGAACGGTCCGTGAAATGGCCGAATGGGTGGAATACATAACGTTTGAAGGCGAATCACCCATGACGGAGTGGCGCAAGGACAACGGGCGTGAAAAGCCATGGTCCCTGAAATATTTCGGGATCGGCAACGAGAACTGGGGCTGCGGGGGCAACATGCGGCCGGAATATTATTCCGACCTCTACCGCCACTACTCTTCTTATGTTCGCAATTATGGAGATAATAAAATTTTCAAAATCGCATGCGGCCCCAATACGGCCGATTATAACTGGACCGAAGTGCTCATGCGCGAAGCCGGCAGCCTGATGGACGGCCTCAGCCTGCACTATTACACAACCCAGACGGGTGAATGGAACAACAAAGGCCCTTCTACCGGCTTTGACGAGCAGGCATGGTTCCAGACGTTCAAGCAAACCGTCTACATGGACGAGTTAATTGAACGGCATGACGCCATTATGTCCAAGTATGATCCGGAGAAAAGAGTTGCCCTAATTGTGGATGAATGGGGAACCTGGTATGACGTTGAGCCAGGCACCAATCCCGGCTTCCTGTACCAGCAGAACACCCTGCGCGATGCGCTGGTGGCGGCGGTGAACCTGAACATTTTCCACAAGCACAACGACAGAGTGCAAATGGCCAACATCGCACAGCTGGTTAATGTACTGCAGGCCGTTATTCTGACCGAAGGCAGCCGGATGCTCCTGACGCCTACCTATCATATTTTCGAGATGTTCAAGGTCCATCAAGGGGCACAGCGGGTGGATTTGGCTCTGGAATCGCCGCGCTACGAAATGAATGGCGAGTCGATCGAACAGATCAGCGCCTCGGCATCGGTCGATGCCGAGGGAACGATGCATATCTCGCTCTGCAATCTGCACCATGCGGATTCCGTTGAACTGCGCTGTGAACTGCGTGGAACAGAGGCTGCTGTGATATCCGGGACCATACTGCAGGCCTCCGGTCTGGACGCCCATAATACATTTGATGAGCCTGAGCAGGTCGCTCCGGCTGAATTCCACGACTTCCGTCAGGAGAATGGCAGCTGGCTGATCAAGCTGCCTGCCGCATCCGTCGTTGTGCTCAGCATCAAATAAAAGGGGGCAGCAAGCATGTCCAGCATGTCCCCATCGTCGCAGAGTGGCAGCTTCTGCAAAGGCTGCACCACAACAGTTCATGTTTCGGAGGAGGAAATCCGGCAGCTGATTGGCAGCGTTGCCCGCATCCGTTCCGTCAAACTCACCACGGAGGAGGAATACGATCGGCGCATGCAGGCCTGCCGGTCGTGCGAGGCCTTTCAATTCGGCACCACCTGCCGCTGGTGCGGTTGCCTGATGGAGATCAAAGCCAAACTGCAGACCTCCAGCTGCCCCTCCCCAGCGGGAAGCCGCTGGTAAGAAAAACGACAGCCCGCATTTAGCGGCAAAATTTTCATTCATCAGTGGTGCCGCAAAGCGGCATGAAAGTCTGATATCGCAAAGTAAAGTAAAGCCTGCCCGGCACTGTGCCGGGCAGGCTTTTTTTAGCTGATCAGTTCCTCAATCGCCACTCTGCGCCCGCTTTTGGCGCTCTCCAGTGCACCAAGAACCATCGCCATGCTTAAACGGTTATCCCTGCTGTCCGTTTCCGCCGGACGCCCCTCTTCCAGAGCCTGAAACATTTCATCCAGACAGCCGTGATGAAATGTTTCAGGTATCTGAATGCCGCTCATGTCCCCTTCCTTGCGGACATAACGGTTCATGAACTGGCCTCCAGCCTGTTCTTCCGGGCTGACTGCCTCAGCATAGGGCATATCGGTCCCATCCCAGATGGCCGTTCCCTTCTCTCCCGTAATGCGCCATGAAGCCTGCCAGGATGTTGGCGCCCCCTCGGCACACCAGGACCCGCGATAGCTGAAGATGGAGCCGTCCGACATCGTGAATGTGCACACGGCCACAGCATTCCCCTTGTACCAAGAACCTGGCGGATTAAATTCCTCGCAGTAGACGGTTACGGGATCGGCCCCGAGAATGCATCTGGCCTGATCGAAGGTATGGATCGCCATATCCAGCAGCAGCGGGCTGTCCATCACTTCACGGAAGCCCCCGAAATGAGGGGCAAGGAAGAAATCCGCGCATACTAGGCCAGGCCTGCCTATAGTTCCCTCTGCGATCAGCTTTTTCAGCGCACGAAGACGGGGATCAAAGCGCCGGTTTTGCATGACGGAGTGGGACCGGTTTACCTGTTCTGCGAGGCTGATCAGTTCATCGCACTGCTCCATCGTTTCGGCAAGCGGCTTTTCCGCAAAAACATGACAGCCATGCCGCAGCGCCACCGAAGCGATTTCAAAATGGCTTGCCGGAATGGTGATGTCAAAAACCAGATTCGCCTCTGTCTGCTCCAGCGCTTCATGTAAGTCCGTAAATACGGGACAGTGAAGGCCGTGCTTTTCCCTCATGACTTCAGCCGCTTCCAGCCGGATATCCACCAGCGCGGCAATCTCCGCATCCGGGCGCTGTCTGACGTAATCCATCCATACATTAGCCATGCCCCCGCACCCGGCAACGGCGATTCGATACTTGCTGCTCATTCTTTCCCCTCCCGCATATGCATGATCGAGCTTGAGTATAACAGGAGTTGGATACAATTTCTTACATAATATTGTCCGAAAATAACGGAATCTTGAGATTTATAAAGCAATGGCCTTTTGCGCTGTCTTCACATCATTCTCAAGCAGCTTCGGAAGGTCGTAAGCAGGGTACAAGCCCCGTTCCAGCATGAAATTAAAGGCCTTGGCATGCATCTCAATGGCTGCATTCAGATGCTTGCGCATGGTCTCCCTGACCTGAGGAGTCGCTGCTTCTGTAATGCTGTTCGCATAGCTGCGTACCGCATTTTTCCAGAAGCCCAGGAGATGCCCTGCCTGAAATGCCGTCAAATCCTCCTGCCCTGCTTTACGGGTGTAGGAAGGCGCAAGCGGATAAAAACCTAATAAATCCTTCAGATTATGCTCAAGCGCGGCAATAGTATGACTGTACAATGTCTTGAGAGCCGGGTCTGCAACCTCTGGCAGCATCATTTTGAAGCCCATCAAATGATTAGCCTGAAATGCCGTTAACTCATGAATTTCCAGTGTCTCATGCCAGGCCAGTGTTTTCTTTTTCTCCTTTGAACTCAATAGCGATCCCTCCAAAATGGTTATAGGGTACTATATGCCCAATAGGCACTCAGAGTTCACTGTACTTACCATGGCCGGGAACGGTCATGGGTTATACCTCTTCCTCCTTTGACAGATTGAATACTACTATTTACCCAAATTTAAGCAGATTTTAAGGTTGACGACATTTTTCATTAAGGTTGGACATATATAATGAAACTAACAATGATTTCCGGGGGAGGGCTCAGGATGATGGACAGAGTATATACTTCGATGTGGATGACCCAGTTTTTACGAGGCACGGACCAGGAAAAGAGACAGCGAATCCAGGAAGCCAAGCGGAATAATGATATGGTGCTGATCAGCAGCATCTCTTTTCATCTTTCAATGCGCAATCAGCTGCATTTATTATAAGAAAAACGTCTACCGACGTAATTCACAGAAGACAGACCGCGTTTAATAGAATTGTTCAGCTCCGCTGAAAACTTATAAATTCTATAATCTTAGCGCAAGACAACAGACCACTCTGTCGGCAGAGTGGTCTGTTGTCTGTTCCCTTCATTCACCTCTGCCCGCGCATTACATATGCTGAATAGGCAAGTGTTTAGTTAAGAAGGGAGACTTGATTATGTTTGGCCCATACATGCATGCTTCACCAAATATGAATTTGACGCCCGATATCGCCAAAGCGATCGACGGGGAATACACCGCCGTGCTTTGTTATGAGCAGTTGGCCAAAATGGCCCCCAGTGAGGAAGCCAGAAAGCAGATTCTTGAAATCCGTAATGATGAGATCCGCCATTACCAGATGTTCTCGAAGCTCTACACATCCTTGACGGGCAGACAGCATACACCCCACCTGAACGAGCCTTGTCCCGGCAGCTATTTGGAGGGAGTAAGGTCTTCTTTCAAGGACGAACAGGAAACGGTGGATGCTTATCTCGACATTTTCGACCGCGCGCATGATCCGCGCATTAAACACGAATTCAGCCGCGCAGCCGCAGACGAGCAGAATCATGCCGTATGGTTTTTGTATTTTCTGAAGGAAGATGCGCATGAAGGCAAATAGTTAACCTTTTTGAGCCCGTTTGCCATCTTACCATGAACATTTTTTTAACTCCTTCTTATAATAAAACATATCGATCCGGATAGGGGGGGGGATTATGAGCGCATACGCACTCCTTGAGACTCAGGAAGACTTTAAGGACTTTTCCATCATTTTCATCACCGCAATCTTATTTTTTCTCTTCTTTGTCACACCGTCTCACTTCTTCCCTTCACTGTCAGCATCTGACGGGGCCACAAGAAAGATATTGGTACGACCATTCCCTGAAACCCCTTTGGTTGTCAGATAATATCAGGCCTTGTATGCTGTTTGATCTCCGATTGAAGGAGGAAAAAGAAAATGAGCAATCGTAACCGAAGCATAAATCTTGTTGTGTTTATTATCGTCTCCATGGCTTTTATTTTCGGATTCGGAAAGCTTACACCGGGTCCATCTGCAACCATTATACCGGAATAAGGACTGAATGCACGCAGGAGGGAAATGAGATGGCCAATCAAAAAAAAGGCAGAGCCAAAAAAAAGGCTCCTTTGCCCCAGAGCCCTTCCCTCTTGTCCCAGTTATCTCCACAGCAGATTGCGGTCATCGCCGGTTTGCTTTCCAACGCATTAACTGTAGATTCCATTCTGGTGGATAAAGACCAGCGCCTGCAAATCGTCTTAGGCGGTTCACTGCGGCGACGCAGCAAATTGGACCAGCTTTTGGAGGAGCTGGATGGCGTCTCGCTGCGCGAATTTTTTAATGCGTTAGGCAGCAATTTTTAGCCCCAAAAAGTCCTTGGCACTTGCCGCCTTATTCTAAAAGCAGCACCTTTGACCCCTTCTTGATTTCTTCTGCATGTATATCTTCTTTAACATTTATCCCTATAAGCACATTGTTAGCTATAGAAAAAGATATACTAATGTCTTTTACTTCAAGTGTCATATTAGTTCCATCTTTTTTTTCAATACTTATTTTTGAACCTATCAAGTTTTTATACAAAGAACCTTTTTGATGAAATTCATCATCGGCGGCTCCCATTAGTACTGCCCCTCTGTTAGGTACATTAATTATATCTTCTAAGATTAAAAGAACAGTCAAAGGTTGTCACTCCTTTAACGGCTATAATATTTTAAAATACCAGCATTGCTTGATAATCCGTAAAGGACAAGTGAGCATCCCTTAATTACTATCATCAGTTCCCAATACCTTCTACAATTCTTTGCACAATTTCTTTGTCCAAGTCGTCTAGACCATTCATTAATACTTCATATTTCTTTTTCGACTCAGGAGTATTTATTGCCTTAAGCGCCGCTATACTGTAATGTCCCAATGTATCAATTCCAAAAAGTTTATTCACTTTCGGATCCCTAAACGTACTGATCTCAGCTAATTTTAAGATTATTTCTTCATTACACAATTTCCTGCTGACAATTTGGCTTATTGCGCTGACTAGGACCTGATTATGATGAACATCTAAACACTTGATAATCTCAAGATCACTTAATTTACCTTCTCTTATTTCCTTCGATAAAGTTAAAGGTTTCAATTCCATCAGTTACTG
This sequence comes from Paenibacillus terreus, assembly GCF_042138595.1. Taxonomy (NCBI): domain Bacteria; kingdom Bacillati; phylum Bacillota; class Bacilli; order Caryophanales; family Paenibacillaceae; genus Paenibacillus; species Paenibacillus terreus. The sequence continues at coordinate 771,626 of NZ_JBHIRX010000001.1, read as the reverse complement.
CCTCCCATTTATTCACTTACAACTCGGAATAAAAGTGCTTTGCTTATGCCATCCCAAAGAGTTTCCATCATGAACTTGAAGAGTCAGTTCTCCGGGCTACCCCTGGCAATCCTGCTCAAACTGCCTGGGGGGCAATAGAAAAGCAGCAGATCCTCCACCGGGCTGCCGCTGCTCTCAATTTCACTTCTTCTATACGGATCACATCCTCATTGAGCTTTGCACTCAATAAGTATCTCCTGTTAAATAGACTTATTAACATAATAAGAATCCTAATTTTATTACGAAAGTTTATCTTTATAAGATTCCTTAAACCACTCATAATTTTCATAAATACGTTTCTTGTCATCGTCGCTAAAATCAAAGTACCTATCTGCTAGCGATTGCAAAAATTCAGATGAAAGTGATAACCCGAATGGTTGTAAGCTGTCAGTAGATAAATTGTCAAATATTTCGCCTAATACGGATGTAAATACACTCTCTAATTTCACTTTTACCCATTCCATTGCTTTTTCACGGTCACTAGTATACAGCAAATTGAAAGCTATAGCTTGCAGATACTCATCTCCAAGTTCTGCTTGCAAAATATTATGACATAATGGAATTAAAATTGTTTTATCCCTTTGAGATAATTCCGTTAATGCACTAGAAACTTCCTCATAGTTTTCCAGCCTTTTAATTAATTCAACTAAATCACTAGTAGACAAGTTCTTAATATAAATCCCATAATCAATTAATCTATCCAACGAGTCGTGCTCCATCATTATCCCTCCTGGTTCTTTATTGGTATTAATTTGATGGTTGCCAAATACGGTTTTCCTTCAACCATAGTCCATGTTGTTAAGACCTTTAATTTTCCATTTGGGCCCTCTATGACACTAGGAAAATCCAATCTATTTTCAGGCGTTACCTTTTTACCTACCTCAATAAAATGTTCTGCTATTTTCTCATTATTCTCTACAGTATCATTTAAGCCAATTGTCTCAAGTTTTTTCTTCATATCTTGTGAGCGCTCATAATTATGCTTTAATTGTTTTAGCTTCTCAATTTCCTTTGCATTCTGAGGATCAGCATCAAATAATTTTCTTTGGGTTTGTTTCTTTTGGTTTAATTCTCTTATTTTTTTGTTTACTTCTTCAATATTAACGTTTACTTTGCCTCTCATATATTTCTCAATTTTATCGATTGGTACCCGCGTATTTCCGTCCGTGTATACTTTTATCGCTTTTCCACTAACAGGTGCTACAATCTCATCCCTTTTAACTCTCTCCGTCACCTCAGCTACCGCCTTAGTGCTCGTGCCAAAATAATTCTTCGGCTTAATTGTTGAGGCAATTGTGCCGCCGACGACCAGCCCTGCTGTTCCTAGTATATTTGCCCAGTGCTCGGTTGATCAGGCGTTTTTGGGAAAGATCGTTTCGCGGATCGTACGTGAACGCCGAGGGTGGCCGTTCGCGAAATCCTCCGGGGAATCCAGCCATTTATCCGCCCGGTCCTCATATCCCTGCCACATCCCCTTTGGAATACCAAATGTCCAGTAATCCAGAAAAGCACCCACCGAATCATACCGTTTTTCATATCTCTCATTGGCTGAGGCCATAAAGTTGCTCCCCAGCTCCTTCAAGCTGTCGGCCGATTTTTCCAAGGCATTGCGTGTATCCACCGTTGGCGCAGCGCAGGAATTGGGCGGAGGCGCCATACATGCCGGGTCAATTCCCCCAGACACCGCTTCGTCCGCCAGTCTGAATTTCTCCGCATGATTCCGCAGCTCGCGGGAAATGGAATCCGTCAGCTCTATTGCTGCCTCCATGCTGCCGCGCGCCGTCACAAAATCGGAATAAAAACGCTGCTTTGTTGTTCCATCCCAGAGTGCCTCCATCATTGAAACTTGAAGCGTTAGTGTTCCGTTCATCCGGGCAATCTCCTGGCGAGCCTGCTCAAACTGCCTGGAAGCTGCCTCCAACTGCTCCGGTGTTACCAGAATCGTTGTCATTCCATCGTCCACCTGTCTATCGTGATCCTCTCATTTTAACACGTTCCCACAATATGGATAATAAGTCCAACATACCAACTAATGGCAGGCTATTTGGCATCAATAGTCCCAGTTTCCCTTTGTTATAGGCAGTAAAAAAGCAGCAGAACCACCATCAGGCCGCTGCTGCTTATATTTACAACGTCACATTTCCCACCTGGTGAACCAGATACATCATGACACCAAGAAATGAAGCCAGCCCCACATAACCGGCACCGAATTTCAGCCGTGACGCCATGGGCACTTCATAATAGGTGTCATTTTCCAACACGATATAATCTACGGCTACATGGATTCTTAAATGAAGACCATTCTCCGCCTCCAGATGCTCGATTTTATATACATGAACCCTTTCCACAATCCCTTGTCTGGGCAGCGCAACCGTGCCTTCAAAATCCATGCTATCCCACATTACTTTGACGTACTGCCGGCCTTCACGGTCACTATATGTAGTATAGGGAAGCTCCCGCCGGTGTTCCGGTCCGGGAATCAGCATCCCCTGCTCCTGCAAATGCCCGACCGGGAACAGGAAGCTGTCGGTTTCGGTTTCACTTTGCTGATTTGAACGGCGCAGGATGTATTTTTTGAACAAATCAAAGGCGAACATACACCAAATGATAATAAAGACAAAGGATTTCAAATATATGATGACCACCAGTCCCCCCACCAGACCTGCGATCCACAACCAGCGGGTGACCGCAGTGGCAATCCGTCCGCCGTCCAGCGGGTGAATGGGGAGCAGGTTGATCAGGTTGAGAAAAAAGCCAACATAGGATAATGCAAATAACAGCGGGCTATCCGTTATGCAGGCAGCACCGAATACAGCCACCGCTCCGACCGTTCCCAGCAGCGGTCCCCCAAATGCCATATAAGCTTCTGTAACCGCGTCCTGCGGATGCTTCTTCAACGCAATCAAAGCGCCGACGAACGGAATAAAAACCGGAGCGCTGACCGGCAGCCCTTTCCGCTTCGCGGCGATCACATGACCCAGCTCATGAACAAACAACAGCAGGACAAATCCGAGTGCGAACGTCCATGGATAGATCAGGGCATACGCCCAGATAGATGCCGCCATGGAAAGGAGCGCACCGCCGAATTTCCCCAGCTTCAGAAGCGCCAACAAGGATTTGCCTTTGGCCAGAAGAAGCACAATAACTGCTCCCCAGGACCAAAGGGACGAAGATTTCTTGCTTTCCTCCTGTTTCAGTACCCTCACAATCCTTCCTCAAGTTTACTTACATGTTATGCCCCGGTTCCAAGCATTTACACCTTGATTTTGTACAGATTGCATCCAAGGCATAGTCGTAATACGCACAGCCCCGTCGCTTCCAGCCAGTTTCACGCATTCACCATGATCACTCCTCAATTAGGGTTACACTCTACTATTTTACAGGCAATTGCCCTATAAGAAAAACATTTATCGATGCAATTCACAGAAGACAGTCCGCGTTTAGCAGTAGTTTTTCTTGCGATTCCAGGAGGCTTATACCAAGAAGTTTATACTTTCCAGAATCTTAAGAAAACTCGGTAAAGGAAAAAAGCCGCCGTTGCAGTCACGGCGACTTCAAATCCTTCTTATTCGTTTAGTGCTGTAGTGAGAGCCTTGAGATTCTCCTGCATCACAGTGATATAATCACGATTATTCTTGATATCGTCCTCGGTCAACCCTTCCAGCGGATTCAGCACAGCGGTCTTCGCACCAATCTCGGAAGCAATGGTTTGTGCAACCTTCGGATCAACCAGCGTTTCGAAGAAAATCGTTTTCACCTGGTGTTGCTTCGCAAATTGCACAATCCGGGCCATCTGGTCCGGAGAAGGCTCCTGCTCGGGAGAAAGTCCTGAAATCGGCACCTGGGTCAGGCCATACTCTTGGGCCAGGTAAGCAAATGCGGCATGCTGGGTGACCAGCTCCTTGTTCTTGACGTTGGCGAGGCTGCTTCTATAAGCTGTGTCCAGCTCCTTGAGCTTGGCGATATAAGCATTCGCATTGGCTTCATAATCAGCCTTGTTGGCAGGGTCAGCTTTGATCAGCGCCGTCTCGATGGCTTTAACTTCCTTCTGGGCAAGCGCCGGGCTCAGCCATACATGAGGGTCCAGCGCGTAATCATGGGAATGGCCGTCACCTTCCTCATGCGCATGTTCCGCTGTTTCAGCGGCATGATCATGGTCTTCACCCTCATGCTCATCTTCTGTTCCTTCAGCAAGCTCAATACCGCTGGAAGCTTCCACGACAACACGTTTATCGTTATTCGTGCTGGCCAGCGCGTCCTCCACCCAGGTTTCCACGATGCCGTTGTAAACAAATACGTCCGCATTCTCAATCTGCGCCATATCCTTGGCGCTCGGCTCCCAATCGTGAGGCTCCGTGCCGGTGGGCACCAATGCCGTTACATTGGCATGATCCCCGGCCACTTGTCTGCTGAACTCGTACATCGGATAAAATGTCGTGACAATGTTCAGCTTGCCTCCGTCCGCTCCTGTCCCCGCCTCATTGCCGGAGCCGGAGGTCGTGCTGCCCGCATCCGATCCGCAGCCTGCCAATACCAGCGCAAGGCCCGCACTGACCAGCCATGATTTTGCAAACAACCTGTTCAAAGCTCTCTCTCCCATCTATATCGTTCTCCCTCGGCAGAGCAGTTCCCATTACTGCTCAGGCACATCTTTGGTGAAATTTGTAACATGTTCATGGATTTTGGCCTGGTCGTCAGGATTGCCGGCCGATCTGAGCTTCGCCAGCTTCAGCACCAGCCGCTTGATGCCTGTTCCCAAAATGAGCAGCAGCAGCAGGGCGAAGGCAATTGTGCCCCCAGGTGGTGTGCTGAATTCATAGGATGCGGTCAAGCCTGTGAAGACGCCGATCAGGCCGATGCCCATCGCCAGGAAGATCGCTGTCGTGAAACTGGGGGCTATCCGTATAGCCAATGCCGCCGGCAGCACGATCAACGAGGATACGAGCAGCACACCAACAATCGGCATGGCGGCTGCGACAACCATCCCAGTCAAAATGCTGAAGCCAAACGAAATCCAGTTGACCGGCAGTCCGTTCGTTTTTGCCGTTTCTTCATCAAATGTAATCTGATACAGCGGCCGTCTGAAGAGAATGAAGAATACCGCGGCCACCGCGGCTACAAAAAACATCAACTTAAGCTCTGTTGTGTTAACAGCTACAACCGATCCGAATAAATAGGATGTAAAGCTTTTGTTCACGCTCTGGTTAAGGCTCATCAGAATAACGGCCGTGGAAAGTCCGCCTACCATAATAATAGCGACGGATATTTCGCTGTACGTTTTATAGGAGCGTCTTACGTATTCCACGATAACCGCCCCCAGAACCGCAACCGCAAAACCGCTCAAGGTTGGATTCAGCTTCAGGTAAGCTCCTGCTGCCACACCGGCCAGGGAGACGTGGGACAGCATATCCGCCATCAGCGCCTGCCTGCGCAGCATCAGGTAGACACCAAGCACCGACGCCAGCAGCGCGATTATCCCACCGGCATAAAATGCCCGCTGCATGAAGTCGTAGTGCAGCATTTCCATCCGCCCTCCTCCTTTCTTTGCAGCTCAATGATGCGGTCCAGATAACCCTCTACCTCCGAAAGTCCGTGGGTCACCATGACGATGGTTCTGCCATGCACTTTTACCTGATGATGCATCAGTTCATAAAAGCCCTGGCGGCTTTGTTGGTCCATCCCTGTTGTCGGTTCATCCAGAACCAGCAGATCCGGCTCCTGGGCGAGCGCCCGTGCAATACAGATGCGCTGCTTCTGCCCTCCGGACAGCTCACCGATTCTGCGGTGTCTCAAGTTCCACATGCCAACCTGCCGCAAGGCCTTCTCTGTCTCTCTATGATCCTCTTCCGTCATTCTCCGCAGCCAGGAGCCCTTTGTATACCGGCCTGAACGGACAAATTCCATCACCGTGCTGGGAAATCCTCCGTTAAAGGCTGCGATCTGCTGTGACACATATCCAATGACAAGCTTCTTGCCCTCCGCGTTGACCGGAGAACGGAATACCTTGCCCTTCCAGGGCTGCAGCAGTCCGAGAAGCAGCTTCAGCAGCGTTGATTTGGACGCTCCGTTCGGTCCGGTGATGGCAACAAACTCGCCGGAATATATTTCAACACTTGCATCTTCAAGTCCGGGAACATCGTTATAACCAAACACGACATTCTGTAACGATGCCAAAAGCATGCCCATTCGCTTCCTTTCCAATCTTCCATTCTTTATCTATAAAACCGGAGCCACTACTGTAAATATTACGATCAATACACAAAAAAATAATGACTATCCGGTTAAATGTAATTTTTACGTACGAGTCAGTTTATCACCACTGTATGCACTGCGTCAACCAATTTATAAATCCCGGCAAAAAAAGAAGCCGGTCACCACAGCTTCTTTACGACTTGGCCGTTTGATTCTGGCATTCTTCGCAGACACCGTACACCTCGAACCTGTGGTTCATAATTTTGAAGGAGCCCGGCAGGTGAAGCGACTGCTCCATGGGACAGTAATCAAAGGTAAGCGTCTTTTCACAGTTGACACAAATCAGGTGATGGTGGTGATGCTCTGTGCAGCTCGCACGGAACTTCAAACCGCCATCCATAAAATAAAACTGCTCCAAAGCACCCATTTCGCTCAATAAACGCAAATTGCGGTATACGGTATCAAAGCTCACGTTTGGATATTTGACAGTCATCTGATCATAAACATCCTTGGGGGACAAATAACCGTCAGCCTTTGCAAAAATTTCGGCAAGCTTCTTCCGCTGTTCGGTGATGCGCCAGCCGTGCCGTGTCATTATATCAATTATATCCTGAACCATGGCTTCATGGCTTTGATTATGCTCGTGCTTGTGCTCTGTCATGGCATATCGTCCCTTCCCTCATGCTGAAGCTGTAAGTTGCCAGCTCCAGCGGCTTATGACGATATTTATTTTAACAGTAATTTTTACTTTTTGCCATCCCTTGCCCCCACACTCTGGGAGGCCCTTCCCCTGTTAGGCTCCAAATGCTTCGCGCGGCAGCCACGGCAAGGGATTGTCAAAGGATGCCCAATTCATAGCCATTTCCTCCTCACTTAACAAGCAGGCGTCCAAATTTTGCTCGATGGCTTCGCGGTCCATAGCGATCCCGATCATCACAAATTCATTCAATCTGTCTCCCCACTTCTCATCCCATGCCTGCCTTGCCTCGGGATGGCTGCGCAAGATCTCTTCCCGCTCTTCCCTTGGAAAAGCCGCGAGCCAGGCTCCGGCAGGCCCGAATTGAATGGACGGTCCGGCCTGGCTGAAGCTGGCCGCCCAGTCCTGCTCGACTGCAATCCACATCTGTCCTTTGGCGCGCACAACTTCTGCCGGCCATTCCCCGAGATACTCGGCCAGACGTCCCGGATGGAAAGGCCTTCTCCGGCGGTACACAAACGAGCTGATGCCATATTCATCGGTTTCAGGAGTATGACTTTCCTTATTCAGTTCCTGAATCCAACCCGCTGACATGCTGGCCCGTTCAAAGTCGAACAGTCCGGTATTCAGGATTTCCGAGGGATCAACTTGCCCATTGACGGTGCGAATGATTTTGGCGGATGGCTGCAGCTTGCGGATGATTCCTTCCAGCTTGTTCAGCTCCTCCTCTTCCACCAGATCGCATTTGTTAAGGAGCAGCACGTCACAGGTCTCAATCTGGTCCAGCAGCAAATCAACGACATCCCTTGTATCTTCCGCACCGGTTGACTCACCCCGCTGCAAAAGACTTTCCCCGGATGCAAAATCATGCCAGAACCGATATGCATCAACGACCGTGACCATGCAATCCAGCCTGACCACCTCCGGCAGGTTGATGCTCAAGCTTTCATCAGCATATGTAAAGGTTTGGGCAACCGGTACCGGTTCAGATATTCCTGTTGATTCAATCAGGATATAATCGAATTTCCCTTCCTGCACAAGCTTGTTTACCTCCAGCAGCAAATCCTCGCGAAGCGTGCAGCAAATGCAGCCGTTGGAGAGCTCCACCAGCTTCTCCTCGGTACGGTACAGATTTGTTCCCCCATTGACCAGCCGGGCGTCGATGTTCAGCTCGCTCATATCGTTTACGATGACCGCAACCTTCATGCCTTCCCGGTTGTTCAGCACATGATTCAATACCGTCGTTTTTCCCGAGCCCAAATAACCGCTTAGAACGGTGACAGGCACCTTTTTGTGATCCATAATCACTTCTCCTTCGATTTATTTGTAATTATTACGATTAATATAAATGCCTTTACTCCACTTGTCAACCATTATTCAATCTTCGCTGCATAGTTCTACTAAACGGGAAATACGTCCATTTGCTTGTTTCTGGGGCAACATACAGGCATCTGGTGGATACAATCCATAGAATATACCGTTACCTGATAAACAACCGAGGAAGTAACGATTCAATAACGGAGGTGACTTACATGTCAAAAGCGGCACGCAAAAACGACGTCCGCAAGCTAGTCGGCAAGCAAGTCTATGCCCTGAGAAAAGACGGAACTGTCGTGCAAGGCAAACTTGTACGAATCAGCGGCAATAAAATCTACGTAGCCAATAAAGATAAAAAAGTGAAAACCTCAGCCATCGCACCACTTGTGCTTTTCGATCTTCTTGCCATTGGCACCGCGCCTTATGCCTTTGGCGGATACGGACCTTACGGTTATGGTGGCGGGTACGCACCTTACGGCTACGGTGGCTATCCGGGGTATTACTGGTAAACTCGTTCTTTTTATCCTGCTGGTCATTATCACTCGCTCGGTATGGTACTAATCCTTATCGCGCACAACCCCAAGAAGGTCCCTGCAATCGGGGACTTTCTTGGGGTATTGTGCCTGTTTCCGCCGGATTATTCTTCATAACCTTCAAGCAAGGGACCGCCATACGGCTCAAGCCATTGCAGACTGAGATCAATGAGCTGCTCCATGGAATCATTCCGGTATAACTCCGCAAGGGCTGCCTCAAGGGCTGCTGCCTTTTCCGGGTCAAATCCCCTCAAATTGCGTATTAAATGCTTACCTTCCCCGATCCATTGATTGTTCGCTCTGAGCATCAGCTTGCACAATGCTTCGTTCAGCCTGCTCACCACAAACCAGGTTTCACAGCGCTGCGCGCTGCCTTTCAAGTCCTGAATATGCTCCGTAATTTCATACCTGGCCTGATCCAGCTCATAAATCCCCCAGGGCATTGGCCCGTATGCCAGGTCGGCACGGGCTTCCTCCAGGATATCAAGCCCGTCGTCATCGGCACGGATGACCTCCCCTTCCGCAATGATCCGCTGCAGTGTCGGATTTCCTTCATGGATTCCCACGTCAAAAAGCTCACGATAGGACGAGGAATTGAGCATAAACAGCTCTGTAACCCATCCGGAGGCTATAACGGTTCTCCGAAAAGGCAGCTCCTGGGTATCGTCATAGATGACAATGTCCAGATCCGAGTAAATTGTGGCCTGATCCCCCGTCACGCTTCCTCCCAGCACAGCAAGCGAGCAGCCGGGGAAATCCTGTTGAACGAGACACTTGGCCGCCTCGAACGCATCCTTTCGCATAAACTTCACCTCTCTTCGTAATAAAGCTTATTAACGATCTATAAATCCTTATATCGCTCAGTATATTCATAAGTATTTATTCGTTGCATGACCACACCGGAAACAAAAAAGCCCCGGAAAACCGGGAGCTTCTGCAAAGAGACATGAAATTGAATAATGCCATCCTGCGCAAACCGAAATCATTAATAGATAAAGAAGGTACGGGTGATGATTACAAGCAAGATGAACAGTACAAGTATTACACCAGTGGAAGTGAAATGATGATGGAAAGCTCCTTTCACGCAGCTCATTTTACCACCTCCTTTGCAGGATATAAGCTGAAAAAGTTTTCTCTGCAAGGTGTACTCTGTTTCTCAGAATACTATATGACCCAAATACCTTTAATGTATGGACGAATACCCCGTTCACGTAAAATTCGTGTTCTGCAACGCCCAAATGTTATAAGATAAGCAAAACAAGTATCAGCAGCAAAAATAAGATCAGTATGATCAAGGGCTGCCGAAAAAGCGTCTCCAAGCGCCAATTCTCCAGATCCACGCACATCCCTCCCGCCCAAATTGGTTTTGCCCCTAGCCAAAAACAGTATATTCCCCAAGACAGGAAAAAGCGCTCAATTTGCGGGGGCTATTGGAGGGTGTCTGAAAATGTATTATGTTTGTTCCCCATCATTAACGGCAGTCAACAACTCATGACTTAAGTCACGAGCTTGTCTCTGCCTACTTCGTAGACAGTGCTTGCGCTTCGCACAAGCCTTTTAGACTTATTCCTAACCGGTAGTGCAAACGCACACAATGCTCCTACCTTAGCGTGTTGGAACATCAGGACGGCTGACCTCGCCCCTACAACAAGAGTTATACTCCTGCTGTAACTGTACCGATGTACTCGATTCCTTTGCGATACAGGTTCATGGCACCAATTCGGTCATCGTTCGAGCGATAGTGACAGGCTCGGCATTCAAAAGTATGCGTCTTTTTGTTTCGATTGGCTCGTTCGATATGCCCACACTTTGGGCAGGTTTGAGAAGTATATTTAGGGTCTAATGCAATGACTCGCTGTCCGTTCAGTTCAGCCTTGTACTCCAACATTTCACGGAATTGGTGAAATGCCCAGGAAACCGACACATATCGATGACGAACACATACTTTTTCAGTTGCCGAACGAACATGCTTTAAATTTTCGATCACAAACAGCGTGCCTTTCGGATACGTTCCAACGAGTGCCTTGGTTACCTGATGATTAACATCCGTAACATAACGGTTTTCTCTTGAACCGATTTCCTTGAGTCGTTTACGAGCCGATGGGGTTTGTCTCATTTGAAGCTGCTTGCGTAAGACTTTATACTGGCCTCGTTTGTGTTTCACGGTTCGTCCAGGATAAAATATCGTCCGGCTTTGACTGTCGTAGGTGGTGGCGAGCTTAATGCTTTCGTTTGAAATACAATGACTGAAAGATAGTTACATGCTTCCCGATAGGCATGGATGGTCTTGGTGAGCATTTCCGTATGTTCATGCGGGACATCGATTTGGATTTTGCTGTAATGGTGGGTATCGGATTCACCTCTTTTCACTGCATTCAATATAGCACACTATGTTAAATTCTCATGACGAAAGGAGGAAGCATGGACATTCGGCTTTCGAGCTACCGATGGAGCCCTTATGCCGAGCGCAATTCCTCACACGACTAAAGTCGCTTGTGTCCATGCGCGGTTATGAAAAAAGGGTCGCTGGAGAATGGATGAATGCCCGTAAGGCATACGTTTTTTTCGCTGTCAGGCAGTTATTCTGTTCTGAGGAAGACAAGCATACAATGTTTCCAAGATCACATTCCAAAGGAGACGGAAGATGCCGAAAACAATGCTCCTCAAACTGCTGCCCTTGTTCCTTTCCTCTGCCTTTGCTATTCCTGTCATCATTATCCTCAGCCCGCATTGGCTGTCCATGTTTAAATCCAGTTCACTCCAGCATATCAAAACGATTTTCATGGGCCTTTTTCTGGAGGCGCTGCCCTTTATGCTGGCTGGTGTATTGTTGTCCTCGCTGGTGCTGTTGTTTGTGTCCGAGGAATGGGTGCGCCGCGTGATCCCCTCCAATCCATTGGCTGGCGTTCTGTTTGCCGTCCTGCTCGGCATTCTGCTTCCCATTTGTGAATGCGGGCTTATACCAGTTGTACGACGCCTGATGCTGAAGGGGATGCCTGCGTATATTGCCGTCGCCTTTATTCTTAGCGGACCGATTATTAATCCTATTGTCGTTGCCGCCACTATGGCGGCTTTTCCGGGGCATCCCAGTATTGTCGCAGCCCGGTTCGGACTTGCCTTCATAGTAGCGGTGATAACAGGGCTCTTTGTATATGTTTTTGTCAAAAATGACCCGCTTAAGCGCTCCTTGCTGCACTTTTCAACTCAGGCGCCTGACGAATGCAATCATCATCATCATAAGCGAACCTGGAAAAGCTTTTTTGTCCACTCCGGAGATGAACTGATCGATATGGGAAAATATCTGATTATCGGCTGTTTGCTGACAGCGGCCATCCAAACCTTCATCAGCCGTGACGATCTGCTGGCCATGGGCAGCGGACCGGTGCTTTCTTATGCTTTTATGATGAGCTTTGCCTATGTGCTTTCCCTCTGTTCGACTTCCGACGCCTTTGTCGCTTCGGCGTTTGTCCATTCCTTTTCGACCGGACCGCTCGTGTCCTTTCTGGTGCTCGGTCCCATGCTCGACTTCAAAGGCACCCTAATGATGTTGAGCACGTTCCGTTTGCCCTTTGTCATCGGGATTGGAGGGCTTATCATACTGCTTGTTTTTACGGGCTCCGTCGCCGTGAACTGGATTGTTCAGTAATAAGCACCTATGGAATCAGCCAAATGGATTTCAGAAAATGGAGGCGAACAAACGATGAACTCTTCCATCTCCGTTCGATTGCACTATTTGCTGCGGGCGCTGCTGATTGCCGGCCTGGCTGTCTACATCATGCATCTGAACCGGGCGGATGCGCTCCATTATTATCTTGCACCACGTATGCAGATTCTGCTGCTGTTCTGTCCCGTTCCATTACTGTTTATAGCCCTCGGGATGGGAATCCATGGGGCAGGCGGCCGCACCGAAGAGCTGTGCGACTGTGAGCATCCCCTTCCGGATACTTTTTACAAAAAGATCTTTGTTTACGGACTCTTTGTCCTGCCTCTTCTGCTCGGCGGCTTACTGCCGGATATAGCGCTGGGAAGCGAAATGGCCACGAAGAAGGGCATGTCTTACTCACTCCCAGTCCAGGATCTCCGCCGCAAGGAAGAGGTTGGCTCCGGGGGACTGCAGCAAGAAGCAAAAGCGGAGAACGAAAAAGAAGCGGCCTTAAAGTCGCTTGATGAAAGGTTTAAGGCACCGGATGAATACAATGAGGAGTTTGCCGAGCTCGCCAAGCGTTTATATTTGGAGCCGAAAATTATCGTTCAGGATAAAATTTTTTCTGAAACGATCGGGGCTATTGATCTATATAAGCATGAGTTTGAAGGGAAACCCATCTCCATTACAGGGTTTGTGTATAAGAATCAGGAAATGGGGAACGGGCAGCTCTTTGCCATCGGGCGATTCCTCGTGATGTGCTGCCCTGCGGATGCCACCCCGTTCGGTATGATGGTTGAGGCGGAGCATGCCCTAAACCTGGCCAAGGACTCCTGGGTCAAGGTGGAAGGAATACTGCATGTGTCGGCGGATGAAGATGTGGGGAGGCTGGAAATCCAGGCCGCCAAAATCACGCCTATAGCAGAACCCGCAACGCCTTATATTTACACACAATCGGATGCTCTGGCCATATATGACCAGTTGTAAACATCCTTCCTCATTCTCCTATAGACTGGAATCAATTGCTGGTGCAGGCTTTTGCCGCCATTCCGCAGCATGCTTCGATACGATCCGCAGCATCTCGCTCAAAGCAGGAGACTGCCACTTTTTTGTATGATATACAACCTGTGTCGAGACACGCTGCAGGCTGTCGTCCCAGTTCAGCCTCAGCAGCTTGCCCTCTTTGAGTTCATTCTGTACGGTAACGAGCGGCAATAACGACAGGCCAAGCCCTGTCATAACACATTGCTTGATGGCCTCAATGTTCCAGAATTCAAGACTGGGATCCGGGAAAATTCCGCAGCGGTTCAAATGCTGTTCAAACAGGGCCCTGTATGTGCAGCCGGCTTCGGTATGCAGAATCGTTTCCTGTCTGAGATGCTCGGGCTCCACATGTTCCAGCCCTGCAAGCGGGTGACCCGGCGGAGCGATCAACGCCATCTCCTCTTCGACCAGCAGCTCGGTATGGAGCTCCTTATCCTCTGCTTCCGGGTGCAGCAAAAAGGCCAAATCCAGCTGTCCCGACCGGACCTGATCCTTCAGCTCCCAGCATAAGCCGGGTTTCAGCGTGATTTTTACATTAGGATAACGTTCACGGTATTCCCGCAGCACAGCAGGCAGACGGTACACGGCCAGCGATTCCGGCGCACCGATCATCAGCGTGCCGCCCATTTCTGTAACCGAATGGACAGCGTCTTTGGCCAATGCATGCATTTTGGCAATTTCCTGGGCATAAGGCAGAAGCTTTCTCCCTGCATCCGTCAGCACAATTTTCTTGCCAATTCTGTCAAACAGCGGTGTGCCAAGCTCCGTTTCAAGCGCCTGAATCTGCGCCGTTATGCTGGATTGCGCATAATCGAGCCGCTGGGCGGCACGCGTAAAGCCCCCCTCTTCCACAACGACAAGGAATGTAAATAAATGGCGGGATTCCATAGCTCCTCCTCTTCCATCGATATTATCGATGCAAATGATTTCATAATTCCGTTTTTCCGATGAACCTATTATCTGTTAAGCTGGATTCAAATTCAAGGAAAGAGGAAAGACGTTATGGAATCCAACACATCTCAACAACAGCTGAAAAAAACAATCGGAACACCTCAGGCCGTAGCGCTGTATATCGGAGCCGTCATTGGCTCAGGCGTGCTGATCGTACCCGGGCTCGCGGCAGAAATGGCCGGTCCCGCCTCGCTGCTGGCCTGGGGGTTTATGACCCTGCTTATTTTGCCGATGGCCCTTTCCATGGGGCTGCTCTCGGCCAAATATCCTAACGCAGGCGGTGTTTCCCATTTTGTCACTCTTGCTTTCGGGCCCCGTGCCGGGGCGGTTGTCGGATGGTTCTTTCTGATGTCCGTGCCAATCGGTGCCCCTGTCGCCGCTCTTACCGGCGCCGGTTATTTGACCGCCGCGCTGGGCTGGGGCGAGCATGCGCGTATCGTCATTGCCTCCCTGATCCTGGTCTGCGGTTTGCTGGTCAACTGGTTCGGAATGAAGCTTGCCGGCAGTATTCAAATTGCCGTCGTCATCGCCATTGCAGCCGTGCTTTTATTCGCGTTTGCCGTCTCTGTGCCGCAAATAGAGGCCGTGCATTTTACCCCCTTCATGCCGCATGGCTGGCTCAGCATCGGGCAGGCGGCAGCCATTTTGTTTTGGTGTTTTATCGGGTGGGAAGCTGTGTCTCATATGTCGGAGGAATTTAAAAATCCGCAGCGGGCTGCTGTAAGAGGGGTAATGATCGCTGCAGCCATCGTCGGTCTCCTTTACTTCCTGTCCGCGCTGGCTGTCGTTGGCACGGGAAGTTATCTTGCGGGCGCCGACACGGCGCTGGTTCATCTGATCAGCGCCCCCCTTGGACACCTGGGGGCCTTGATCGTTGGGGTTGTGGGTATTTTTATCTGTACAGCCACCATTATCGCTTATGCCGGCGCCGCTTCACGCGTGGCATACGCATTGGCGCGCGAAGGGCATGCTCCGGCATGGATGAGCCGGGTGTCCGGTACTTACCATTCTCCTGTGGGCGGGCTGCTCTTTCTTGGTGCTTCATTTGTCGTAATCATGACGCTGTACGGAACCCGGCTGGTTTCGCTGACAACACTGATACAGCTGCCGAATGCCGCCTTTATTCTGACTTATCTGTGCGGCTGCGCGGCGGGAATCCGTCTGCTGAAGGCAGAGCGGCGCGCGCTCGTTGTAAGCTGGATTTCTTTTATAAGCACGGCCGTGGTCTTTCCGTTTACGGGCTGGGCGATGCTCTACCCTTGCGCCATTCTCGTCGCTTGCTGGGCTGCAGGCCTGCTGAGACAGGAAAAAAGCGGGCGCATTTGCAACAGAGCTCCGCTGTCCGATCAGCCTCCGGTCGGCAAAAAAGCTTAAGCTGAGTGCTCGTTCTTTCACACGAGCATTTTGCAGACACTCCTGTAAAATTTCTCGATTAAGTTGCCTAAGTCAGATATAATTATTTGTAATTCATACCACAATAAAAAGGGGGATCTATAATGGACAACGCTGCCCAGTCCATTCCCAGGCCGCTCGTCAGAACCAATCAGTGGGTGATCGTTCTGTCGGTCATTTTCACATGGCTTACCGGCTTTTACTGGTTCCTGGCTATTCCCCTCGCCGCGGGTCTGCTTGGTCTGCTGATCGGCTTTAATCCCGTCATGCGCCTGGCCAAGCTTTTCCTGAGAAAAAAGCCTTCCGAGTATCTGCAGGAGGATAAGGGCCAGCAAAATTTCAACCAGACGCTTGCCGTAAGCTTTCTGCTGCTTGCATTGATCGGCTATGTGCTGCAGTGGCATGCATTTGCTTACATTTTTTCCGCCATGGTCTGCATCGCAGCTTTTGTGGCGATCCTTGGTTTCTGTGTCGGCTGCTTCATTCATTTTCAATGGTCACAGTACCGCCATCGAAGAAACAAACGGCGTGTCTGACGCAGCAATAACACCAAACTCAAGTGATGCCCATAATATTCCTATGCTTTTTTTCTAACGCCGTTGAAGGAATTGAGGATTGGGAATCATCGCAAGAAAATTCAGCATCACCCTAATGGCATTTTAATCGGCATTAGGGTGATGCTGAAATGTTTTCAGATCAATTCTGCGGTTGCCCAGCAGTTCAACTCCTTCAGACTGCAGAAACAGGCATTGCAGTTCAGCCGATTCGTCATCCAGGACCGCTATTTCGCCCTTGGCATTGACCACACGATGCCATGGCAATTGATATTTCCGGCTCATGGAATGAAGAATCCGGACAACCTGTCTCGCGGCACGGCTGCTCCCCGCTTCTCTGGCGATTTGTCCGTATGTCATCACTTTTCCTTCCGGAATCTGTTGGATCACTTCAATGACCCGGGCTGTAAATGGTGTCAAACCTGAAATCCTCCCGTCCAAAATAAGCAAAGTAATAGCGGATATGTATATCCTAAAGAGAATTCGGCAGGGGATCAAGCCAAGCGTACTGCAAGACAATTCCTAACGGACCACAGCGCCGTTATTTTGCGAAATCAACAGCTTTCAGTGTTGTAACGGACACCACAAACCTTATTGGGTATTGATGTACACGTATCCGGCTTTTTCTGAGCAAATAGCGGCTCTCCCGTCCGTTAAAAATGAAAACGGCGGCTTTCCAGGCAAATAAGGTCATCCAGATCCGTTAGCTTCATAACGGTCTGATCTGCCGCCACCAATGTGCACGTTGTTTCGGGATCAATCCACTACTAGATTAAGGCTATGAAATCCTCTTCTATTTTTCCCGGAGTGGTAGTCGGAGCATATCGCTTTACTACTTGCCCATGCCGATCGACAAGAAATTTCGTGAAATTCCATTTGATTCTGCTGGAGAGAATTCCTTTTTTCTGTTCCCTTAAAAATGTAAAAAGTGGATCTGCCTGCTCTCCATTCACATCGATTTTCGCAAAAACAGGGAATTTCACTCCATAATTCAGCTGGCAAAATTGAGTGGTTTCCTCTATATTGCTGAATTCCTGATTATTGAATTGATCGCATGGGAAGCCGAGAATCTCCAGCCCTTTAGCTTGATATTTTGCATACAGCTCCTGCAATTCTTTGAATTGTGGTGTAAAACCGCATTTACTTGCCGTATTCACAATGATTAAAACTTTGCCTTCGTAATCTTTTAACGATCTTTTTTCCCCATTTGGCAATTTTACTTCAAAATCATATACGGTCTTCATTATAAAATCCTCCCAGATAATCCCGGAATGGGGATTGGTATGATCCCCTTCTACCTGAAGATTTCAGAAAGTATAAACTTCTTGGTATAAGCTTCCTGAAATCGCAAGAAAAACTACTGCTAAACGCGGTCTGGCTTCTGTGAATGTACGTCGATGGACGTTTTTCTTATTGTAAGGCTTTGGAATTGACCTATTCAACTATAACTCTTACCAGGTTAAGATTCATGACTTGTGTATATACATTACCTTTTGAGCATAATAACAGGGACACTGGAACAATGGAGGATTTTGCATGCTCGATAATCTGGAAAGCAACTATGACTGTGCCAACGCCGGTGAGGATCTGCAGCAATTGAAGCGGCAGCTCGCTTCACTCCGTTCACAAGGAACTGACGACAAGGAGACACGTGAAACCATGAACCGGCTCGAAAATCAAATTTCGTTCATCATGAACAAATGTGATATCAACCATTAGCTGTGTATTACTTGAAATTAGAAATCCCTCTATAAACAAATGCGGCTGCCATGCTGGCAGCCTTTTACATAATTTTGCTTTAAAAATGATCCAGGAATCGTACCCTTTCGGGTAACAAGCATCTTAACATGGTTCTCTCAGAAATTCGTAAGAAGGATGATTCAGTCCGGTTGGTGCATAATACTCATCATGCGTATAGCGAAAACCCAGCTTAGTCAGTAGCTGACCCGATACGGCATTATGCGGGTTATGACCTGCAAACAGCTTGCTTGC
Source organism: Paenibacillus terreus (assembly GCF_042138595.1). Taxonomy (NCBI): domain Bacteria; kingdom Bacillati; phylum Bacillota; class Bacilli; order Caryophanales; family Paenibacillaceae; genus Paenibacillus; species Paenibacillus terreus. The sequence goes on along the minus strand of NZ_JBHIRX010000001.1, from coordinate 753,272 downwards.
CTGCAAACGATCAAATGCATAGTTGATGACGGCGACAGCCGCTTCTTTTCCAAACCCGCATCCCCAGTGCTCTCTCCTGAGATGAAAACCGAGCTCATAGACCTTCTTATCCAAATCATAGGGACGCAAGCCGCAGCATCCTACATGCTCGGCTGTTTCCATGTTAAAGATAGGCCAGTATTGAACGCGAAATAACTCTTCATTCCGAATCTCGTTCTGTAGTCTACTGCTTATTTCTTCTTCACTAAAGTAACCATTGGCGCTTATGTACCTGGTTACTTCAGGATCTCCCCAGAGCTCCAGGGCTAACGGAAGATCCTCTTCCTCCCAAACGGAAAACCCCAGTCTTGCCGTTGTCATAAAATAAGTTCTCAACACACTCCGTCCTTTCGATCATAGATTAAGTCCAACTTTGAGTATAATGCTTTCCCTACAGCATAAATGGGTAAACAATAAATTGTGACGGATATTCAATACAGGCGGCACCCGCTTACTCCCTGCCCTGTTAATTATATAACATCGCCCAGATAACCGAATTGCTCACGACCACTTTTAATGATGTTTACAACTGTTTTCGGGTAAATCGGGATGGCGTCCAGTTCATCGAATCCGACCCACTCCACCCCAATCTGCTCGGAGTCCGGACTGAAGGCATTAAGGACTGCCTCAGACCCCGCAACCAACGTGCAGCGAAAATAAAATTCCACCTGATGCATATCCATATGCCAAACCTCTGACGCATGATGCTCCCCGATATATTCCCGTACATACATCAGCTGGCCTACTTCGATTTCTTCTCCTATTTCCTCCAGACATTCTCTTTTGATCGTGTCGCTCAACTGCTCACCGTACTCCTGTCCCCCGCCGGGAAAAGAGTAATAAATCCCGTCTTCCTCATTCCGGTTCTTGATCAGCAGCAGCTTGTCTTTTTCAATAATAATGGCTTTGGCCGCATTTCGAATGGGTTTCATGACGTTTCCTCCCGATTAAACGGTTATTTTCATATGTATGCCAGCGACGGTCGTGCCTTGGTGTTCCGCACGGGTACCAATCTCATAAGGCTTGAAACCCAGTCGAGTATAAAACAATAGCGCTCTGGTATTTATGTTATGACAGATGAGATGCAGCTCCTGAACCTTCAATTCCACTCGGGCCAGCCCCATCATATGCCTGATCAAAAATTCCGCTGCACCTTTCCCCCGGTATTCAGGAGAAATAATAAAGTTGCCCAGCCAGCATTTATCTTCTTCTGCATTATAAAAGTTGGCATACCCGTGGACGTGCCCATCACAAACCAGTACGGTCGGGCACCTTCTCTCTTTGGCTATTTCCTCCAGCTGACTAGCCGTAAGTGGGTACCGCAGCTTAGGGGAGATGAAGAACAGTTCCTGTTCGCTGCGTGGAAAGGTGCTGATCACATCGAAATCTTGTGCTGTTACCTGGCGGCATGAAAATATGCTGCGTTGACCTTCGCTAACACTTGCCATCATTTGTCCCCCGTTTCATTATTTTCGTTAGATTCGCTCTTCAACTTCCCGTACATTGTCGGGGGTGCCGCTGCTGTTCATAAAATCAATATGTTTAAATCCCCATCCACACATATCGGTCAAAACAGAACTCAGCGTTTTCCCATGTTCGGATAGCGAGTATTCGACCTTCGGAGGGATGGTTTGATACACCTTGCGAACGATCAGTCCATCCCGCTCCAGCTCCCGCAGCTGATTGGTAAGCATGCCTTGCGTCACATTGGGAAGCAGACGTTTTAACTCACCGAACCGTCTGGTTCCTTCGTGCAGCAAAATAAACAAGATGAGCGGCTTCCATTTGCCCCCTATAACCTGCAAGGTGGTCAATATCCCGTCTTTTTTATACAACGGATCGATAGCGGCATCCATATTCTCACCCCCTGATTTTCTATAAGTGCATACCTCTACTTTACCAAAGCATCCTGATTTAAAATAGTACTCCTTATTTTCATACATAGTACGGTTCAACGTACTACCTTTATCCCCGACCGCATCAATCGTACTGTTTTCGAGACTTAGTATGAAAAAAATGCGTACTTTTCAAAAATATGTTTCGCTTTAATAATTGGAGGTGCAAATAAGCTGGTTTAGAAAACAGGAGGGAAAAAAATGAAAACCATGGTAATCGTCGCACATCCGGACTTGAAGGTATCCCGTGTCAATCGGGCTTTTATGCAAGAGATTCATAATCATGCAAACATCGATGTAAGAGACCTCTATAACATATATCCAGACTGGAATATTTACGTGGAAAAAGAACAGCAATTGCTCTTGTCGTACGACCGCATTGTTTTTCAATTCCCTTTTTATTGGTATAGCTGCCCCCCGTTATTGAAAAAATGGTTCGACGATGTATTGACGCATGGATGGGCGTTTGGACCGGAAGGAGATCATTTGAAAGGCAAAGAATTTATGCTTGCAACCACGACAGGGGGAACGGAACAAAGCTACCAAGCAGGCGGGGACAATTGGTTCACGATCAGCGAACTTTTCAGACCGATTCAAAGTACTATTACCAGATGTAATGGCACCTATCTTCCCGCTTTTGTTACCTATAACACTACTCATGGCACCGATGCCTATTTCGTTCATGAGGCAAAGCGATATGCAGAATATATCCAAACTTCTTCGAGCTTGCTCGTGCATTGATGGAGCGCTTTCTTAATCCATGAGGAGTGAGGTAAAATGTACCCGAACTTAATGTCCTTTCATGCTCATAGCGTAACAGGCCACCGATCAGTCGGTGGCCTGTGTTTGTTACGTTGTTATTCCAACCCCGTTAAGCGTGCACTGAGCTCCCACAGCCTGCGCCGAAATTCGTCGTCATATGCCTGTTTGTCGGCACGTGATTCCTTTTTTCGATCGTAGTATCTCCCCGTCACCCCTTCCAGTTCAGCTGAAACAGCCAGCTGGACAACCGCATCTGCGCCGGAACGGACGCTGCCCAGCGGAGTAACTCCGCTTTCGCGGACCATTTTCGTATCAAGGAAAGTGCCGGGATGCAAGCAATTGCAGGTGATGCCAGTGCTTCGGAAAGTTTTGGCCAACTCGAACGTGAACGCAACGATTGCCAGCTTGCTTTGCTGATAGGCTCCTAATGGCGAATAGCCTCTTTCCAGCATAAGGTTGGACAAATCGATCCGTGTCTGTCCGGCGGACGCGACGTTCACGATACGTGCCGAATTTGCTTCCAGCATCGGCAGCAGCAAACCTGTCAGCAGAAACGGGGTCAAATAATTGACAGCAAGCACAAGCTCATGCCCGTCACGGCTTAAGGCACGCTGCCCCGGCCCAGCGGTACCCGCGTTGTTGATCAGCACATCGAGACTGTCATACTTGTTCTGCACCTCCGCTGCTAGCCTCCGCACTTCAGCAAGCGATGAAAAGTCCGCCTTATGGAAACGAACTTTTTCGTTGGCCGTTAACCGAACGATCTGCTCCACCGCAGCCTTTCCCCGCTCGTCACTTCTCCCGTGCACAATCACGGTCGCCCCTCGCGCCGCCAGATCGATCGCGGTCTGTTTGCCAATGCCGTCCGTCGCTCCTGTAACAAGAATCGTTTGCTCATTGATCGGTTTCATGATGGTCCCCCCGACTTCCGGCAATTTGGCAAACGGATTGTTACTCATTCTGAATGACCTCCCTTTCATGAATTTAATTCGATTATATTACTCAAAATCGATTATGTAAATATAAATCGTTTAATTAACTGATTGTCGAACTTATCCTTTGTTTTTTTATAAATTTAGTGTAAACTATTGGAACGTGTATAATCCCGATTTCGTGAAGGATGGTGTTGGCTGCATGGCCAAAAGAAATGGCTCGTCCACATTAAGTGAAAATGCCACGAAGAAACTGAGGTCAGATATTCTGGCCGGACAATATGAACCAGGCTCTCCGCTGCCCATTTCGGAACTGGCCAAAAGCTTCGGTGTCTCGGTTGCCGTCGTTCGCGAAGCACTGACCAGGCTTGCGAGCCAGGACCTCGTCCGGCAAAACCCGAATCACGGTTTTTCAGTGAGGACGGTGTCGGAAGAAGAACTCAATAACATCATAGAGGCACGGTTGATCAATGAATCCGCTGCATTGCGCCTGTCCATCGCCCATGGTGATCTCACATGGGAATCCAATGTCATCGCCGTTCACCACAAGTTATCGCAAACGCCCGAGTACGAGGAAGTGAATGACAGGCTTGCCGTTCGCGAAGAGTGGTCAGAAATCCACCGTCAATTTCATTACGAACTGATCGCTGCATGTCCAAATCCGGTTCTCCTGGATATCTGCAGACGCCTTTGGGACTTGAGCGATTTTTATCGACATTATTCAACCCCACAGCAGCAAGCTCGCGATGGACGCGCCGAACATAAGGCATTAATGGATGCCGTGCTTAACCGCGACAGCGATCGTGCCGTCGAGATCTTTAGGGCGCACATCCAGCTCACCGCGGATATCCTGTTTGACAAACGGTAAGCGAATGATGCCCACAAGCTGCCGGCATAACCGTGCCAATGCTCCTATATGATTATTTTTTAATATCCGGATTCGCAGCCAAGATGGTTTCCGCCACTTCCCATAAATGGGGCAAAAAATGAATCGTCTCCTCCGCCCTGCGGCTAAAATCCTCTCTTGCAGTTATTCCAAGATCAGACAGCATGGCCTCAAACGACGGAGCAAGTGCTTGCTGCAGGCCGGAAGGCGCGTCCGCCGCCATAATTTTATGACAGCGCGCAAAGGTGGCGGCCATCCAGAAGACCGCTTCACGGTGGTATCCGGTGCGGATCAGCTCACGGCTGCCGTCAATGACGACCGGGCGGGCAGAGGCAGTGATATCGGAGCTGAAGAAAAACGGAGTTTTGGCGACACCAGCAGCCGCATCAAATGTTTTTTCCAGCTCAATGAGGTGAGCTTCAACTTGCTGAGGGGACATGCCAGTACAACCGAGCTGATCGAGAAAGCGCGGATAATGCTGCTCCAGACTATACTGGACGAGCACATTTCGGGCAGCAGAATAACGGAGACGCACGGTCGGATTACGCAGTGCCGCGACCAGAATCACATGGGTGGTTACTCCGGTCGGAAACAGCCAGGAGGTTGCCAGATCGTGCAATGGAGCACTTATGTCGATAGATCCCAGACCACCTTCAATTTTCTTCATGACATTCTCGCAGCGCTTGCGTACCCAATACATATCGTTGAATCCAAGAGCAACCCGGGATTGCAGCGCGCGCAGCCTCCCGCTTGGATCGTCAATAATCGTATCCAAGCGAAAGCTGCCTGCCAGGTGATAGGAAGACAGCACCTCTTCCGCCACAGCAATCTGCTGCATTGAAAGATAAGTGACTTCAAGAAGCACACCGCAGTGCACCAGCTTGCCGGGTTTTAGCGGAGGCTCGGTCAAAGCGGTAACCACCACGATGTCAACATCGGAAAAAGCCGGCAGCTCCAGCTCATCAGAAAGCCCCACTGTAGATCCGCTGTAATAAGCCCCCATATAACCTTCCGCAGAGCGGGCATGCCTGACGACCCAGTCCACAGCGGCACGTCTTGCCTCTCCAATTTTCATCAGCAGTGCACCTCACTTAAGCATAGATGCCTTATTTTACTCCCAAATCTTATCAAGCTGGTCTGAATAAAAAAGAATGGCCCTTTTATATTTCTGTATTTCGCTGTCACTGGAGCTTTCCGCTATGCATTGCAGCAGAATTTCCATCGCTTGCGGATGCTGCTGCAGGTTATATAAAGTCATTGCATAAAAAACCTTCATGGCCCGGTTGTCCGGAAACAGCTCCATTCCTTTGCGGAACGTGCGCTGTGAGCTTTCATATTCCCCCAATGTGCGGTACGTGCTGCCCATGCCCAGCAGCGCTCCCTCCAGATCCTCGCCCGCCAGTCCCAGCGACACAGCCTTTTCATAAAAAGGTATGGCTTCCCTTTCCCGTCCCAGTACATCAAAGCTCCAGGCGCACTGATAATTCACCAAGGCATCCTGCGGGTACAGCCTCACCAGTTCCACTAATATCTGGTTTGACGCCTCAAGCTGTCCCTCGCTTCTGAGCTGCATGGCCTTTTCCAGCTGCTCTTTCATCTTTTCACCTCTTCCCGTTTGTCAGTATTATCCACCAAATCTCCGAATCCCGCCACCTTTCAGTGAGAATTCAATGGCTGAATTCAAGATTCGATGTCGAGTCAGCTTCCTGATTTACTTCGTGATCAAAAGCTGACTTTTTGAACTACCTCTTTCAGTGGTTGTTCAGGTGAATTTTATAATAGGCCTTCCGGTAATCCGTAGGTGTCATCTGCACGTATTTTTTGAACAGACGCATAAAATATTTTTCATCCTCAATCCCCACCGTAGCGGACACCAGCTTGACACTGGCAGAGCTGCGGGACAGGATGTCCTTGGCTTTGGCAATTTTCAGCAGATGAATGTATTCCTGCAGGTTATACCCGGTCTTTTTCTTGAAAAAACGCGACAGATAGTCACGGTTGTAATTGAACCTGCGAGCCACGTCGGCTGCCGAAATGTCCTGCGCCGCATGAATGCGCACCCATTCTATAATTTCCGCAATATTGCGGTCCCCTTTATTTTGCTGGGAGCTGCGGTACACGTCCGTAATTGTCTGCTCTGTCAGTTCAATCAGTAGAGAAGTCGTCAAATAGTGGGCGCTTTGCAGGGAATAATAATTGGAATGCACGACATGCTGGAGCTGCTGAAACAGAATGTTAATCCGCTCCACCGCCAGGGGCGTGCACATCAAGGGGAGATAAATATCCTTACACTTACGATCCGCATCCGGCTCGTTCAAAACCTGCCATACACGGGCCATCTCCTGCTCATCCAGCCACTCTGCCTGTGCTGACGGGATAAAGTGAAACCAGTAAAAAGAAACGCCCTCCTCGCACGGTTTATGTCCATAATGGATAAGTCCGGGCTGCAGAAGCAGCACCTGTCCCGGCTGCAGCTCATACTCAACCTCATTTTGCGTAATATACAGCGTTTTGTGCACCCCGATCAGCACTTCATAAGAATCGATACTCCGTTTGCTGTGGGTCCAGGGCACACTGGAAATAAAATGTCCGCATGATATGAATTCGACCGGATTACTGATGTCTGTCTTTAGAAACTTCATACTCTCAGCTCCCTCAAGCCTTTGATCCGCATCCGTCATTCCATTAGAGGTAGTTCAAAAAGTCATCTTTTGATCACGAAGGAAGTCAGGAAGCAGACTCGACATCGAATCTTGAATTCAGCCGGGCCCTCCGGTGCTCACGTACTCCAAGTACGCTCCGCTCCTCAGTCCCTATCTTCATTCAACCTTCTCGGTGCTGAAAACCTGACTTTTTGAACACTCACCTTTAGTCAGTAAAATCCACCTTTTCTGTCATAACCGCTACTTACATCAAAATTCAATCATGTTATGATTTTTTTGCAAGCGCTTGCAATTAACAAAAATACTTTTTCCTTTCCGTACCATACGATCTTTGTTTATTGAAGGAGGGTCATTCTGTGAGAAAGCTGCAACTGCTAATCATTGCTCTGGTGTGCGCTCTGCTTGCCTCCGGATGCTCCGGAGGTACGGCTCCGGGCGGCGGCGCGGCAAACGGCAATCAGGCGAACGATGTCGTTACCCTCAAGTTTATGGGCTGGGAAGCCAGTCCCCTCGAAACGCAAAGCGTCAAGCAAGGTCTTGAAGTCTTCATGAAGGAGCATCCCAACATCAAAGTTGAGTATCAGCCCGTGCCGCAGGCGCAGTATGTGCAGAAGCTGCTGACAATGCTTGCCGGCAACTCGGCACCGGACGTCTTTTTCCTCGGTTCGGCGGAGTACAGAGCTTTTCAGAAACGGGGGGTATTGCTGGATCTAACGGACCGCTTCCAGGCGGATCTTTCGCTGGATCAATTTATTCCTTCCTCAGCAAGCATTATGCAGGTTGACGGAAAAATATTCGGTGTAAGCAGCTGTACGGTTTCCCCTGTACTCTACTATAACAAGCAGCTTTTTGACAAGGCGGGCATTGCCTATCCGCCAAGCGATCCGGCCAAGGCATGGACCTGGGAGCAGTTCCGCGATACCGCAAGGCAGCTGACCATTAAAGATGGTGACAAGGTTACGCAGTACGGGGCGTTTGGTCTGGAAGCCTTCGCCAATACAACCGCCGAAATTTTATCCAACAACGGAACGATATTTAATGAGGACGGCACAAAGATGGCCATCAATACGCCGGAAACGAAAAAGGTATTGCAGTCCGTGCTCGATCTGCGGCTTGTCGACGGCGCCGCCCCCACCGCAAAGACACTGGAGAGCATCGGCATGAAGCCCGCCCAGATGCTGCAGACAGGCAAGGTGGCGATGATGGTCGACGGTTCATGGGCGCTGCAGGAGCTGGCGAGCATGGGCTTCCCTGTAGGCGTGGCGGCCTTGCCCAAATTTGAGCGCGCAATCACCCAGGGACAGGCGCATCTGCACTCGGCCGCAGCCAATACGAAGCATCCGCAGGAAGCATGGGAGCTGATCAAATTTTTATCCTCCGAGGAATATCAGATCGGGCTGGTGAAGGAAGGATTATGGATGCCGAACCGCACGGATCTGTACACCGAAGAAGGCATTGCCAAATGGTATAACGACAAGGTTCATCCCGAAGGCTTCAAAGAGCTGGTCTCTTTCTTTAAAGATGCGGAGGCTTATCCTTTCTCCCTGATCCGGCAAAATAAAGTGAACGATATTATTACCGAAGAGACGGATAAACTCTGGTATTCCGGCCAGTCGGTGGATGACACGCTCGCCAATATCGAGACAAGAGCCAACGTTGAGCTTGCCCAATGATCTCCTGGCACACCAGCACATATTCTGACGGGCGCACCCGGTACGGCAAGCCGGGCCCCGTTGCGGAGGTGACCCTGTATGACTCCGAATCAAGGTTTGGCCGACCCTGGCATGGCATCCGTGGAACCGCGCGCGCCGGGCCGAACAAGCAGGCTTAAGCGGTTGTTTTATAAAGATGGCACCTGGGCGTTTCTTCTGCTGCTGCCCAACCTGCTCGGATTTCTTGCGTTTACGTTTTTGCCCGTGATTGCATCCTTTCTGCTGAGCTTCACATCCTGGGATATGCTGAGCCCCATTCAATGGGTCGGTATGGATAATTACGCCGGATTGATACATGATGAGACCTTCATCAAGGTATTCTGGAACACCCTTTATTTCTCGGCCGTTTCCGTTCCATTGGGCATTGTACTGGCCTTGTTTCTGGCTGTGGCCCTGGATCAGAACATCAAGTTCAAGAAGTTTTACCGTGCCGCCTACTTTCTGCCGGTCATTTCCTCCATGGTGGCCGTCGCGGTCGTGTGGCAGTGGATTTACAATCCCGAATACGGCATTTTGAACTACTTCCTCGGCTTTTTCGGCATCAAGGGGCCGGATTGGCTGACCAGCACGGTGTGGGCCATGCCAGCAGTCATCATCACAAGTGTGTGGAAAAACATCGGCTTTAACATGCTGCTGTTCCTGGCCGGCCTGCAATCGATCTCCGAGAGCTATTACGAGGCCGCGGAAATGGACGGTGCCCGCTGGTACCACAAGTTCCGCTATATAACTGTTCCGCTGCTGTCACCGACGACATTTTTCGTAACCGTCATGTCCGTGATCAGCTCGTTTCAGGTGTTCGACACCGTGTTCCTCATGACCCAGGGCGGTCCGGCGCGCTCCACCTCGGTCATCGTGCATTATCTCTATGAGACGGCATTCAAGTATTTCAATATGGGATATGCAAGCGCCATGGCCTATATTCTGTTTTTCCTGGTGCTGCTGATTACCCTGTTCCAGTTCTGGCGTCAAAAAAAATGGAGCATTTATTGAGGAGGGTGAGCCGTGAAAACGAATCTGGGGCTGAAAATTGCCGCACACGCCGTGCTGCTTGCAGGTGCCGTCACGATGATTCTGCCCTTTCTCTGGTCTGTCAGTACATCCCTGAAAAATATCAGCGAAGTGTTTGTATTTCCGCCCACGCTCTTCGGGGAGTCCATTCAATGGGAAAATTATTTGCGCATATCAGACCGTTTTCCATTCATGACCTATTTGCTGAACAGTATTAAAGTCACTGTCATTGCTGTGGCGGCCCAGTTGATCACCAGCTCCATGGCGGGGTTTGTGTTTGCAAGGCTGAAGTTCAAATACCGGGAGCTGCTGTTTGGACTGTACCTGGCTACAATGATGATTCCCGCCCAGGTGACGTTGATTCCGAACTTTATCATCATGCGTTCTTACAACCTGGTGGATACGCATTGGGCACTTATTCTGCCCGCCCTTGTATCCGCTTTTGGCACGTTCCTGCTGCGCCAGTTTTTCCTCACCATTCCCGCCTCCCTGGAGGATGCGGCCAAGATCGACGGATGCACGCCTTTCGGGGTGTACTGGCGTATTTTCATACCCCTTTCCAAACCGGCCATGGCCACGCTCGGCGTGTTTGTCTTCATGGGGATGTGGAATGATTTCCTCTCTCCGCTCGTGTACATCAATTCGCAGGAAATGATGACACTGCCGCTTGGCCTCGCCTCCATGCAGGGCATGTATTCGACGGATTGGCCTGTGCTGATGGCTGGCACCGTCATTACGATCATTCCGCTCATTGTGGTGTTCCTGCTGGCCCAGGACTTTTTCATCAAAGGCATTACGCTGTCCGGTTTGAAGGGTGAGTAAAAAAATCCATTTCCGAAGGGAGCATGTCCATGAGCACGATGAATAATCAGGTACAGAAAAAGATGAATCCGCTAACTCTGCAGCAGGTGACGATTCAGGATCCTTTCTGGAGCTCGCGCGAGCAAAATGTTACCGAGACGGTTGTTCCTTATCAATGGGACGCTTTGAACGACAATATCCCTGGCGCCGAGCCCAGCCATACCATCGAGAACTTCCGTCTCGCCGCCGGTGAGGCTAAAGGCGAATATTACGGCATGGTGTTCCAGGACAGCGACCTCGGCAAATGGCTGGAAACCGTGGGCTTCATTTTGTCCAGGGAACGGGACCCCGAGCTGGAAAAAACGGCCGATGAGGTCATTGACCTGCTGGAAAGAGCCCAGCAGCCGGACGGCTACCTGAATACGTATTATACGGTCAAAAAACCGGGAGAACGCTGGACCAACCTGCGTGACAATCACGAGCTATACTGTGCCGGCCATCTGATGGAAGCGGCCGTATCGTATTACCAGGCAACAGGCAAAAGAAAGTTCCTCGACATCATGTCCAGATATGCCGACTATATTGCCACCGTCTTCGGTCCGGGACCTGATCAAATCCAGGGGTACGACGGGCATCCGGAAATTGAGCTGGCTTTGGTAAAAATGTATGAGGCCACCGGAGAGGCCAAATATCTGGAGCTGAGCAGCTTCTTCGTCGACCAGCGCGGACAGCAGCCATATTTCTTTGATCAGGAAGCGGAGAAACGGCAGGAGAACTCTTCCCGGAAGCGCAGTTATGATTACTTCCAGGCCCATGCCCCGGTGCGTGAGCAGCATACGGCGGAAGGCCACTCGGTACGTGCAGTCTATCTCTATAGTGCCATGGCCGATCTGGCTGTGGAGAACGGGGATCAGCAGCTGCTTGATGCGTGCAAACAGCTGTGGAAGGATACAACACGCCGCAAAATGTACGTCACCGGCGGCATCGGCTCTTCCGAATATGAAGAAAGATTCACCGTGCCTTATGACCTGCCCAACGACCGCGCCTATGCGGAAACCTGCGCGGCCATCGGCCTCATGTTCTGGGCACACCGAATGCTGCAGATCGAGGCGGACCGGGAATATGCAGACGTTATGGAACGGGCGCTGTACAATGGCGTGCTGAGCGGCATTTCCCTTGACGGCAAAAGCTATTTCTACGTCAACCCGCTGGAGGTGTGGCCGGATACCGCCAACCACCGCCACGATATGTCGACGGTCAAGGTCACCCGCCAGCCGTGGTTTGGCTGCGCCTGCTGCCCGCCGAACATCGCGCGTCTGATCGCTTCGCTCGGCCAGTACATCTACTCGCAAAATGAGGAACGCAAGGAGCTGTACGTGCACCTGTATATCGGCAGCAAGGCCGAAGTGGAGCTTGCCGGTCAGCCGGTGCGGCTCATTCAGACGACCAACTATCCATGGGACGGATCGGTTGAGCTTGAGCTGGACATGGAACAGGTAACCGAATTCGGCGTTTCACTGCGCATACCGGGCTGGTGCAAGGAAGCCAAAATCGCCGTCAACGGCGTGGAAGTAACGGATGCTGTGACAAACAGCGGATATGCTTCTCTGCGCAGAACCTGGCAGCCGGGAGACCGCATCACGCTGGATTTGAGCATGCCGGTTGAGCTGATATTTGCCCATCCAGCGCTGCGGGAAAATGCGGGCAAAGCCGCTCTGCAGCGGGGACCGGTCGTCTTCTGCCTCGAAGAAGCGGATAACGGCGCCAACCTGCAGGATATTGAGCTGGCGGCGGACGCTAAACTGGAAGCGGTATTCGATGAGAAGCTGCTTGGAGGCGTAGTTGTCATCAACGGCGCCGCTACCCGGTCCGACAGCTCTGCTGCCGATGCAGATGAGCTGTACGCCACAAGTCCTGCGGCACGGGTACCAGCTCAGATCACGGCCGTTCCGTATTATGCCTGGAGCAATCGGACGCCGGGAGAAATGACGGTTTGGGTCCGTTATCGCTCATAGCCAAAGTGCAGGAAAAAAGCGGGTGTTGGTGAGATCTTCCACCGACACCCGCTCTTTTAGCCGCTGCTTTTATCACACCTTTTAGAACAGCAGTTATGTCAACCACCGATAATATGAAATCCTGAGTCAACGTACAAGATCTCCCCTGTCACACCTCTTGATAGATCACTGATGAAGAATAATGTCGCATCTCCGACTTCGTCTTGATCAAGACCTCGGCGCAGGGGGGTTTTTCCTCGATTTCATATTCCGCTTCGACGGCGCTGCCGATGTGGGGGACGCCGACTTCACCTTCGATCGCGGTGATTCACGTCATAAAATGATACGGCGGCCCGGCAGCCGGGCCGTCCGCTACCCACTGGCATCGTACGAAGCGTAGAACGGCCCGAACGCGTCTGTCAGCTTGCCGAGCGCGCAGGCGAGCAGCGCACGGATGTCATGGGTTACGCGCCCGCCGTTACCGCCCCAAGCGGACGTCGGCCGTCTCAAGCGGATAATCCGGAACGAGCCTGATGCCGAGCCCGGCGCAATGGAACGCTTTGAGCCCGTCGACCGTAACCAGCACGTCGGCAAATAGCGTCGGCGTCATACCGCCGGCTACCTCCTGGACGTACACTTCATAAATAAGCTTGCGCGATGCCGGCGTCGCTTGGCCGCGGCACACCATCCGATAAGACACGTCCGGAACCGGCTCGAATCGCCAGCCGTCTTTATTCAGCGTAAAGCCCATTGCCGCGATATAGAACGACATCGCCTGCACACAGCCTTCGAGCATCATCGTTCCCGGCATAACCGGATCGTTGGTGAAATGGCATGGAAAAAACCATTCCGTGCCATCCAGCGCCGCTTCGGCGCGCAAATACCCTCTGCCGAGCGGACCGCCGCGCGGATCAAAGCGCGTTACTTCCTGAAAAAACAGCCTTTCGCCGTGCTGGATCGACGGACTGCTCGTATGCGACGCCGCCCGTTCGAAACCAGGCCCGAAGCAATCGTACGGCCTGCCTTGGGCAAAGCTGTTCACTTGCTCCGGAGTAAACCGGCTGTGCGTACAATCCGCTTCTGGCGGATCGAGCCGCGCACCGGCCCGAGGCGCGGCTTTTGCCGGGTCCCACAAGACGCCGCCGGAGTTAGCCAGCTCTTCGTCGGTGAAAAAACCGGCTTGACCGCCGCGCATCGTCAGCCGCCGCTCAGTTCCCGCATAGCAATCGTAATGGAAAAAAAACAACCGCATATCCCCGGACTTCGCGTGGGAGTCGACCACGATTTGATAGGTCAGCGTCTCACCATGCCGCGGCAGCGCGCCGTGGAACGTGATCTCGCAGCCGAGCAGCCGGTACACGCGGTCGCCTTTGTTATAGCGGTCGATGCCGAGCCACGAGATAAGCAGCAAATCAGCCTGGCCCGCTTCGACCATGTAGCCAAGCGGCATGCGGCCTTTGTGCATGTAGTCTCGCGACCGATCGACGTCCGTCTCGGTCCAGAGCGTACCGGTGCCCATGCTATGCGGCACGGCGTCAATGCCGGTGACACGGTCGACCAGCAGCATCGGCGGCTCCGGCATGCGGACTTGGCGGCGATAGCCGATCTGGTCGGCAAACGCCGGGCCGAACACCGCCGAAATCGGGCCAGACGCCAGCTGCTCCAATTGCGCACGCGAAAAGGCCGGGCCGGTTGGCCGACGCATCGGGCCGGCCATCGGAGGAGCGGCATGTGGCGACGCGGCGGCCGGGGCAGCGGTGCGAGGCGCGGCGGCAACATGCGGAGCACTGGCGACGCCTGCCGCGTGCGGCAATGCTTGCACGAAGGCCGACAGCTCGACCGGCGGCCGGTGCGCAGCAATGGCAATCGAAGGCGAAGCATCGCGATCGCGCCCCGCTTCTGCAATGCGTGCAAGCAACGCGTCCAGCCGCAAGCGCTGCTCGCGGCCGTCGCCGGCGGTATCCGCGCCTTCAGCGTCGTGCGATGCCATCGCTACGCGCGCTTTTACACCGCCGAGCGCGGCGATCGACACGCGTGCCGTGCGCGGCGACGAAGCTGGCCACGGCTGCGGCCCGCCTCCGTCAAACGCCGGACACAAGCCGTAGCGCAGCGAAAGCGCGCCTGCCGCTACATGCAGCAAGCCATGTGCGGCATGCGCCTTGCCGAAGCGCCGCTCCAACCTTACGGCGCTTACGTTCCCGCTTTTGCGCGCGTTGCCGGCATCGCCAAGCGCGCCACGATTTATCACGCTGCCGACGGCTTTGTCTTCCCCATCGCCCAGCAGCAGCCCCGGTTGCTCCGCTCCCGGTTGCATCCCCTCAACATCCACCGGCAACACCGCGTAAATAACGTTACGGTCCCGCTCCGCATCGGCCAGCCGTTTCACGACGATCGCCACTGCCGCATCGCCGGCCGTCGCCGCATCCGGGCCGCCACATTCGGCGACGGCCGTCTCATGCACGTACTCGCCGCTGAAATCGACGGCGCCGACAATCGCTGCGTCAAGCTCGCCTGCGCGCAGTGCGCGGGCGGCAATCGCCAGCGCGGTTATGCCCGACAGCTCCTCGCTGGACACAGTGAAGCCCGGGCCGCTTATGTTCAACATCTTGTTAAGCCGGTTAGCCGGTATGTTCGGCAGCAAACCGACGACCGTCGGCGCGTCGAGCTGTGGGAAAATCCGCTCGCGGGCGGCTTCCAGCTGCACTTCGTCCCCCGCTGTCGCCGATTGGACCGGCTGCCCTTCGGCAAGCCGCAGCCGCGCGCAATGCCTGGCGACTTCGGCATCGATTTGCATGCCGATATAAATGCCGGTGCGCTCGGACGGCAGTTCACCCGCTTCGGCCGCGGCCGCCTTGGCCGCTTTCAGCATTTGCAGCTGCTGCGGCAGCGCACGCTTCAAATCGTTGGGCGGGACGGCGATGCCGGCCAGCGGCAACTCCACCTTTTCCGCTTTCGTCGACCACGGCCGCTGGTCCAGGCCAAACAATGCGGCGGCAAAATCGTCCGTGCCGCCGCCGTCCGCCACGATCGCGCCGATACCGACAATCGCCAGCCTGCCGTCGCCGCAGGCTGGGGCGCGTCTGCCATCCTCACGAGCAACAGCCCGTTCCATCGGCGACAAACGCACCATTGTCCCCACGGCGGCTCGCTCCGGTACCGGCTCATATTGCTCGACGATCAGATGCGCGTTATTGCCGCCGAAACCGAAGCTGTTGATCGCCGCGCGGCGCCTCCCGTCGCATCGCCACGGCTCCGCCTCCCGCAGCAGACGGAATGGCGACTCACGCAGCACTTCGATCTCCTCTTCGCCGAATAACGAAGGCGGCAGCACACCGCTGTTCAGCGAGCCGAGCACCTTGATCAGCCCGGCGATGCCGGCGGCGGTGAGCGCGTGCCCGATATTGCTTTTGATGCTGCCGATCGGCACTTCGCGCAAGCCGGCGAATACGTCGCTCATGCTGCCGATTTCCGTCGCGTCGCCCAGCGGCGTGCCTGTCGCGTGGCATTCGATCAGCGAAATGTCGCTTGGCGACAAGCCCGACTGCCGATACGCCTGGCGCATCGCCGCCGCCTGCCCAGCAGCCGACGGCGCCAGCAGCCCGCTGTGGCCGCCGTCGTTGGACAATCCGACGGCGCGGATGACACCGAGCACGCGATTGCCGTCGCGGACGGCGTCGGGCAACCGTTTCAGCGCGACAAAGCCGCAGCCTTCAGCGGGAACGAGCCCGTCCGCTTGAGCGTGGAACGGCCGACTTTGCCCCGTCTTGCTGACTGCCTGCAGCGCTCGGAAACCGGTATGTAGAAAAAGCGGCTCGGCGCCGTTCACCCCGCCGGCTAACATCAGATCGGCACGGCCGTCGTGCAGGCTGTCGCAAGCAAGCTTGATCGCATAGAGCGACGAAGCGCACGCCGCATCCAGGCAATACGCTTCCCCGCCAAGCCTGAGCGCTTTGGCCAGCGCAAACGCGGGATAACCCGACATGAAGCGGTCGATCGCTTGCGGTGGCGCGCCAACGATGCGGGCGGCCTCGCTTGCGGACAACCCTTGGCGGCGTAGCCATGCCGATTCGGCATATTGCGCCAGCGAAACGGTCGGCAGTGACAAGTTGCCGACGATCAAGCCCGTTCGCTCACGCTCGGCCAAGCCGCCGGTTCCGGAAGTGCGGATCGCTTCTCCCGCGGCATGCAGCATCCAATGCACCATCCGGTCCATTCGCAGCCATTCGTCTCGGTCGACGGCGTATTCGCCCGGATCGAACCGCTGCTCGAACCCATGCACGTAGCCGCCCCGCAGCGACCAACGCGCTCCCCCTCGATTGGTTTCGACCTGCTCGCGGCTCACCCGCCAACGGTCCGTTTCTGGCTCCGACAACAAGCTGCGACCTGCCAATACGCCGTTCCACAGTTCCTCTGGATGTAACGCACCGGGCAGCACGCAGCCTTGTCCTATGATCGCGATTGGTTCGAATGTCATCGCTGCACTTCCTTCTAATCCGAATTGTTTTTTTTTAAAAAATTACTATATAGATCAACAAAATTTAGTTGTCCTACTGTTCTTTCAAATAGTCATAAATAACGTCCGGCTTTGATAGCGTCAAATCAGTAATTATATGTGAAGCTGATATTACTTCAAGCACTGGCAGGTCTGCCATCGGTGCCAGAGCATGGGCAAACAATTGCAGCCGGGCTGGGGCAGTCCAGGCACCATGAATGGTCAGATCATTGATCTGAGTACGCATCAATTGACACAGCTTCTGACTTCCATCAGCGTTTGGCACAATTTTGAGCATGAATGTTGGCTGGCAAATCTCTTGGCGAGCGTGTTCTAAATCCATAGGTTGATGTTTATAACCCATTGTAGCTGTGGCAACACGTAACGATCCGTAATCCAGGGTACCGACTAATGTGTCCGAGTCAATATACAATCTGGGAGCACCAAGTTTTTTCGGGTATGCACTCGCCTCTCGTCCAACTGCTATTGCAGGATGATTGTCCACATACATAGCATGCAGATATTCGCCCTTCTCGCCATTGAAGGATACCGGTATCACCTGACCGGATTCTGTATAGGCCCCCAAACCAGTAACATCCGGCATGTACATGACCTCAAATTTGACTAGAGGCTCATCAATTTCAAGTGGCTCGGGAACTACACGTCTAAGGGCTTCCATATCAGTACGATACAGAATGTTCAGGTACTCCCGATTACGAAAATAAAAAGGGCCAGAAGGATAAGCAGGAGCCCCTAACGGGGTCGTCATTTGCTTTCGTACCTCATCTTTTTTCAATTTTCCATCACCTTTCCTCCATGTAAAAAGCAAGCAATTCTTCCCAGACCACTTCTGTAACTTTATTGGGAAAGCTGTCATTTGTCGCGCATATGGATAGCTTGTATGCCGGGTCAATCTCATATTGACGGAAGTTCCATGCAGCATCTTTCTTTTTTGTTGAGATAAGTTTGATCTCATTAACTGATAAATCCATCGTAAAAAGACGGAGTGGTTCGTTTAATCCTTTGCCAATTGCCTTAATATAGCTCTCTTTCAGAGTCCATAAATCAAAGAAATAGGAAAGTCTATTCTCTGGGGGAACAGCCTTTAAGCTTTCTTGCTCCACATCCGAGAAATAATGATGGGCAATAGCCATATCTATGGCCCGTATTAGTTCTACATCGATTCCAATCGGGCTCGAGTCCACAGCACAGACGATCCAATCACCTGCGTGTGAGATATTAAAGTGCATACCGCTTTGACCCTCCACATATGGTTTACCAAAGCGATCTGCTGTAAAAGGTACTTTCAAGCTAACATATCCGAAATGGCGAAAGAGCATTAGACGGATAAGCATATCCCCTACAAGCGAACGCTCTTTATCTTCCTGATGCAGATAGGCATCGATTTTTCTTTGTCTGGATAGATTCGCTCTTGCATAGGCCTGTTGAAAATCAGAATCGGATATCGGAGAAGAAAGTCGAATAGCTCCTATGTTCATTGGCATCCTGGATTCATACTGACATCGGCCTTGGGAAAATTTTAAATGCTTCTGGAACTACGTCAACGCCATACGTACGTAATTGATGGGCACGCGTAATGACCGCAGCTCCCTCCATCATATTCAATCCGATTTG
Organism: Paenibacillus terreus; assembly: GCF_042138595.1. NCBI lineage: Bacteria > Bacillati > Bacillota > Bacilli > Caryophanales > Paenibacillaceae > Paenibacillus > Paenibacillus terreus. The sequence continues at coordinate 734,453 of NZ_JBHIRX010000001.1, read as the reverse complement.
CACGACACTGCGGTTCGCCGGGTGTTCCAAAAACGAACCTGCTGTCCAGACATTAAACGCCCCGATAGCCGGACCGCACCAGATTTGATAATCCAGTCTGCGCTCGGCTGTCCCCTGAATGGCCCACCGGCTCGCATTTCCCAAATACCAACGAAATACAAGTGCCATCCGGTGCTTGGTATCTTTTTTCGCTCTGATTAACTGCTGGGGATCCCTAATCTGAAAAAAGCGTTCCGTCTCATCCCAGATCTGTTCCAGGGAGTCTTGAAAAATTTCTTTCTCCAGCTTCGCCCGTTGCTCCATAGGTATAGATTCAAGAGAATCAAATTGTCGATAGACTTCGAAAAGTCGATGCGCCCGCACGCTGAACATGGTCCCTCGCTTAAGCACCTGCACCTTGACTCCCATCTCAAACATATCCGCCGATGGAGCCATGATGACATCGGCCAGATCCGCCTTGGCCAGCATCTGCTTGCCCGCATCGGACAAGCCCGATTCCAGCGACGCTTGATTAATCGAGCCTGTGACAATATAAGCAGCGCCTAAAGCAAAAGCAGCCGCTGCGGCGGCAGGGGTGCCAATCCCTCCCGCTGCACCCACCCGTATGGGCCGATCGTATCCATAAAGAGCCGTTAATTCGTCCCGTAATGCTGCAATGGTTGAGAATAATGAGCCCAGGGGTCTGTTATCGGTATGTCCGCCCGAATCGGATTCGACCGTGATGTTTTCAGACAGAGGAATACGACCGGCCAGCTGTGCTTCCTCGGCTGTGAGTTTTCCACTCCTGACAAGATTCAGCAGCATATCCTCAGGTGCCGGCGACATGAACAGCTTCGCAATTTCGGGACGGGAAATTTTCGCGAACACATGATTCTGTCGAACAATACGCCCATTTTCATCCAGACGCAATCCGCTGCATGCATATCGAACAATACTCGGTGTCAGACTCATAAATGCCGATGCTGACATGCGAGTAACCCCCCGATTAAGATACAGATCGACATTCGTTTCTTCCCGATCTGTCTCGCTCGGGCTGTGAATCAAATTCACACCCCATGGCAGTCCAAGCGGTTCCAGCTCAGCTTTCAATTCGTCAATGGCTTGTGAGACCCGCGCGGTTGATAACCCGGCAGATCCAAAAAATCCGAGCATCCCTGCTTTTGCTGCAGCGATAACCATGGCAGTCGTTGCAATCCCATTTGCCATTTCACCGACTACATATGGGAAGCGCAGACCATGGGTTTGCAGAAAGGAACGATCCCCCAGCCATTCCAGATAAATCGCCGGTAGGGAGGCAATCAGCGGATAGATTCCTTGCTGACCCACATGTGAACTATGGTGTATGCTTCCTCCGAAGGCTAACCCTCGCGATCCGCTTGGACCGCCGCCGACGATATGGATCGGTTCACGAATTCTGGAGATTGAGCTTTTTATGCCTTCTGCATCAAAGTGCGGGGATTCACCGCCGCTTTGCCAGCCGCCAATTACACCATCTGCATTCCAAACTCCTGCAGCTTGCTGCTTCATACCGCTCATCCCTTTCTTTCGTTTTGCATTTCAACGAGCCGCAATCCCATTCCTTGGCAATAACAAACTTTTAATCCGTCCACAGTGACCAATAAATCTGCATATAACTTGGGTTCATCCCCTCCATGAACCTCTTGGACAAATACCTCATAGATAACTTCCCTATCGGTTGGAAGCGCTTGTCCCCGAAATTCCACCTTATACATCACCTCTGGAATAGGTTCAAAGCGATAGCCATCCTTATCCAGTGTAAACCCAAGTCCAGCGAGATAGAATGCCATCGCTTGAAGGCAGCCTTCTAATTGCAGCATACCCGGCATCACAGGATCGTTATGGAAGTGACACAAGAAGAACCATTCATTGGAGTGAATTGTTTTTTTGGCCTTTAAGTACCCTGAGCCCCATGGTCCCCCTTGCGGATCGAAGCATTGCACTTCATCAATCATGAGCATTTTTCCCGATTGAATACGCGGTGATCTGGTGTGCGTATAAGCCTTTTCATATCCGGTTCCAAAGCATTCGGCAGTACGCCCTTCGGAGAATAAATGTACTTGTTCCTTAGTGAATGAACGATGTTCGCAGGCCACAACAGGAGCATCCCGTCTGGCATCTGTATTAAACTCTGCTGTTTCAGCATCCCATTTCACGCCACTGGCTCCAAGCAATTTAGCTTCAGTTAAAAAACCTACCAGTGCTTCTCGTACTGTCAATCGTTTCTGTCCGTCGGCATAACTGTCAATGTGGTGAAAGGTCAGCCATGTTTCGTCATGATGAGCTTGTCCATCCACAGTAAGTTCAGAAGTTAGTGTAGTATTACGCTTAACAAGAGATTCATGAAACATGAACTCACAACCTAAAAACCGGGTAAATCGTTCGCCATTACTTTGTGTATCGATACCCAACCAACTCATGAGCAGTGGACTAAGGTTTACTACCGATTCAAGCATGAGTCCTGCTGGCATACAACCATCATGTAAATACCATGAATCCCCCGAAACATCCATTTCAAACCAGACCTTGCCCAATCCAAGTGAGCCCGGCTCACCTTCTATTCCGAGAATCCGATCAGCGAATAACAGCGGGGGTTTGGGCATTCGCACTTGATGAGCATACTTGTCCTGTGATTCGAATCGGCTTCCGAATACATCGGAAACCTTGCCAGACGCCAACACCTCAAGTTCAGCACGGGAAAATGAAGGTCCCACAGGTCGAAATGGATGTAAAGGCTCACTTGTTTGACTCAAAACCAGCGGTTTTCTAGACAAAGCAGCGGTCATTTCTGCAAGAGCCAATTCCCTCTGCTGTAAAAACTGCTGATGAAGCTCCCCTTGCTGTGTTTGATAATCCCTATGCGTTTGAACAAGCTGATTGTGATAATTCATAACAGTTCGCTGAAAGTTCATGTCTGTCCTCCCATAAGGCCTTGGCCGACTCGATCTCCGGTAATAACCACTTCAACTTGCTCCCGATCGCCGAATAACAGTTCCTCAACAAAGGCACGAGCCCCCTGTTCAATCGGAATAAGGTTGACTCCCCTTTCTGTAAAATGAGTCCGTAAGCTTGGGGTAACCATCCCCCCATCCCAGGCCCCCCAGTTGAAAGATTTGACCAGACAGCCAGCTCCGCGTTGTAATGCCTGGGCTGCCGCGACTTTATTCAAAATCTCGTTTGCCATCGCATAATCACATTGCCCGATATTCCCTGCTCTCGCAGCAATAGATGAAAATAAGACAAGCATATCCAACGGGTCCTGTTGGGTTGCAGCCAATAAATTACGCAGCCCCTCTACCTTGGTGCGAAACACCAGATCAAAACTTTCGGATGTTTTGTCGGCAATCCTTTTATCAGCCAGAACGCCCGCACCGTGAATAATGCCCGTAATCTGCCCCCATTCCCGGCGCACCTCCGATAGGGTATGTGCCAATGCTTGCTGATCCTGAATATCAACTGCATAATAACTTGCATGAGAACCTAATTGTTTTAGAGTATGCAAGGTCTCTTTGATTTCTCGATTGGCGATAATTTCCTGGACACGCTTTGACAGTTCTCTCGGTGTCATTTTCTGCCCGTTCGCCTTATAGAAATCAAACAGGATTTGTCTAAGCTCGGCTTCTGTATTGGCATGTTTAAAGATTGCTGGCTCCTCTGTCAAAGCTGTGCGCCCCAGTAACACAAATCGCAGAGGTACGGCTTCAGCAAGCGCCTGCAATGCGGCAGCTGTAACTCCACGAGCTCCACCCGTGACAACGATTACACCCTTTTGATGAATAACCCGCTTGGATATGGATTGGGAGAGCGGAGAAGGCTCGGACTGTACGGTCACACGTGGTTCATTCATCCGCAATCCCACCTCGACTTCCGGCCCACCCCAAATTAACTCAGACGCAATCGCATCAGCTGCCTGTTCCTTGGTAAGACCGGCCATTTCCAAGTCAATGGCTTTAATCGTAGCTTTCGGCCATTCCAAAGCAGCTGTCTTCGCGAGGCCTGTCAACCCGCTTGTCCAGACTTGTTGCAAATCCATACCGCGTAAGCCGAAGGAACCGCCTGTATTTTGCACGGTTACGAATAGTCCGCCATGATCCGTAAGCTGTTGAGCCACTGACTTTGCTGCGGCAAAAGCTTCATAATTAACAGCTACTGCCTCAGACTCCGTTGTCAGACTTCGCAAACCTCCGAGGAATACAACCCCGGACGCATGCTTTGGCACGCTGCCAACCACTTCCGACTGAATACCATAAGCCTTGAGTTTGCTAGCAAGTAATGGGGCGATGCCTGTTTCATCATCTGTGATGGCCAAGACACCTTCCACTCTAGAACTCAGGGCTTTCATCGTAAATCCTCTAGCAGGTGCTATTTGCAGGCTTAAACAATAACGTGCAAGCGGCTGAACCGGAGAATCCGAAACTGACGATTCAACCGTTACGACTTTTTTTCAGAGCTGCGCTCCACATACTCTGCAATTTCTCCCAGGGTCCGGCGGACAGCCAATTCATTGGCATTTATTTGGATGTCCTTTGGCAGTTGTTCCTGAAGGGCAGAAAGAATCTCCACACGTTTAATAGAATCAATGCCAAGCTCAGATTCCAATTCCATCGATGGATCAATCATTTCAATGGGATATCCAGTTTTATCAGAGACGATATCTATTAATAATTGTGCTGTATCTAATTTCGTAGACGAAGTGATCGAAGCTGAATCTTTTATGTCCGAATCCACAATCTGGCCTTCCGTAGATGCTTTTGCATTATTTTTTCTCAAATAATCAACAATTTCACCTAACGTGTGAAGAGTGGTCATTTCGGTTGGGTTTAGATTCATTGAGGATGGAAGCTGCTCTTGCAGAGCTGATAATATTTCAACACGCTTAATCGAATCAATGCCTAAGCCAGACTCTAAGTCCATGTCAAATTCGAGCATCTCCAGTGGATAACCGGTTTTATCGGCAACAATTTGAAAAAGGAGCTGTTGAATATCTATGACCGATTCATCTGATTGCAGGCTGGATGGAACAACCTCAGAATGTGTGGCGGGCTGCTCCGTAGGTTGCATGACAGGCTGTACCTCAGCTATCTGCCCCAGTTCCGGAGCGGGTGCAATATGATGGAGTCTGTCCAACTCATTTGTCGCATTAGGTTGAGGAAATTCAATAATTTTAGGGCTTTGCTGAGGTTGTTCATCAATTACTGCTTCTCCCGCAGCTGAGTGTTGATAACTTAGGGACATTTCTCCTGAGATTAATCTGCTCAGGTTTGTAAATGTTGCCTCGGCTGCGCGAAGAAACGCAGCATGTCCGGACGCCATGAATTGCTGGTGTGCAGTATGGGCTTCTGCGGTTTGCTTTTGAAGCTCCTCAAAGGTGTGAAGCAAGGCTGTGAAATCAGAATTGACTTGGGTCAACATGTAATTTCCCGATGGGTTTGTCATAGGTAATCCTCCTAGGGTTCAATAACATTTTTATAGTGTGCTGTTTTGGGTCAAGATTCAAATCACTGCGGGTAACTCTCCACTTTATCCGGATCATCCTTTGGTAACGCTAGTTGTGCCCCCAAGAGAAGGATAAGGTTTTTTGTAGCCTGAACCGTTAATTTTCACAGCCATACGCGGCTTCTTCTTCGTTTCCGGTTCCGTTTCTTCGGGCAGAGCCTTTTCCCAGAGTGCTTCATAATCCAATGTCAATCCGGCAGCGGCTAATTTCCCCAGTGCGTTCCACAACATCGTCACTCCATGCTGGCCCCTGCGGTCCATACATACTGCGGTGATCTGCCGGTGCTTGAAAGTTTGTTCGACCAAGCCTGTTAACACACCACCCGGCCCTACTTCGATGAAGGTGCGGACGCCATCTTCATACATAGACTGCAGCTGCTGCTCAAATAATACCGGTTTGGCAATTTGCCGCGCAATCGTTTCACGGATCATCTCTGAATCTGAGGAGAATGGTTTTCCTGTCATGTTCGAATATACTTTGGTAACAGCTTTTTTAAACGGATATTTGCGTAAGCTTTCCAGGAAGGGAGCAACGGATGCTTCCACAACAGAAGAATGAAACGCAGTTGCCACATGTAAACGTCTGAACTGAATTTGCTTCTCCGCCAAGTGCAGTTCCAGCCGCTCAACCTCATCTGTCCGGCCGGACACCACGAGCTGTTCCGGACTATTATAATTGGCGATGACAACATTCAAATGGTTGTTCTGAATTAGCGCTTCTACGGTTGCCTTATCGCTGAACACAGCGCTCATGGCACCCGGAATGGTTGCGGCCTGCGCCATAAGTTCTCCCCGCGTGCGTGCAATTTCAATGAGTGCAGTTTCGTCGATAACACCGGCTGCAGACAAAGCAGTCAGCTCGCCAAAGCTATGACCACCCACAGCATCGGCTTTGAGTCCCACAGCCTGCAGCACACCAAGTGCTGCCAAGGATGCTGTGCCAAGGGCAGGCTGCGCCCACTCCGTTTGCGTCAACACATCTGATTGTGCTTTACGCTCTTCATCCGTAAACCTTGGAATCGGATAAACGACCTGGTGGAGCTTGGTATCAGTCCCGGCAAAAGAGATATTAGCCGAGCTGTCCCAAGCCAACCGTGCCTGGTCAAATCCCATAGCCAGATCTGCTCCCATGTTGACATATTGGCTGCCTTGACCCGGGAACAAGAAGGCGATACGGCCGTATGAAGGAATCCCAGTTACGAAGTGGAGACCCTCGATTGAAAAACTGCTGTGCGTATCCATGAGTGCAACTGCCTTGTGGAGCTTAGTGCTTAACTCGCTGCCGCCTGCGGAAATGACAGCCAACCTTAGCCGCTTGCCGGGGTCAAATTCCTTCTGCGATCGACGGGCTGCAGCCACCCATGCTTTTCCACTGGGAGAAAGCTCCGCAGTCTTTCGGCATTCTGACTTAAGCTCCTCCAGCAGATCAGCACTAAATAGGAGTAACTCTGTCGGAAAAGATCTCACCTTCTCAGCACCCTTCACAGGACCGGTATATTCCTCCAGAGTCACATGAAAATTAGTCCCGCCAAATCCAAAGGAACTTACAGATGCCCGTCGTGGATGCAATCCATCCCGAATCCAAGGCCGAGCCGTCGTATTTAAATAGAATGGACTTGTTTCAATCCCCATCTTAGGATTGGGACGTTCGACCTTAATCGTTGGGGGCAAAACTTTATGATGCAAAGCCATAACCGTCTTGATCAAACCTGCGGCACCTGCAGCACCTTTCGTGTGGCCAATCTGGGACTTGACTGATCCGAGAGCACACCAGGGGGCCGAAACCGCCTCCTGCTCCATAAAAGCAAGCTTCAGTCCCTCGAATTCTGAAATATCGCCGGCTTTCGTTCCGGTTCCGTGCGCTTCTATTAATTCTACGGTTTGCGGGGAATAGCCAGCTTCTTTATAAGCCCTCCGCAATGCCTTTGCCTGACCTTCTGCTACAGGAGCATATATACTTTTGGCTCTCCCGTCGGAAGATGTGCCCACCCCTTTTATGACGGCATAAATCTTATCCCCGTCACGCTCCGCATCGGCCAACCGCTTGAGTGCAACCATCCCGACTCCTTCTCCGAGGATTGTGCCGTCCGCCGCATCCGAAAAAGGACGGCAATCGCCGGTGGGCGATAGTGCGGGGGTCTTGCTGAAGCACATATATGCAAAAATATTGTTCATCGCATCAACGCCGCCTGTGATCACCATATCCGATTTTCCTGTGGCCAGCTCCATAATCGACATGGAAAGCGCTGATAAGGAGCTGGCACAGGCAGCATCAACTACACAGTTGGTTCCGCCCAAATTGAGCCGATTCGCGATGCGGCCGGCAACAACGTTGCCAAGCAAACCAGGGAATGTATTTTCCTGCCACGGCACATAAGAAGCCGAAATGCGTTCGCAGATCTCTTCGATCTGAGACTCCGGCAATCCGCTCTCCCGCAATGCCTTGGCCCATACCGGACGCTGCAGCCTGGAAGCCATGTCGGAAACCAATGAGGCCGTCCAAGTACCAAGGATGACACTAATGCGCTCGCGGTCCATTTGCCGGAACTGTCCGCGTGCAGCATCGTGCAATACCTGATTGGCCACAATCAACGCTAATAGCTGACTCGGATCGGTGGCTGGAAGATTAAGGGGAGGTAGGGCATACTCCAAGGTATCAAAGTCAACATCCCCCAAAAATGCACCCCTTTTGGAATAGGTTTTATCCATCGCAGCAGGATCAGGATCATAATAATCCTCGACCAGCCAGTGTGTAGGGGGTACTTCCTGAATCATGTCTGTTCCAGCAAGTATATCATTCCAGAAACCAGAAACATCCGTCGATCCAGGGAACAGAGCACTAACTCCAACGATTGCGATATTACAAGGATTCTGCTGATCTAACATTGCTAACCACCTTCAATCCCATATTTTTGTAACGAAGTTTGCAACGCCCGTTGCTACACAGATCCAGCGTTTGCTCCGCCGACCTTCTCAATTTCCATAAAAATGATAACCTGGTTTTTTTCCACAAACATATCAACATCATTAATTTTCTCTTGCGGTATTTGTTGTATCAACGCTTGCATTCGCTCTTTATCCCGATAAATGAGCCACCAATCCATCACAGCCTCCATGTAAGCAATAGAGGGAGTATCCGGAAGATAGTTAGCTATGAGCAATCGACCTCCTGGATTGAGTAAGTTAAATAAATTGCTGGTTAATTTTTGCGCAAGACTCTCTGGCAGATAGTCATATAAACCAGCGGTATAAATAAAATCGAAGGAAGGAAGGGGTACTGTGTCACAAATAAGGTCAATTAAAGTGGCATGGATCGTTTCTCCAAAATCCTTTATTAGTTCAGCAACGACAGAAAGAGCTTCCTTGTCCTGATCCATAGCGACAAATTTTCCGATTTTTCTGTTTTGAATCGCCACACTATCTAATGCTTCTCTCAGATGGCCGCAAGCAACTGAGAGAATATATGGATTCGCAACCCGTTCTGCAGTTTGATTAATCTTTCTGGACAAAATATGTTTTCTTTCACGAACAGCGTGACTTGCTTGAACTATACGGTTAAGTTCGCAGTTTAGAATTTCGGAAATCTCGGTGGGTCTGGCACAAGGTGTTGCTACTTTATCATGGTCATATACAAAGTCGATCATTACAGGATCACCCGCATAACCGCGCGGTTTTTCAAATGCCCGACGGGTTAGCGGATCTTGTAAGAAAAACTGGCTTACTGCATGTTCACGATATTGGGTGACAAATTGTTTCCATTCTTCTGCTGAGGAATGGCTGCGTATGTGGCTTAATCCATCATAGAGGGTACTACACGCATCAGAGAATTGGCCTTGATTGATTTTAATTTCTACTTGATTCAGTAAATTGTTTTTATTCAGTTGATTCATATTGTGGTTTAACCTCCAAGAGAGCTTTCAACGGTCTTCGAATATCCCAATCCCCTGGTATTACATACCCCCGGATACACTCAGCGTTTGACCAGTTATAGCGGCTGCTGCATCGGAAGCAAGATAGATGGCAGCTGCGGCAATCTCAGACGGATCTATAAAACGTTTCAGAGGTTGCTTACTCCAAAGATGCTTATGGAGAACTTCCTCCTCGGTGATCCCGTCTGCTCTGGCTACTTGTGCTATTTGTTGCATGATCAATTCCGTTTTTACAGCACTTGGCAAAATAGCATTAACTGTAATACCCTCGTCCACAGTTTCAAGCGCTACTGTACGCGTGAGACCCACAACGCCATGTTTTGCAGACACATACGCGGATTTATAAGCGGCAGCCTTTATACCATGAACAGAAGAAATATTAATAATTCTTCCATACTGTTGTTCTTTCATAAAAGGAACCACGTACTTCGTTAACAAGAAAGGACCGGTCAGCATAACATTAATCAGTTGGTTCCATTTTTCAATGGGGAAATCCTCTACTTTGTCAATATGCTGCAAGCCTGCATTGTTGACCAGAACATGGACGTTTCCCCGCTCTGCGATCACCTGTTGGACAAAAAGCTGTACTGATACCGGATCTCCAACGTCCAATTCGTAACCTTTTGCCCGGTCTCCAAGATCTTTCGCACGGCTAACCGCGCTTTCCACGTTCAAATCACCAATCGCAACGAAGTCACCATTTTTGACAAATGCTTCGGCAATAGAATAGCCAATGCCGCGAGCGGCACCTGTGACGATAACTGTTCTTTCCCCCTGGAATGGCATTTGCATATCCCTCATTTCTTGTAAAGTAGCATGTCTTGGGTGCGGATCTCTAAGCTGCCTTACAACATTCTGTTACATAAAATTATAAAATTCTACATAAATAAAAAAAATACCCATAATTGGGTATATGATTTTTATGTAACATTTTTCTGAAATTAGTTAATGCCACGTCTCTACCAAGTGCTATGAAAATTTCTTAAGAAATGCCCTTATATGATTGACTCTCGTTTTTGCATAGATTTTTTTTATAAAAGTACGAACCGTACTCTCACTGATCCCATAAATATCCGCCATTTCAGGTACATTTTTATTCTCCAGCCACCCATAAGCTATTTCTTTCTCACGATTGGTTAATTCATATTGATCAAAGAGAGAATAAGTCAGCTCTTTCTGTAGAACGGGGTCCTTTTGAGGCAATTTGTCTTCGATATTCCTTGCCAGATGTTCAATGAGGGGCAGAGCAAATGTAACCTCATGAAAATAGTGAAAACAGAGACTAAGATAACCTATAATAACATTTTTTATGCGAATGGGCGTACAAACCCAGGACAACTCGGCAAACAATGTGCTGCTATGCTCCTCTCCAATGACAACAGAAACCGCTTGATGCTCCATGGATAATGATATGGCATTGATCCCCAAGTGTTCCTTCGCGAAAGATGTACCCTTTGTTATATGATTTCTTTCAAAATAACTTATTAACAAATCAGTACCGCGGTAATCGACAACAGTTCCATCCGGATCTGTAATCACAAGTAAAAAGGGGATCGACAGCATGTCGTTCATACTCCTGGTTTCCTCTTGCAGCAAATGCAGGATTTCTTTTCGTTCAATCAACCTTTCTTTTCAGACATACTGAGAATATTAGGAAAATGATCGTTAACTTCTAGTAATATTCCTTGGTACATTATTTTCCCTTCTTCCCTTTAAGAATAAGCGACTAATAATGAAACCAACTCCTAATTATCGCCACGGCTGAATTCGATATCCATTGAAAAGAATGAAGAACCTTCGTCCATTTTGGTAGCATAGCAACATAGACGGAGGCTTCCGTCGTATTCGGTAACTGGCTGGCATAATAGATTTGTATTTCACTTTAGCCCCTGTAGCTTTGCGTCGCCACCTTTCAGTGGGTTTGCTATTGTCGTACGAAATATGAAATTGTCAATTTGCTTAGTAACCCTTCACGGACAACTTACAAATAATTATAAAATCCGACTTAAATAAATAGAATACCCAGAATTGGGTATTTCTTTTATTCTCTAATTGAGGAATCATGAAGATATCTGTCAGAATATTCAAGAGATAAAAGCCCGCTCATTACGAGCGGACCCGGAAGATGGTCATTAAGTTGTTAGTTGCATCATCATGACAATCCTGAAGCTGTATCCTGAAGCAATCCTTCGCGTTTGCTCGAGACTTCGATCATCAAGTTGGCTCCAAGCTTGAACCCATGTTGAAAAGCGGCTTCAACATGCATGCTGTTGACACGATCACACAAGTCAAAATATTCTTCAAGCTGACGAAATGCTTCGTCACCCAATCGGTCTCGCCATTGTTCCGTCTGCGCGACCACTTGCTGGCTTAAGCGTCGGTATTCTGGATGAGATGGCACGATGGTTTCATCGGGATGAAGCTGCCCGCGGTACAGGGCTTCCAGAATGGTTTGCATATTAATCCTCCCATAAATGTCATCGCATCGCTTGAATGAGAATCCTGCACATGGTAGGATATTTATGCAGTCTGCTTACTCAAGCGGATGCGGGGTAGGAAGTAGCGGTGTTCTTTGGGGACATTGCGCTGCTTCCTTCTTTAATTATTGGAGATCGTCGTAGATCTTCTCAATCCCCTTGCGCACGACATCCGAACGTGACATATTCAGCTTCTTAGCAGAAGCCTCAAGCTTTCTCATCATGTCCTGATCGATACGTATCTTGATCGTTTCGCTTTTGGGATTGTCAGATGGAGGACGCCCCATCTTTTTGGCCGACATTGCTTCACCCCACTTTTTGGTCCACAATAATATATTATTGTGGACCAAAAAGTCAATCGAATCATTCAGCCGCTCACTATTTTTTTCGGCAGATTAAGAGGCTATCCCAAAATAAATTAATGTGAATGAACGTTAACAAACAAAAAAATACCCACAATTGGGCATTTTATGCTTATGTATTTTTGTATGTTATGAAAATTTCTTAAGAAATGCTCCTTTATGATTGACTCTCGTTTTGGCATAGATTTTTTTGATAAACGTACGCACCGTACTTTGACTAATGCCGCAACTATCCGCAATTTCAGGTACATTTTTATTTTCGAGCCACCCATAGGCTATTTCTTTCTCACGATTGGTTAATTCATATTGCTCAAAGAGAGAATAGGTCAGCTCTTTTTGCAGAACGGGGTCCTTTTGAGGCAATTTGTCTTCAATATTCCTTGCCAGGTGTTCAATGAGGGGCAGTGCAAATGTAACCTGGTGAACATAGTGAAAACAGAGGCCCAGGTAGCCTATAACAACATTTTTAATTCGAATAGGTGTACAAACAGAAGACAATTCGGCAAACAATTTGTTGCTATGCTCGTCCCCAATGACGACAGACACCGCTTGATGTTCCATGGATAATGATATGGCATGGATTCCCGCGTTTTTCATTGCGAAGGATGTACCATTTCTTATATTATTTCTTTCAAAATAACTTATTAACGAATCGGTACCGCAATAATCGACAATGGTTCCATCTGTATCCGCGATCATAAATAAATAGGGTATAGACAGCATATCGTTCATACTCCTTGTTTCCTCTTGCAGTAAATGCAGGATTTCTTTCCGTTCAATCAGCCTTTCTTTTATTCCAGACATACTGAGAATATTAGGAAAATGATCGTTTACTTCAAGTAATATTCTGTGGTCCATTATTTTCCCTTCTTCCCTTTAAGTATAAGTGACTATAATGAAATCGATCTCCCAATCATTGCCATTGCCGAATCCGGCAGCCATTTCGCAAAAATGAAAAAGCCCCGTCCATTTTGATAGCCATAGCAAAATAGACGGGGGCTCCCGTCGTATTCGGCAACTGGCTGGCATAGTGATCAGTATTTCTCCTTAGCCCCTGTAGCTTTGCGTCGCCACCTTTCGGTGGGTTTGCTATTGTCGTACGAACAATAAATTTTTAATTATATAGTATAATATATATGCCGTTTTATCGTTTGGGAATAGGACCTTTTTATCAAGTATGACATTATGCGACAATCAATAGTCCGTTTTTTCAAGATTTTTTATAATTTTCTCTGGGAGCGCTCCACCCCCTTGAATATGGCCAGGAATACGCCTCCCCCTGCAATCACCAGGGCAAACAGCAGCAGCCCCAGATTGCTGTACAGATAGGCTGCAGAGTCAGTAATGACAGGCAGCACGGGAGTATTCAGCCAGTGCTGCGTAAGTAGTCCCCCCACTACAGCAACCCCGATTCCTTCCGCCAGGAAGCAGGCAAAATTTAAAATCCCCATTCCCGAACCGGCTTCCTCGGAATGAAGCGTCCCGGCCACAATGGTTGAAATCACTGTTTTGACAAAGGAAAGTCCGCCGAAAGTGAGAACAAGCGCGCCGGATATCATCCACGGGCTCTTATCCGCAAAGAGCGAAACACTCAAGAACCCTGCGCCGATCAATAATATTCCGGCAATGATCACCAAACCCGTTCCCCGTTTATCCAACAAAGCACCGCCAATCATTCCGAAAAGAATGACACTGACCGTTCCCGGAAATAAAATGCCGTATCCGATAAGACTTGCAGACATATGATGCACTTCTCTCATCATATACGGGACCATGGAGATCATTCCGGCAACGCTGCCCAGAAATACTCCTCCAAGGAGCACACCTGCAATAAACCTTTTTCTCCTGAGCAAGGCAGGCTCGATAAAGGGTTCTTTGGCATACCGGATTCGCAGCGCAAATCCTGAGAACAGAATAATGCAGATGGTTAAATACCACCATTCGTAATGGGTTGTAAACAAGGCAAACGTTATGATTCCAAAAACAAGCATTAAACCACCGGGCACATCAATCCGGCCTTTTTGCGATGGCTTGTCAGGAAGTGTGCGAAGGAAAAACGGCAGCGTCAAAAGTGTCATCATCGGCAGGACAAAAAGATACGACCAATCCACATAGTCCGTAATCAAGCCCCCGAGAACCGGGCCAATGCCTTCTCCAAATGCGACCGTCGAACCGATTAGACCAAAAGCTCTTCCCTGATGCTGCTGTTGGATACAGCTGGCAACAAGAACCACAATAAGTCCAGGGACAGCTGAAGCCCCAGCTCCTTGAATAAAACGTGCCGCAAGCAAAAGCGGGAACCAGGCATGAAAGAGCAATCCGATCAGCGATCCTCCCCCATAAAGCAGAAGACCGGCGAGAAGCAGCTTTTTGATGCCATACATATCCGATATTTTCCCGTACACCGCGGTTCCCGCCGCAAAAGAAAGAATAAAGCTTGTATTCACCCAGTTCGCGGCAGATGGCTGAATACCGAATTGTTCCGCAATGTCCGGTAAGGATACGTTAAATACCGTCTCGTTCAACACACTGAAAAATGCAAGAATGCTTAGCCAAACCAGAGATTTCCGGATACTTCCCTCAAGTGGCTTATTCATACAGTAATGCCCCTTCTAATGTAAGGGGATTACGCAGTTTATAGGGCCGTTGATGCGTTATCCCCTTTGTTTTGTGCCCTCATTTTTTTTCCTTGTCGCATGGTAATACCTCCGTAGTAGAAATAATTTATACTCCAGAAAATAATATCACAAAAAAGCTGGTTGTTTCACTCGACTTTATCTCCATATCATGTCGGCATCATTTTTGCGACTCATGCACCCTGCTCATTCATCAATTTTTTCAGCTTCTCTTCCGTTGCAGCATCCGGGGTATAAATGCTGCAGCGCAGATCATGCTCGCCATAAACCTGCAGCGACGTAAGCTCAAATACCATCTTGCCCGCCTTGGCATGCCTGAACTCCAAATGCACCTCCGGCGCGTAGCTCACCCGGCTCTGCTCCCACATCTGCTCAAAATCCGGATAACGGTTTTTCATCTCCTCCAGAAAATGATCATACCACTCATCTTCCACATACTGGCCATAATACGAACGGAACATCGCAAGATAACCGCTGGCAAAATGCTCCCAGTTCACCGCCAGCCTTTTGAATTCCCTGCGCGAAAAGAGCAGCTCGATCATATTGCGCTCTTCCTGCGGGATCAGCTCAAAATCAAGAAACACATAAGCAGCCGCAAGATTCCAGCCCACAATATGACAGGTCCGGTCTGAAATAATCGCAGGGCAATAGCGCAGCTCGGTGATGATTTTTTCCAGAGAGGGGGTGATGAGCGGCACTTCCTGTTTTGCCGGGTGGGATGCGGACTGCCCGGTTTCCAGAGCGAGCGAAAACAAGTATTTTCGCTCGTCGGCTGTCAGTTGGAGTGCTGTGGCTACGCAATCCAGTACAGACGGGGACACCTTGATGTCGCGGCCCTGCTCCAGCCATGTATACCAGGTGGTGCTCACCCCTGCCAGCTGTGCCACCTCCTCCCTGCGCAGCCCTGGAGTTCTCCTTCTCGCTCCTGCCGGAAACCCGGCCGCTTCGGGAGAAAGCTTGGCCCGCTGTGCCTTTAAAAAAGCGGATAAAGCCTGCAGCCTCGTTTGAGAATTCATGCGTCTCTCCTTTTTCACCAAGATTCATTAGTTATTATGGTAGTAATTATACTAGCATAAACTATATCTTGTAATAGGATAAATTTCATGACATTCTAATTCCAGACCACAGAAATTATTCAGTCCAAGGGAGGATTCCTTTTATGGAAAAAGAGAGAGTCGTAATCACAGGCATGGGCGTCATTACGCCGCTGGGCAACAATGTGGAGACATTCTGGTCCGGCCTTGTGCGCGGGGAATCCGGAATTTCGCAAATAGATACGCTGGACACCTCAAAGCATAAGGTGAAAATGGCAGGAATCGTACATGATTTTGATGCGAATGCGCTTTTTGGCGTTAAAGAAGCCCGCAAAATGGACCGTTTCTGCCAGTTCGCCTTGGCCGCTGCGGACGAGGCCCTCCAGCATGCAGCGCTGAAGCTTGATGAGATTAATAGAGAACGGTTCGGGGTATATGTCGGCTCCGGAGTGGGAGGTATTCAAAGCCTGCTGAACCAGAGCGCCGTGCTCGCTGCACGCGGACCGGACCGGATCAGTCCGGTTCTGGTGCCCATGATGATCTCCAATATGGCAGCTGCCATGATTAGCATCAGATATGGCGCGCTTGGTCCTTCCATGTCGCCGGTGACCGCCTGCTCCATTGGGAACACCGCCATTGGAGAAGCTTTTTTCAGCATTCAGGCAGGACGCTCGGACATCATGATCACGGGCGGCACGGAAGCAGCCCTGACGGATATTGCCCTGGCGAGCTTTGCCAATGCAACCGCCCTCTCCACCCGCAATGCACAGCCTGAGCGGGCAAGCCGCCCGTTTGACGCGGAACGGGATGGATTCGTTATGGCGGAGGGGGCCGGTATCCTCGTACTGGAATCCCTCTCCCATGCTCAGCGAAGAGGAGCCACCATCCTGGCAGAGGTGATCGGTTACGGGGCGAGCTCGGATGCCTACCATATGGTAGCCACCCCGCCGGACGGACACGGAGCGGCCCGGGCGATGGCTGCTGCATTGTCCGAAGCCGGAATCTCTCCGGAACAGGTGGACGTCATCAGCGCCCATGCCACGAGCACGATGATCGGGGACCGCTCGGAGACCGCCGCGCTCAAGCGAGTATTCGGAGACCATGCTTACAGGATGCCCGTAACAGCGAACAAGTCCATGACCGGACATATGCTGGGAGCATCAGGCGCCGTCGAAGCGGTTGCGTTGGTGAAATCCCTGCAGGATGGCATTGTCCCGCCGACCATCAACCTGGAGACGCCTGACCCGGAATGCGACCTCGATTATGTGCCAAATCAGGCAAGGAAGGCCGAGCTGGCGGTCGGCATGTCCAATTCCTTCGGCTTTGGCGGACATAATTCCGCTATTCTTATCAGAAAGTTTATTCCGTAATGTATCCCCTTCAATGGCCGTCCCGCTGCACAAACCTGGGACGGTCTTCCTCTTTTTCCCCTCCTCTTTTCCTAGAATTTGTCATGCAGCATCTCATATAACAAGGTCTTAATACCCTTGAGGGTTGATATGAAACAAATTACAATGTTACAAGTTATATACAAATAGGAGAAGGAAGGAAAAGGAAATGAGAAACAGGTTGCAAATCGCTTGTATGTCTGTGCTTGTCCTTGTTTTTATGGCCGGATGCGGGCAGCAGTCGGGCCAGACCCTAGAAGCCGATACGGGAAGCAATTCTCCCGGCCCTCAAACGGCCAGTGCTTCCCAAGCCTCTCCCGCGCACTGGACCTATGAAGACGATGCCGGACCGGAGCACTGGGGCGAGCTGGATGAAGACTACCTTGCATGCAAAAATGGAACAGAGCAGTCTCCCATCGATATTAATCATTCCCAGCTGACAGCCTCCAACAGCCTCAAGCCGGTAGAGGTTCATTACGGCAAAACGGAAGCAAATATACAAAACAACGGACATACGATCCAGGTCACTCTAAAGGATAACAAAAATTATATCATGCTGGACGGAACCAAGTTTACGCTTGCCCAGTTCCATTTCCATCACCCGAGCGAGCATCAGATTGACGGGCAAAAAGCGGACATGGAGCTGCATTTTGTCCATAAAAGCGAGGATGGCAAAACCGCCGTGCTTGGTGTTCTGATCAAAAACGGATCTGAGAACAAGGCTTTCGGGAACGTATGGAGCAGCATGCCTGCCAAGGAAACAGAAGAAGCGGTTGAACTGGAAGGCACCATTGATCTCGCTTCCATGCTTCCGGCAAATCTGCATTCCATCCGTTACAGCGGCTCGCTCACGACCCCGCCGTGCACTGAGGGTGTAAGCTGGACTGTGCTGGACAACCCGATTGAGATGTCGCAAGCGCAAATTGACCAATTTGCAGTCATTTTTTCTGACAATCATCGTCCGGTGCAGCCCCTGGGAGAGCGTAAAGTAATGAATATAAAGTAACGATAAAACGTTGATTAAACCAGCTGCACTGGATGGATAGTTATAATCATAAGGATGAACCTCAAATGACCGGCCTCAAGTTCGAAGCCGGTTATTTGGGGTTTTATCCGTTTTTTTCAGGCGCCAGGGCTGGCTTCTTCCTTCACGAACAGCTCAAGCTCGGCAAAGCTCTCCTCTCCGATTTGAATCCGCACGATGGAATACACCCGCCGGGTCAGACTGGACATGAGCCTGTCCCCTGTACTGACGTCGAATTCTTCTCTGTAGTCCCCCAATTTGTGAAATCCGCTGGACATATTTATCCATAATCTGCCGCCTTTTCTGCTTCCATTAACTCTCATTCCATCTTCACCCGACCTTCCCGATGTTCTAAATGTGCATCGATAGATGTTTTTTTTATCGGCATACGGGTCGATTTTCATGTGCCTTTGGCCGAAATTTCCTCCATGCCCAAACATCCACTAAGGATTTTTTGTTAGCGCCTATGCTAATGTACTCCTGTAACTGATATATCTACCAATCAAGGAAGTGAGTTGACCCATGAAAAAACTGATTACTGCTGCTTTAACGATCTCGACGCTATTCTCTGCTGTGAGTTTCATAACTCCAAGTTCCGCTTCTGCCTCCGATTCTGCCCAGGAATTTTCTGCAACCAGCGGAAGCAAAATCGTCAATACCGCCAAGTCCTATCAGGGCAAAGTTACATACAAGTTTGGTGTTCGCAATCCTTCCAAGCTGATCTTTGATTGCTCCTCCTTTACTCAATTTGTGTTCAAGAAAAATGGTATAGATCTGCCTTGGGGCTCCAAAGCCCAGGCTAAACGGGGGAAAGCAGTGCACAGTAAAAGCAAGCTGACCGTGGGTGATCTTGTTATGTTCAGCGTGAACAAGCCCGGTAAAATCGATCATGTTGGCATTTATATCGGAAACGGCAAAATGATCAGCAACATGCCGAGCAAGGGTGTTGGCATCGCCAGTATTAATACAGGCTATTGGGGCAGCCGCTACATCACTGGACGGCACTTTTAGAGGTAGTTCAAAAAGTCATCTTTTGATCACGAAGGAAATCAGGAAGCGGGTTCGACATCGAATCTTGAATTCAGCCGGGCCTTCCGGTGCTCACGTACTCCAAGTACGCTCCGCTCCTCAGTCCCTGCTTCATCCAATCTTCTCGGTGCTGAAAACCTGACTTTTTGAACACTCACTTTTAATATCGGATACCGGGGGTGTCCCACAAGGTCCTTTGACCTGGGGCACCCCTTTCGTAGGCTGTAAGGCCTCTGATATAACAAAAAAGAAGTGATATTCCGCACTCCCGCTTCGTATTTCTTATATGGAACCGTTTTCTTTACAATGTTAATATAACCCTGACGGCAGCAGCCGATTGCTCTTGAGAAGTGATTAAAGTAATCAGGGAGGCGACAGCGTTATGGACTATATTTCAATTGAAGGAACTCGTAAACCGGTGTCACGGCTGATTAAAGGCTCCGATTATTTTACCCATGAGACCTATGATACGGCCGCGCGCAATCTGGATGCTTTTCTGGCGGCCGGTGGCAACACAATCGATACAGCTCATATCTATACAGGCGGCCAAAGTGAAGAGGTCATCGGCAGATATATGCAGGAAAAGGGAAACCGCGATCAGTGGGTGATCCTGACGAAAGGGGCGCATCATGATCAGAACGGGCCGCGTGTAAACCGCGCAGCCATTGATGCGGATTTGGCCCGCAGTCTGGAGCGGCTGCAAACGTCCTCGGTAGAGCTCTACGCCCTGCACCGGGATGACCCTTCCGTCCCTGTCGGGGAGATCCTTGAAGCTCTTAATCACCACATTGAGGCCGGAACGATTGAAGCGATCGGCGCCTCCAACTGGACATGGCAGCGGCTGCAGGAAGCGAATGAATACGCAGCCTCTCACGGCTTGCAGGGCTTCTCCTTCAGCAGCCCCAATCTCAGCCTGGCGAAAGCCAATGAGCCTTTCTGGCCCGGCTGTGTCTCTGCTGACGAGGCTACCTGCAGCTGGCATGAACAGCAGCAGCTTCCCCTGTTATCCTGGTCTTCACAGGCCAGAGGTTTTTTCACCGGGCAATTCACCCCGGAGCGGCGGGATAATGAGGATTTGGTGCGCGTATTTTACAGTGATGATAACTGGGAGCGCCTCCGGCGCGCGGAGCAGCTTGCTGAGCAGAAGAATGCCAGCACCATTCAAATCGCCCTTGCCTATGTGCTGAATCAACCGTTCCCAACCAGTGCCGTCATTGGCGCCCGCAACCCCGCGGAGCTGGACTCCTGTGCTGAAGGGGCCGAAATTAAGCTGTCCCGAGCGGAGCTTGAATGGCTCGATCTGCGCCAGGATAAAATCCCCGCCAGCCTGGACTGACAGGAATGACTTATTGACCGGAATGTTTAAAGTAAGTTTCCCTCAGAGACCGGGACAACCCGGCACTGAATAACCGCAAGCCTCCTCGCCCGAGCAGAAACAGGACTGCATCCGCAGCCTCAGGCCAACCTTTTTCCTGAGATTCTGCTCCGAGAGGGGGCTATTTTATTTTTTCTCTTTCCACCACATACATAAAATTTCATTCATTCACTTGCCAAATGAACCAATATGGATTAATTTAAACTTATATAAACCTATTTTTAACCAAAACGAACAGTGAAGGAGACGAAAATTATGGAAAATCGCCACGCCTCTCATCCCAATGAAGTGAAAGCTTTCGACACGGAGCGCCTTCGCCAGGAGTTTGTGATCGAGTCTTTATTTGTTCCCGGTGAACTTAAGCTCGTCTATTCCCATGTAGACCGCTATATCATCGGAGCTGCCGTTCCCGTTCAGGAAGCGATTGAATTGAAAGCGGATTCTAAAACCATTGGCGCAGACACCTTTCTGGAACGCCGGGAAGTTGGGATTATCAACATCGGCGGCGCTGGCACAGTAACCGTAGACGGCAGCGATTACGAATTGGACACGCGGGAATGCCTGTATGTGGGGCTGGGAGCCAAGGAAGTGCTGTTCAAAAGCACCGATGCCGCCAATCCGGCCAAATTTTATCTGAATTCGACACCTGCCCACAAAAACTATCCGACGGTGAAAACAGGTCCTTCCGATGCGTTTAACGTTCATCTCGGTTCCATTGAACACTCCAATGAACGGACGATTTACCGTTATATCCATGATAAAGGCATTCAAAGCTGCCAGCTCGTGATGGGCATGACTGTACTGGAGCCGGGCAATATGTGGAATACGATGCCGGCGCATACCCATAACCGCCGTTCCGAGGTCTACCTGTATTTCAATCTGCCGGACGATGCCGTCGTGTTTCATCTCATGGGAGAACCGCAGCAGACACGCCATGTCGTCATGCGTAATGAACAGGCGGTCATCTCCCCAAGCTGGTCCATTCACAGCGGCGTTGGCACTCATAATTACACATTTATATGGGGAATGGCCGGGGAAAACCAGATTTTCGAGGATATGGACGGCGTAGCCATGGAAGAGTTAAGATAAGAAAAACTTAAGCAAAAACAGAACGGATGAAGCTTTATGAACCCTCTTAGAAGATATGAAATTATTATGGAGGTCTTACTGCGTGACAAGGAAGTAACGGTCAATGAGCTCAGCGAGCGCCTGAATGTGACCGGCAAAACAATCCGCGAGGATCTCACCAAACTGGAGGAGCAGGGCCTGGTCGTACGTGTTCACGGCGGAGCCATGCTGGCCAGCCGCGAGCAGTACGGGATTCTGCCCGAGCAGGAATCGCAAATCAAGCACCTGTCCGAGAAAAAGCAAATCGCCGCTGCGGCCTCGTCGCTCATCGTCGAGAACGATATTATTGCATTGGACGGCGGCAGCACGATGCTTGAAATTGCGAAGCAGCTGGGACCGGAGCCGATCACGGTCATTACCAATGATGTATATGTCATCAGCGAGCTGGCTCCAAAGGATCACATTCGCCTTGTTGTGCCAGGCGGCTACCGTGTCCGTAACGTGCTTGCCGGACCGGAAGCGGTGGCCTTCATACACGGCCTGAATATCCGGAAAGCATTCATTTCTGCTACCGCCATCCACCCGGAGAACGGCTTATCCGTGTATACAAGCGATCTGATTGATTTCAAACGGGCCCTGATCACGGTCTCCAAAGAGGTGTACGCTGCTGTGGATCATCACAAATTCGGACAGACCGCTCTGCGTACCTTCGCCCCTCTGTCAGATCTGACAGCGGTGATTACAGACCGGATTCCGGATAACGAACAGGGACGGCGTATTAAGGAGACTGGCGTCCGTTTGATCAGTTATACCTGATTCTACCTGTACACAATCTCTATAAAGGAGTGTCATTCGCATATGCAATGGTTTCAGCTTGAAGGAAAAACGGCGCTCGTCACAGGCAGCTCCGGCGGAATCGGGGAAAGCATTGCGATTGGTCTTGCTGAGGCGGGAGCCGACGTTGTTACCGTATCCAGATCAGGCAGCGATCAAGCAGTCTCTGCCATTCGTAATTTGGGAAGACAGGCGCTTGATATTAAGGCCGACCTCGGTCTGACCGACGGTATTGAGCAGGTGTTCACCGATGCCCTGGGCCTGACTGGAAACATTGATATTCTCGTCAATAATGCCGGCACAATTCGCAGAGCTCCGGCGGCTGAGCACAGTCTGCAGGACTGGAACGATGTTATCAATCTGAACCTCAACTCTATTTTCATGCTGTCGCAAATCGCCGGTCGGCATATGATCAGCCGCGGCAGCGGCAAAATCATCAATATCGCCTCCATGCTCTCCTTCCAGGGCGGCATCAATGTCCCCGGATATACCGCGAGCAAGCATGGCATTGCAGGTTTGACAAAAGCGCTGGCCAACGAATGGGCGCAAAAGGGCATCCAGGTCAACGCTATCGCACCAGGCTACATCGATACGAACAATACGGCGCCGATTCTGAAAGACCCTGACCGGACGCGTTCCATTACCGAGCGTATTCCGGCCGGACGCTGGGGTACGCCGGAGGATCTCAAAGGCCCGGCCGTATTCCTTGCTTCCGCTGCCTCCGACTATATGAACGGACATGTGCTGTGTGTTGACGGCGGCTGGATGGCACGCTAAAGAGAATAGACCCCCGCACTCCATAAATAAGTGCGGGGGTCTTCTTTGATACTTTCTTTATTTTGCCGACTTTATTCAGCCAAAAATTGTTTATCCAGTTGATCAAGCAATACAACGGCATCTGTGCGAGTAAGCTCATTATACAGATTTAATGAGTCAAGTTTAAGGAACCCGGCATTCAGGAAGTAATGGATGGCTTGCTGAGCATATGCCGGTACATTATTCAATGCAGCGGCATCCACCGAGTTCATCTCTTGCGGGCTGGATATCCGGCCTTGATAATTCAAGTATCTATAGAACATCACCAAATAATCCAATTTGTGAATATTTCCCGCAGGGTTAAACTTGCCGCTGCCCGTTCCGTTGACCAGACCAAGCTGATTTGCCGCAGCAATATCGTTGGCATAGTAGCTGTTCGGCTTCACATCGGCAAAGCTGGTCCCGGATTGGCCGGCAATGTTGAACAACCGGTTCAACATGATGATGGAATCCGCACGGTTTAGTTTGGCGTCGCCGTTGAACTTATTTCCGCTTACGCCTTTGATGACACCTTTGTCAAACATGGATTGAACCGCATCGATCGCGTTGAACGAAGAGTCGATGTCGGTAAAGACCGATTCAACCGGCGTGCTTGGTTTTGCATTTTGCTTATCGTCATCCGCCGGTGTAGTTTCCGGTTTGGTTTCAGGGTCGGTGCCAGGCTTGGATTGTTCCTGTCCCGGTTTCGAAACTGAACCATGGTTCGAACCGCCGCCCGAGGATGAATGATCCGAATCATCATCATCCGAGTCATGCGGTTTCGGCGTTGTCGGCGTTCCTGGTGTTCCTGGAGTTTCCGGCGTTCCTGGGGTCTCCGGTGTTTCCGGCGTTGTCTTGGCGGTAACGTTAAAATAAATTCGTTCGGCAATTTCCTCATACCCGCCATTGCTCATCAGAGCAACGAAATATTCTCCCGGTGCCATATCGGCCATTTTGCCCGCCGTCCCCGGGCTGTCGTCATTTAAGGTCAACGCGCCGTCAGGAAGATTTGGCACATACGCCCATTTGGTTGAACCAGGGCCTCCTGGAACTTCATCTTTCTTGTATACTCCTATCCAATCTGTCTTACGTTGAGCTGCTTTATAGCCGACCGTAATAGATTCTCCTTGCACAAAAGAGGTTTTTTCCAGACGAATCGCCGCCTTTTCGATTTCCGGATCTTTCGGCAGCTCCAGGTCATTGTAACTGCGCGGAGTTACGGTGAAAGTCGAAACCACGGCTCTGTGGTCAGATACCCAAGTATCCAATTCTACATCGGATTTGGTAAAGGAATTGGAGTTTCCTCCGACGACCTGCTTCTCGCCATAGACCTGGCTGTTCTTTACAACAGCGGGACCGTGACTGTATACATAATCGATCCGATCATACATTTCCGGGTTCTTCCACTCCGTTCCTTCAGCAGCCCAAGTAATGGTAGGCTCTGCTACAGGATCTGGATGGATGGCACGATAGGAATCCTGGAAACCAAGTTCCTCCAGTTTCTTGGATACCGGCCATTCGACGACTTGTCCATTATGGCGATTTTTATTGCCTTCAACCC
Organism: Paenibacillus terreus; assembly: GCF_042138595.1. Classification (NCBI taxonomy): domain Bacteria; kingdom Bacillati; phylum Bacillota; class Bacilli; order Caryophanales; family Paenibacillaceae; genus Paenibacillus; species Paenibacillus terreus. The sequence goes on along the minus strand of NZ_JBHIRX010000001.1, from coordinate 709,427 downwards.
AATCTAGGTGTGACGGAACGTTGAAATCGCCAGTGAGGAATACGGGCATTCCTTGCGCGGCCAACACCGGAAGCTTGTTGAACATGCTCTTCATTTCTGTCATATGATACATATTCTCGTTTTGCAAAACTTCTTCGACCGTTTTGCCCTCCTGAATATCGTATGGACCATACGGAGAAGAAGACAAATGGATATTGCCGATGGCCACCGCCTTGTCCGGCAGAACTTCAATCAGATAATAGTCATTCGCTTCATCAACCTCAATGATTGGATATTTACTGATCAGACTGAGATCGCTGCCCGCTTTGACAGCCGCATAAAACCCAAGCAATTGCGCTGCTTTGACGACGATATCTCTGTCCGTTTCTTGAATGCCCGCCACATCAGCTCCGCTTTCACGGATGGCGTTTGCGATATGTTGCGCGGCACCGTCAACACCGTATTTGGATTTGACCGGTCCTTGCCATATATTAAAGCTCATCACGGTCAAATCCACCTCCTCCGGGGTCACATATCCGGGAAGCAGCGCTCTCGCGAAGGATTGTGATTGCAGTCCATCATGTTCGGAATAGGCCAGGAGTGAAGTAGCTCCATCTGGTACGATGGTGCCCGGTTGAAATGTGAACATGACATCCTCCTGATAGGCAGCGTATGTTACCGTGATTACTTCAGGTGCGCCAGGGAGCATACCGCTCGTTCCGCCCCAATACAATTTATAATTTTGAATGATCTTATTATTTGCAGGCGGTGTAATCGTGACATCACCGGTAATGGTTTTATCGCTGCCGATCACTGCGTCCAGAGACAGACCGGAAGGCGCCGGCAGCGCTTCAATGGTAAACGAGGTGCTTGTCTCAGCTTGATACCCATCATTAACCAAAAAACGCAGGATATATTCTCCCGGTTTCAAGGAGGAAGTATTGAATGTTAAAGTACCTTCTCCTGTCCCCGTGTAATGCCACTCCAGGTAGTTTTTCAGATTATCATCGGAAGCTTCATATAAAGCGATCCAATCTTTTGCATTCTCCGCTCCTGAATAGGTTACCTCAACGCTTTCACCCTGCCAGTAAACCGACTTGTTCGCAGCCATCGTATAATCAGCCGCATGAGCCTTTTGTGCAAATAGACCTAACGTTGGTATGCTGAGGATAACTGCAAGCATGGCACACAGTAAACGGCTAAATAATATTTTCACTTGAGACACCGTATATTTCCCTCCCTTTCAGGTCGTTGTCATATTCTCTTAATTGTTCATGAAGCTACTTAGCATGGGCTAATGACATCCACCTCGATTCCTTGACAAGCTATTCCAAGCTTAAAGTCGAATATCCAAATCAATATAAAATCCAAGTAAATAAATTGTTAATTGTTCCGTTTATTTTGACCTTACGTAAAAAAAGCAAAAAGCCAGCAAACACAAAATTCGTGTTCGCTGGCTATTGGGCTGTCATCCGGCAATCCTTGATTCTATTCCAGTTTTACCTCGCAGGCCGTCTGCTTTACCCCTTAAAATTTTCCAGATAGTCCTTTACCCGCCCGGCTGCTTCCTCAACAGAGTCCGCCTGAACCGTTACGCGCTTCTCGCTGTCATAATGGCGCGCAGTATGCTCATAGCGCGGATCGTAGTAAAATTCCAGCAGCAGGCGAATCGCTTCCTCATACTGCCCCGCACGCAAATCCGCTTCAATCTCCGCCGCTACCGGCGTATGAATACGTTCCTTGATCCGCAAAAACGCCTGTATGCATGCCTCCGCATGCTTTTCCGGCTCGTAATCCTCCATGATCTGGCGGACACGCTCTGCGACCGGGATCTCGATCCAAAGATGAACGCCCTCTTCCTTCTTGTTTAACAGAAATTCAGGCAGTGCCACTTTGCCGATCCGCTGGCTCTCCGCTTCAAACAGGATATAGGGAGCTTCATGATGCTGAAGCAGTCCCTGCAGCAGCAGGGAGTCGAACGTTTTCTGATTGCGGGAGGCATATCCGATATGGCCAAACACCGATCCGCGATGTCCTGCCATTCCTTCCAGATCCAGCACCGGATAGCCTTCCTGCTGCAGCAGACGCAAAATCTTCGTTTTGCCGGATCCTGTGTGCCCGTTAATAACGATGGCAGGAACCTTGACCTCAAAGTTCTCTAACTGCTCGACAACCCATTTCCGGTATGCGCGTATTCCGCCTGACAGGCGGTAAGCCTTGATGCCCATTAAGGAAAGGACGGTTGCCGACGTTTTGCTGCGCATGCCTCCCCGCCAGCAGAACACGGCCTTCTGCTGCGGAATGGCTGCAAATTCGCGGATAAATGCAGGCAGCTTGGCGGACACGATCTCAAGCCCTCTCTCTTTGGCTGCCTGTACGTTCACCTGCTTGTACAGGGTACCGATCTCGGCCCGTTCTTCATCATTAAAAATCGGAATATTGATGCTGCCCGGTATGGTCGCCGCCGCAAACTCGGAAGGTGATCTGACGTCGACCGGAAGCAGACTTTTATCTTTCTGAAGCTTTAGCAATTCTTCAACTGTGATGTCCTGAATCAATTTCCCTATCGCTCCCTCTTACTGTCCCTAGCGGACAACGATGTGACCCGGATGCTCTGCTGTAATTTCACCGATGCGTGCTGCTTCAACGCCCGCTTTGAGCAAATCCGCCAGCAAGGCCTCCGCCTGGCTGCCCTCCACGGAAATCAGCAAACCTCCGGAGGTTACTGCATCATACAAAATATATTGGTCGAGCTGATCCATATCCGCCGGGAAGGTCACTGAGCCTTCCAGATGGGCAAAGTTATTTTTCGTTCCTCCCGGCACAAAACCGGCTTCCGCCAGCTCGCGCACGCGTGGAAGAAGCGGTACGAGCGCTTTCTCGATCACAACTCCGTTGCCGCTGCCTTTGGCCATTTCCGAGGCATGTCCGAGCAGACCAAAACCTGTTACATCCGTGCAGGCGTGCACATCATAGGAAGCCATCGTTTCTGCCGCCGTTTTATTTAAGGTAGACATGACCTTGGTAACACGGTTCACTTCTTCTTCGCTGAGCTGGTCCTTCTTGATGGAGGTCGTCAGAATGCCCACGCCGATCGGCTTGGTCAGGATCAGCTGATCCCCCGGCCGTGCTCCCGCGTTGGTCCGCACCTTGTCCGGATGCACTAGCCCGGTAACCGCCAGTCCGAACTTCGGTTCCTTATCATCGATGGAATGGCCGCCGACGAGCGTAACGCCCGCTTCCTTCAGCTTGTCGCCGGCTCCTCTCAGAATCTCGGACAGAATGCTTTTATCCAGGGTATGAATGGGGAAAGCCACAATGTTCAAGGCGGTCAGCGGAGTGCCGCCCATGGCATAAATATCGCTGATGGCGTTGGCTGCGGCAACCTGCCCGAACGAATACGGGTCATCGACGATTGGCGTAAAGAAGTCTACCGTCTGTACCATCGCCAGCTCATCCGTCAGCTTGTAGACGCCTGCATCATCGCTTGTGTCCAGACCGACCAGCAGGTTCGGGTTCGGTTCGGCAGGCGGAAGACTGCGGATGACCTGCGCCAGGTCGGCCGGGCCGATTTTGCAGCCGCAGCCTCCTTTGGATGAGAGTGACGTCAGCTTGATACCGTTTATTTTATCTTGAAGTGACATGAACACAACTTCCTTTCATATGAAACTAATCCAAATAACTATTATACTCCCCCAAAGAAATATTATATAGACTGAACATTAGAACTACTTTTCTTAAAATCGGTTACTCCTAAAACGGGTAATAAAGGGAAACAAACCCAATGAGGATGTGATCCCGATGTTAGAGAAATATTATCAATAAAATGGCGATTTTTTATCGAGAATCAAATCTATAGCGTCCAATACACCTTCGTTATTATTTGATCCAGTGATATGCATGGCAGCATCTTTTACAGCAGGAATAGCATTGGACATAGCAACACCATATTTAACATGAGAGATCATCTCAAAATCGTTCCCACTATCTCCAAAAGCAGCCGTTTCTTCATCTGCAATTTCCCAACGTTCTTGTAGCAGTTTAATTCCTCTCGCTTTATGAATTCCAGGGATGATTAAATCAATGTCACCATGACCACTAGAAACAGGAGTGACATACTTACCTACATGATTATTAAAGTCATCCAAAACAGATGCAGCAATATCTTCTGGAAAACTAGTTGCAAACTTAAATATGATATCATCTATTTTTTCAAAATCAGTAACCCTAGAAAGTTTGTGATAGTAACGTAATGTTTGCTGATAAAACTCTTCTGAAACTGAAGCGTGAACATAGGCTCCATTCTTACCACAAACCACTAAGTCAGGATAGTCATACTGCTTGAGCATTTTTAGGACTTCATTAATAGTCTCTGTAGACATCTCACCGTTATAGATGTCCTTTCCTTCATCAACAATATAAGCTCCATTTTCAGCAATAAAAGCGATTTCTTTTTCAATTTCTGAAAAAAAAGATTTTAATTGAAAATATTGATTACCGCTCGCAACGATAAACTTAATCCCTTGTTTTTTCATTTCTGAATATTGATCCCTAAAGCGTTTTCGATTGTAACTTTGATTACGATCTAAAAACGTACCATCCATATCGACTGCAATTAACTTGATAGCCATCTGATTCGTCTCCTTTAATCAAATAGTGGATTATTCACAAACTCCAAACTTGTATATACAAGTTGATCTTGGCTGTATTCTATCACGGATGCCCCAGGATTTCAAAATAAGCTGAGTAACATTATTTGCTAGTCGGATCTCATCTTCACTGACTTGTGACAATCCCCAACCTTTAATCTTACCACTCTCAATCATTTTGCCTATGCCAAATACCACTTCTTCTACAGGAATTTCAGGATTGATTCGATGCAAGTAGAAGAGGTCAATATATTCTGTATTCAGCCGTTTAAGTGCTCCATCTATAGCTTTTTCTACTTGCTTTTCCACGTTTCCATTTTCCTTATAGACTCTAAACTTTGTTGATATCGTTACTTTGTCACGTATTGGATGCAATGCTTTGGAAGTGGTATTTAAACTATTCCTAAGGAACTGCACTGTATTTTTGAGACGGATATCCTTAGAATCCTCTGCCGATGTAAAGGACATTATAATTATCCATTTTAGCGGTGTTTGGCAGCTTGCATGTGATATAATATCTCCCGTCTGCATTTTTCAAAATGTATCGGCTAATTTGTTTTATCGGAGGGAAAGAAAGAAATGAATTCTTCAGGTTCCGCCCGGCCGTCCGGTCACTTCAACCGAAGAGCATTGCTGCTGGCCTTGCTATTCATTGTGATCGCCGCAGCCGGCTTATTGTATGTAAAATGGTGGCCGTACTATGGCAAAGCCATCACATCAGCCACCACCCATTCCATCGGCTCTTCCATTCTGAACGGTGCGAATGAAGCTATCCCGGCCCCTTCGTGGAGCACGGCCTGGGAATATGCTTTAGCCTATTTCAAAGCTGTCTGGAAAGCGGCTGTGCTCGGCATCCTGCTCGGTTCGCTCGTGCAGGTGCTGCTGCCTTCCAAGTGGCTCTTGAACATGCTTGGCAAAGCCACCTTTAAAAGCACCGCCATCGGCGGTCTGGCCTCACTGCCAGGCATGATGTGCACCTGCTGCGCGGCACCGCTTGCCGTCGGCCTGCGCAAGAAGAACGCCTCGGTCGGAGCAAGCCTGGCGTTCTGGATCGGCAATCCGACCATTAACCCGGCGACGCTGATTTTCATGACATTTGTTCTCTCATGGAAATTCACCTTGCTGCGTCTTGTATTCGGGCTGCTGCTGACGTTCGGGGTAAGCTACCTGGCCAACCGCTTCGCGCCAAATGAACAAGTGCCGCGGGAGGTCGAAGCTGCGCTTCCTGAGGATGACAGACCGGAGCAGCCGCTTTATGTACGTTGGGGCAAAGCTATTTGGAGCATGTTTATTTCGCTCGTGCCTGCCTACGTGATCGCAGTTCTGCTGCTTGGCGCTTTCCGGGCCTGGATGTTCCCAGTATTAAGCGACGCAGGTGCCAACAGCCTGCTGGCCATTATCGGCTTCGCAATTGCAGGCATGCTGTTCGTCATTCCGACAGCGGCTGAAATTCCCATTATTCAAACCTTTATGTCCATGGGCATGGGCGGCGGCCCTGCAGCGGCGCTGCTGCTGACACTGCCGGCGATCAGCCTGCCTTCCCTGCTGATGATTGCGAAGCATTTTCCGGCGAAAGTGCTGGCGTTCACCGCTTCATCGGTTGTGGTTATCGGCATTCTGGCCGGGCTTGTCGGCTGGGCATTTCTGTAACATATAGCGGTTCAGAGACAGGGTTCTCCCTTTGTGGAGGGACCCTGTCTTTTTTGAATGTACGTCGATAGATGTTTTTCTTATTCCCCGGAAAATACATCCCACCTGTGTCGAAACTTTTCCAGCCGTGGATGTACGGTTTCCGGCTCAGCGGACAAAAGCAGCCTCAGCTGCACAATCCACTCCTCAAACGTGGAAAAGGAAGCGAATAAATTGGCCATCTCCGGGGTCATGTAGAGAAAATACGGGGACGGATATGTCTCGGTCAGGTAGCGCAAGGCAGTATCGATCGGTGTGTATTTTTTGCGTTTGCCATCCCAATTCTGAATGCTGACCGCAGAATGACCGGAATCGAGCTTCCATTCTTCCAGACGTTTTTGCCGTTTATGAAAAGCGCTGACTGGCTCCTTCCACATTCGCCGAACCGTATCTTCATGCAGCGGGTACAGCACCAGCCTGGCAAAAGCCCGCTGCTCAAAGGCAGCAAAAGCCCGCTCCAGTTCAGCATCCGTTACATCCTCAAAAGAGTCATAGAAAATCAGCGTTCCCTTCCTGCTCTCTTCAGGCGGTTCATATCCGTAAGGAACTCTTATGTTTTGTCTTGCCATCCCTTCTCCTCCTCTGCAGCAGTTCTTGCAAATTACCAGCTATCTATATAGTGTCCTTTTTCAACTCTACTGTAACAAAACGTCTATCGATGAACAAAAAATCCGCGCAAGGCGCGGATCTTCTGGCTTTAAATATTCACTTTAACTATTTCAAATCGGAAAGCAGATTCTTCATTTTGGAATAATAACCGCTCACCCGGTCAACGGTGTAGTTGTACAGCAGCTGGTTTTCCGCCAGTGCAGACATCTCCTTGTCGATGTCCACATTGTTCTGGTTGTTGTTCATCGATGTGTTCTGATCTTCAACAACCTTAAAATCCACCTGGTTGGAGGCGCTCGGCACGGGCAGATGCCGCGGGTCGGTACGCTTCAGGGGAAGCTGGCCACTCGAGCCCCTTTCCAGCTTGCGCTTCAGCTCTTCCTCAAACTCAACAGACTGGGCTTTGTAATACGGCGTATCGACATTGGCGACATTGTTTGCAATCACGCGGTTTCTGGCATTCAGCGCGACCAGCAGGGACGCGTTCAGTTCATTATTATTGGAATGAATCATGGTAACATTCTCCTCTTCTTTCTGGATCCAAAGAGACAAATACAAGTTCTTTATCGGCAGCTTCACTGCAAAAATGAATAGCAGACACCTGTGATCCGGAGGATTTTTTAAAATTTTTCCAGGCCTTAAAAAATCATCGTGGAAAACCGTACCTTCTCGCACTCCATACCGTAATCAGTGCAAGCACCAGCAGAAGCAGCAGCACTCCTGGAAAAGCCTGTACTCCAACAAGCTCTACCAAAACACCGCCCACAATTCCGCCGCCGGCAATGGCCAGGTTCCATACCGTCGTATTGATTGGCATCACGATATCCACCGCCTCTTCTCCGCTTGCTTCCGCAAGCGCAGTCTGCAGCAGAGTGGCTGCTCCGCCGAAGGTAAGTCCCCATAACGCCACTGCGGCAAAAACTACCGGAGCAGACGTCCCTCCGATCCACAGTGCAACGGAGACAAGCGCGAAACCAAGCAAGCTGAGCACTACCGGCTGACGCAGCTTGCGGTCGATGACCAGGCCTACGATCCAGATGGAAATAAGCGCCGCGACCCCAAAGACCAGCAGGACCAGATCCGTTCGGCCTGCAAGCCCTGAACGCTCAAGAAACGGGGCAATATACGTATACAAAATATTGTGAGCCAGCATCCAGGTTAACACAACAAACAAGATGGGGCGTATGCCCGGCAGCATGAACACCCGGCCGACCGACATCCTTTGCCCTGCCGGCTGACCCGGATAATCCGGCACCTTCCACAGCACCCATACAAGCAGTACCAATGTTAAAAGAGACATAAGCCCGAACACCCAGCGCCAGCCGATCACGTCACCGAGCAGAGTCCCTGCAGGTACCCCGAATGTAAGAGCAATTGGCGTTCCTACCATAGCAACGGCCAGGGCACGCCCTCTTAGCGCATCAGGCACCATGCGCCGCGCATAACCTGCAATCATTCCCCACGCAGCCCCGGCAGCCACACCAGCAAAAAATCTTGCGGCTAACGTCAAAGCGTAGCTGGATGATAAAGCGGTAATCGTGTTGAATACCAAAAAGCCGATAATAACGGCGAGTAATAGCGGGCGCCGGCGTATCCCTCCTGTAAACATGGCGAACGGAATAGCCGCCACCAGCGAGCCGAGTGCATACAGCGTTACGAGCTGCCCGGCCATCGCTTTGGTAATGTGCAGCCCTTCCTCAATCTGCGGCAGCAGACCTGCAGGAATGGTTTCTGTAACAATACAGGTAAAACCGGTCATGGCAAGTGCAAGCAGCGCCAGCCAGGGAAGGCGCTCCGGAATACTTGTGATTTGCACCACACCCTCCGGTGATGATGAATATCTTGACACCATATGCTCCTCCTTGAGTTGAATGATTTCTGGAACGATCACTCCGCAAATATAAATTATCGCTCTTCTCTTGTCAATAACTTCTGGATCAATCAGTATAAAATTAATTGAATGGAACGGAAAAATGACTGTAAAGATGCAAAAGGTCCGTTATCCTCCTAAGGGATAGACGGACCTTTCTCTCTTATAGGAACCTGCACAGATTAAATAGTTGACCAAGTCAATCATATGTTTTATATTGTTGATAAAGTCAACTATCCAGAAAGGACTGGTTCTTCTTATGACACACGGCAAAAATAGCTATGGAGCGGAATTTAGAAGGTTTAACCGCTTTTACACAACGGTTCTCGGTTTTCTGAATGAACATGCCTATGACGGCCCTTTTTCGTTAACAGAAACGAGGGTTTTGTATGAAATCTATAATACGCCGGATTGCACAGCCAAGGTGCTGCAGGACAATCTGGACCTGGACCGCGGGTATGTGAGCAGAATCATCAAACGATTTGAACAGGAAAACATGATTCATAAGCAAAAAAGCACCGCGGACAGCCGCAACCATTATGTGTATTTGACAAAGTCCGGGGAAGAGATTTTCAAAACGCTGGAGGCCAGGGCCAATCAACAAATTGACGATATTCTTGATAACCTGGAGCAAACCACACAAACCAAGCTCATCGAATCCATGCAAACGATCGAAAGCATTTTGTCACAACAGCTTCAGTCGAGCCGGACGGAAATCACGATAAGAGACTATCATTTGTCCGACGATATTAAGACCATGATTGAAAAGCAACGAGCCTTTTTTGCTGCGGCCCACGGTTGGGATGACACATTTCTGGAGTACCTGCGGAAGACGTTTGAAGGGGACATCGATAAAATATGGATCGCGGAGAGCGGCGGCAAATTCGCCGGCTGTGTGGGACTGGTGAGGATTGATGCCGCAACGGCACAGCTCCGCTGGTTTCTTGTAGAGCCGGCTTTTCATAAGCGAGGAATAGGAACGCAATTGATGCAAAACCTGCTTGAGTATTGCAGGACCCAGAACTACGAACGGGTTATTCTATGGACCGTAAGCAGCATGAAAGAGGCCCGGAAGCTGTATGAAAAATTCGGCTTTGTAAAAACCGAGGTGCTGGAAGAAAAGCCGTTATGGGGAGCACATCTGGTCGAAGAACGCTGGGACCTTACATTTTAGAACAGTCCGGCTCATATTCACTTTAATGCTCCCTGACTCCGGCAGGCGGCAGCATGCACTGGTATCCGGCAAAGCTGATATATGATGGGTATTTTTTAGGGGAATTGCTTGGCAATGATCCCCATTTTTCTATTTGCGCTGGCAGGAGTTCGGCTTCTTGTGACGAAAAGTAATATGCAGTCTTACATCATAGATGAATAGAGGGTGGGGAATTTTGAACTTTGAAAGTGCAAATTTTTTCAAACCCGGCAAAAAAATTATGGTATTAGGCGGTGACGGGTTTTGCGGTTGGCCTACCAGCCTCCATCTTTCAGGATTAGGTCATGAAGTAACGATTATCGATAATTTCTCCAGACGCAACATCGATAATGAACTTGAGAGCAATTCCCTGACTCCCGTTTATCCCATGGGCACAAGGCTCAATGCCTGGGAGGAAATGAGCGGGCAGTTTATCGATTTCCACCGAATAGACATTGCAGTGGAGTATGAAAAGCTGCTGCAGATCGTCAATGAGAAGAAGCCTGATGTTATCGTTCATTTTGCGGAACAGCGTTCTGCCCCCTACTCCATGAAATCCCCGGCGCACAAGCGCTACACCATCAACAACAATCTGAACGCCACACATAATCTATTAAGCGTCATCGTAGAATCAGGCTTGGATATTCACCTTGTTCATTTGGGTTCTGTGGGGATTTATGGATATGGAACGGCCGGAATCAAAATCCCCGAGGGTTATCTGGACGTTGAAGTACAGACCGAAACAGGAGAACGTCTGAAAAAGCAAATTCTGTACCCGACCAACCCTGAATCCATCTATCATTTGACAAAATCGCAGGATCAGCTCCTCTTTTTTTATTACAATAAAAACGACCAGGTCAGAATTACTGATCTGCATCAAGGAATTGTATGGGGGACAAACACAAACGAGACGAGTCTGGATGAAAGACTAATGAACCGGTTTGACTATGACGGAGATTACGGTACCGTCTTGAACCGTTTTTTAATGCAGGCGGCTGTTGGCCACCCCATTACCGTTCATGGAACAGGGGGGCAGACACGGGCTTTTATACATATTCAGGATACCGTCCGCTGTATTCAGCTTGCCATCGAGAATCCTCCCCTGCCTGAAGAGAGAGTGATGATTTTTAATCAGGTCACCGAAACGTATCGAATCCGTGAGCTTGCGGAGCTCGTCAGTAATCTTACGGGTGCCCCCATTCAGTACGTGCCTAATCCCCGCAACGAGCCGGCCGAGAATGAGCTGAGTATCTCCAATGATCATCTGCTGTCCAAAGGGCTCAATCCCATCACTCTCGATCACGGTCTCATGCAGGAGGTAACGATGATCGCCAGGAAATATGCGCACCGCGTGAACCACGCGAAAATTCCGGCTACCAGTACGTGGACCAAAGAGAAGCAGCCCGGTGTTTATGATGCGTTCAGCAAATAAAGGCGGGGACGACCTATGGACTTATGAAGTCCTGGGCTGTCTCCGCCTTTTTTTTTGCCTTCTTAACGAATTCCCCTAATGTTCTCCGACAGTTCCTTTTTCAGAATCAGCCGCTGAAGTGATCGGATATTGTTCTCCATCCACTTCAACCGTGCTGCCTTCCTGAATGGAGTAGTCTTCATTGATCGTAACCAATACCTTGTAAGGATAGGAAGGCTGCTTCGTGACAGCCGGAGCGCCCGAGACTGATCCTGCTGCGCCGTCAGACGGGTTCCCGCTGCCATTTGCAGCTCCGGCAGGCTGGTTGTTCTCCTGTGTGCCACCACTCGCAGAGCCGACAGACTGGGTATCCCCCTGTGCGCCATTCGCAGACCCGGCGGACTGAGTATCCCCCTGCGCGTCGTTGGCAGACCCGGTCTCGCTCTTTGACAGGATACCTTTTCCGTCCCCAGTCGAAGCATCCGGCGTCACCGGCTCAAGCTTAAAATCTGTAAATTCATGCCGATTCCCCTCGGGGTCCGTGATGTTGATCGACTCTGGCTCAAATGTCTCCTGCCGTACGAGGTCCGTGAAAGCAAACAAAAGCTTTAACCCCTTCGCTGTTGAGCCTTCCTCTTCCGCCGGCAATGTCACTTGTACTGCCGGAGCCTCCTGCTGCGGCGATGCCGGCTCGGCTTCCGTTGTAGCGGGAGTCAACGTGTCATTTGTCTGGGCCGCTTGCAGAGAAGTGTCTTCCGGTTCCTGGCTTAACAGACCGGAGGCGAACACGACCACCACTGCAACCAAAGCGGCCGTAGCAAGCAATACCAGCAGCGCTCTGCCCTTGCGCAGCTTACGCAGCGTTTGCAGCAGCGGCGGATCGGTAGCCCGTTTCGCTTTATTATAGAAGGCCAGGTAAGGACCTTGTGCCTGCTCGAAATGACGCCGCCACAGCGCTTTCTTATGCAATCCTTCCTTTCCTTCCTCCTTGAAGAACACCATCAGGCTCTTCTGGTAATCCGGATGGAAGCCTGTACGCGGGCTGCCGAATGCCGTATGCAGCTCGCTCCAGCGGATAAAACGGAAGACGAGTTCTACATCTCCTGCCCAGCTCCGCACATCCTTCAGCAGCGCGTCATAATTCAGAGCCCTGCTGCCTTTCTCCGAAACCTCGCAGTAGACTGGAAGCAGCCGGGCATAATTTCCGTTTTGCAGTTCGGCCGGCAGCCAGCGCCTGGCCCAGTCCTGTACATGCTCCCGTTCCTGCTCCGAAAGCTCCATAAGCAAAGAAGGCTCCGGCTTCTCCGTTGTGAACCAATCATAAGCAGCGACGAATTCAACAGCCAGCGACTGCAGCCTCGGCGGGAGCTGGGCTACCCATGGTCCAAGATCCGCACGGGTGCAAAAGCCCAACTGCTTCAGCTGAGCTGGCGTAATCTCCTGCAGCTTGACTTCCGTCAGCAGGAAACGTTCCCCTGCTTCGTACAGCTTGCCCAGCATCTCTTCTTCTGCAGGCGTGCCAAGCCTTTCATGCATCATGTTCAATACGCTCTGCTGAAAATGCACCGTTGCTTCGTGCCGCTGCGGCATGGAACGCAGCCGGTCCATGACTGCCGTCTCCGCCAGCTTCTGGAACTCCGGGCGATTCGGCAGCTCCGGTTGAACCCTGCTCCAATCCCGGATCAGGTCAAGCATATCCTGGACGTCCGCAGCTCTCGCAAGCTTTTCCTGGGCATAAGGGAGAAACAACGCGTTCGTCAAGGCGCCTGTGCTGAGCACCTTATGTAAAAAAGCTGTGAGAAGCGCCTGGCTGCTGTCGATAATCTGGCAGATCCGCGCCGCCAGGTCCGCTCTTTTGGCGGCATACAGATTGTTCAATGAACGGATCAGATACTCGATCAGCTTATTACCGAGATATGATGAATCGGCATTGTAGTAATCCTTGAAGCACTTGACCACTTCCGGGTCAGGCAACGCGCCTTGTCTGACAGCGTCAAATTCACGGTCGAACGCGGCCAGAAACAAGTCATTCAGCCTCATCCGCCGCCGCATCGCTTCCGGGCTGGTCAGGTATTCGTTCAGCCCCTGTAATACAGACGCTTTATTCCGTTGATACCACTCGTTCTCGCCCTGCTCCATCCGGTAAAAGACGCTCAGTTCATCATAGCCCTGCAGGCTAAGCCCACGCCCGAACTCCATTCCGCTGAGCATCTGATCCGCGAACTTGAAGAACGCTTCAGGGGATTCTCCGCTTTTTACATGCTCCCATATAAACTCCAGAAAAGGCCTTTCAGCCTCCTCGGCCTCTGCATTCAGGATTCGTCCCTGCGGAAGGTCAAACACAAATTCCTTTTCAATATTCCGGTCTCCCGGCCGCAGGCTGCCCTGCGGCACAAACATCAAATGGATGCCTTTCCTGCTGGCAGGCTCCGCGGAATAAGTCAGAAAACCAAGCTTCTTTCTGAAGTCATATGGCATATAGCCGTATAAAACGAACAGCAGCTTTTTGGCAGCGATTGACGTATCCCCGGCAGGGGCATTCAGCGAGACGTATACCTTTTTGCGGCCAGACAGCGACGTCATGACCGCATACAGCAATCTTTTGAAGGTCTGCTCATCGATGTTCAGCTCGGCAAGTACGGATGCCGGTGCGATGGCCGGATAAATCTTTTCCCCGGGCAGAGTATCCAGTTCCGGCAGCTCCATTCCCTGTTCGATATCATAGGAGTCCGCGAAGGTCGTATTCAGCCACTGTTTGTAGTCCGCCGTACCCTCTCCGTGTCCGGCAGGAATGACAAAATTATGCGTAAAGAATGCGCTTCTCAGACCCGTAAAATCGGCTGCCTTATAAAGGCTGCGCCCCAGCACGATATCCCCGTTCTCTGTCCGTACGAGGTGAACGGCATCCGGATAGGCCTTCTCGTCCTTCTCCCCGCGCGAAGCCAGCTCGGCAGGCGCATCATACACGCATAAAGGATGCAGCACTTTTTTGATCCAATTGTTCTCCAGCCCCTGCGACTTGGCAATCGTATCGAAGCCTTCAGCGGCCCGGAAAATGCCTTGTCTTTCACGGGTGTACATCTGCTGCTGGATGGGCTTCAAACTGCTCAATGCAATTCTCTCCCCTCAATGTACTTCAGCTTGTACAGCAGCCAGATGAACGGCTCGTCCACCCGAATCGGGCTGACCAGCCCCTGCAGCTTCTGGTTCACCGGATTGCTGCCAAGCGCGGATACGGCAAAATAAGCAGTGTTGGAAAAGTAGACATCCATCGTGCCCTTGAACGGCCTGTCCACCTTCTCGATAAAACGCCGGATTTCACCGTCAATATTGGCAACCTCGGTCAGATCCAGATAATTGCGGTGCTCCATCGGGTTAAAAATATTGCTGTTGCTCTTGATGTAAGTGCCTTCCTCATCGGCAAGGGCTGTAAGCATATCGCTTTTGGTCAGCACCACTGCGGTCGGAATATCTGTTTTTGTTTTGTCCTGATAAGCGATAAAATCGCCGAACAGCGTCAGCACAACATCGCGGGGCTCGTCATATTGGGCCACAAATTCCCCGGGCTGACCGCCCAGGTTCAGCTTGATTCGCTCCCGAATGGAACGAATCTGCAGCGGATCGACCATAAACAGAATGCCGGCCGAATTTTTGATGTGCTGTCCATGCAGGCCGAGATAATCCTGATCCACCATGCCCTCACCAGCTACGTCAAAAAAGACCAAGGTCAGCGGGGCCTTCTCCTCATCCTTGAACACAAACTGGAAAATGAAGGGCTCCTGCATCTTCTCCTTTTGCGTGGACGAGAGCAAATCGCCCCGCTCAAACAGCGGCTCCTCGTACAGGGTGCGGAATTTGCGACTGATCTCTGCGTTCAGCGGCATGCACGCAGCGCCGAAATGATCGGCGGTATAATGCTGCAGCGTATGAATCAGCGAGGTCATGTAGACCGACTTGCCCGCCTGCGAAGCCCCGATAATGGAAATGATGTTGCTCGGCACCTTGCCGGCCGTTACCGGCAGCTCGTTGTGGCAGTGCGGGCACAGACGGCGCCGGGTCAGCTCCCCATAGCGGTCCGTCAGACCGATCAGCACATGATCGGAATACATGTGGTGCTCCTCCGGCACATCATGCGGATGAATAACCGCCTCCATCTCGTACACCTGGTCGAGGCCGAACCGCTCCCGGTATTTGTTCAGCAGCTCATCCTCGCCAAGCGCAAAATCCTCGTCATCCTCACGATGATGTGCAGCCCGGAAGACTACATCCTCCGGTGAAAATTTACTGAAGCAATACGGACAGACGATATCATAGAACAGCGGCCTCGGTTCAGGCTGCGGTTTCTTTTTGAAAAATTGTTGAAAAAAGCCCATACTTCCTCTCCTCTCATTCAGGAATCAGCTCGAACGTGCTCCCATACTTGCGGCCGTCAGTGAAAAAAACACGCACATATTCGCTGGTCCCCACCTCAATGGGCGGCAGCACATTTCTGCCGGCCGCAAATGGTCTCGTGAACGGGTATACGGTCCCGTCCTCCTTGTCGAGCGGATACCCTCCCTCCTTCTTCACGTAGCAGAGCGCTTCCTGGGGAACGGGAATTTCGGCGGTGACAGTGATCCGCACCGTCTTGCGGCGGCTGAACAGGCCCTTCTTGTGATCCACCGTGTAACGAATCCTGGCTTTGCCTGTACTGATTTCCGCGCTGTTGCGGCCGTCGCTCTGCCGAACAAGCAGCACCTGCCCGTCTTCTGTAATGCTCGCGTATACCGTATAACGAAGACGGCCAATGCCTTCAATTCGGTCCCGGTAGCTGCCCGCCGCCTTATACTCTTCTCGGGTAAACAGCTTCAGCCCCCCTTCCAACGAAGGAGGAGAGCTGTCCGCCGTTTCTGCGTCCCGCTTTTCAATGTATACCGCCTGCACACCTTCAGGCCAGCGCCAGCGGAGCACCACTTGGTTGTCAACCAGCCTGCAGGACAGCTCGGATATGGCAGGCATACCTGGCTGAGCTTCTCTATACTGCATTGTTTATATGCCCCCGTTTCCGTCCCTAAAATCCTTTGCTGCTGCTGTTGCGGCGCGCATGGTCGAACCCTTCCCCGCCTCTGCCCGGGCGGGTTGACACTCCGCGGCCGGTACCGCCGGATGATCTGCCATGATCGCGAATCGGCAGCACAAAGGAAAAGAGGGCGATAATGCCTGCCAGCAGCAGCGCCGCAAGCAGCCTGACGATGGGGTCCAGCCAGATGGAGCCATGAAGTCCTTTCTCCAGCAGCAGGCCTGCCAGCAGCCCTGCCGGGATGCCGCCAATGGCAAAATTCCGCGCCAAATAACGATTGTCGAACATGAGTCCAAGCGCAAGCCCGATCAATGCTCCGATTATAACCAAGGCCACTGTACGGTAGATGGCCAGATAGGTGCTGTCCGCGTACATACCTGTACGCTCCGTTAGCAGCGTCCGGTCCCCAAGACTGTTGTAAATCTCACCGAATACGAGCGAAA
The DNA here is from genome assembly GCF_042138595.1 of Paenibacillus terreus. NCBI lineage: Bacteria > Bacillati > Bacillota > Bacilli > Caryophanales > Paenibacillaceae > Paenibacillus > Paenibacillus terreus. Next base: position 692,526 of record NZ_JBHIRX010000001.1, on the reverse strand, counting down.
GCTGGCCTGCATCCGTTACATCATAGTAGGTGCCGCCGGTCATCTGTGCAATCGTCCGCAGCAGTCCGACCCCGCCGGCATCCGTCATGCTGAGGCCCACGGTATTGACCGCGATATTCCGCTCCATATAAGGAGCAAGAGCGCTGCCCGTATTCAGCTCGCTGTAGCCATCTGACAGCAGGATGACCATGGCGCCATTGTCGCTTTCCCCTTGGGCTTCGATCTGGCGCAGCGTCTCACTCAAGGCCAGATCGATATTGGTCCCCGAATCCGTGCTTGGAATGTGGTCCAGCTTGTCATAGACGGCCTGCTTTTCGGCATCCGTCCCGACCGGAGTGAACGGCTGCAGCACCTGCGGCTCGTCGCCAAACAGGATGACAGCAACCCGCTTGTCCTTGTCCATTTGGCCGATCATATTTTTGGCCGCAGCAATCCGGTCATTGTTTGGATCATTTTGTGCCATGCTGCCCGAGTTGTCGATGACGAGAACCAGATCGTTCACCTTTTTGGCTCCCGCAGGATTGATTTGATACCCCAACTCCAGCAGTGATCCTGCCGCAAAAAGCAGAACGAGCGTGGCAGGCACCAGCAGCTTCCACGACAGGCCCGCATAACGCTGCTTCCAGGACATCCCGTTCAGCTTCGGGCTGATCAGCTCGGCGATGAGACAGAACAACCCGATACAGAATGCCATGATTCCGAAATACACACCGATGACCAACCAATGCGGCCACTCGTTTAGAAAGCGCAGCAGAATAATTTCACCGATCAGAAACCCCGCCGCTCCCCCGATCAGACTGAACAGCAGCATAAGAAGATTTATTTTTCTCTGCATCTTAACCCCTTACCCCTTTTCAATTAGTGAGTGTTCAAAAAATCGTGATCAAAAAGATGATTTTTTGAACTACCTCTATTAGATCAAGCTTCGTGCCTGCTTAGCGTAATTCAGGCAGCCGCTCCGCAGCGATCCCGTGCAGCTCGTATCCATTCGCGGAGTACGTCTCGTAATACGTCTTTCCGTTCCTGTACACCATCAAATCCTCCATATGAAAACCGCCCATCAACTGCAGCTTCTCCACCCCGCTGCTGCGCTTTTCATGCACGAAGCCTGTCTTGTAGAGGCGGGATGAGTCATCCGCGCCCAGGGCGTAAGGCAGAAATTCGCCTTCATAATCACCGAAAAAATATCTTTCTTCGTATCTGTGTTCATGCGTGTAGTCAAGAAGTCTCACACTGATCACTGCATTCTCTTCAAGCGTGCGGTACAAGCGTTTAAACAGCTCATCCTGAGGCACAATTTGGCGGTTGTCATAATCCGAGGCGACGTTGGCGCGCCGCAGAAGTTCTTCCTCGAACGTCTGCTTGAAAGGCTCCCCGCTCAGGATCAGGCTGCGGCAGGTCAGGATCAGTCTGTCCACCAGCCCATCCGGTCCTCTGCCCAGCAGCTCCGCGGATGAACCCATAAACCGTTCCTCGAAAAACACCTGCTTGCCCCGCTTATTTTCGATTTCTGTCATCATCTCTGCAGTCACATGTTCATAATACTCGAACAGATTCTGGCCGGTATATTGATCTGCCAGACGAATGCTGTCCTCGGCAGCCGTCCGCAGCTCCAACTTTACCTGCTCCAGCTGTACGGCTAGCGCTTTCGTCTGCCTGTGCAGCCGCTCCAGCGCAGCCTCGCAGCGGCGGAGGGCTTCCAGCTCTGTATGAAGCCGCAGCATATGCAGCTTGAGGCTGTAGACTGTCTCTGTCAAATAGCGGATCAGGTTCCGCGTATTATGCTTATCCATCAGCGGCAGCCGCTGAAAGGGCTGATCCTCGACGGAGGCGGCATACAGAGCTTCCAGCTCCGCACTGCTGACGGCGAGATCGTTCGCTGTATCGCGGACCAGATTCCTCACCGCGCCGAGCACACTGCCTGCAGCCTGCTCATCCGTCCATTCCAGCAGCTCGTAAATGCCCGCCTCCGTTCCCGCAAGGGCAAGAGACACCCGGCTGCGCAGCCACTCCTCCGCATCAAAGGAACGAAGCCGGGCGGCAGCGGACTCCTCAAAGTTTTGCCTGAAGAACATGCGGCAGCCCTCGCCGAACAGCGCTTCCTCCGCCTCCTGCAGCGTCATTCTCTTCAGAGCACCGTAGCCGATTCCGGAAGTCATCAGGCCCGTCATATCCCTGATCGCCGACGGCTCCGGCACCAGACTGTCGAGCAGCTCCGCCCGGTCCGGGGCATCAAGGCCGAAATAGGCCAGCTTGTCGCGAATGCTCCAGTCCCGGCCGCTCTTCATGCGCTCCAGCAGCTGCATGTAGAAATGATACAACACCGTCAGGGCAATGGATTCATTGGGCCTCTTCACCCGCGAAAAGCCTGCCGACACATATCCGGCCCGGCCAGAGGCGGTCATGATGTTGTTCTTGAACGATGTATTGTTGTACCCGCCGTCCTGCGGCCTGTATTCTTCCGCTGTCCTGCTGCGGTTCTTGAGCAGCTGGATGTGGCAAATCATTTCACAGTTCTGACGCAGCTCATCGGGAACGATCATGCCGCGCTCATTTTTGTCCGAAAGCAGGTAGACCAGATCGAACAGCGGAGCCGGCGCATGCTGCACCTGAATCGCGAGTCGCTCCTCCGTCAAGTGCAGGGGAGCGGAGAACGTAAACCCGGGACTCTGCATCCATTCCAGCTCACGCAGGAACGCCACATTGATGGCGCTGCTGTAACCGAACTGCTCTTCAGGGCTCTCCTTCACCAAAGCATATAAATCCGTCTGCACCGACTTGAAGGATTGGCCCAGAATGTAATCCGCCAGCAGCGTGACTTCGGCAACTACGGTGTTCAGCGGATCATCCGCGCAGGTGATGACGGACAGGTGCACCCGTTCAAAGGAAGAATAAAGCCTCCCGTATTCCGCCAGCTGACGGGCGGCCTGCCGCAGTACGGCATTCAGCCGTATAAGCTGCTCCTCATTGCTGTAAAAGGCGCGGTATAACCCGCTTCTCTCCGACTTGTCATCCAGTCCGTCAAGCGGCGGGATCACATGTCCGAGCACCCCGCCGGTGGAATGCAGTGCTTCAGCCTTCGCAGCCACATGGATATAGGCAACCCCAGCGCTGTTATCCCATTTGCGGCTGTTGATTTCCATCACCGTCTTCAGGGCCGGGCCGCATCGGTCCCCGACAAAGAGAAACACAGCGGGGTAATGGATGCTGCTGCGCCCATCCCCACTGCCGATCAGCTGCTCTTCCGCACGGGCATAATCCTCCGCAAACTGGTTCAGCTTCTCTCTCATGGCCTACTTCAGCCTTCTGCGGATATCGTTAAGCTTGCCCGCCATTTCTCTATAGAAGGCGTACAGCTCCTCGCCGTTTGCGAGCTCTATCCGCTCATACTGCAGCTGGTCGCGCCCTTCTGTAAATGCGGCAGCCAATTCGTCGAGCTTTGCCAGGAGAGGCGTGATATCCTCCGAGGAAGTCATATCGGCATCGCGGCGCGAAGCTTTGCGCAAAAGCACAGCTCGGTGTTTTTCATCCAAAGCGCGGAAATTGCCAAACACCTCATACTCCACATAACTGCGGCTTTTCAGCACATTGGCAAACGGCTCCCAGGCATCCTCTTCCGGATCGCGGTCATACACATACAGCGCTCCTTTTTTGGTGATAGTGCCCGTATACAATGCCTCGATGAACTGGTCCAGCCATTTCTCCTCGTCCTGGAATTTGTCCAGCACGGCGCCCAGTTCCGCCACTTTTGCCTGGATGCTTTCGCGCTTCGCCAATTCATCGCGTACAACACGTGACAGCTCAGGTGAACGAATCAGATTCTCCTGTGCCAGCTCTTCATTGATGCTGCCAAAGATGTCCTTTACGTATTCGGTCTCAAGCCCTTCGGACAGCAGCCTCTTCAGGGAATCCAACGCGCGCTTCACTTCGCCAAGGTTCGGTTTCGATTCCTGAAGGCGCATATCATAAGGGGCAAGTATGGCATTCAGGTCCAGCGGGCGTGTCTTCGCCACTTCATAACGACTGCTTGTGTTCTTGTCGTCCCCTTTCAAACGGATGATGCCTGCCGCAGATGCACGGGCAAACTCCTCCCGTACACGCGCATTGTGCTGCCGGACACGCGGGTTAACGTAAGTGTCCCCCCACGATTTTTCCGGAATCGGGGACGGCAGAAACGTCCAGTTGTTCTGGGCTGTTTGCACGAGGTGGCGTCCGATGCCTTCGCGGTCGAGAATCGTTTTTTCATAGCTTTCTTCATACACCTTGAGCGGCGTATATACGAACAGTGGCACCCCGTTGCGTGTATTCAGCCAGAAGATGCGGTTCTTGACCTCACTCTCCTTGATTGTAAAATGGGACTTGCCGACCGCATTATTCTGATAATTGCGGATTCCCTTCAGGATGCCCGGCGCCTGCACCGGAACGGATACAAAACCCCAGGAAGGGAAATACAAATTGCCGGAGCTGTTGCTCAGATGGAAGACCGGAACGGCGTCTTCATCAAGACGGCTGGCGATATGGCGCTCCACAAACTTCTCCACCGCTTCGTCCTGGCCGTATTTCATCACCAGGAAGTCTTCCATGGAGCGAGTGATGAGATCGCCGAATTTTTCGGTCAAAAAATCGGAAATGGAGCTGACGATGTCAATTTCCTGCTCTTTGACCCACTGATTGGAATGTGTAAGCAGCTCCTGGGTGAAATCGCGGATCAAATCGTCCCCGTCGCGTTTCTCCATCATCTTGGACACCACTGCCGCGATATCCGGCACACTGACCAAATTCCAGTAGTAGGTTTTGTTGCCCCGATGGTCGGTCTGCTCCTCCCCGTTAATGAGGATGTCCCCGTTCTTGGAGAAGATCGCGCTCAGGGCATTCAGAATCTCGGAATATACATTATAAATGCGGCTGTTCTCCTGATTCAGCAGATCGTACAAATCCTCGTAAAATTCGATCAGCTGCTCCGTGCGCTCCACATCGGCGCGCAGCCAATATTCATTGATTTTGGCTTCAATATAAGCATTCTTCTTCTTGTCCTTGGAGACAAAGGCGCTCTTGGCGTCACCCATTTTGTCCTCGGCCTGCTCGCGCGCGGTCTCGATATCGCGCGGAATCCGGTGCAGGCTCTCGCGCAGCGTCTCAATGTAGGACAGCAGCATTTTCAGAAGACAGAAGCCTTTCTCCGTATAAATAAGCCGGGACACATAAAACGGCCCTTGCTCCGGATGCAGGAACATGCGGCGGATTTGATCCGTGAACTGGCCCACAATTTCGCCTGGCAGCTGCTTCTTCGCCTTGATGTATTCCTCGCGGGCACGGGTCAGGAAGGTTTGCTCCAGCTCGGTGTCCATATTGACGACCTGCATTTTGATCACATTGCTATAGCTGAGCCGCTCGCTGTTCTCATAGCCGGGAAGCGGCTCGGGAACACGGGACTCGAAATTTTTGACCATGCTGTCGAGATCCACGCCCAGCTTACGCGCAAATTTCTCCACTTCCTCCTGGCCCGGGGCTTTCTCGAACATTTTCTCCATCTTGCCGAACAGACGGTAAGCGAGATATGTCGTCATTTCCTCCACCGGCAGGACAGCGGACGAAGCGCCGATGATGTTGTATTCATAGTTGGCCGGATACGCCCGGTTCATCTGCGCGATGTTGGTGCGGATATTGCTGATATAGTCATGGATGGCGAACTCTTCGCCGGACTGTTTTTCCTCGCTGGCCATGAAGTTCGTAATATTTTCCGCCGTCACGTTCATGCAGTAATCATAGGCGTTCTCCAGCAGCTTGCCTTCCGTATTCGTGGCCGAGATCAGGTGACAGAGATTAAATGGCGGCAAAGGCGAGTTCACCGTCAAAATATTTCCATACTGCTGCCTGAACCGTTCGCCGCGGCTGTCCACGTTCATCCAGTAGTCAAGCTCTTTCAAGGCGGCGTATCCGTTCTTCTTGATATATTCGCGGGTATGCTCGCTCAGGCTCTTGTTCGCCAGATTGACATCCGGCGTGAACAAATAACCGAGAATATTCACCCGGTCGATGCCTGCGGAGCCGTAATCCCGTTCAATAATGCCTCTTACGATGTATGAAATATCCAGGAACGAGCCGCTGCCCGTTCCCCCGGACAGACCGGAGAGTAGAAACACCATCAGCTTTTTGTTCGTGCCGACAGACAGTGTTTTGATCTTCTTGTCGATGCTCTGCACGACCTGATTGATCTTGGTGAACAGCAGCAGCCGTCCGGCCTGGCGCACGCCGGCAGCGCCGTTCATGCCGTCGGTAATGCTCAGCTCCGGCGACAGCCACTCTGTTATGTACGGCTCGAGAATGCTGCGGTTTTGCAGCAGACCGCCGATCTCCGCATTGGATAACAGTACGAATTCATTAATCGGATCAAGGCCGATGCCCTTGTACTTTTTGTTCCGGTCCTGCTCATTGGTTTCAAAAGCGAGAAATTCGACATTGTCCGGCTTGTCGGACTTTTTCTTGGATACCGGATCCTCCGGCAGCTTGAAACGGCGGTTGATCTGGTATTTCAGGCGCAGCAGGGCATCAATGCCCGTGCCGCCCAGACCGATGATCAAAATCGGATTGTCGATCGTGTTCACCCTGATCTTCTCACTGACGATACCGCCGCCGAGCGATACGTCCAGCTGCTGGATATGCTCTCTAACTACTGGTTTCATCCTTTTACCCCCTGAACATAATAAATGCTTGGATCAATTTTTTTATAAAGATGGATTTATCAGCTGTTGACCGACAAATACTCAAGCAAAATCGTTTTGCCTGCGCTGCCGAGGGCAATCGTCAGTCTGTCGCCGTTCTTCAGCTCGACTCCGCGCGATGCATCGATGGCTCTGCCTGATTTCTCCACCGTCAGATCGCCCGTGCTGCGCACTGTCAAACGGTCGCCGCTGCCTGGAGTAAACACAATCTTCTCCGTTCCGGTGAATTCGGGAGCCAGCTGCAGCAGCTGATGCAGGTTGAATTTGCCGCGGAAGCCGTTCAGCTTCCTGTACTGCGGGTACGATTTCTCGCCCGTATTTTCATCCCTTACCTCCACGACCATTTGTCCCACAAAACCTCTGGTCGCTTTCTTGAAATACTTCCAGATGAGAAACGCCGCAGCTAACAGTATAAGAACAATAATTCCCATCAGGACTGCCGGAAGCCATAACCCAGCCTTGCTGTTACCCGCTCCGGCCGATGCAGACGAGCTGCCAGATGCTGCCGCCCCCGCCCGGATGGTTACCGGATCGGTTTCACGGAAGAAGCTTGCGTCCTCTGCCCTTACCTTTAATTCATAATTGTGATCCTCCGGAATTTTGAAGGTGCCGCTGAAGGAACCGTTCTGATTGTCCAGCTCCATTTTGTCCGTCTTGCCTGTATCCAGATCCGTAATGTTCAGCACCGCGTTCATGCCTTCATAAAGCAAGCTGTCCTGCAGTTGCTGCCCCCCGCTTGTCAGGTAGGCATTGATGTTGATGCTGTCGCCCTTCCCGTAGTCCTGATCGGGAATCTGATTCATGGTAAGGCCCAGATCGTAGTTGAATACCAGGTTGATATCGATCTTGTCCTGGCTGACACCCTTAATTTGCAGCTTCCAGTCCCCGGCCTGCGGCTTCAGCATTTTGATGAGCGAGTAGCTTTTTGACTTCGAGAGCAAAATATCATTTGCAGGAATTTGTCGTATCTTGCCCTCTGGATCTACAAGCCGCGCATCGACAGGTTTCGAGGACATGATGGAAATATTGGCTTCCAGCACATTTTCATTCGGTACGTTCACGGTTACGTCCTGGTACTGCCCGTTCCCGGTCATGGACTTAAGCGGAACGACATTCAGGTCCAGATTGCTGGCGAAAATCTCGCTCAATATCCCGGGCAAATCGTCCGCGTTGCTGGTGATGAAGGACTTGCCGCCCGTCTCCTTGGCGATGCTCGCCAGTGACTCCTTGTTGAGCTTGCCGTCGGCATTGAGGCCGATCGTATAGATCGGGATGCCGTTCTGCTTCGCCTCCGCGACCGCCTGCTGCATATCCTGCTGTGAATCCGCTTCGGTGCGCCCTGTTTTTTCATTCAAATCGTTATTGCCGTCAGCCAGCATCACAATCATGGGAGCATGCCCGGCTTCCGCCCCGTCCTGCAGCAGATTGACCGCTTCTTTAATCCCGACGGAGGTATCCGTATATGCACCCCGGTTCAAGCCGTCAATAAATTCCTTCAGCCCGGCCTTGTCTTCCTGAGATTTTACGGTCAGCAAAGCCTTCTCCCGCTGGATGACATCCGTATAGGCTACAATTCCTACCTTATTGTCCTGTTGGGACAGCATGTCTATGAACATTTTCATGGCTTCATTGCCGATTTTGTCGGGATCGCTCGTATTCATGGAATTGCTGACATCAACCACGAGCACCGCATCCACCTGTGAAACAGAGCTTGCCGCGTCAGCCTTTAAGGGCAGCACTCCTGCCACAGCCGCCGCGAGCATGATCAGCGACAATATTCTGCATGTTATATGCCTGAATCGACTTCTCATCTCTGTACCCCTTTACCCATAGTTCTATAGTTGTACTATGCTTCTCTTAAATTTTGATGAAATGAATATGAAAATTAGCTGAAAAGTACCCTCCCTCTGTCGGATAGCCTTCTGTAAACATGCCGGCATTTTACCATTAAACAGCAGCAGTGATATAATTATAGCGCAATCAATGCCGCAAATTATGAAAAAACTGACACCATTTCATGGAAAGGAATGCATATGATCTCTTACGGATGTCTTGCCGTTTTGTTTCTTTTTGTCATGATCAAGCTGCTAAACTACTATTTTCATAGAAAAAAGGCGCCTTCGCTCGAACATATCGACACCGAGCTGCTGGCCGCTTTGAACCGCAGGAGTGAGCACTCATGAAGACCCAGAAGCAGCCTGTCCGCTTCCGTCCGTTCGTCAGAACACGTTACGCCTTTCAGAAGCTGCGCATTTGCAAACATTGCGGCCGCTTCACCGCTTTATGGGAGGATCAATGCTCATCCTGCGAAAGAAGCACGCTCATCCCCGTACAGGAGATGGCTAACCGCAAAACCTTCCGCTATTTCGGCAAAGATCTGTTCATCGGCATAGTGATCGCAGGAGCGGCCATTTATTTCAGCACCTCGACAGAGCAAACGCTGCTCGTAGCGGCAGGCTCTTTGGCGCTGCTGTTACTTCTCTGGGCAGTACAACGCAGGATCAAGCCTTTCGAGCAGAGACGGCAGCTGCGGCGGCTCTTCAAATACCGCTTCGAGGATCTTGAGGAAGGCTTGACCCGAAACCGTGCCGAAGCGGTTGCCCGCAGGCAAACCGATGAGCTGTTGTGCTACGAAATGCTGCGTGAGGTCGGCGTATTGCTCAGGGATGACCGGATGAAGCTGCAGCAGATTGCGCTGCTGCAATCCTTTGTGTTACGGCGTGATATGGATCTGATCCTGGATGCCCTGCTGCTGAAGAGCTTTGAGCCGCTGCTGGCCGAATATATTGGCGAGATCGCCAAAATCAAGCGCGAGCTGATCAAGGAGAAAACGCTCCGCTACGTCACCTTCTACGAGAACCGGATTCTGGACATGCCCGGCGGTGAGCAGATCCTGATCTCCGTTGCCAGTGCTGCCGTACGCCTGAAGAAATATGTAGTGGCACATGCCAAATTTATTTACAGATATGCCCGCAGGCTTCCTGAAGACCGCTTTCTGCGGCTGCACAAGATTGTTACGGCCAACCCGTACGAGCCGTTTGGCGATCTTGCCGATGAAGTAAAGGACATTTACCGTCTGCGTTATGACCACAGGAACGGAATTTCTTGAAGAGGTAGTTCAAAAAGTCATCTTTTGATCACGAAGGAAGTCAGGAAGCGGACTCGACATCGAATCTTGAATTCAGCCGGGCCTTCCGGTGCTCACGTACCCCTAGTACGCTCCGCTCCTCAGTCCCTATCTTCATTCAACCTTCTCGGTGCTGAAAACCTGACTTTTTGAACACACACTTGAACGAAGACCTGCATCGAAGGCCTGCGGCCTTCTAACTCTAGACGTAACGGGAATGCTTTCCCCCTGCAAATAAAATCAAAATTTTTTCAAAAAAATCAGAACGCAAAAACCGTTACAAGCTGCCATATGAGCATGTAACGGCTTTTTTACATATAAGACTATCCTTGTTCCCCAGCGGTACGGATTTCAACTGTCCGGGTTGCGGCGTTCCAGTTGATCTGCAAGCCGAACGCTTCTGCGGCGACCCTGAGCGGGATATAAACGGTGTTCTTGATATTTAATGGCTGCACTGCCGATTGCTTGCCATCCATCCATAAGCCGATTTGTCCGTCCGCTCTTTTCATTGCTGCAGCCGAATTTGTACGAATAAGAACACTTCTGGCTGCTCCGTCCCACTGCAAATCCTGCCCAACCAGCTTGGCAGCAGCTCTGACTGGAAGATAAACCGTATTTTTGTGGACCACCGGTTGAGCTGCTGGCTCGGTAAGCAATGATCCATCTAATGCAATCGAGACAGGACGCTCGGGTGAAATGGTTACTTGTTGGAAGGATGTCATACCTGGAAAATCCACTGCCATGGTAACGCTCCCCGCAGGAATTGGTTTCATCGTTCCGTCAACCGCTTTGCCGTAGGCTGGAAGGGCAAACTCGAAATCATACCGTCCGAACCGGAGTTCATCCTGATGAATCAGTAAGGATGCCCGGTTTGGGTAGTTTAAGCCATCTGCTGATTCCAGAGACGAGAACTCTCCCCCTGCCGGCGCCAGAAAAACATAAACGGATCCCGCTTCACTTGTCCCGTCACTGCCTTTCACACGCACCTTTTCATCAATCTTCATTTTTTTCGGGCTTATGGACATGCTTTCTCCTGTAACGAGCAGGCTTTGCAGCAGATCGTGGATCTCTTGATTTTGAAGAGTCTTGTACGCCCCTTCGTAAACCATTCCAACACTCTTTTCACTCTCTGGATAAAGTCCCACCCATTGACCGTTCCTCAATTCCACCCGCATATCTGTGTCAAAAAAGGATTCAAAGGGATCCAGTTCCTCTTTTACTGATGTCTTGCCTTTGCTCCACACAGTGCTCATGATCCGGCTGACTTTAGCCAATTTTTCACGGTCCTCCGGTCTTGCCGCGAACAAAGGCTGGTACATGACATCCGCATGGCTTGCACTCGTTCCCACCAGGTTGCCGGTTTGGAACATGCTCGTATCCACGGCAGCCGATTGAGCATCGGCTTCTTCCACAGATGAAAATGGAGAAATCAAACCGATTAACAATACCCCAGTCAACAAAATTTGCTTTTTAAGCATAGCGCTTCTTCCCCTCATCTACATGTCAAAGTCAAGGCACTGCCCACAACTTTAGACGACATGAAATGGAAAAAGTTTCTTTCCGCAACTCCCAAATGATATGACTCAAAATCTCTTTTGCGTTCACATATCCGTTCAAATTCCGTACAATTATGACACTGCAGATGGCGCCAACGCATACACCGACAGCGAGATCAGCTTCATATCCAACTCCCCTGCATGTACAGATATCCCTGTGGATTCCGTATCGGGGTAGATTAAATCGGTAATGACCGCCTGCCCGCCGGCTGCAAACACCTCGATAGAGGCACGATCCACAAAAAGATCGATGTCGGTCTCCTCATTAACCGCCATCAGGCTGGCTGTATGGATTCCTGCGAAATGTTCTTGGAAATCACAGCATCCCGACCTTGTACGATCGACATAGACCTTGCCTTCCTTGGCATCCACACCAGCCACGGTTTCCGAATTCTGCCCCGCTCTTACTTTAAAAGCAAAGGAGGTACCCGCTGCCGCGACGGCCTTCAGTTCAAAACTCTCAAGCTGCAGAGAGCTCAAGGCTGCATTAGCTTCTTCAATAGACACATTCGCAAGGGAAAGTACCGGAACACGGGCCTTTTCCAGTTCCTTTACGGGTCTTTGCACCAATGTCACCTTTCCTTCCCTTTCTTCCAACAGCAGCTCTCTTGGGATAGTCATCGCTCCACGGAAGCCTTCTGTCGGGGTAAGGTTTGCATACTTCCAGTTACTCATCCAGCCGATAAACAGGCGTCTTCCATCCTCTGAAGGAATATCGGACCAGCTTACACCGGCATAGTTGTCCCGGCCGCAGTCAAGCCACCGTACCGTGCGTGATTCAGCGTCGGGAACAAACGTATGGCCGTCAAAATCTCCTGTAAAATACTGCGTTCTTGAACCTTCAATAAATGCGGGATTGTCGCCGATGCTGACCAGCATGACCCATTTTTGCCTCGCCGGATCCCCGTTAACCTGCAGAGGGAACAAATCGGGACATTCCCATACGCCTTCATGAAAACCTATGCCGGTTCCAAATTCGCTGCCCAATGTCCATTCCTTTAAATCCGGGGAATGATACAGGCATACCTTCTGTCCGCATGCTATGATCATGGTCCAGCAGCTTGCGGTCTCATTCCAGAACACCTTGGGATCACGGAAATCGATAAAAGAATCATGCTTCAGGACCGGATTTCCTTCATACTTGATCCAACTCCTCCCTTTATCCTTGCTGTAAGCAAGACTCTGGGTTTGCACGGGATGTTCGCCCACGGCATCAAGATGATGAGTGAATATGGCTACAAGGCCAGGTCCATCATCGAAAAAGCCCGTTGTATTATGCCAGTCAACTACCGCGCTTCCCGAAAAAATCATGCCATTCTCATCAGGCACGAGCGCGATGTTAAGCTCTTCCCAGGTGACCAGATCTTTGCTTACAGCATGGCCCCAGTGCATGGGTCCCCACGTCATTCCATGCGGATGATGCTGAAAAAAAAGATGATATTCGCCTGCAAAATAAACCATTCCGTTGGGATCATTCATCCACATTTCTTTGGGGGAAAAATGATACACCCCTCTATAATTTTGTTTCATAGCCGTCGGCATGCTGTCCTCTCCTTATCCATTAACACGGTGGTATCCCGCTTATTTTTGTATCGCCCTGTCATAGGAGGCCTGCTTGATTTCCAGCCATTCCTGAAGTCCCAGCCGGTCGAGCTCCTGCAGATATTCATCCCACTGCTGATCAACCGCCCCGTTTTGATACCACTCTGTCCGCATTCTCAGAACATAGGCGAACAAATCCGTCTCAATCGTGGTCAGGCGTTCAAGCTCATCAATAGAATTGAAAACATTGGGCATAATTTGGTTTGACTTCATATACGGCGCCATAATATCCCTGACAATCTGCAGTTTTTCTTTGGCATCATCCGGCAAGGTTGTATATTTGCCGTAATAGCTGTCAAGTATCGCCAGCGGTCCCCCGATGCTCGTTTTTTCCCGCAATTCGACCGGTGCGATTCCGTTCAGCGGCAAATGCTTGAGCATGTTTTTCCCCTGATCAAACTCAAAGATGTTGGGCTGGTTTTCATCCCCGTAAGTCCCCCAGTTGTTTTGCACCGATTGAAGCGGGTCATACAGCTGATCCACCCATTTCGCCGTCGCCTCCAGATTCTGGTTGGCGCTGGTAATCACCATTTTGCCGCGATGGAAACCGAGAGCGTTGGTCTGGGTTACGTTAATTTCTCCGTCTGGGCCTGCCAGAGGCGGCATCACTTCATAGCTGTCATTGGCTCCTGTAATATTCTTTTTATCCCATGAAAAATACAGGCCGTATTTCTGATCCTTCCCTTTGGCAAGATAGGTGCTCCAGTCCTGTGTATACGCCTCCACGTCAATGAGTCCTTCTTTATAAAGCTCATGAACGAACTTTACGGCTTCTTTATATCCCTCGTCGGCAGGGGCAAATACAACCTTGCCTTCGTTCGTCACGACAGCATGATCGGGATTCTCTCCAAGACCAAATGATGCGAACAGGAAAACCAAATCCTCCGCTCCGGGTTTGTTGATAAAGGACAGCGGAATTTCATCCGCCTGGCCGTTTCCGTTCGGGTCCTGCGTTTTAAAAGCAATCAGAACCTGCTTTAATTCCGCGGTCGTTTTCGGCATCTCGAGCCCCAATTTGTTTAACCACTCCACATTGATCCATGGCACGGCGTCAACGGCCTGGATACGCTCTTTCCCGGTTCCAAGCTCTTCAATCCAGGGAAAAGCATAAATGTTGCCATCCGGCGCCGTAATCATCGCTCTGTACTCCGGCGCTTCCTCCAGCACCTTTTTAAAATTCGGCATATACTGCTCTATCAAATCGTTCAGCGGAATAATGGCTCCGTCCTTGGCCAGCTTCAGCAGCTCATAATCGCCATAGTCAGCATTGAAAATGGCATCCGGAAGGTCGCCGCTGGCTACTGCCAGGTTTCTTTTTTCCACAAATACGTCTTTGGTGAAATTTTTCCAATTAATGTGGACGTTCGTTTTTTCCTCCAGCCTTTTATTAATCAACTTTTCATTCGGATCCGAAGGGGCAAGCGGTGAGCTTTGTGTTATAAAGTTCAGAGTTACTTTCCCGTTCGGATCCTGCTTTTCACTGGCGGAGCCGCCGTTTCCTCCGCCGCTGCAGGCGGAGAGCAAAAGTACGGATACCAGCAGCGAAATAAATACAGGCTTGCGGACAAATTCTGTTTTTTTCATTTTGTTCATCATGTTTACCTCCCGTAACTAACTATGTTCAGGAAAACTGCGGAGCGCCTGGCTTCTACTTAAGAGACCCAACCATGACACCTTTTTCGAAATACTTTTGAAAGAATGGATACATCACAACCAGTGGAATACTTGAAACTACGATCGCTGCGTATTTGATAACCTCTGACAAACGCTTCATTTCCGCCATGGCCTGCTGGTCACTGATCATACTTGGATCCACCTGATTCTGTATGAGAATGGAACGGAGCACGAGCTGCAAAGGGTGCAGGTTCGGATTATCCAAATAAATCATGGCATCAAAATAAGAGTTCCATTGGCCCACAAAAGCATACAAGGCAAGGACGAAAATAATCGGTTTCGAAAGCGGCAGGACAACTCGGAAAAAGATGATGCTTTCGGAAGCACCGTCTACGTCGGCCGCCTCTTTTAATTCCTTGGGAATTCCTTTAAAAAAGGTACGGGACAAAATGATATTCCAAACATTTACGGCTCCGGGAATAATGACGGCCCAAACGGTGTCGATCAAACCAAGATTTTTGACCAGGAGGTATGTGGGGACAAGTCCTCCGCCAAAGAAGAGAGTAATCAGAAACAGAGTCATAAAAAAACCTTTGCCCTTCAGGCGATCATCCGACAAGGCATATCCGGCAAAGGCGGAAACTGTCACAGTGATCATTGCAAAGGAAATGGAGTATAGAATCGAATTTCCAAATCCCCGTATCATGGCCGGGTTGGAGAGAATTTTCTCATATCCGTCCAAAGTCCAATCCGAGATACGGAACGACAACCCCCGGCTTAGCAATACAGATGGATCCATAAAGGAAGCAACCACGATGTACAGCAGCGGAAGAATGACAACAAGCACGGCCAATGTCAAAAAAATGGAATTCAGCACAAGCAGGAAGCGGTCCAGCCCGGAGTGTTTGATGGACATTGTATTTCTCTCCTTTCCTTAATAGAGGCCTTCGCCTTCGTTCATCTTTTTGACGATAAAATTTACAGTTACGAGCAGCACAACATTGATGACCGCATTGAATAATCCAACCGCGGAAGAATAGGCGTAATCGCCGGCTTGCAGACCTATCTTGTAAACATAAGTCGGGATGATTTCCGAGGTCGGCAAATTCATGGCCGTCTGCATGAGATATGCTTTCTCAAAACCGATAGACATGATTCCGCCCGCCGCAAGTATAAAGACAATGGCCATGATCGGCCGAATGGTTGGCAGATCAATGTGGCGGATGCGCTGCATCAGGTTGGCACCGTCCAAATTCGCCGCATCATGCAGCTCCGGATCTACATTTGCCAAAGCGGCTACATAAATAATGGATGACCACCCCGCCCCTGTCCAAATATCGGATAGAATATAGATCCACCTGAAATATTCGGGCCGTGACATGAACATCATGGGCTCTCCAGTAAACCAGGAAATAAATTGATTGACCGGTCCGGTCGGCGACAGAAAGATAAAAAGCATACCGACGATGACCACAACAGATATGAAATTCGGGGCATAGAGGAATAATTGGATGTTTTTCTTGATTCCCGCCTTGCGTACCTGATTGAGCATGAGGGCCAACAAGATGGGTACAGGAAAACTGAGGATGAGTCCGTACAAGCTTAATTTAAGCGTATTCATAAAAATCACTTCGAAATTTGGGGAAGACAAAAATTTCGCAAAATGCTTAAAGCCAACCCATTCACTACCTGCAATGCCTTTAATGGGACTGAAATCCTTGAACGCAATAACGGCCCCATACATAGGACCATACTTGAATATAAGGGTCAACAACAAAGACGGTGTCAGCAGCAGGTAGAGGAAATAATGCTTCCTCAGGTATTCTTTAACAGACTGCCTTCGAATATTGGCGATCCCCTCTTTTCCTTTTGCCACCCTAATCAAGTTTTGCAATTTCATTGCCTCCGATCATCCGTGAAGTTTGCACCTGCCAACAGAAAAGGCTTTCATTTTCAAATTTTGTATCCTTTCTGCATTTACAATTTACCAAACACATCTTACGGGGTCAATACATTTTGCGAAAATATATATGCACATATGTAAAATAATAATATTAATATAGTTTACAAATGTAACTTTTACGCAGACTTAGTTTATATTCGTTTTATATTTTTTCGTTTTCCAGTAGTTTTTTAACGAAAAATCAAATTTAGTAGACTTGTTTTCGTAAATGATTTTCACTATTTGTAAACACATTTTTGTTCATTTGTAACCACGTTATTGCTATTCTAAATAAATTACTATACATTTGAACTATGCAGCAAAGATAATCAATCTTTCAAATAGATGCTCGGCAGAACATTAATCATAGAGGTGACACATTAGTGAGAGAAAAAGTAACGATTCAGGATATAGCCAATGCTTTGGGCATTTCGCGCAACACTGCTTCCAAGGCTCTTAACGGGAATGAAAAAATTCCGGAAGCCACCCGAAATAAAGTGATAAAAAAAGCGATTGAGTTAAAATACAAGCAGTTCGCATTTATGGAAAGCGAGCCTTTGTTGGCTAAACGCTCGGGGAATATTGCCCTGCTCACAGAGAATTTCCCCAATATGTACCACTTTGGCTCCATTCTCATTAGCGGTCTTGAGAAAAGAATCAGTGCCGAGGGATTTAACTTGTCCATTCATTTTGTCAGGGATATTGAGCGGAAATCATTATCTTTACCGAATAATTTTGATCCATCCAATGTGGACGGGATCATATGTATCGAACTCTTTGATTTAGAGTACAGCAAGCTCATTACAGGCCTGAACATCCCTACCATCTTTATTGATTGCTCCGCTCAAGTCTGCTATTCCGAGTTTGGAGCCGATGTTCTGCTGATGGAGAATGAGCACAGCACCTACCAGCTTGCCAAAAAGCTGATCAACAACGGTTACAGAAGTTTGGGATTTATCGGTGACTACAATCACTGCCGCAGCTTTAATGAAAGATGGGTGGGCTTTAATCGGGCGCTAACCGAGGCGGGGATTCCACTGAACCTCTCCCAGTGTATTTTGGATGAAGATCGTTTTTTCTTTCAACAGGGATGGATGGAAGAAAGGCTGCAAAAAATGACAGAACTCCCTGTGGCATTTGTTTGTGCAAACGATGCCATTGCGGTGGGAGCCATGAAAGCGCTGAAGAATTGTAAAATTTCGATCCCCGACGATATTGTAATTTGCGGTTTTGACAACAGCCCTGAATCCGAAATTGTTGAGCCTCCATTGACAACCGTCTGGATTTACAGCAATGAAATGGGAATCAAAGCGGCCGAAATGCTGTTATCCCGTATTCAAGATCCGAATCAGCCTTATCAGGTCTCACATGTTTACACCAAACCAATCTACCGGGAATCCACTGCGCATCTCAAATAATTCATAATAAAGATGAATTATTATGAAATCCATATAGGGGTGTATTTTAGATGAGCTATATCCAAATCACAAAAGAAAATATCGATACTGAGCACATTTGCTGTGCCCTCGGGGCAAAGCAGTACGAGCGGGCCGTAAATGAAAAAAAGAATTGGCTGAGTGAACGGATGAACGAAGGATTGGTTTTTTACCGTTTGGACGAACGGGCCAAGGTTTTTATTGAATATTTGCCGGCTGAGATGGCCTGGCTTCCCATTAAGGCCCCCAATTATATGTATATTAATTGCTTATGGGTTTCCGGAAGGCATAAAAATAATGATCATGCGAGACAACTGCTCAATTATTGCAAGCAGGACGCCATTCAACGCGGAATGGATGGATTGGTACATATCGTCGGAACAAAAAAATACCCTTATTTAAGCGATAAACGTTTTTTCGAGCACATGGATTTTAAGCCGGTAGATCAGGCAGAGCCCTATTTTCAATTAATGGCATTAAAGTGGAACGCCGATGCTCCCCTTCCTTTCTTTAACAAAAAGAACAAGATCATTCACTCTGACAAAGGTATCTCGATTTTTTATACTGTTCAATGCCCTTTTGCTGTCGGCGTATTGGAAGAACTGCGAGCGATAGCGTTACACAGACAGGTGCCCTTTTGTGCCCATCGAATTACCAGCCGAAAAGAAGCACAAAACGCCCCGGTTATCTGGACGACATTTGGTTTTTTTTATAATGGAAAATTTATAACACATGAAATTCCTAGTCCAAACAAATTTGAAAAATTGCTGGCCGAGCTTGTGACCGGGAATGGATGAATTAGCAAAAGCAATATTGTTTTAAAAAAATAAAATAGGTATTGCCTAAAACGTGGATTAGGGAATATAATTTGCACAGAGGCAAAATTATTTGGACGGTGCATTTTTTTAAAATGAAATTTGCCCTAAGGAAACATCTGTGCTTAAGGTGAAAATAATATATTAGATTATGATCTTCAAAGGTGGGATAAACTATGAGAGAAAATGTCGCTGTACAACAGCAGTCTTCTGCCAATCATGCAACTGTTCAATCTGCACATGCTGCTTTAAGCGGCAAAACTCAGGGATTAAAAAGATTATTGCCGTTCCTCGGACCTGCCTTTATTGCGGCCATTGCTTACATTGATCCGGGAAACTTCGCAACCAATATCGCCGGAGGTTCAAAGTACGGTTATTTGCTCCTGTGGGTCGTGCTGCTTTCCAATTTGATGGCGATTTTGATTCAGTCCATGTCAGCCAAATTAGGAATTGCAACCGGCAAAAACCTGCCTGAGGTCGCTCGTGAACGGTTTCCGAAGAAAGTTTCATTTGGACTCTGGATCCAGGCTGAGCTGGTCGTTATGGCTACAGACCTTGCAGAGTTTATTGGTGCGTCTTTAGGATTGTACTTGCTGTTCGGTATTCCGATGCTTCCTGCAGCATTAATTGCTGCTGTAGGATCCTTCGCTATCCTGGAGCTGCAGCGGCGGGGATTCCGTTCGCTTGAAGCGGGCATCACCGGCATGCTGTTTATCGTTGTGCTGGGCTTTGTTGCCCAAATCTTTTTTGCCAAACCGGAAATTGCTCCAGTCCTGCATGGTTTGTTCGTGCCTCAATTTCAGGGGGTGGATAGCATCCTGCTTGCTGCAGGTATTCTTGGTGCAACTGTCATGCCACATGCGATCTATCTGCACTCCGCGCTGACACAGCGCAGAATCGTGGGCAAAACGGAAGCGGATCGGCGTAAAATTTTCCGTTTTGAATTTATTGATATCCTGATCGCCATGTTTATTGCCGGAGCCATTAATGCCAGCATGCTCATTGTGTCTGCCGCATTGTTCTTCAAAAATGGGTTAAACGTGGAAGATCTTGATGTAGCATTCCAGGGGTTCAATCATTTGGTAGGACCTGTGTCGGCGATACTGTTCGGAGTGAGCCTGCTGATTTCCGGTTTATCCAGTTCATCGGTAGGTACCATGTCAGGTGATATCATTATGCAGGGATTTATTAAAAGACGTATTCCTCTGTACCTGAGACGCTTCATTACCATGATACCGCCGCTGGTCATCATTGCGTTTGGCGTCAACCCAACCTATGCACTGGTGATGAGCCAGGTTGTACTGTCATTCGGGATTGCATTTGCACTAATTCCTTTGATTATGTTTACAAGCAATCGTCAATTGATGGGCAGCCTGGTGAACCGGCGTATCACCACTATTATTGGCTGGTGCGTGGCCGTGTTGATCATCGCGCTGAACCTGTTTCTGCTGTATCAGACGTTTTTCGGATAGGAAGAAAACGCCTGTCTTCTGAAATTTCTAATTTGACAAAAAAGGTTGAGAACGGGATCAAATCCCCCCTGTTCTCAACCTTTTGTACTTCATACCTGACATCCTGCGCCGGGAGTTAAGCGACGATGGAGAAAGAACTGTTCTTGTCCTGTATCATCGTTTTGCGGATTGGAAACAGGCACCATCCTACGCGTCGGGCTGGCATTTATGCCTGGATGGGCTTATCGGGCTATTGGCCGGCAAAAAAATGCCATGCCTGAAGGCTTATATGGAATTCAGCATCACGACATTGAGGGCAGCTTTAGTGAAGTAGGGCCTCCCCATGGCGACATTTGGATCGGCTTGTTCCATATTCCTTTCAATAGAAGGGGCATTCCCTAAGCCATTTTCAATGACTATGGGAATGCCCCGTTTTTTTTTAATTTCCCCGTATTCTATGGGAATGCTTGATTCAAAAACAATGCTGAACTGTTAATCCGCTTTACACCTCGGCTTCCGCCAAATGCTCACGACAGAATGCGTCCACTTCCGCCAGTTCATCCTCTTCAAGATCAAATTCCAGATAACGGTCCGTGGATCGCTCGTACAGCTCATACTTCACAATGCGGCTTTTCTCCTCTTCCACACTGTAAATCACTCTTAGATACACACCTTGTTCGCTGTACAACTCGTCGTCTTCGTCAATCTCAAGATCGAGATTATATTCATACCGTGTACCTGCAATGATGCCAAACGGATCTTTCACTTTTTCCACTGAAAATGATGTAATCTCCACTCTTATCCTCCTCTCTAGTCGGTCTAGGGCAGAATCTTGCTGACCTGCTCTCTAACCCGTTCCTGCTTTAATTCAGCTCCCATAATCGACACCGTACCTTTGTCTTCACGGGAACGGATCAAGCGGCCGATTCCCTGGCGCAGCCGCAGCAGCATATACGGCATATCCACTTCCGCCAAAGCGTCCTGCGCATCCGCCCGGCGTGACTCAAATAACGGGTCATTAGGCGGAAACGGCAGCGACCAAATGATAACGTGCGACAAGGAGGGGCCCGGAATGTCCAGCCCTTCCCACAGTGTCACAGCACAGAGAACACTGTCTTCATCGTTCTGAAACAAGGAGATCAGATGGCTGATTTCAGCCTCTCCCTCGTACAGAAAACGGAACTGCTCAAAGCCAGTTGTCTGCACGGCGTCCCTTTTGAACCGCTCCAGTTCGTCCTGGGACGGAAAGAGAATTAACGCTTTCCCGCCGCTGTCCTGGAGAAATTTCA
Source organism: Paenibacillus terreus (assembly GCF_042138595.1). Classification (NCBI taxonomy): domain Bacteria; kingdom Bacillati; phylum Bacillota; class Bacilli; order Caryophanales; family Paenibacillaceae; genus Paenibacillus; species Paenibacillus terreus. The sequence goes on along the minus strand of NZ_JBHIRX010000001.1, from coordinate 670,972 downwards.
GCACATGCTTTATTTTGTCGCCCGGTTCCTCTACAGGGTACAAGACGCTCTTCATCTGCTCGGCATAATCATAAGGCGACGCAACAGAGAAGGACAGGTAGTCGTCAATTCCCAATATTTCTGCCATGTAATCGAATGAACCCTGTACCGACAAGGTTGCCGAGGAGAACACGACCGGCATTTGCTTGGCAAATACGCGCTCCCGCATAATTTCCTTAACACCCTTCGGCATGATCACGAGTGTCAATTCGTCCCCGTCTTCCCTGACCCAGGAAATAAGCTTGTCCGGCTGGCGGAACAATGCCAAAGCCCTTTGCATCATATCCAGATGCTCTTCCACGATCTTGAGCTGATAGTCGTCAATGGTAAACAAACCGCCCTCATACACCAGCTCCTCCTCAATCGTGGACAGCAGCTCGCCAAAACGGCTGATTTCACGCAGCAGCTGGCCGCTCACCTCAAACCTTCTCCGGTTTGAGCCCGGGACAGGCTGGCTCATTTGTTCGAGCAGCAGGAACACCTTATCGCTCTGCATGATTGATTCCTCAATCGTCACCGCCAGGGATTCGCGGACTTCACCCTCCAGCAAGCGGACGATAATGCTTTCATACAAAGAGTGCTTCAGTTGATAAGTCAGCGCATTCTGCGCTGCCGTCTCCAGCAGATGCCCTTCGTCAAATACGACGGAGCTATGCTCCGGCAGCAGCGGCAGCTGTCCTTCCCGCTTTCTGGACTCGTACGTCCAGATATGCTCCATATAGAAATCGTGCGAGCAGATAATGAGATCCGCAGCCCGGCGATAGTAATCCCGGGAAATGGTCTGCCCGCAGCGATGGCGCTGGTTACACACGAGACAGTCCTGAAACACGTCCCAGCCCACCTTATTCCACTGTCCGTCGGATAGCTGAGGATAATCCTTGCGGTTGCCATACGGATGGAAGGACTGCATGGTATCCGGAAAATGAACGAATTCCGGCAGCCCTTCGTAGATTTCGCGGTATAGATCCGCTTCTTCCAAGCCTGTCCGCGCATCATCCAGTTTATTCAAGCAGATATACTGATCCTGGGACTTGCCCATGCGTGCATCAATGGTCAGCTCCAGATGACGGGCCAGCTTGGCGATATCGCCTTCAGGCTTGACCAGCTGCTCGATCAAGGATTCATCGGCGCAGGCGATGATGGCCGGCTTTCGTGTGTAACGGGCATATGCGATGGCATAGAGCAGGTAGACGAGCGTCTTGCCTGTACCTACACCCGCTTCGGCAAAAATCGTTTTTTTCTCGGTATACGCCCGCTCCAGCTGGAACGCCATATAAATCTGCTCATCCCGGACCTCAAATCCGGCCTCGGGCAGTATTTCATAGAACACGTCAGCAATCCAATCCGCAGCCTGCTGTATAAACGGCCGCGAAGGATCAAAGGTAAATGGATAAGTTGTCAATTACGGCTGTGCCTCCACATCTTTCTAAAAGTCCATCCTTTGATTATACCTTAGATATGCGGTTAAAATCACGTTTTATTTGCAAAGCTTCATTAGAGCGCAAAGAACCCCCTGCCTATAAGGCCGGGGGAAAAATCAGGTTCAAGTCTTCTGCCTGGATCGTTTGCCTGATCTCTTGCGTGCGCTGTTCTTTTGGCATCTTCGCGACCCGATAATCAATGTTGCTTATCATTTCGTTTACCATATTTCTTGCATAGCCTGCGTTGCCAAAGGATTGATCACGCTGGGCATATGCTTCTTCGTAACAGCCGAAAAGTACACTCCGCGCCCCGTCACTCAGCCTGTAGCCTCTATCGCTGAGCATCAATTCACTGATCTTCAGCAGCTCTGACGGTGTGTAGTCTTCAAATTCCAGCACACGGTTAAAACGTCTGCTTAATCCGGGATTACTGTCGAGGAACTGCTCCATATGTTCTTTATAACCTGCCGCCAAAACGATAAACTCACCGCGGTCATCCTCCATTCGCTTCAGAAGCACTTCGATGACGGTATGTCCCGGATCCTGCGGGCCGTATTGGGTAAGCTGATACGCTTCATCTATAAACAGCGTTCCGCCCATCGCCCTGTCAATATATTCGGAGATGAGTCTTTCGCTTTCCCCCGGGTATGGACTCACCAGATTTTCACGCTTCACCTCAACTAAATCCCCGCGCTCCAAAATTCCCAAGGCCTCATAAATCTGCGCGATAATACGCGCTATTTCCGTCTTCCCTGTACCCGGGTTGCCGACCAAAAGTGTATGCGGCGAAAGCTCCGAGACATCCCGTCCCTCTTCCCTGTAATACCGGACCAAGGTAATCAGCTTCTCAATCTCCGCTTTAATACGGGATATACCAACCATTCGATTGAGCTGCTGTAAAGCTTCAGCCAAATGCTCCTCGTTAATTGGCAAAAGATATGCCGGGGCCTCTTCTTGCGGAAGCACGGCCTTTACGTCCTCCGGAGATAAGGTTAGTATCAGCTCTTTGGTCCACTGTTCCTTTGGAATCTGCATACACCGCTGAGCCTGCGCCTGCATCATGCCGTCAATATAGTTGCGGACAGTGCGGGCATTGGCAAAGAACTTATCCCTTTTGCGCCATAAAAACGTAAATTGCTTATGCAACAGTCGCTCTGCCTCCGGCGACAGTTGACGGTTTTGGTCCTTCGCCATTTTTTGCGCAATCCGGGCCAGCTCGTCCGGTGTATAATCCTTCAGGTGAAAATATTGGGTAAAACGGCTTTTCAGCCCCGGGTTCGATTCAGTAAACCTTTCCATCTCTCCCTCATAACCTGCCACGACAACCATGAATTCCCCTCTGCGATTTTCCATTTCCTCCAATATCACCGCAACGGCTTCCGGGCCGAAATCCCGATCCAGCCCTTTATTTGTAAGCTCATAGGCCTCATCAATGAAGAGCACACCGCCGATCGCTTCCTCGATCTTTTTCTTTGTTTTTGGGGCAGTAGTCCCTATGTATTCTCCGACCAGTTTTTCACGATTTACCTGCACCAGATGTCCGGAGGACAGCAGCCCCATCGCTTTGTAGATTTGCCCCAGCATCCGTGCAACGGTCGTCTTGCCTGTTCCCGGGTTTCCATATAATACAGTATGGGACACAGCGCTTTTGGCATCTGTGCCAGCAATTCCGAAGCTTGCCAGCTCTTTGTTGAATTTAGTGAATTCAACGATTTTGGCGATTTGTTCTTTTACATTGTCCAATCCTATTAAGGAGTTTAATTCTTCCAAAATGGCCGACAAATCAGCCGAAACTGCCTGCTCATTTGGTGATTTGCTCGGAGTAGTACTTTCAGTTATTTTATTTTCTGATGAATCCAGTACTTCAAGTAATCCTTCCTCTGAAATAATCGGCGTCTCTGTATCATAAATATCACAATTTGCGAGCCTGCCCCGTCCATTGTTAAGAACCCATACGCCACAGGTTGTACTGTTGTATATTTTGCAGCCTTTAATCTGTGGGTTCCCTTCATTTTCAATAATAATATTGGGCGAATTACAATCATAAATCTCGCAGTTTTCGAACAGGCCCAATCCCCGATCATCTATCCAAATATTACAATCTTCAGAATCGTAAATGATACAGTCCCGGAAAACCGGATTTCCTCCCCCGAAAATGGCGACATTATGATACTCACGGCCGTTGCTGTAAATCTCGCAATTTTCAAAAGTACCGTAACCTTCTTCGTCTACCTCAACACCATTTTCCTCACTATTATAAATTTTGGAATTCCTTATGGTCGGCTCAGCTTCAGTTTCGATCATGATGTTAGATGAGCGGTTACCATAAATATCACAGTGGTCAAAGGTACCCCAGCCGCCATAGCTGTATACTCCATGCTCGTTACTGTTATAAATATTGCAATATGTGAATTCCGGGTCCCCTTCGTCCTCAATCAATACATTACTGCATCTATTGTCATATATATCGCAATTAGTGAAGGTGCCAAGGGCCTTATTGGACACACAGACCCCATATTCCCCGCTGGCGTATATTTTGCAGCCGATTATTTCAGGATCACTTTCGTTTGAAATATGTATGTTAGCTAGGCGGTTGCCGTAAATATGACAATTTTCAAATACCCCCGTACCCCCGGAGTCGAACATAATTCCGTTTTGCTGATTATTATAAATTTCACAGTCGATGACCGTTATATTCCCAAAAATTTGAACATATATCCCATGACCTGCCGAATTATAAATTTTGCAATGCTGAATCGTTGGCTGACTGCCTTCGCTCATGACATGTATACCGTTGCCGTGGGCTGAAATAATGGTGCAGTTCTCAATAAGAACAGAGCCTTCTCCCAGATCTACGGCCGAATAATAGAAATCCTTTTCAATGCTTTTGCCCTTTTGCAGTATCGTTAACCCACTTATTCGGACATGATCAGCAAACACATCTATAGTTGTATCTTCATTCATTGTATTTCCCGAAATCACAACGTCTTCAGGGCGTCCCTTGCCAATCAGTTCAAGCGGCTTATTGATAAATAAATTTTCTTCATAAACTCCAGGCTCAATATAAATTACCGTTCCAGGGGAAGCTGCTGCAATCGCATCGCCAATCGTTTTAAATCTGGAAAAAAAGCCTTTGGAAACGGTAATTTCCCTTTTTCGTGACATAGTACATGCTCCTTCGTCCCATTACTTCGTTAATTTTAATATCGGCATTAAGATTATGATGCTTGAATTTAGTATATTTGGACATTAAACAGGTTTGCAATCCAATTCATTTTTAAAAAAATGACCGCCCTCCGGTAAAACCGGAGGGCGGTCGCAGTTTGAATCTGATGACGTCCGTTAGGACAATGTATCAGCTTTTTAGAACTTACTAATGATGGATTGTCAGGGACTCGAACCCTGGACCGCCTGATTAAGAGTCAGATGCTCTACCAACTGAGCTAACAATCCATGATCTTCTTGACTCCTATTACTTTACTCCTTTTACTTACAAAAATCAAGTCGAAATTTAATTTAACGATAATTTTCCACTTGGAGGCAATTAAAACAACAGGGAGATTAGCAATCAGCCCTGCTGTTTTTGGTTCTGATCACTCGCACATTAAGCCTATCACATCCGGTTACTTTTTTCCGCTATGTAGAGATCCAGCGCTTTGATCCCCCTTCTTGCCAGCTTGATAAACAGCACCAACACATAAATGCCTACTCCAAAAAGGATCAAGTACAGCAAAATAGGAATGAGCGTTAAAAAAGTAATGTAATCCATAATCACGACTCCTCCAAAATTTAATTCCATCCGTACGACGAAAACCAGGTTCCCTCCCCGTATTGATCCCAGGCCATCCGTACATAAGGTATCATATTGTCGGGGAAATGATCGGTTCGGAACCATCTCATATCATCACACTTATGCGGTTCAGCATTCGTAATTTCTCCAGACCACCGGTTTGTAGCGAAGAAAAAATCTATTCGCTCTTGCTCCGATTTAATATGCATAACTCCGACCATGCTCAGTTTCCTGAATTAATTATAAACATTTTCCATTCGTGTAGGAAAGAAATGTATAATTTCTGCCGCATAGCGGAGAATAATCCGGGAATACCCCAACGATTTTACTACAAAAGGAGATTGATGATTTTGTTCAAAAAAATGCTGCTTACAAGCTTTAGCTTCCTGCTGGCGTTCCTTCTTATCTCGGCCGCAGCAACCGCTGCCGGGACGGAAGAGCACACTTTTGCTGCAGACGCAAATACACGCGTTGCTGGAAACAATGATAATCGTATGGACTGGGGCTGGATCGGTCTGGCCGGACTGCTGGGATTGGTTGGTTTAAGAAACAGAAGCGACAATACGAGCAGAAACCGCTAAAGCCAATATAGACGAATTAAAACAAGGTCGCATTCGCACAGGATTGCGGCCTTTCATTGTTAAACCATATTTTAGTGGGAGCTGACCTTCATGGTAATATAAGATACATGTATACAACCGACATCATAAAGGAATGAGCTTCTTACATGTACCATCTCACTTATGTATCAGACGGACTGCGCGTAAAAGGTTATATATGCCTGCCACACGGCTGGAGACTACCCGTATCAGCGGTGCAGGAATGGCTGCAGCACCATTACCGGATAAAAGATCTGGAAGTAACGGAGCTCGCCTGTCCCATTCGTGTAACGCACACGGAGATGCCGAAAGGAAAATGGCCGGTATTGATTTACTGCCGCGGGGGCATCGGACGAGTGGGTCAGGTTAAAACAACCTGGCTGGAGGACTTCTCCATCCATGGCCATATTATTTTTGCCCCTTCCTATCGCGGCACTGAGGGCGGTGAAGGAAGGGACCAATTCGGGGGAAGCGATATCGAGGACGTGTGCAGTGCCTATCAATTTCTGGCCGGACTGCCCTTTGTCGACGAACGGCGTATTTCGGTCATGGGTTTTTCCAGAGGCTCGATCAATGCAACTGCTGCAGCCGTACGGATGAAGCAAATGTACAAGCTGGTATTATGGGGCGGCGTATCGGATCTGGCCCAAACTTACGAGGAACGGATCGATCTGCGCCGCATGCTGAAGCGGGTAATCGGTGGCTCCACCGGCAAAATTCCGGAAGCGTATGACATGAGATCACCAGTCACCTATGTACACGACATCCACTGCCCGGTGCTGATCATGCATGGCACCGAGGATGTGCAGGTAGATTACAGTCATGGGCTTAGAATGTTCAGACGGCTGCAGGAAGCAGGAAAAGACGTAACTTTTCATACGTTTCATGGATATGGCCACCATCTTCCGCCCGCCGTGCATGCTTTGGCGATTCAAAATATGTTTGCTTGGCTGCAGAAGCCTGTTCCATAAGGGCGCTTATAAATCTTTGCGGATAAAACGGCGCAGCCCCAAGCAAAAAAGGACAACCGTATAAAATAACGTGTAAACCAAAAAAGCTGTCGAGGGAATCTCGCCGATGCCGAGTGGTCCGCTCATGCTTACCGGTATAAATCCGCTGATATCCTCGAAGCTGAACAGCACTGCCTGCATTTTCCGCTGCAGCGCGTCGGCCGGCATGAGCAGTTGCAGGATTCCCGCCACATTGTTCAACGTTTGCAACGGCTCAGGCTTCAGGCCGATTGCGCCGGCGATTTTGCCGATCATGCCGCCAAGCCAGCCTGCCCCATAGAGCATCGTCATAACCACACCGTTCGCAACGGAGGACAGATAGCCTGAGCCGAACATCGACACGGTAACGAGCAAAGGAACAACGGAGGCAAAGAGCAGGAAAGACTGTGCCAGCACGGCCGGGTCCCGCGGAATTGCAGCATGGATATCGGTGATCCACAGGATCAGGCTGAATAAAATCAAGGCATAAATCATGCCCAGCGAAACATAGCCAAGCCAGCGGCCAATATACCATTTCCACCTCGGAAGCGGCCGCGGCAGCATCGCCTGCATAACCCCCTGCTCGGCCTCGCCGGCAATGGCGGAAAAGGAACTGAAAATAGCCAAAAAAGCGAGCACAAAGCTGGCGAAGAAAAAACCGAGCATCAAAATGAACATACCCACCGTAAACTCCTGGATCACCCCTTCAGCACCACTCGCGCCTATGCTTGCCTCCCCTCCGATTGCTCCGGCAATAAACCAGAATCCGATCAGAAATACGACTGTCATTAAAAATGTCAGCAGCAGCACCCGCTTGCGCAGCAGCTCCTTCCAGGTCATGGACCATATCATCCTCATTCCTGTTCCCCCCTATGATTGAGCCCGGCCACAGCCTCCATGAACCACTCCTCCAGCCGTTCACGGACCTTGGTGACTTCATACAGCGTCATCCCCTGCCCGATCAGCAGCGCATTAATCCAGCCTGCCTGTTCTTCGCTCTCCAGCTCCGCTTCAAGCCATACGGTATCATCCGCACTTCCTGCGGCGTTCATGCCGCCTTCTCCTTTTTCATCGGCAGATACCCGAAAGCTGAAGCCTGTCGTTTCCTGAAGCCAGGACAGCAAAAAAGGCGAAAATCCGCCGACTTTAAAACGCCAGCAGACTCGCTTCTGAAGCACCTCGGCAACCCGTCCGTGACGGAGCACCTGTCCGTTATTCAAGAGCGCCATGCGGTCGCACAGCACCTCCACATCCTCCAGCAGATGGGAGTTCAAGAAAATCGTTTTTCCCTGTTGCTTCAGCTCTTCCAGGATCGCCCGGACATGCATCCGGCCGACGGGATCCATGGCAGACGCAGGCTCGTCCAGGAAAACGACTGCCGGATCGTTCACAAGAGCGCAAGCCAATCCAAGCCGCTGCTGCATGCCTTTGGAATAGTGCTTAACCCGGTCCTTCCCTCGCTTGCCCACACCGACTCTGTGCAACAGCTCAGGGATTCTTCGCTCCGTCTCCTGCTTGTCCAATCCGCATAAACGCGCATGCAGCCGGACGACTTCTTCACCGGTCAGCCACTCCTGATACCGGTACAGCTCGGGCAAATAGCCGATTTGCCGCTTCGCCTCAAGCGTGCCGATGGGGGCGCCCATCACGCTTGCCTCGCCAGCCGTCGGATGGATCAGCCCGACCAGCATTTTCACGAACGTGCTTTTGCCCGCACCGTTAGGACCGAGGAAGCCAAAGGCTTCCCCTTTCCCTACCGTGATGGTGACGTTGCGGCAACCGCGCCCATTGCTGTATTCCTTGGTCAATCCGTTAGCGTCGATGGCCGCCTCGCTCATGCCTCCACCAGCTCCTTCAATTTATTCATGAAGTCAGCTTCCTTTTCGTAAGCAGATCCACCTTCAAAATAGAACATTTGTCCGTCTTTAATCCAGATTGCCGTGCGGTCAGTCATGCTGTTGAACTTGCGCTCTTCAACGAGCACTTTCGTGTCTCCGATCGTGATATCTTCGGTTTTGGCGCTTTTATCAACGACATACGGCATCGGAATCGATCCTGCAAGGATGCTGCTCTGCTGCAGCTGGTTTTTCAGATTGCTTGGCAAAATCGGAAGCTGCAAAACAGCCTCCAGTGCTTCCTTCACATCAACAGACGGATCCACTGTAATTTCCGGTGCCTGCATCTGTGTCAGGGATGCCCATTGGTCCTGACCTGTTTTCATCTCGTACATTACACTTTCATGAAGGGTTAAAGTGATCGGTTTTCCATCAAGCGATTCCGGCAGCAGCTTCGTTGCCCCCACACGCTGCATGGCCTGGTTCACTTCTGCGACATTCATCTTCATTGTAATCTCGTTGGATGGGGAAATGTAGACAGTATCCTTGTCGCCTGTCAGATCAGCGGGCAGGAGCCGATACCCCAGCCGGGAAGCCGCCTGTTCACGGGTAAATTCACCCTGCACGGCACCGCCCTTGGTTGTAAACTCCCCAAATGAGTTGTCCTTGCTGAACGACTCACCCGGAGTCAACTGATAAAACATGCTTTCAAGTGTATCGCTGTCAACGGTGGCGATCTCCTGCACACGGAACTGATTTAAAATCGCCGCGAGCGCATTATTTCCCAAAGGGGTGGCAAGAACGGCGCCAAAGATCACGGCTGCCGCTGCGGCCGCTGTCCACTTGCGGGCACTGCTTGCCCGGCGGCGGGCGACTTTTGCAGGAGCCGGAGCTCCATTGTGCAGCTCGGATGCCTGGCTGGAAGCTGCAGCTGAAACCGCCGGCGCCGTAAGAGCATTGGCAAGCTTCAGGCCGTTCTGCTTACTCTCCGTCCCCCATGTCTCCCATTTGGCGTTTGCCGGCTCCGATGCCAGTCTCATTTGCAGCTTTTCCCAGGCTTCGTGTGTTCTCTTATCCTCTTGAGAATTCTGTGGATTGGTCGTCATATGTTTTCAATCCTTTCCGATTGTTGATCCTGCCGGGCCATAGACTTGGTAGCTGTGGCCTGCAGCTTTCGTGTAGCTCTTTGCAGCAGGCTGCCGATCAGCGGCTGCCTGACATTGAGCTCCTGTGCAATCTCCGCGTAGCTGTAGCCCGAGTAGCGGAGAAGCAGCGCCTGGCGATCCCGCTCGGGAAGACTGCCCAACCAGGCCCGGACTTCTTCCTGATCCATCTGGCGCATCAGCGCCTCTTCTCCGGATTCAGGCGCGGCTTCTCCCTCGTACATCATTTCCTGCTTGTTTTGCAGCTTTCTCTCTCTAGCTTTTTTCTCCAGGTAATCGTATCCGATTCTTGTCAGTACACGGTGCAGCCATGCTCCCAGGGCTTCCGGGTTATCCGGCGGGTTCCGGTACAGCCTCAGGAATACCTCCTGCGCCAAATCGTCGGCCGCGGCTTCATCACGCACCAAGGCGGTCAGTTTTCTGTGTACGGTTGGGTAATGCTCATAAAATATGTTACGGAACGCTGAGGATTCCGGAATACTCATTTTGTTTTGCCTCCTTTCAGCTGCAGCTATTAGGAAGACGAAGCCTTTTTTTATTTTGTAGCAGGATCATGAAAAATTTTTTCGAATGAACATTTTTAGATTATACAGCAGTGCCTTGCCTCTCTTGTACCGGTAAAACTTGAGTCTGGCGAAATGCAAATATTGAGAGCCTCTTATAAAGAGCTTATTCACAGCAAGAGGGCAGTCCCTCAGCCATTTTTCATGACTTAAGGGATTGCCCTCGCTATCCATAAGGTTTTCGATTGTTCTCTCACTGACTTCTCTTTGCTTCGTTTTTCTTCTCTGTATATTCCCAAGTATAGTATGAAGCCCAAAATACGAGAGGTACAACAAATACAAACTTTTTTAATTCCTGAGGCAAATAAATTTCCAGAAGTATTATGGCTGCCACAAAAGGAGGAAGAAGAATCCAATATTTTTTATTGTACTTTTTGAACATATTTCGATCCCCACCATTTACCATTTCCACTATTTTACCACACTATTTAATTATAGAGCGATAAAATGGTTGAGGCAGGATCAATCCCAATATCTTCGGGACACACAATGCTCATCCTTCAGCTTGTATGTGTCCAGGTCCACGAATTCAATACTACCGCTGGAATCCGGGGAATGGATCATGCGGTTCTCACCGGCATAAATACCGACATGGTGCACCCTGCCCTTGCCCTGATCATAAGCGAAAAACAGCAGATCACCGGGTTCGAGTTCATCCCTGGCAATGCTATTTCCCTGCCGCGACTGGTCTGACGCATCCCGGGGAATGAGAATGCCCTGGGCCTTATGCATGCTGTAGGCAAAGCCGGAGCAGTCGTAACCGTAAGCGGACATGCCGCCCCATAAATACGGGAGTCCGAGAAAACTTTGTCCATCCTGTACAATCTGTTCGCCCGTTAGCTTTTCTTTCGATTCCGGGCTGGCGGGCCAGCTTCCCGTAATGCGGACATCTTGCTTCGCCAGTCTCCCCGGACCGTGGGGTGTACTGACAATCACTTCATCAATCCGCTCCTCCAGCAGAGGCAGCCGGGTCAGAAAACTTAACTCTATAACAGCGGCTGCGGCATCGGCAGGTTCAACCTGCAAAATTGTTTTTTTCGCGATCACTTCCGCAAAAGCATCAAATTCCGTATGTTCGGGGCACTTGGCAAGCTGACGCTTCGGGACCCAGCCGGGATATCCGGCAGGCTCCTTGTGTGTGCTCTGGTCCGGGATTACAATTTTCAACCATTCTCCCTGCTCTTCAACAGCTGCAATCTCTGTACCATATAACACCTGTGTCTGTATCCGGCTGGCGCTGTATAAGTCCAGTTTGTTCTCAATGCTCATCGATTTCAGCCATTCCTCCACCAGAGCTGGGGCTGCAAGAGCAGGCGCATCGATGGGCCGGGGAGAATCCGGGCTTGACCAGACGGTAGCCACGGAGACAGATACGATCATTCGTGTTCCGGCAAGCTTGCTCATGATACGACTCCTATCTCACCCGTGATCTCCACATGCTCGATGCCGAGTCCGGGACGGTTCGGAAACGTCATGGACCGCCCGTCATACCGCACTCCTCCCGTAACCGGATCATATTGCAGCAGCAGCGGCGCGTCCAGATCAAAGCGGGTGATGTTTTTTTTGCTGGCCGCAAAATGAGCCGCCGCTGTCACAGCTAGACGCGACTCAATCATGCTGCCCACCATGCATTCTACACCATATTCCTCCGCCACCTGATTGATCACCTGCGCTTTATAGATGCCGCCTGATTTCATCAGCTTGATATTAATCAGATCCGCCGCGCGCAGCTTCAACACCTCCAGGGCCTGCACGGGCGAAAACACACTTTCATCCGCCATGATCGGCGTGGATACGGCATCGGTCACAGCCTTCAGGCCGGGAATATCCCACGCTTTCACAGGCTGCTCAACCAGCTCGATGTCCAGCCCCATATCCTCCATTTTCCGGATCGAGCGGATGGCATCCTTGACCTGCCAGCCCTGATTGGCGTCCAGCCGGATTTTGATATCTTCACCAACGCGGCTGCGGATTTCACGGATGCGTTCGATATCCTCGCGGATATCATCCTTCCCGACTTTGATCTTCAGCACGTTAAACCCGGAACGAACATATTCGGCCGCATCCTCGCCCATTTCCGCCGGCGCATTGACGCTGACGGTGAAGTCCGTCTCGATCCGGTCGCGGTAACCGCCCAGAAATTGATACAAGGGCATGCCGCTGTATTGCCCCACCAGATCATATACCGCCATATCCACCGCGGCTTTGGCACTGCTGCAGCCAACCATGGCGTGATGGACCGACTGCAAAATTTGCTCATATGCCAGCAGATTCGCGCCGATGAGCAGTGGGGCAAAAGTATCCTGAATGGCGGAATGAATTGCGTCCAGGCTGTCGCCCGTAATCACGATGGTGGCAGGCGCTTCCCCCCAGCCGATTCGTCCGTCGTCCGCCGTAATGCGGACAAGCACGGATTCCGCATGGTGCACCGTCCGCAAGGCGGTCTTGAACGGATGGGTCAACGGGGTAGACTGTCTCATGACCTCTATGCTTTGAATTTTCATATTTATCCTCCTTAACCCAGCACTGCCGCTTCCACGCAGGTAACCTGACGTTTCCCGGTGTTCAAAACCGCTTCCACTCCTACCGGAATGGCGATATTCGGTGTTCCATGCCCCATGCCGAACCCGGCGAGTGCGGGCTTGCCTTCCGCTTTAAAGTAATGCTCCAGCACCTCCGGCAATGTGAAAGAGTTTTGCCCTTTTTTCGCTTCACATTGATGGAAATCACAAATCATAAATCCTGCCGCCTCAGACAGCTTTCCGGCCTGACGGAGCTGATTCAGCATTCTGTCAATCCGGTACGGCTCTTCATCGATATCCTCTATAAAAAGTATGCAGTCCTTCGTTTCCAGCTCAAACGGCGTCCCCAGCGTGCTGGCCAGCAAAGTCAGATTGCCGCCCACAATCCGGCCGCGAGCCTCCCCAGGAACCAAGACCTGCAATGGGGTTATTGTCTCGTCGTATCGAAAAGGCCGCGGCTCCGTCAGCAGGCTAAAACCTTCCAGCGTAAGCGGATGAACATCCTCTCCGGCAAGACTGACAGGCATCGGTCCATGGAAGGTGACCAGTCCACTATAGCGGCGGATCGCGTTAATCAGGAAAGTAATATCACTGTAGCCCCAGAATATTTTCGGATTCCTGCGAATCAATTCGTAATCGAGCATATCCGCAATCCGGGCCGTTCCGTAGCCGCCACGCGAGCATACTATAGCCTGAATCACGGGGTCGGCGAACATTTCATTCAGCTCGGCAGCCCGCTCTGCGTCCGTTCCCGCAAGATACCCGTTTCTTTTAAAAACCGTGCCCCCCACTTTCACCTTCAGCCCCATCTGCTCAAAGTGAGCGATAGCCGGCTTCAATCCTTCCGGGTCTCCCCATCCGGCGGGAGCTGTAATGCCAATCGTATCTCCGGGCAGCAAACGGGGCGGTCGAATCACTGGCAGCATTGTACATCTTCCTTCCGTGTCTGAATCCGCGCTGATCATAAGGGAGGAGCATCCTCCGGAGGATAGCTGCCTCCCGGTACAAATCATCAGTCTCCGGCTCTATAAGCTTATTTCAGATCAGCGCTTTTAAATTCGATATATCCGTACGGATGGCGGAGCACTCCCTCCACCCTGTCGCTTTGCATATAAGCCGAGTTATAAAAATACATCGGAAGAATCGGGGCTTCTTCCATCAGGATGCTCTCCGCCTGGTGCATCAGCCCAAACCGCTTCGTTTCATCCGTTTCTGCGTAAATCGCGTCAATCAGCTTGTCGTATTCCGCATTTTTCCATCCTGTCCGGTTGTTCGGGCTGTCACTGCGGAAAATATCGAGGAAGTTGATCGGGTCCGCAAAGTCCGGCAGCCAGGAGGATCGGGAGAACTGCAGCTGTAAGGCCTTCTGCTGCGCTGTGAGCACCTTGCCTTCCATGCCGGCCAATTTCACGTTCACGCCCAGATTGTCCTTGAACATCGCCTGCATCGCTTCGGCAATTTTTTGGTGCAGGTCGTTAGTATTATAAGTAAGTGTCACTTCAGGAAGCGTGGAATATCCAGCTTCGGCCCTGCCCTCTGCAAGCAGCTTTTTGGCCTGTTCCGGGTCATACGTGACCATGTTGCCGCCAGCCTCGCGGAAATCCTTGCCGGAAGGCTCCTTCAGACCGTAAGAGACGATCCCTTCCGCAGGTTTTTGCTTCTGCTTGACGACCAGATCGATGAGGGTCTGGCGGTCCACGGCCATCACAAACGCTTTGCGGATTTTGGCATTATCGAACGGCGGCATCGTTGTGTTAAAACGGTAAAAATAAGTGCCTGCCGAATCCTCCACCTTTACCTTGTTCTCCGCAAACAGCTGCTCGCTCATTTCCGGAGGGATAACGCCCTGAATGTGCAGCTCTCCATTCGTGAACATCTGGTACTCTGTGTTGCTGTCATTGACCATTTTAAAGGTGACACCGTCCAGCTTCACATTGGCCGCATCCCAATATTGATCGTTCTTCACCATCTTGATTTCCGCATCATGTGACCATTCTGCAATCTTGAAAGGACCGCTGCTGACGAAGGTTGACGCTTCGCTCGCCCAAGTCGGATTGGCTTCCACAGCCGCCTTTGGAACAGGGAAAAATGCCGGGTTGGACAGCATGCTCAGCAGCCAGGGTGCCGGTTGGCTCAACACGACTTCCACTGTGGAATCATCGACAGCCTTCACCTTGACATCATCCGCTTTCCCCTGTCCTGAGTTAAAGGCTTCTCCCCCTTCGATAACATAGGCGAGGAATGCAGCAGGAGAAGCGGTCGCCGGATCGAGCAGTCTTTTCCAGGAAAACTCTACATCGGAGGCCGTAATTGGTTCGCCGTTTGACCATTTAATGCCTTCACGCAGCTTGAACGTGTAGGTTTTGCCGTCTTCGGACACCGTCCAGGATTCGGCAAGCGCAGGCTGCGGGGTCTGGTCGCTGCCGAGGCGGGTCAAACCTTCCATGGCGTTATTGAGCGCATCGTAGGACACCATGTCAAAGCCGACAGGCGGATCAAGAGAGGTCGGTTCCCTCGTATTGTTATACAGAAGGATTTTGGTGCCTTCCTCGGATGCTGCACTTTCCGGGCTGCCTCCCCCTCCACAGGCGGCAAGCATAAGTACCATCATCATACATACGAGAAGCAAAGCCGTTACTTTCCTGTTCTTCATTACAACCTCTCCTTCACCGAAAAATACTGGTCCTAACGTGTTGCTGCCGTTTCAATCGCCGTCTTCCTGCGGCCAGGTGCCAAATGACGGGCTCGTGCATCCTGCAGCCAGCAATCGACGGCATGTCCATCAGCCAGCTGTGTCGTACCCGGCTGATAGGAAGCGCAAACCTCCATGGCGCAGCTGCATCTTGCGGCGAACGCACAGCCCCGGGGAGGGGCGAACAGATCCGGCGGCGTGCCCGGAATCGCCTGCAGCGGCTCCTTGCGGCTCCGGTCCAGCCTCGGCATGGAGCCGAGCAGACCGGAGGTATACGGATGCTGCGGATTATAGAAGATATCGCGCACCGTGCCCGATTCCACCACCCGCCCTGCATACATGACGTTGACTCTGTCTGCAATGCTTGCAACGACGCCAAGATCATGGGTAATGATGATGATGGAGACCCCCGTCTTCTGCTGCAGCATTTTGAACAAATCCAGAATCTGGGCCTGGATGGTCACATCCAGCGCCGTCGTCGGCTCGTCTGCGATCAGCACGGACGGATTGCAGATGGCGGCAATGGCAATCATGATACGCTGGCGCATGCCACCGCTGAACTGATGAAGATGCTGCTTCATGCGGGCTTCCGGATCACGTATGCCTACCAGCTGCAGCATTTCCAAGGCCTGGCGTCTCGCTTCAGTGCGGGAGAGCTTTTGGTGCCGGATGATTCCCTCCATGATCTGCTCCCCGATCGTAATCGTCGGGTTCAGCGCCGTCATGGCGTCCTGGAAGATCATCGCTATTTCCGAGCCGCGCAGCGCACGCATCTCTTTCTCCGACAAGCCTGTTATTTCCCGGCCTTTATACCGGATGCTGCTTTCCTGTCCAATGACGGACGTGTGAAGAGGCAGCAGCTTCATCAGGCTGCGGGCGGTCACGCTCTTGCCGCTGCCCGACTCGCCCACAATGGCCAAAGTCTCGCCTTTGTGAAGGGTGAGATTCACCCCGCGTACAGCCTGGACTGTACCGCCATAGGTTTTAAAAGAAACCTGCAAATTTTCAACCTCGACCAGCACCTCTTTGTCGTTGGTTTTATTTAATCCGGCCATCTCCCTACCTCCTTTGCTTCGGATTGAATGTATTCAGCAGACCGTCACCCAGCAGATTAAAGGCAAGCATCGTCAATGAGATGAATAAAGCCGGAAAAAACAATCTCCACCAGTTGCCTGACAAAATGGTCGGCAGTGCATCATTCGCCATCGTGCCCCAGCTCGCCAGCGGCGGCTGAATGCCCAGACCGAGGAAGCTGAGAAAGGCTTCGGCGAATATGGCCGATGGCACCGAAAAGGTAATCTGTACGATGATCACCCCGATGGCGTTAGGCAGCATATGCTTGCGGATAATGTACCAGGAGCTTGCTCCCAGCGTTTTGGTAGCCAGTACATACTCGGATGTTTTTAATTGCAGCACCTGTCCGCGCACAATGCGGGCCATGCCGATCCAGCCCGTCGCCGTCAGCGCGACGATGATCGTCAGTAGGCCCGGTCCCATCGCCACCATCAGCAGGATGACTACGAGCAGATAAGGAATCCCGTACAAAATATCGACAAAGCGCATCATAATGTTGTCAATGCGGCCGCCGAAGTAACCGGAGATGCCCCCATAGACAACACCGATCATAAAGTCGATCAGGGCGGCAATCAGTCCGACGGACAGAGAAATGCGTGCGCCAAATATAATGCGGGCAAATACGTCCCTGCCCAGCTCATCTGTGCCGAACCAGTGCTCGGCGGACGGCTTTTGGTTGCCGTTCAGGAGCGTCTGCTCCGCATAGCTGTGCTCTGTCAGCAGCGGACCAAACACAGCCAAGGCACCGAGCACCAGGATCAGCACCAGTCCCAGCAGGGCAAGCCTGTTGCTGAACAGTCGCAGCCGGAACTGCTTGAAGGGCGATAGCCGCGGACGGACGATAAGCTCGGAAGCTCCCTGCTGTTTGTGCAGCGGAACGAATAATTGATCCGGAACGGACATGCTCACGCCTCCTTCCTGTACAGCTTGATCCGCGGATCAATAAACCCGTAGACGATATCCACCAGGAACATGAGGAAAATGAGCAGGGCGCTGTAAAAGACGGTCGTTCCCATAATGACCGCATAGTCACGGTTGTTTATACCATCCACAAAGTATTTGCCCATGCCCGGAATCGCAAATATTTTCTCGATCACAAAGCTTCCTGTCAGCACATTGGCAAGCAGCGCACCCAGCAGCGTCACAACGGGCAAAATCGCATTGCGCAGCGCATGCTTCAGGATGATGGTCAGCGGCGATAGACCCTTGGCCCTGGCGGTTTCAATATAATCCTGTGTCAGCACCTCGATCAGATTGGCCCTTGTCAGCCTGGCAATCGTAGCGATCGGGCCGACCGCCAGCGCTGCAGCAGGCAGTACGGCATGCTTCCACGTTCCCCAGGTGGCCACCGGCAGCAGCTTCCACTCCACCGCGAAATATTTGATGAGGAGCGGAGCAATGATAAAGCTCGGAACCGCGATGCCGATCACCGCCAGAATCATGGCAATGTAGTCAATCAGGCCGTTCTGTTTGAGCGCCGCCACCGTACCCAGAGCAATGCCCGCGATAATCGCCATAAGCAGCGCAATGATGCCAAGCTGAAAGGATACCGGGAACCCGCGCTCGATCATGCTGTTGACACTGTCGGGATAGTGAGAGATGGAAGGGCCAAGATCCAGAGTCAGCAGTGATTTTAAATACAGCAGGTATTGAACCCCCAGCGGCTTGTCCAAATTGTAAAATTCCATCATGTTCTGCACGACGTTCGCATTCGCTTCCTTGCCGTCCCGATCAAAGGGCGAGCCAGGCACCGCATGCATCAGAAAAAAGGTGACGGTGACGATCAGCCACAACGTGATGATCATGGATACAAATCTTTTGAATATGTACTGCGCCATTCAATCACCCTTTCTTCAGCAAAATGTAGTGCGCATGGCCAGCTCTGTCATGACAAACATGGCCTGATAGGCTTCAAGGATGTCCTTCGCTTCGTAAGTAACGATCGGCGAGCCTGATTCTATTTTCGTTCCGGGCATCAGATTCGCCCACTCCGCCTGACCGTAATTGGCAAATTCAATGGACAGCACCGGCTTGTCCGGCGGGACGAGCGGTTTGACACGGTCGCGTGCGGCGATAGCCTCTTTCGCTTTCTCCCGCAGCAGCACGCCGCTTTTCTCCGGTGTCAGGCAGAGCGCTGCGGAGCGCGAAATGCGCTTTTTGACGATTGCTGTAGTAACACCCGGGATCAACGCCTCCGCTTCGAGTGCGGTCTCGTCATCACCTGCCACTAGCAGGACGGGAACGCCATAATAACCGGCCACATATGCATTAAAGCCAAGCTCGCCGACAGCGGTGTCGTTGATATGCATTCCGCGTACGCCGAAGATCATCGTATGGCTCATCACGCCCCGCTTGGCGGCCATGGAGTGATAACCGAGAAAGGCCGCACCGGCAAAGCTGGCATCCAGCCCCTGTACCATGGAAAACGGTTTGACATCCCCGGAGATGAGCTGGGTTTCCGGATGCAGCTCTTCGATGAGCAGATTGTTCATTTTGGAGTGGCTGTCATTGACGACCACCTCCGCAAAGCCTTCAAAAAACGCAGTCTCAATGACATGATTGGCCTCAGCCGTCATAATCTTCTGCCCCCGCGGATAATTGTAGCGGGACGAATCCACAAAGGTGTGATCCACCAAACCTGTGATGCCTTCCATATCGACTGAAATATACAGCTTCATTGCATTCCCTCCTGTTTTGAATATTAAAAAAACCCGGCAAACAACTTCCGTACCGCCCAAAGCGAGCAATCGGTCATCATTTGCTGGGTTTCATTTACGCGTATGCTTTCATACTGATAAATAAAGCAGCTCGGTTCAGCCTGTCCGGGAAGCTTCAGAAGCTTCTTCCTGCCGGGCAGCCAGAACGGATTTGTATTTTTTTTGGGCATCTTTAAACGCAACGATCAAAGCCTTCTGCGACGAACCGTGATACCTCCGCCGTATTTCCTCGGCCACCGCTTCAAAGTCAAGCATGCTGTGTCCGACAAAAATGGATTGAATAAACTGCGAGGTCAGCGGAATCGTTGAAGAGCAGCCGGCATCCACAATCTTATGGCTGACAGGATCGATTACCAGGCCAATAAAAAAGGCGCTGAACTGCTGTGTAATCGGATTGTTCATGGAAGTCTGTGAATCTCCAATGATGTAGACAGTCTCCTTGTCGTAGCTCACAAGCATCTTCCTTTCATCAGCATCTTCTAACATTCATGAGGGATGACAAAAGGGAAACTTCCGTCGACCTGATGGATGGCGATGCCAGATATGTAACTAATTCTAACAATGAAGTTGAGGTTTTGTAAACAAAATTTTATATGAAATCGCTTACTATATTTTATTGAGTTAATTTATATAACACAAACGACATTTCAGGCCCTACTGTAGAAATAATGATTCCCCTTTCGTTAAATCCAATTTATGATGATTAATCAAAATTGTGTGATTATTTTCCCACTCAACATCAACTTGATCTACTCTCTTTTCAGCATAAATCTTTTTCTTTGACCAGAGTGGGCCTCTTAACTCACCCAATATACCAAATGTCCCCATGGCCCCCGCGTTAGTACGATAGAAATGGATTGTATACTTTTCATCAGGAGAATGGACCGTTGCCAGCAGCTCTTTTGATCCGGAGAACATAACTGTAAATGATAGAGCAATGAGCAGCGTGAAAATAAGTATTGAGGAAAGAATTATGGAGACCCAGCTCCGTAACTTCGCAAACCAGCTTGATTTATCGTTAATGCCTAATATACCCAGAATCAAAGCCAGGAAGGAAAAAATAAGAATAATATAATCAGGCGGCGAAATTAGCCATTTATTATAAATAAAAGAATATAACGAGTATAGAGTTAAAATAAACAAAATTATTGCCAGAGAAAATGCAGTCCAATTATATTTTTGCATATGAAATTCACCTCCATTTTAGAATCATCGTTTGGCGCTTACGTACTGATCTGACGAGATTTCTCGCCCAGAGTGGAATTAGATGAAAGGAAGCCCGCCTTTCGGCGAGCTTTCTTCTTGTTGTCGTATATGATCATTTCGCAGGAATACGATCCCCGATGTTCAGCAAAGGAGGGCTCACTACCGCCGTTTCCGGATATTTGATGCCAGCCCCCGTGTTGAGCACGACCATCTTCTCATCCGGCTTGATCCAGCCGGATTGCGCGAGTTTGCGGGCTGCCACAAAGGCCGCCGCGCCTTCCGGGCAAATAAACGTCCCTTCCAAACGGGCAATCCGCTTCTGTTCCTGCAGCAGTTCTTCATCCGACACGGCGATTGCGGCCCCATCTGTGTCGTAGAGGGCTCTCAGCACCAGGAAGTCTCCAAGCGCCTTCGGCACGTTGATGCCGAAAGCCACCGTAGTCGAATCGTGCCAGAATTCCGACCGTTCTTTCTTCTCCTGCCAGGCTTTCACAATGGGAGCACACCCTTCCGCCTGCACGGCGACGAGACGCGGAAGCGGCCCCTGCAGCCAGCCGATTTCCCTCAGCTCAAGCAGTGCTTTATGTATGCCAATCAAGCCGACACCGCCCCCGGTCGGATACAGGATCACATCCGGCATCGTCCATCCGAGCTGCTCGGCGATCTCAATGCCCATCGTTTTCTTTCCTTCAATACGGTAAGGCTCCTTGAGAGTGGAAGCATCATACAGCCCTCGATCCGCTACGGCCTGAGCCACAATTTTGCCTGCGTCGCTGATCAGCCCGTCCACAAGATACAGATTTGCTCCGGCAAGAGCGACTTCGCTGCGGGTGATGGAAGGCGCATCCTGCGGCATGACAATGGTCGCCTCGATCCCCGCCCGCGCGGCGTACAGCGCCCAGGCAGCTCCAGCATTCCCGTTGGTTGGCATGGCAAGCCCCTTGACACCGAGCTCTTTTGCCTTGGACACTCCCACTGCCGCTCCGCGTGCCTTGAAACTGCCCGTAGGCACCAGACCCTCATCCTTCATATACAGCCGAGCCAGACCGTACTCTCCGCCGAGCCGCGGCAGGTGAAGCAACGGAGTCATGCCTTCCCCCAATGAAACGACATGCTCCGGACTCCGGACAGGGAGCAGCTCATGATAGCGCCATAGATCACGGGACCTCTCCCCTATGGACAATCGCTCAACCTCCGCCTTGATCCGATCCAAATGATACCGGACCAGCAGGGGCGACCCGCAGGTGCAAAGCTGGTGCCGTTCTTCCGTATCATACGTTTTTTCACATATCGGGCACTCCAAATGAGATACATAACTATATGTCATTCCCTATACACCCTGCTTTCATAGTGATATTGTTCTCGGCATTAAAATGCACCCCAAAATTAACACCTTTGATCACCGTGTAATCCTTGCCTATGTATATAATGGTTCATTATATCGGGATGTCTTTCCCGCTGTAAAGTTCAAGAGAACAATCGGCAGACAATGCCCAATCTCGGGACTTGTCTGCCGATCCGTCTGCTAAATGAAAAGAAAAGGCAACAGGAATAAGAAAGATATGGCTGCAAAAGGCGCAAAATTGAAAAATGGCCTGCGGAATCCAAAAGGGCCAAAAGCCTTGGTCTTCACTGCGCCTGCCTTTTTGCGCCGCCGCTTTGTCTTGGAGATGTTGGTCGATCTAACAGACGCGACAGGCGCACCGCCAAATACGAGTCCCTGATCTGTCACATCACTCAGTGTGCCGGTCATATAGGAACCGTCATGGAAGACTACGCATACGTTTTTGCCAATATGCTGTCTGCACACGCTTTGCTCCAGCGGGTAAATCATCTGCATGATATTCCCCCCTCTCATTCTTCTGTTAACAATGTATTCGTCCCTATTTTTAATGGTTCCGGGCGAAAGCGGAGATGCCCCTCTATAGGGCACCCCAAATGTTCACGCAAAAACAGGAAAATGAGTGTATGATGTACTATATACTTGTTGCTGACGACCGGAGGAAGTCTCATGAACTTGATGGAACAGCATTATATACGAATTCTGAAAATGTGCCGAAACATAAGCGGCGAGGAGCAGGAGCACCCTGTAACCGTGCAGCAGTTGGCGGACGAGCTATGCTGCACGCCCAGGAACGTTAAATTTATTCTGCGCAAGCTGGAGGAAACGGGTTATATTCGCTGGCAAGCGGGAAAAGGCCGAGGCTGTACCTCCCGCATTACCCTGCTGCGCGGACTGGATGAAATGGTAGAGGAACATTTCAGGGCATATCTCAACGACGGTAAAGTCAGGGAAGCGGTAGAGCTGATGGTGAACCCCGCCCTGTCTCCATTTTTACAGGACAAGCTGCGGAATATGCTGGACCGGGAGTTTGGCCTGCAGTCCCTGGAGCAGGATGCCGCCGGTCCCGAGGTTTTGCGCATAACCTATAACCGTCACCTTCATGTGATGGATCCAGCCAAAGTATTTACGGCGATCGAAAGCAGCCTTCTCAGCCAGCTGTGCAACACGCTTATCGTGTATGATCCGGCTACCCGCAGCTTTCTTTCGTCCTTGTCACACACCTGGGAGTACCATGAAGAGAAAGGGTGCTGGGTATTCTATCTGCGCAAGGATGTCCGTTTTCATCATGGCAGAGTGTTGTCCGCAGAGGACGTAGTTTTCACCTTTAACCGGTTGCGGGAGCTGCATTCTCCGGCTTTGTGGCAGTTTGCCGATGTGGAGCGGGTTGATGCCTGCGGAAGATGGACTGTTGTTTTTTATATGCGGAAGCCGAATACCTTCTTGCTGCATTCCCTTGCCTCCATTCATATGTCCATTCTTCCCGTGGGAACCAGTCTGAACGAGCATCCGGTGATCGGCACAGGTCCGTTCCGTATAGCAGAACAAACCGAGCATCTGATTGTGCTGGAAGCATTCAGCGATCATTTCAGGGAACGGCCGCTGCTTGACCGTGTGGAGCTGCTGTTCGTGCCCAACGAGCGGTCCAATGTCAGAAATTATTCGCTTCCGCAAGCGAACACACCTAAAGTGGAGGAGCAGCAGGCTGTGTCGGAGCTGGACTTTGCCGTTACCGGCTGCCGCTATCTGCTGTTCAATATGACGAGAAAGGGGGTTCACAGACAGCGTCCGTTTCGTGAAGCGATGCGCATTCTGTACAATCCGCATGCCCTGATCCGGGATCTGAAGGGAAACCGTCTTTTGGCGGCAAACAGCCTTCTCCCGGAAAAAAGCCGTAATTCGCCGATCCCGGACAGACCGCTTGACGAAGTCAGGCCCCTGTTGACAAAGGCCGGATATAATGGGGAAGCATTGAAGCTGTACTTCCTTCCGAAAAAGGACGAGACCGAGGAAGCGCATTGGCTGCAGCGGCGCTGTGCCTCCGTCGGTGTTCAGCTTGACCTTCAACCGATACACCGGATTGACCCGTACATGTTCAGAGAAGAAGCGGATATGATTCTCGCTGAAGAGGTACTTGAAACCGATGTGCAATGGGGACTTATCAATTTCTATCTTAATCCGGGAAATTACCTTAACCTGCTGCTGCAGGACGACCAGAAAAAGACAATAGCCGCCCTGCTTGGCAACTTCGGCCAACTGAAGCCGGAAGAGCGCGAGCAGTGTCTTGACCAATTGGAACAAATGATCCGCGATGAAAATTGGCTGCTGCATGGCTGCCATGTGAACAAAAAAAGCCGGCTCCACCCTTCCCTGCGCGGCCTGCAGGTGGAAGCCTACGGCTTTGTCGATATTTCAAAAATATGGATCAAGCCCTCTTCCATTTAAGCTTGTCACAGAAAAGGAGCACCTGCTGCGGGTTCACATCAAACCGCACGGTACTCCTTTTCCTAGTTCACTATGTCAAATTACCAGGCATAAGCTTCCGGCGCCGGTTTGCCGGGGCCCGGGAAAATCTCGTCAAGCTTCTTGAGCACGTCCTCCTCCAGCTTCACTTCCGGAACACGAAGAGAGTCTTCAAGCTGCTGCAAGGTCCGGGGTCCGATGATCGGCGCCGTTACGGCCGAATGGGACAGCACCCACGCCAGTGCAACAACATCCTCCTTCTCCCCGAGCTCCCGGCATAAAGCGGAGAATTGCTCCAGCTTGCTGCGGTTCTGCTCAATCCGTTCCTGCGAGCGCGCACTTCGTGCGCCTGTTCCGGAAAGCGCATTGCGCCCGAGCAGGCCGCCTGCCAGCGGACTCCAGGGGATAACTCCCAATCCCAGCGCTTCCGCGGCCGGCAGCACCTCCAGCTCGGCCGTCCGCTGCATCAGATTGTATAAATGCTGCTCGGACACCAGCCCGAGAAAATGACGCGCCTTGGCTTCAGCCTGAGCTACGGCAATATGCCAGCCGGCAAAGTTGCTGGAGCCGATATAACCGACCTGTCCACGCTGCACAGCGTTTTCGAACATGCCCCACAGCTCATCCCACGACACATTGCGTTCTACATGATGCATCTGATAGAGCTCAATATGATCGGTCTGCAGCCGCTGCAGCGATCCTTCCAGATGACGGCGGATCTTGTAAGCCGATAATCCCCGTTCTGCATTGGGGCCGTCTGTCTCATCATTCATGTCTCCGTACACCTTGGTTGCAAGCACGACCTTCTCGCGCCGGCCGCCGCCCTGTTTGAACCAGCGGCCGATAATTTCCTCCGTCCAGCCCCTGTGCGCCTCGCCGCCATATACGTTTGCCGTATCAAAGAAGTTGATGCCCGCATCCAGTGCGGCATCCATAATTTTGAACGCTTCCTTCTCTTCCGTCTCCGGTCCGAAGTTCATCGTCCCCAGACACAGCTGACTGACCTTCAATCCCGACTTGCCCAAGTAAGAATACTGCATGTCCAGCCTCCCGCCCTTTCAAGAGAAATAGGATTTGGCAATAATGCGTAAACTTCTGCGTTCCAGTTGAAGTCAGTATCCATCCACGAAGTGAGAACGCTGCCAACCACTATTTTACATGCTTCTAGCTGTGTTTAAAACCCTTTGCCTTCATTCGATGTGTGAATGTTCCCACGGCCTGAAGAGGTAGGGGCTTCTTGTTTCAACGATCGCTGCCCTTCTGCAGGAAAGGTCTGACCGGATCTCCACAAGCGTTCGATGCGGTACGCATCCCGTTCGGGGCAAACCCTCCCTACGGTATTCGATCCATCACGGAATAAGCCCGGTCTCTCTCGCCTTCTCGGCCATCCGTTTTGTGTATTTGCCTAGCGGCTTTTTCAAGATCAGCGCTACAACGAAGCAGATGACGAGAAACAGGATCAGCATCAGCACATCCATGATGGCTGTACGCGGCAGAATGCCCCCGACCATCTCACGCAGCAGACTGACGGCATACGTAAACGGCACGATTGGATTCAGCATCTGGAAAAAGGCGGTGCTGGTGCTGACCGGGAATGTTCCCCCTGAACTCGAAAACTGCAGCACCAGGAAAATGACCGCCAGTCCTTTGCCAATGTTGCCAAACACCGAGACTAATGTATAGGTAATGGCAACAAAAACAAGGCTGATTAACACCGACGACAATACGAACAGCAGCTTGGCATGTACGTAGGTTCCCAGCAATAACAAATCTCCCAGCGATACACTTAACGCTTGAAAAATGCCGATGGTCGCAAAGGTCAGATAACGCCCAAAGTATACCTGATAGCTTTTGTAGATCCCTTGCGCATCTTCGACATCAACCTTGAACAGGGATACAAGCAGCATGGCACCAACCCAGATGGACAATGTAGTATAAAACGGCGACATCGCCGAGCCATAGTTCGGTATCGGATACAGCCGTTCCTCCTTCAACTCCACCGGGCTACCGAGGAAATCGCTCTCCTTCTGCACGTCTCCTTTTAGCACGGAGATCAATTGGCCGAGATCGTTCTGTGCCCTGTACTGCCGGATGGCGGCCGCCGCGCGGCTGATGGAGCTCTCCGCGCCGGGGAGGTCCTCGCGAACAAAGCCAGCCACCTGATGGATGGCATTCTCCACTTCGGGGAATTTATTTTCCACGAGATCCGCGAGCCGTTCGAACTGCGCCTCCGCCTTGGGCAGATCGTTGCGGACGAAATCCGCGGCTTGATGGATTTTTTGCTTTACCCCCGGCAGATCCTTATTTACAAAATCGGCGGCCTGATTCACTGCCAAAGTAAATTTATCCATATTCCCCTGGATGGTGGTGGCCGCTTCATGAAGCCTGCTCCGGATAACAGGCAAATCGTTCTGCAGCCGAGTCAGTTCCTCCTGGCCGAATTCGGCCGCCTTCTGCGCATCAGCGAGAATGGTGCCGATTTTGGGCAGCTGTTCCTGCGCCGTCTTCAGCACATCCGCAGCATTCGTTGCAGTCGTCCGAAGCTGCTCCAACGCATTCCGGACATTGGGAACGATCTCTGTATCATAGCGGGATAAAACATCCCCGATCGCGGTACTGATGTCCCCTGCGAGCTTATCTGCGTTGTCCAGCAGATCGGATGCCGGTTTTTTCCCCTGCTGCAAGGCTTGGCCTATGCTTGTCATGACAGTTGCCAACCGGTTAAAACGATCCTGTACCCCACCTATACGGGAAATGGCGGAATTCAGCGGTTGACCCGGCAGATAGGAATTCAGCTCTGTCAGTAGTCCTGATATACGCCCCAGCACCGCGGTTGTCGTATTGATGCGCCCGTTCACCCTGTTCAGCAGGGCCGCGGTTTCATCCGGATCAAAATCCGTGCCTCTGATCATGTCCGTAAGCTGGGTCACTTCGCCGGCAATTTGCTGTACAAGGATCAGATCCTCTTTGATGATCGGCGCGAGCGAGTCAAACGCCCCCTGGTTGTCTGTCAGAAAGCTGGACAAGCTATCGGCAAAATTGCCGCCGCTTTCCGCAACCTGCTCCAGCTTCGGCAGCGCTTCCTGTGCGGCACCGATGACTTCATGCGCGCTTTGCAGATCCTTCAGCGCTGTTTCCAGCGTATTCTCCACCTGTCCGAAGTTCCCGTCAAGCTCTACGATTCGGTCCGCGGCGTTTTGGATCTCGGGCAGCCGCTGCTGGACCAGCAGCACGACCTTTGCCGCTTCGTCGAGCAGCGGCAGATTTTCCTCAATTTTCAAAACAAGCTGACCCGCTTTGTTAATTTCGGGAATACGGTCCCGCAGTGCCATTATCTTCTGCCCCTGCTGCTTGATCGCAGGCAGTTTCGCCTCCAGCTCCAGCGCCTGATTGCCAAGCTTCTCGATATCCGGCAGCCTGTCGTTCAGCTCCAGCACCTGGTTTTCGATGTTTCTAATGGTGGGCAGTTCCTCTTCAAGCTTGATTCCGGCCTCCTTGAGCTTGCTCAATACAGCCTCGCTTGCCGATTCAATAAAGTTGCTGCTGATTTGATTGGTCAGCGAGGTTGCGCCTGAAGATGTAATTTTCGTTGCGACTGCATTCAGCTTTTCGTTGACCGTATACACAATCTGTGGCTTCTGCGGATTCGCGGTCAATATGCTGGCAATCTTGCTGGAAAAATCCTGCGGGATCAGGAGGCTGGCATAATAATCCCCCTCCTCTATCCCCCTCCTGGCTTCCGCGCGGTCCACGAATGTCCACCCGAGTTTGGTGTTGCTTTTCAAGCTGTTGATCACTTCATCCCCGATATTGATCTTCATGCCGTTAACCTCCGTCCCCTGGTCTTCGCTTGTCACAGCCACCTTGATCCCGGAGGTATTGGCATAAGGGTCCCACATCGCCTTCAAATTCACCCAGGCATACACCGACGGCAGAAAAATAATAGCAATAACCAGCAGCACGCCCGTGGACACCTTGAATACATTTTTCCAGTCATTTATGTAAATCCGCCAAATGTTCCTCATGCAAAGCTCCTTCTTTGAATGTATTTATCCCTGACCATATCGGAAGTTTACCATAAATGCACAAAGATACGAAAAGCCCGTTAAATCCTTGATTTTCTCAAGGGATCTAACGGGCTTTTTCTGCTTATCGATTATTTTACAGAATCCCGGGTTATTGAAACCTCATCAATGGTTCAACACAATATCGTAATCCTTCTGCAGGTAATCGTAAATTCGTTGAAAATCATCCGGGGTCAATTCCTTCAGACGCTTATCACGCTCCCGGCCGAGTATAATCCCGATCGTCTGCGCGGCAAGGGCCGTGTTCGGCATGATCCTGGCGCTGCCGTAAGCCTTGATGGAGGCACCAACATTTTTGCCAACAACGAGCACGTTGTCATAATCTTTCAGTTCGAAGGAACGAAGCGGCATACCGTACCGGTCGGTCTTCCCGAGCCCAATCCCTTTCGGTATCTTTTGGGTTCCCTGCAGATCGATCGAATAACCTCCGATACTTACGTTATCCCAGAACATGTGCCCATCTTTAACGTCATCATACTGCAGAACATATTCCGTTTCATATCGGTTATAATCACGGATGTACAAGTACTCCGGAAAACCGTTGATCTCCGCCTTTTCAAACCCCGGGATGTTCTTGCGAAGGAACTCCAGTATGAATGGGGCTTCCTTCTCCCCCTTGCGAATAGCCTCCTGAACCGACTCCGGGTCGGCAGGGTCCACTCCGTAAATCAACAGCGCATTCATAATGGCTTCCCCGTGCTTCTGGTCCACGGTATTCATACCCCTTAGCACCAGCTGCGGATCCTGCGGCTTGTAATTACTCATGATATTGCTGAAGCCTGTTGCAATATTCCAGTCTACATATGTATTAGGACCGTATTTCTCCACTACATTCGTCAGCGGATAGTCTTCAAGTACTGCCTGATGCAGTCTGCCCCAGTTGACCTTCTTGAATTTGAGCATGAGTGTCGCTGCCATATAATCAGGCTCATGGTCAGCAACGTTGTACAGGCTCTCCATTCCGGGAATACGCTTTACTCCCAGCTTGCTGGTCAGCGCCGCAAAATCCGTATTCTCCACCCAGTAATTGGCCTGAATCTTATGTGTCGTGGCGTCCGGTGTTTGATAGGTCAGCGTGGTTAAGGTCTTTCCCTGCTGTACGTCATTCGTTACCACGGATTGAATCACAATCCCGCTTTCCATTGGAATTCCCTCGGCCATCTTGTTGTAATACCGGTCAAATTCAGCTGCCGTGCGAATCCTCCCCCTCTTGTAACCATCAAACAAGGGCTTGATATCCCCCTGCACCAGGCTGTGTTTGTTCTTGTCATTCGGCTCATCCAGAAACTGCATCTGCGCAAGCGTAAGTTCGCCGCCCGGCTTGCTTCGGGGGTCAAGAATCAGCACACGCAGTCCGTTATTGCGGGCTTCTCTCGCAAGAAGCACCCCCTGAATCTCGCTGCCGATTACTACAACATCATACTTTTCGCACCCCTCAGCGCATGAACCAGGAGAATCTGTATGACTTGTGGAACTTGTAGGATTTGCAGGGTTCGCAGGAGTTACAGGGCCCGCGGAGCTTACTGGGCTTACACTGCCTACACCCGCCATTTTCTCTGTCTGGAATGGAGCCGCCCATAATATTAGCAGTACGGCAGCGATTGCCACACAAATGCCACCCACGGCATAATACCATTTTTTCATATTTCTGTCTGACTCCCCTTCAGGTGCAGTTCCAGCAATCAATCATGCCGCTGCCCTTTTTAATTTACCTGCCATTTATCAGGATAATTAGAAAGTATAAACTTCCTGGAACAGGCTTCCTGATATCGGAAGAAAAACTTCCACTACACGCGGTCTGGCTTCTGTGAATTACATCGATAGATGTTTTTTTAAAAATTTCCCAACTCCCGCATGGTAGCACAGACCTATATGATTTTCAACAGAAAAGACATCTGCTGCACTCCGTTTCATGTACGATTGTTATGCCGATGAAGTCAGCAGCCAACTGTGCTAAACTAATGGGAACTAGACAAGATGAGAAAGGGCGGAATTCCAGGCCATGAGCTATACATTCAGGATTGAACCTGTACACTACATAACGTTTGAGAATGAAGACGAATTGCTGGACAAATGCAAAACATGGGGGCTGCTGTCGGACAAGGCCACGAAGCTGAAGACCTTCTATTATAAAGGTAACGGATTGAACATTCCCTGTGAGCTGCTTGGATATGTTGATGATCTGACGGCGGTTATCCTGCTGGACAATGGACAGAAACACTGTATCCATCCCTCTTATCTGAAAGAAATGCAGGCAGCCGGCTATAACGCCAAGACAACCGCTTCGAGAAGCGAGCAAACAGGGGACGACGAATCATCCGCTATCGGGAAATCCACAACTGACAAGTCATCATCTGCTGAAGAGCAGGAGCAAGAAAATTTGCAGGAAAATAACCCTAATTCACGTCCCGATACTGCAGACGTAACTATTCCCATGGATACGCTTCAGGAAGAATCAGCAGGCAGCCAACTTAAGAGCGATCCCGATGAGACGGTTGAAGAAGACGTCACACCTGAAGACAAGACCAGCCGTGACGGCTCAGGGAAGTCCAGGAACACCAAGGAAAAAGCTCCGAAGCTTGATCTGCCCGAGGACAAGGTCAAAATGACGGCTACCATTAAAGAATTTACCACAGTTCCCAATCATTTCTCGGACAATGATGATGAGGTCATCATTTATGAAGACGTGAGGGTCCTTGAGCCGGAGATGTTGGAGATCGGTACAGCTTGGTCCAGCCACAGCGCCACCATGAAGAAGCATGAACTGGCCGAAGGAGACATCCTCACCTTCGATGCCAAGATCATCAAGAAAAAACTCACCAAGCATCCGGTTCCATATAAAATCAACAATCCTTCCAAGATTAAGAAGGAGTAATCTATTCTCGAAGATAGCATATCAGAAGACGCTTTCGAATCCATAACATCGAAAGCGTCTTTTTGCGTTAAGTTCGTAATGAAAGAAGACCTCCTATTCCAAATCTTGCGAAGCTTGATGAATCTAAGTGGAGGATGAAGTTAGGCAGATGCAGCCTAAAACTTTTAGATTGTCACTTATTTACGTGTTGTGATATAATTAGCCCATACAAACAAGAGCCCGCTATACACTTGGAATCACATAGTTTACAGCCTTCGTTTTCTCGTTAGATTACCATCTTGCACCTTGTAAAGAATCGTAAAAAAGTGATATGTTGGGTAGCCCCACCATTCAGGGGAGGTGTAAGTGGAAAGTAGTTCACAACTGTTTTTAGTCACAATTGCTTTCACAGCCAGATTAACATTCCAATCTTTTCATGACAAAATTCAAAAAAAAGGTGTTGGAATCATTGAGCGAACCACTTTTAAACCAAATTTTAGACGAGCTTAAGTCACTGAACTCCCGGGTAGACAACATGGATTTAAGGTTTGATGGAATTGACTCTCGATTGGGCAAAGTGGAGACGGAGCTTAAGGACATCAAGGAGCATACCAAGGATATACCAGCCATCAAGCAGGCCGTATTGGAGAATTTAGCCCTGACCAAGCAGGTCGATACCGCTCAAGCCAGTTTTGAACGTAAAGTATCCTCCGAATTGACAACACATGGACACAGCATAGATATTCTCAATCGTCGCCAGTTAAAATTCGAAGCTGAACTGGAAAGTTTAAAAAAATCGCTCAGTTGACTAATACGCGTCAAATAACCGACCGCATGATCTAATCCCAATAACAAAATCGTTCTCAAAACAAAGACGCTCCCCAAACCATTTTATCAATGGAACCGGGAAGCGTCTGTTTACGTTTTAGCTAACAAAGCAGAAGCAGGCTATCTTCGTTTAGGCATACCCACCGTAACAATTTCACAGGGACCAACCTGAACAGACCATTCTTGAGCAGGCGATGCACCGGTTGCGTGGTTCATCAAAATCCGATTTGCATCGTCAATGCGCTCCTCCAAAATATTACTCCAGTACGTCTCCCCGAAGGCCAGCTTCTCCGCGGCAAGAGAGGCAGCTCTGTAATTTAGCCCTGTCTGATGACCACTCATATTGTACCAGCGCAGCATGAGGTCACCTGATTCCGGGTTCACCTTGAGAGAAGAGAATGCCATCCCTGCTCCGTTCCATGCCAACACTGCCGTGTCCGGCGCCCAAGCGCCTGTATGAACCCCGGTCTGCTCAGCCGGCCAGGGAATTTGGAATTGATAGGCTTCCGCATAAGCTCCATTTGTTATCCCGTCCCCGTTATGCGGGATAATCTCCAGACGAACTGTGTGCTCGCCAAGACACTGGGCCTCAGGTGTCGGGAACAGTCCCCAATCACCAAGCTCTCCCACCGCACGAAGCAAGGTTACCGCTATGGTATTCCGTCCATCCTGCAATACCTCGTACTCATTCAGCCCCAGATTCGCCACAGTCAAGCCGGCATTGTCGTCACTTACATCCACAAAGGCCTGCTGATGCTGTGTATTGCTTGGATTTTCCCATTCAGACGCCGGTTTATTATCACGAACCACGACCTCGAACATCGAATCCACCTTGTGTGTCGCTGACAAAATATCTGTCGGAAACAATGCCCGCAGACGGTGATCCTTGGCCTCATTATTAAAGTAGGCTTCCACAACTACTCCCTTTCCGCTGCGGCTTAAGGATATTACTGTCCGAATGTTCAGCAGAACAGTGTGCTTGGAACGCTGCGCAGTCCGCTGTGGATAATAGATCAGCTCTCTCTGCTCCCGATCCAGCACCTCATCAGCTGATGCAGGAATTTCCCAGCGATGAATAATTTCATAGGATGCTCTATATGGCGTATCTTCCAGCACCCGAATCTCTGCAGACAGCTCATCCGTTGTCAGGGGTTCCGTTCCATCCGGCTGCTTGAACATGTACTCATTGCCGATATCTCCCACATTTTCATAGACCCCAAGATCCTTGTAGCTGCGTCCGGTCTGCTTGTCGGTCACCGTGAACGAACCATTATCCGCGATATCCACCTTCAGCCATTCATTCTCCATTCCACGCTTGCCCGCAAGCAGCGAAGATGGAGTTACCGAAGACGCTGCTGCGGTTCCGCTCTTGCGCACCCATGCATACGTGCGAAGACCAAGCGCGGGTACACACTCTGCTTCAAAGGTAATCCGTACACGACGGCAGCTGTAAGGCTGGCGGAAACGGTCGTCCGGCAGATCATAGCCAAATTGCAGGCCCAAATCCTCTACCGTGCAGGCCGCTTCCTTTCCCTCGCTGTCCACCAGTATACGTCCGGACAGATCCAGTTCCTTCATGCGGCGGGTCGTCTCCGCAAGCGTCAGCCCTTCACGGAAATAAAGACGAGCTGCATCCAGCTCCACACTGACCACGCCGGTACGTTCCCACCCGGAGGTGTTAAAGACAACGAACGGACACGCATCCTTTCCCCACCGCTCAAATCCTGCGGTATCTACCTCATTAGCAATTCGGCGCACGCTGTCTGTAATGATCGTTTCTGCAACATGGCGGCTCTTCTCGAATCGGGTGACCATCTCCCGGTGCACCTCATCGACACTGCAGCCGCATATGCTGTCATGTGGATGATTCTGCATCAGTGTCTTCCAGGCATAGGTGAAGCGATCATGCGGATATTCCTGCCCGAGCAGGTGAGCCAGGGAAGCCAGCGGTTCGGCCACTTTTTCCAGCAAAGCTTGACCGGCCTGGTTCATCTGCTTCAGATAGATACGAGCCGAAGCTGTATTCACCAGCGTTCCCCAGCCGTCCGTGCGCTGACTGCGCAGTTCGCCCTTTACCTTGGACAATTCACGATCCAAGGACTGCTCTACAGCGGCGAGATAATCCGCAAAGTTGGAATGAACGAACTCGACATCCGGAAACAACTGCTGCGCCGTGCGAATCGCTTCCGGCAAATCCAGCTGAACCGGCTGATGATCACAGCCGTTCATATACAGCAGCTCGCGGGTCGCTGCGTATTTCTCCGCATCCGCCAGCTTTCGCTCCCAGTACTTACGGGCTTCCTCCGCATCAACAGGGATTTCGTTGCCGTTGGAATACCAATTGGCGAACAGAATCCCGAGCACCCGTGAGCCGTCAGGCCCTTCCCACAGCAGCTCCGAGAAGCTGGACTCATAACTTCCATCCGATACGGTATTGTTGAAGCCCGTCGGCTTTACACCCCGTCCAAAAAACACATTATCAATGCCCGATTGCCGCATAAGCTGCGGAGTCTGCCCCACCAGGCCGAAGGTATCAGGATAGTAACCGATCTTGGAAGGTACCCCGTAGCGCTTCGCATCCCTGTGTCCCACCTGCATATTCCGCACATTCGCTTCACCGCTCGTAAGAAAAGCATCCTGCAGAATATACCAGGGTCCAATGAAAATCCGGCCGTCCCGAATGTGCTTCAGCAGGCGTTCCCTCTGATCCGGCCGCACCTGAAGATAATCTTCAATAATAATAGTCTGGCCATCGAGATAAAAGCTTTTAAAATCCGTACCCTGATCCAGCCGGTCCAGCAGCGAGTCCATCAGGCTGACCAAACGCATATGGTGTTTCTCGTAAGGAAGGTACCATTCCCGATCCCAATGAGTGTGTGAGATAATATGCGCTCTTTTTGAATGGCTCATGAGCCTACTCCACCTCTCTCCCATGTAGTGTTATCTCGACTTCTTCAGGACGATATACCGCCAAGAGCTGGCCGCCCGCATCGGTGGCAAACAGAACAGAGCGGTTCTTTTCCAGCAAAAATTCATAGGACAGGCTTGTAACAGCATCTCTGACATGTACTTGAACAGACACAGCATATTCGGACACAAAAATAAACAGATTGCCGCCTGCAAAAGCAAGCTTCCGGCCATATACGCCCGCGCAATCGCCTCCCGCAAGCCACTCCAGTTCACTTGATATCCCTGCGAGCTCGGTGGCACAGCGATACAGGGCAGCCAGCGGTTCATCCCGCCCGTTCAGCTCAACAGGCAGCGGGCTCCAGAGGATGCTTCCCTTACCAAACGGCATATGCACCACTTCTGCAGGCTGGCTACCTTTCTGCTCTTGCATCTGTTCTTCCTTGGCCACCTCCGCAATCCGGCGCCGGCCATAGGTCAAGCGATGATAGGTGCCTTGAATGTCCAATACTTCTTCACGCTGTACATTGCCCAGCCTGCGTTCACCCAGTATACTGTCAGCCCGATCCGTCTTACGCCAGTACGCGTCCAGACCAAGCGGCCCTGTCACCAGCAAATGGCTTCCTGTGTCCTGCACCAGTTGGAGGAGCTGTTGCAATGCGCCGCTATCCAAATTATGCGGACTCGGCACAATGATCAGCTTTGGAGGCCGGGACTGCAGGGAATTCAGATGGTATTCGGATGCCGCGCGGAACGGAAGCTTGAGCTCATAGGCCATGACCCGGGTCAATCTTGTTGTCGCCTCATAAGCCAGCGCACGGTTCGAGAAGTCGTTGGAATACGGGAAGACCACGACGATATCCTCCAGACTGCGGTCTGTAAACAAATGAGCGATCTGCCGCATAAAGCGCCCAAAATCATAAGACACTGCCGCTTCCGGCTTCTCGGTGCCATCTGCACGCAAAGCGCCAATATGCGATTCATTGGCGTTATCCATATAGAAGTTTGTGTTCCATATCCACTGCACGGCTCCCGCCCCCCCGGTGGCGAAAGCATAGGCGTATTTGCGCTCCAGCAGGCAATACAGCTCTTCTTCCGTCCGCTTGGCGCGTCCATCCGGTGTCTCTACATACATGATGCCTGTCTCCTGTACGAGACAAGGCTTGTCCGGCGTTTTGGCAAAAATGCTGTCCCACACCAGATCATCATTCAGCCACCAGGAATGTACTGTCGTGTAGTCTACTTCCTGCTGATAAAAAAATGGTGAAGGCCGCTGTGCTCCAAGCGCCTCGTCCTGTCCGACCGTAACGAGCTGCTGCGGGCATAAATCCTTGATCGCTTCTACCAGCTGTTTTACCCATACATTATGCATATCCATGGAAAACAGGCAGTAATCCAGCCATCTCGTCCCTTTTTTGGCCTGGTGCATATCCTGCACATCAAAATTGATCTCCTCCGGTTCGGGAATGACCGCAGCCGAAAAATCCGGAAGCTGCTGCGGCGACATATTCCATGCCTCCTGCAGCGCTTCAACCGTGCCATGCCTCTTCTCCAGCCAGGCAACAAAAGCTTCCTGCTCAAAAGCATCCCTTGCAGAGCGCGGTCCTTTGGAGAAAATACGGGCAGGATCGAACATGGACGGCTCATTGATCAAATCCCAGTCGACATTCGTCGTATGCCGATGCCGGCTCACGATGCTGCGAATAAACCGCTTTTGCGCTTCTACGCTCTGTGGATCCAAATAAGGGTTGACTCCTTCCCACGTCTCCGGCGTAAACGAGAAAAAGGTGAACGTAACCTGCAGCCCGTGACGTTTGGCCGTCAGCAGGAAGGCATCGATCGCGCGCAGCACCTCCTCCGAGACATGGCCATCGACCTGCATCATATTCCGGTACGCTGTCCATACCCCCGTTCGAATCCAGTTAATGCCTGCGCGGGCCATCTGCGCCATATCGCGGTCCCACACATCCGGGTTCGGCAAAAACAGAAACTTTCGCGCCACATCCGAGGCCATATAAGTCATACCAACAACAGGCATGGCGCGATCGCCTCTCATAAAATAATCCCGCCCACGCGTGAGGATCTCTCCTTCTGATAGCAGCGCGGCATCCCGTCCCCAGAAGCCCTGGCGAAGCACTCGCGTCTCACCGCTTGGCCCCTGTGCACGGCAGATGACCCGGTACAGTCCGTTGTGTACAGGGAAAGGCAATGCAATGCGCTCAAAGCGCTGCTCTCCGGTCACATCGGCACAAAGCTTATGCTCCCATATCACCTCTGCAGAGCCCTGCCGGCTCTGAGCTTCACGCTCGATATGAAGTTCAAATGTCCAGGGCTCAGGCTGTTTGCGGTGCTTCTTTCCCTGCTGCAAAATCTGCGTTTGCAGGGTCAGTACAGGCCGCTCCCCAAGCTCATAGGTAGCATAGTTAGACTTAAGCGACATTTCCGTCACGCCGTTCGCGCAGAACTCCGCCCATTTCAGCAGCTCCGCCGCGCCGCCCTTCTCCCAAAAGGCCGCTGTCAGCGGCTGATTCACGAACATCCAGCGCGAGCCTCCAAAGGGTCCGCGTGAATTTTCCCACAGCACGACCGGGGCCGCTATATGCCTGCCATCTGCACTCACACCGGTAAGCAGCGGATGAATCTGGGTGCTCATGGGTCCTGCAGAGCCCATCTGATGCGGCAGATCACTGCTCTTCGTCGTATGCGGCACCAGATTCCAGGTATCCGCCGGCTCCAGCAGCTCCTCCAGGCCGATGAATAGAGGGATAGCCTCGTAGGCTGACAGAGACGTCACCTTTGCAGCCGTTACCTTTAACGCCTCATGAATATACAGCTCCTGATGATAGGCGGTTTGCTCGGCCTCGACCACCCATTGCTGTTCCTGGCGGCGCACCGGCCGTTTGAAAGGCGCACCGCCGCCACTCAGCAGACTTCCTCCCCTTTTCAGATAAGCTAAAATTGCCGTCCAGGCCGGTTTGGGAAAATACGGTGCATGCAGATTGACAAAGCAGTCTCCTGCCGACATGCCATCCAGTGCCTCTGTCAGCTCTTCCGCTCCAACTACCCGGACATGACCAACGCCATGTTCTCCCCATATGCCTGCCTCGGGCAGCGCGGACAGCACCGGAAATTCCTCATCACAGAATATAAGAGTGCGCCCATTCATAGCGCCGGTCTGACTCATAACAGACCTTCCTTCATCGCCTTATAAACCAGCTGCGAAAACAGACTGTTGGACCAGGCGAACCATTTTCGGGTAAAAACGGACGGATCGTCAGCGTGAAAGCCTTCATGCATAAAGCCTGTGCCGCCATCCGTCGCTTCCAAAAGACGAATCATCTCCAGTTTCTCATCAGCGGATTGTGCTGTCAGGCCCTGCATGGACAAAGCCATATGCCAAATGTAATCCGGCGGTGTATGAGGGCTGCCAATACCCTTGGCCGCCTTGCCCTCATAATAAAAAGGATTTTCCTTGCTGAGCGCAAAACGTCTGGTGTTCTGATAAACCGGATCATCCGCTGACGTATAACCCAGATAAGGAATGGATATCAGCCCGGGGGTGCCCGCATCATCCATCAGGCAGTAGTTGCCGAAGCCATCCGTCTCATAAGCGTAAATCGGTCCAAATTCCGGATGACGGTAGATCCCGTAAAGCTGAATCCCATGAACCACCTCTTCCTCCAGAGCCTTGAGCTCCTGCAGCAAATCGAGATCCCGGAACACCCATTCCGCAAACTCCTGCATCTGCCGCAGAGCCACGACCGCAAACATATTGCCCGGAATATTGTAGTGAAAATCACAGGCATCATCACTGGAACGGAAGCCGGACCAGATCATACCCGTATAATTTACCGGCATGCCCAGTCCCTTGTTGCGCAGAGAGTCCGTCGGGATGCCGTTATTGCGTGTGAAGCGGTAAGGAGATAACTCCGCATGATGCTGCTCGGTCTTGAACAGGTCCACAATCTTGCGCAGAGCTCCCTTGAAGCTGGCATCGAAAATGTCTGTTAATCCGGTTTCCTTCCAATATAAATAGGCTAAACGAATGACAAAGCATGGCGAGTCAATTTCGAATTTGCGCTCCCATACCCACGGAGACATGTCCGTCTCATCCGTTGTATTCCAGTGCCAGTCATTTGCCGTCTCGTTAAAAGCATTGGCATAAGGATCAATATGAAGATATTGAATATGCCGTTTGATCAGACCGCCGATGATGCGCTGCAGATCCTTGTCGTCCTTGGCCAGCGGTATATAATGAATTACCTGCTCCACAGAATCCCTTAACCAGGAGGCCGGGATATCTCCAGTAATGACGAAGGTTGTCCCGTCCTCCATCAGCTTGGTGGTCGTCTCCAGCGTATTCGGAAAACAATTCTTGAATAATTGCAGCAGCTTCGGTCTGTGCTTCAGCTTCTGTTCAGCTTCTTCCAGCACCTGCTGAACCGCGCGGGGCAGCTCAAGTGTTGGCATGGGGATCTGGGGTAGTCGGAACTGTTCCATATATAAAGGTTTCGCACTCCTTTTCGTTCATTTGTTTAGACAGGATCCTTCATCGGATAAGTACCGTCTTGATCTCGTATGGGGCAAAGCTCAGTTCGATTCGGCCGTCCTGCACAGAAAGCGGCTCACCCGGCTCTTCCAGCGCATTGGAGAGCCATGCCTGCTCACAGGGGTGCGGCCATTGCAGCGAAATGCGCTCACGCTTCCCGGAGGATTCATAAAAGCGGAGGATCGTGCCTTCCCCTTCTTCGGCAGTCTTGACCGTATCGAGGACGACATGCTCACCGTTGAAGGTAAGCCATGAGCCTGTGCCTGTAGCTGTACTTGTACCTGTACTTGTGCCTGTGCTTGCCCTTGCTTCCGCACTCAAGGACACGATATTTGCAGTACGGGCAGGTGCTTCACCGGCATGAACAGATTCCTGTCCCTCCAGGGCGAACACGGGCGCTTCATGATTCAACTCCGCAGCCTGACGTACGGTATGGGCACTGCGCCAATCCCCCTCATGCGGATACAAGGAATAGGTAAAGTCATGCTCACCCAGGTCTGCCGTCTTGTCCGGCCATTTGGGCGCACGCAGCAGGGAGAGGCGAATCGTGCTTCCCTGCACATCGTAGCCGTACTTGCAATCATTCAGCAGACTGACGCCATAGCCGTACTCGGATACATCCACAAAGCGGTGCCCGCATACTTCAAACTGGGCCTGCTCCCAGCTGGTATTGCGGTGTGTCGGCCGCTCCAGCGTGCCAAAAGGAATTTCATAGGTCGCTTTCTCCGTCCTTACATCGATAGGGAAGCCAACCTTCAGCAGCTTATGATTCTCATTCCAGCTCACATGTGTCTTGAAATCAATACGGCGATTATGATGATAGAAGATGATGTCCTGTGTTATTTCAGACTGATGCAGCCGCCAGCGGAAGCGCAGCACATCCTTTGTTGCACCGGATAGCAGCAGCCGGGATTCCAGCAATTCAGCTTCACCCGCAGGCTGCTCTTCATAGCGTGGGTCGATGTCCCAGGCGTCCCAGAGGGTCGGGCGGTCATGAAAGAAATGAAAGCGATTCGCCCGCTCGCCCGGCTTCAGCACCTCACGTTCGGCGGCTTTATCGAACAGGCGCGTTATTTCCCCACGTTCATTAAAGCTCACATCGTACCATCCCGTCTCCCATGAATGGATGATACTTTGTTTCGGTAGCGGCACGGACACATGCGCATCATGCTCCGAAGCCGGAGCCGCAGTCACCATCTGCAGCCAGATTGTCTTATAGCCGAACGCGGGAATATCCGGCACAAGCACAGAGATGCCGCCTTCCTCCAAATCCGTCTTCAAGCGATTGCCTTCTGCATCTGCAACTTCCGGACCCACTGCCTCCACACCACCCGTTACGTCAACCGGAATATGAATAACCATGCTCCGGCTCCAGCCCAGACTGTTGAAGACCACATACGGCGCTAAATTCGCTGGCCCCTCTACTGGCCCCTCTACCGGCCCTTCTACACGAATGGATGGAGCTAAAGCATTGAGCCCTTCCTGCAAAGCCTGCTGTCCCAGCTTGAACACCCGCTCATATTCCTTATCCGAGGTCACGTAGGATTCGGTAATAGCCGAGCCCGGTATAATGTCGTGAAACTGATTGAGCAGGATCAGCTTCCAGCCCTCGTGCAGCATGGAATTGACTTCTCCCTGCTGCTCCTGCCCCATGCCTGGCCAGGCGATCGTATTCCACAACTCCGCTTCCCGGTACAGCACCTCTGCCTTGCGGTTGTTTCGCTTGTTGCGTCCATGTGTCGTGTAGGTGCCCCGATGCAGCTCCAGATACAGATCGCCGTGCCACTCGGGAATGCTTGGCTGCTCCCGCTCTATACCTGCAAAAAACTCCGCAGCCGTGCTGTATCGGCTGGCCGGCTGTCCAACCATCAGCTCGGCGCGGTCGATATATTCGAGCATCTCGCGCGTAACCCCGCCGCCGCCGTCACCATGCCCATAGAGCAGCATTTGCTCGGGATGTACGGCTTTTTGACGATAGGATTGCCAGTGATCATGAATGTCCTTCGGATGTGTATGCTCGTTCACTCCATGATTGAGGTAAGACAGCATCGGCGTGCCGTCAATGCCCACCCAATGGAACAGATCATACGGGAACATATTGGTATCATTCCAGCCCAGCTTGGTGGTCATAAAATACTGCACCTTGCCGTGCTTCAGAATCTGCGGCAGTGAAGCGCAATAACCGAACGTATCCGGCAGCCACTCGATGCGGGAGGTCATGCCGAATTCCTTCTGATAAAAGCGCTGACCGTACAGCATTTGACGCATAAGAGATTCGCCGCTCGGAATATTCAAGTCAGGCTCTATCCACATGCCTCCGACCAGTTCCCACCGCCCCTCTGCAATTCTCTGCTTCACCCGCGAATACAGCTCGGGATCATGCTCCTTGAGAAAGGCATACAACAGAGGCTGACTCTGTGCATACTTGTAATCGGGATACTCATTCATTAGCGCGTCCACGGTTGAGAACGTGCGGCTCGTCTTGCGCACCGTCTCCCGGACTGGCCACAGCCATGCAATATCAATATGGGATTGGCCGACCATATGCTCCAGCCCTTCGGCGTTGCCTCCGATGGAACGGACAGCCTGCATGAGCTTGTCTTCAATAAGGAGTATGCTTTCACCTGCACGGATAGCCTGCTCGTCCAGGTTGACGAACACATCCATGGCGGCATACAAGGCTTCAAGCAGCCTCACGCGCCGCAGGTCCGCTTCAGACAGCAGTACAGCAGAATCTCTTATGACCGTCACGGTATACATCAGGCTTTGCACCGCCGCATTCGGTCTGACCAGGAGGCTGCGGATGGAAGTAATGGGCGGCTGTATGACCGCCTGTTGATTCAGGGGGTCGACTGGCTCAGGCACCGGATCGAATAATTCAATTTCAAGCTCAGGCGACATCCCCACTCTGGCCGGATCAAGCCTCACATATGTATGATTGCGGTCCAGCCCCTGATAGGAATGCCTATTCACACGCAGCAGCCCTTCCCCGCACGACTCAAAGACAAGCCCAAATGGAGAGGCTTGCCATGCGTGAGGGACCTCCAGGCGCATCCTGAAGAAATAAGTCGTCCCCTGCTCGCTCGGATAAGGGTTCAGGCCTTGTCCCTGCGGATAAGGCTCCATATCCCTGTAGTCGCCCGGTACGTTATAGTAAGC
Organism: Paenibacillus terreus; assembly: GCF_042138595.1. Taxonomy (NCBI): domain Bacteria; kingdom Bacillati; phylum Bacillota; class Bacilli; order Caryophanales; family Paenibacillaceae; genus Paenibacillus; species Paenibacillus terreus. The sequence goes on along the minus strand of NZ_JBHIRX010000001.1, from coordinate 628,175 downwards.
CCGCGTAATGTCCCAGCCGCGCAGCTCTTGCTGTTCCAGCCACTGCCGTTCGGACAGCTCGCGGATGAATCTTTTTATTCGTTCCATAAGTCAAACCTCCCGTACCCATAAATCGACAGCCTGCGTATCGTTCACATGTCTGCCTACATGCAGCTTGAATTGCCCCGGCTCCACGACAGGTGTCAAATCACGCCCGATATATTGCAGCTGTTCAGCGCCAACGGTAAATGCAATCGTTCTTGTCTCTCCCGGTTTAAGAATAATCTTGTGGAAGCCTTTCAGTTCCTTCGCCGGGCGTGCTACGGAGCTGACCATATCGGATACATAGAACTGCACGACCTCCGCTCCCTCACGTTGTCCCGTATTGGTAACATCGACTGTTAGTGTGACCGCGTCCCCTACGGTCATGGAAGCAGCACTCAACTTCGGCTTGCTGTAATGAAAGCTGGTATAGCTGAGACCGTAGCCGAACGGGTATTGCGGCTGCAGATCCTCTTCCAGATATCGCTTGCCTCGAGAACGTTTGCCGTTATAGTAGACTGGAAGCTGCCCGACATGCTTTGGAATGGAGATGGTCAGGCGCCCGGAGGGATTCACGTCTCCAAAGAGAATGTCCGCGATGGCGTGTCCGCCTTCCTGACCGGGGTACCATGCCTCCAGAATAGCATCCGCGTGCTCATCCACCCATGGCTCGGCAATGGGACGCCCGTGAATATAGACCACTATCAGCTTTTTGCCCAGCTTGTGTACCTCCTGGATCAGCTCCAGCTGAACACCGGCAAGCCCCAATGTCATCCGGTCGATGCCTTCACCGCAATCCATATCATTCCAGGTATTGTCCGATACGTTGGATGCTCCTGTCCGCAAATCGATAGTACCCTCTCCGAAGTCCCGTGCGCTGGAGCCGCCCATCACCATCACTACGGTATCGGCCTGTGCAGCAACGGTCAAAGCATGCTCGAATCCGGAACGGTCGTCCCCCTTGATCCGGCAGCCCGGGGCATAGAGCACCCTGTCTGGCTCAGCCGCCAGCTTACGGCGGATTCCGTCCAACACCGTCGCTACCTTGGAGCGGGGCTGCGGAGAAGTATAGTCTCCCAACTGGTTATACGCCTGATCGGCATTGGGTCCAATCACGGCAATCCGCCCGTTGGAGGCGGACAAGGGCAGTGCGCCTCCCTCGTTCTTCAGCAGCACCGTACCTTCTGCCGCAAGCTGACGTGCCAAGTGAATATGCTCCTCCGCCGCGATGACCTTCTCCGCCCGATCGGGGTCGACATATGGATGGTCGAACAGCCCGAGCTCGAATTTCAGGCTCAGCACGCGCCGCACAGCATTATCCAGTACGGCTGGCGCAAGCTTGCCCTCAGCCAGAGCCTGGAGCAGGTACCGGCCGAACATTTCGCCCGACATCTCCATATCAATACCGGCCATCAGCGCCTGCACAGAAGCGTCGACCCCGTCCTCCGCCACATCATGCCCGCCGGCAAGCATATCAATGGCCCCACAGTCGGTAATGACCATCCCGTCAAAGCCCCATTCCCCGCGCAGCACACCCTCCAGCAGCTCCGTATTCACCGTGCAGGGGATACCGTCAATCTCGTTATAGGCAGGCATGATCGAACGGGCGCCTGCCTCGATTCCCTTCCTGAACGGATAGAGATCGACCTCTCGCAGCTCCCGCCAGCCCATATGCACTGGACCCGCATTGCGTCCGCCTTCGGAGCTGCCGTAGCCTACAAAATGCTTCAACGTAGCCGCTACGCTGTCTTCCTGATCCAGCCGCTCGCCCTGAAGCCCCTGCACGGAAGCCACCGTAAATTCCCCGATCAGATAAGGGTCCTCGCCAAAGCACTCCTCCGTCCGTCCCCACCGGGGGTCCCGCACCACATCAAGCACAGGTGAATAGGTCACTGCTCCGCCCTGAGCACGAGTCTCACGTGCCACCGCCCGGCACATCTCATAATACAAATCCACGTTCCAGGTGCTTCCCAGTGAGAGCGGCACCGGAAATACAGTTCCATCAATCGCCATATGCCCGTGCGAGCATTCCTCGCCAATCAGGATGGGAATCCCCAGCCGCGAATGCTCGACCGCATAACGCTGAATTTTGTTGACCGCCTCGGCCCCTTGCCTGGTGGACAGGCCGTTGTCCAGCGTAACCCCTGTCCAGGGATCGGCGCGCAGAACGCCATAAAGCGAACCGATGCCTCCCTGCCTGACCTTTTCTTTGAAATCTTCCGTTAGAATAATACGTCCGTCATGATGCTCATAGACCTGCCAGCCGAAGGGCTGTACCAGCTGGCCGACCTTCTCTTCCGGCGTCATCAGGCTTAACAGGTGCTCTGTCCGCTCGACAATGGATTTCGTCTTGTCCTTGTAAGTCATCGTTCGATCTCTCCAATCCTGCTTCATGATCTCCCTATTCCTTGACAGCTCCGACGGTAAGTCCCTGCACAAAATAACGCTGGAAGAACGGATACGCAAAAATAATCGGCAGCGTTGCCAGCACAACCATCGCCATGCGTGACGTATCCTGCGGGATGGACTGCAGGGCCTGCATGCTCATGGCGCTGCTCGCCGAATTCTGCCGCAGGAACTGGATGCTGGACTCAATCCGCATCAGCATGGATTGCAGCGGCACCAGCTTTGGATTTTCAATATACAGCAGTGCGTTGAACCAATCATTCCAGTAGCCCAGTGTGCTGAACAAGCCAATGGTAGCCAGACCCGGCAGCGACAGCGGAACAACTATTTTCAGAAAGATATAGAACTCCCCGGCCCCGTCAATTTTCCCGGACTCGATCAGGGCATCCGGCACGCTCGTCGAATAGAAGGTCCGCAGAATCATGATATAAAAAGCATTCATGGCCAAGGGAAGAATCAGCGCCAATAGCGTATCCTTCAATCCGAGCAGCTGTGACACGACCATATACGTAGGAATCATCCCGCCATTAAACAGCATCGTTAAAATAGCAAAGACGGAGAAAAATCTTCTGTAACGGAAGCTCTTGCGTGAAATCGCATAAGCGTAGAGCGACATCAGAATCAGGCTGATGATCGTTCCCAGTACGGTAACCAATATGGTTACCCCGTAGGCGCGCAGCAGTGTATCTCCGCTCTGCCATACAAATTGATAAGCGGCGAAGCTCCATTCAGCCGGAATCAGCCGATAGCCGTCCCGCGCCAATACCTTCTCATCCGTCAAGGAAATAATGACCACGAACAAAAAAGGAAACACACACATAAAGGCAAACAAACCTGCAATGATATTCAGGATGATGTTCCATCCGCGGGATATGTTATGAAAATCTCTTTTTTTAGCTGCAGCCTGCGCCATCCCGGATCACTCCCCCTCATTTTTCGGTGCTGAAAACCTGATTTTTTGAACTCGAACTTTTAGAACAGACTGCTGTCTTTATCAATTCTGCGGACGACATAGTTGGAAATGATGACAAGCACAAAGCCGACCACGGACTGATACAGCCCCGCTGCAGTGCTCATCCCGATCTCGCCTGTCGTCTTCAAGCCGCGGTAGACATAAGTGTCAATCACGTTGGTGGCCGCATACAGCGTGCCTGAATCGCGCGGAACCTGATAAAAGAGGCCAAAATCGGCATAGAAAATCCGGCCCACGGCCAGCAGGGTCATAATGATAATGATGGGCGAGAGCATAGGAATCGTAATATTGCGGATCTGCTGCCACTTGCTGGCTCCGTCGATCATGGCCGCTTCATACAAGGACTTGTCGATGCCCAGAATGGAGGCCAGATAGACAATGCTGTTGTACCCGATGGTCTTCCAGAGTGCTACGAAAACGAGGATGTACGGCCAATATTTCGGCTCCGAGTACCATTGGATGGGCTGCAAGCCGAACCAGCCAATGATTTGATTCAGCATCCCCCGATCAAAGCTCAGGAAGCTGAATACAAAATAACCGACAATGACCCAGGACAGAAAGTAGGGAAGGAACATGCCTGTCTGATAGATTTTGGCCAGCCGCTTGTTGATCAGCTCGGAGAGCAGAATGGCCAGACCCACGGCAAATATGAGGCCCAGAAAAATAATCGCCAGATTGTACAGCAGTGTGTTACGCGTAATCTGAAGTGCGTCATTGTTACTGAAAATGAATTTGAAGTTGTCCCAGCCCACCCATTCACTCTTGGCCAGGCTTGCCCAAAAGCCCTCGCGGCTGAACCTGTACTCTTTGAAGGCAGCGACGGTTCCTACAAGGGGCAGATATGAGAAAAAGAAAAACCAGACGGCGCCGGGCAGCACCATGAGCAGCATGATTTTATTTTTGAGTATGTTCTTGAAAAATGCGGCCATTCCCCTATCCCTCCTGTAATGGAATTGATCAACGTATTTAGCGGAAGTTTTTCTTGCGATGATAGAATTGTTCAGCTCCGCTGAAAACTTATAACTCAATTTTCGCAGCATGAAATCAGCAAACAGGCCTTGATGTAACTGGCTTTCTTGAAAGAAGGGGACTCCCCCCGATGCCTAATGCCTGTTGCTTGTTGTCTCTCCATACAGCTTTGCATGATTATCCCTTTTACTCAGACCCTCAGTCAGTTTCACATCACCCAAACGCTCTGCTTTCTCCTAAAATCGTCTCATCTCGAACCGATCTGCTTCTTCATAAGGCACGATCAAAAAAATAATAGACTCGTTCGATTGTTCTGAATAGCGTAACAACAGACATTTTCATGCCTCGCTTGATCCGTTATTTTCTTCAACGTGCCTAAAGATATTTTCGGTTCCCGGTTTTCTGTTTTTCTTCACCTGATCCAATGGGATAATGGTGCAAAGCTCCCGGACAGCGAGTTCACATGCCTTGCCACGGTCGACAGGCGTCTTGACTGTCAAGCCTTAACTTTCGCAGCATGAAATCGGCAAACTTGCAAGGAGGGGATTCGGATTTCTCAAAACCCCATAGCTACAAAGGTTTAATTGGATTTGTCCTCTGTGAAAGTTGAGTTATAAATTTTAAGGAATATTATTCCAATAAATTTATACTTTCTAGAATCTTAAATGGACCGGGCGCACTTGCGACCGCCCGATCCTTGAATATAACCTTACTTATTTTCCGCTCTCCAGGCATCAAGCTGGGATTGGGCTTCGGCCATCACTTTCGGCAGACCCGCCTCGTTAAATTTTTCAATCACCTGATCCAGATTCTGCTCGGGATCCAATGTGCCGGTCATCAAGGCAGCCCAGAACTGCTCCTTCACATTTTGCACGGCTGCGAGCTCTGTGGACACCTTGCTGGCATCAAAGTTGAAGCCCAGGATCGGGGAACTGACGCCTTCTGCATTGAACTTCTTAAATTCATCCCATTTGTTGTCAGGGTCATTGGGATTCAGGTAGAGCAGCATATTGTTGCCGAGTGAATACGAAGGCATATCGTAGCTCTTGGACTCCGGCAGGTTTTCCATATGCTTGTCATCAACCCTCTTGTAATGGACTCCTTCAATACCGGAATCCACCATATTGCGCAATACAGGATCGGTGTTCAACAGATTCAGGAACTCCATCGCCTTCTCCGGATATTCCGAATTAGCCGAGATGGCCATAATGGAGCCTTGAACGGACATATTGGTAATGATCGCATCGCTCGCCGGTGTAGTTACGACAGGATAGCCATAGCTTGCAGACCACAGATTTTCCGCCAGGGGTTGTGTCTGTGCACGGTCCAGGAACCAGTTGCCCGAGGTGGTCAGATCGTTGGTCGACCCTGTCGTGGCCGCTTCCGGCGATACATAACCTGCTTTGTAGTATTTGTGCATCGTCTTGAGCGCTGCCTTCATTTCGTCTGTTTCGAGAATGTTGACGATCTTGTAATCCTTGGTATCCAGCTTCACGGCCATCGGCAGATTCTGGATAATATAGTCATACGGTACATATGGCACATACTGCTTATCCATGGCAAACGCCGTGACGGTAGGCTCCTTCTCCTTGATCGTCTTCAAGAGCGGTTCCAGGCTGTCCAGTGAGCGGGCATTCGAGATATCCAGGTTGTACTTGTCCAGCAGCGTTTTGTTGAAGCGCCATACCTCCTGCTGCGGCAGCTCCTTATTGGCCGGGATGCCATAATTATGCCCGTCGACCTTGGAACCGCTCAGGAACGCCGGATCAATGGCCTGTGTCAGCTCCTTGCCGTGCTGTTCGAGCAGCTCATCCAGCTCCAGAAAAGCCCCCTTGCGGGCATTCTGCACATAATCAAATCCGCCGGAAGAAGTAAAGAGAATATCCATCGGCTCACCGGAGGCTACATTGACCTGCATCTTTTGCGCATAGTCGCCCCAATCTATCATTTTCATGGTGACGGTAGCATTGATTTTCTCCTGTGTATATTTGCTGACTTCCTCCATAACTTTGTCCACGTCTTTTTGCGGTGTACCAATGGTGTACCAGATCAGCTCGACAGGCTTTCCTTCACCGGAGCCATCGGCGCCGCTTCCGCTTCCTCCGCCGCCGCAGGCACTCAGGACAAGCATGAGCGACATCAGTGACGCCAGAACGGTCGTCAATCGTCTTTTTTTCTTTTTCATTGAACTGTGATCCTCCCTTTTGCAAAATGCCTTAACTCCAACGTTTGCTTCTTTAACTCTAACGAATGAAAGCCGTTTCATAAAGAATACAAACTTAATAAATCCGGGTACAAATTAAAGAGAACATCCGGATTTCTGACACGGAGCTAACCCAGCGTTTTATAATCGGTAGGCGATATCCCCACATACTTGCGGAATTGCTTGTAAAAATAACCTGTCTCCCAATAACCCACATTGCGGGCGATCTCATGAACCTTGAGACTGGTATTCTTCAGCTGCTCCTTGGCCCGCTCAATTCGGTATTTATTGATATATTCCGCAAAGGTCTCTCCCGTTTCCTTTTGGAACAATTGCCCCAGGTATACCGGATGCAGATGATACTGCGCGCCCAGCAGCTTGAGGGACAGCTCGTCCGCGTAGTGCGCATGAATATGGTTCAGCACCTGACTGACCGTCGGGTTCTTCATATCCTGCAGCAGGGACTGCACCGTCGCCGCGCCCACTTCCTGCAAAGCCAGCACAAGCTCCTCCAATGTCGTACTGGACAGTACCTGTCGAAGCCCGGTCCGGAAGATGGCCGATTCATCCGTATGCTTGATCCGCTCCAGCTCCATTTTGAAGCGGATAACCAGTTCCAGAGCGGCATGCTGAAGCTCGGCGGGGGTAATTCCGTCACTGTGCTGCTCAAAATCCGTCCGAATCCGGTCGGCTATCCCATCCTGATTCCTGGCCATCATAAGTTTTGCATAATCACTCCACGATACCGTGAAAGCTGCAGACGTAAAGTGACCGGCTCCGATCTGTTCGTAATCAAAGATCTTCAGCTCGGGATAGACCATGACATACTCCATGGCCTTCTTTGCTTCACGATAGCTTGCCGGAGCATGTTCCAGTCCGCGGGCAATTCCGCCAATGCCGATCAGCAGTGACGGATACGACGCCGCTAGCTCCGCAGCCAGGTCTGCAAGCCAGTCTTTGAAGGCCTGAACGCTCTCCTCTCTGCTCGGCAGATTGGCAATAATCACAGTATCCCCGTCCACATCGTGAAAAAGAACCGTGTAAGCCGCCTCATGCGCCCGCTGCTCCACAGCTGCGAGCAAGGACGAATGGCCTGAATCCGCACGTACAGAGGCTACTCCGATATAATCGCCATCCAGGGTGATGCCCATAAACTCGGCACGCTCCTCGAACTCTCTGCATGCAATCTGCCCCGTTAACAGCCGATGCAGCGTATTATCCTTCAAAATCTGAATGCCGTACGCATCATTCGGCCTCGTCTTGTCCAGATTGGTGACGATATTGCGCAGCGTGGCCTCCAGCTCCGCAATATTAATCGGCTTCAGCAGATAATTGTCGATCCCAAGCTGCATGCCTTCTTTCAGATAATCAAAATCATTGAAACCACTAAGAATGATGACCTTCAAGTCTTGCTGTCTTCGTCTCATCTCACGTATTAATTGCAGACCGTTCAGCACCGGCATGGAGATGTCGGTAATCAGGATATCCACAGGCTGGGACGACAGACGTTCCAGCGCAAGCTGCCCGTTGCCCGCGTGGCCCACAATTTCCAGCCCGAAGGCAGCCCAGTCCACGATATCGTACAGTCCTTCAATGATGAATGGCTCGTCATCTACAATGAACACTTTATACATGCTAAGCATCTGTCCTTTCTGCAACAGGATAACGCACCTGAATGGTTGTTCCTTCATCCGGCTTGCTCTCAATGGTGATGCCGTAGTCCGGCCCATACAGGAACCGCAGCCGGCTGTGCACGCTGCGCAATCCGAACATGCGCCCCGATTCCTCATGGCGTTCCAGCTCCTGACGGATTTCAGCCAGACGATCAGCCGCAATTCCCCTGCCATTATCACGGACTTCGATCATCAGTATTCCATTCTCCTCCTCCACCTCAATGTCCAGCCTGTTGTTCGCAAGCTCGGTGCGGATACCGTGGATGACATAATTTTCAACAAGCGGCTGCAGCGACAGCTTGACGGCCGGGTGGTCATAAAGCGTGGAATCCACCTTGATCTTATAAATAAAAATATCTTTATAGCGAATGCGAAACAGCTCCAGATAGAGACGGCAGGCCTCCAGCTCATCCTTCAAGGTATGGTTCCTCTTCTGCTGCACCTGGCTCTTGAACAGGACGGACAGACTATAGATCATATCCCCGGCGTCCCTGGCTCCCTGCGACACGGCCCTCATGCGGATCACCTCCAGCGTATTGTACAGAAAATGGGGATTGATCCGCGCCTGCAAAGCAACCAGTTCCGTTTCCTTCTGCCGGATTTCCGCCTTGTACACACGATCTATATATTGATTCATCTCCATGAGCATATCGTTAAAACTGCTTGCAATCTGCCCCAGCTCGTCCTCACGCGGATCATGAATACGGGCTGTCAGGTCGCCTTCCTTCACTTTATGCATAAACTGGATGATCCTGCGTGTTCGTTTGGCAAAATTCATAATATAGAACGCCGGCACCAGGACAGCAAATAAAAGGCACAGAAGACTGAGCAGCAGAATTGTATTGCGGATACCCGCATAAGCCTCGGCGATATCACTTTTCGGGACAGACCCAATCACAACATAGCCTCTATCAGCAGAGATTAGCTGATTCACATACCGTTCTTGTACCTTGTTATCGGCGCCTGGCCCTGTGCTGTCAAACAAGGCCTTCTCTACATTCACATAAGGGTAGCTGCGCCCGTAGTACTGCCCGCTGGAGTCGAAGAGTACCGTCCCTTCCGCAGATACCACGACAATATCCCCCTTGAGGCTGTTCGTGTAGTTTGCAATCGCTTGGGCAACGGACTCCGAATTGAAGAGCACCAGAAGCTGCCCCATATTCTTGAGCGTCTGCTTATTGTTGATCGGCACACGAATCGCATAGAGCGCAGGGTCCCGCTCTTCAATGGTTTTACGAACCCAATCGTTCGGCGCGCTGATATTTGGCGTCTCCATCGCCATCACATCAGGCACAAATGAATGGGCAGCGTTCACGTCCCGCTGCTTGAACTCCATATTCCGGCTGAAGTTCGACAGATACTGCTGCTCCGTGCTGTACAGCAGCACATGACGAATGTTAGCATTTTCATCCACCAGGTCCTGAAAATGAGTCAGTGCATCCGTTGAATAATCATCCCTGTTCGTGTAGAAGCCTTCCGTCAGATGCTGCATATAATCGGCATAGGGATGCTCCATGAAATAGGAGGTATTCGCCGACAGCGCCTCATTCCGGTGCAGGTCCCTCACCATATCCTGTACCGTTTCATACTGCTGGCGGATATAGCGGTCCACGCTCTCCATGGCTGCTTTCTGCACCTCCAGCTCCCGGCGAATCGTTGCATCGGCAATGGATCTGAATACGATATAGGACAACGTAATAATGGTGATGATGGAGATGAAAGAAAAAATGAACAGCATCCTCATGAACATATTATTTTTAATGTAGTTGATGCAAGCGCTCACAATTTTAAAAATACAACTCTACCTCCCGGTCTCACGAGCTCTCTGAGTGCCTTCCACTTAAAGGCCTTCCTCTTGACGTTCTTCTTCTTGCTCATGCGACTTTGTTCTGCCTCGTTATTGTATCACTCAAAAGTATAGCATCCTGCCACTCACATGAACCTTCCACTTCCATATTTTCTTTAGTTTGCACCTGAAATCTTTAATTTGGCCCTATTTGAAATGGCTTTCTTCCATTAAGGTTATCCATAAGCTTTTGTAAATTGAAAGCGAATACATATATGCCATTCCATTATGAAGGAGGAACCACATGACACGCAAAAAGTTGTCCACTAAGCGCATACCCAAAATGACTGCCCTGGCACTGTCGGCTGCGCTGCTGGGCCAGCTCTCGGCCGCACCGGCTCTTGCCGGAGATACACTGCCGTATGAGGGCATCAGCGCCAAGGGAGAGAACCAGCCCTATCAGCATGGTTATACCAGTGCCCAAATCATGGACTGGACCCCGGAAAGCGATATCTATGGGGATTTGCTGCGGGCACGTGTGCCGCTGCAGCCGCGCAATGCTCCATTCGCCTCTACCCAGGCCAACCCCGAGCTGAGCCCGGATACCCAGATGTTCACCATGAGCGGGGATTATGGCAACGCATTTTTCGACAGTACGCCGTACACCAATAAATTCGGCCAGTACCTGTATAATTATTGGCAGTATACCGACTATTACGGCTATTGGCACGGAATGGCATCCGCAGGGGTGCCGGAGGAGCTGTATGATCCGAAAAAGGATTGGACCGAGCGCTACTTCGAATTCGGTATCCTGAACATTCCTAATCCGGCTTACACGAACGCCGCCCACAAAAACGGCGTGCTCTCCATCGCCAACATCTTTTTCTCGGACAATGACCGCGGACCGCAGACATACAAGCAGATGCTCGTACAGGACGAGAACGGGGAGTTCCCTGTTGCCAGGAAGCTGGTGGAAATGGCCGAGTATTATGGCTATGACGGATACTTTTTTAATCAGGAAGAGGTCGCCAAAGGCGTAACACCAGAGGATATTCCCGCCTACAAGAAGTTCATGAAATACCTGAGGGATCAGGGAATGTACGTGCAATGGTATGATTCTACGATTGATGGGACCGGAAAGATTGATTATCAGAATGAGTTCAACTCCGCTAATAGCCCGTTTGTAAAGGATGCACAATTGGGCCGCGTATCGGATTCTATTTTCCTGAACTACTGGTGGAACCATGATATGCTGGCCAAATCCCGGTCTCATGCCGAAAGTCTGGGACTTGACCCGCTGGAGAGCGTCTTCGCCGGCGTGGAAGGCGGGAATGACAGCTTCGGCCGCTGGAAGCAGAAATACGATCTGCGCTGGAATCTGGATGAGAACAGCCAGCCCATGAACAGCATCGCCACACTTGGCGCCGACTTCACCCACAACGGCCTGGACGAAGATATGGGCAATCCGAATGCAAATCACCGCGCGGACAGCGAGTATCAGTGGATGACCTTCGTTCGTGACCGGGCATGGTGGTCTGGACCGAATCAGGACCCGACGGATGCACGCCGGAACACAAATGCCAGCCTGTCCGATGTATACGCATCCGGCGCGAATTGGGACGGCATTGCAGCCTACATTGCCGAACGCTCAGTCATTCGGGGCGGCAGCTTCTTCACAAGCTTTAACACCGGGCACGGCCTGGACTATGTGAAGAACGGCGTCGTGTCCAGTGATCAGGAATGGTCCAATATCAACATTCAGGACATTCCCGTGACCTGGCAGTGGTGGATCGATACTGCAGGGGAGCGGCTTGACGTGGATTTCGACTATGGTCCGAAGTACGAGAAAGGCCCGCGTTATGATTACAAGTCCATCGGTGCATATAACGGCGGCAGCTCTCTTGTAGTGAACGGGAAGCTGGATGCCGAGAACTTCCTTCGTCTGTTCAAGACGGATTTAACGGTCAATGAGCATTCTAAGGCCACTCTGACTTACAATAAACCTACAGTTGGGGACTCATCTTCCCTGAGCCTGGGGCTGATCTTTGCGGATGCGGCGGATGAAGTCGTCAAGGTGGAGGTACCGGATTCCGGTCAGCGGACGGACGGCTGGAAGACTGTGTCACTGGACCTCAGCCCTTATGCAGGCAAAAACATCGCTGCGCTGGGTCTGTCATTTGATAACCACAATAGCACTATCAATAAGTACCAGATGAATATCGGCGAGCTGCGCATCACGGACGGCTCCGCAGCCAAACCTGAAGCTCCTTCAGGCTTCCGAATCGATAAAGCCCTGACGAACACCGGTGAAATGGTGGTCGCTTGGGATATCGAGGATTATGACAAAGTGAAGCAATATAATCTGTATGAAAACGGCTCCTACGTTGGTGGGATTTACGATTCCACGTTCTACATCAAATCCCTGAAGCACAAGCGCGGGGAACTGAGCATAACTGCCGTGGGGGCAGATGGCTCCGAAAGCGAGCCCGCCACGCTGCCTTACGATCTGACAACCGGGGTGCGGGACGTGAAGGTCACATTCGATGACCACGGAGATGCGTCCATCACCTGGAAGAATCCAGACGGAGCAGCCGAACCAGTCGATCTGACACTGGAGACCGAGTATACGAACGAGCCGTTCAGCACCAGTGTGCAAGCAGATGCTGGTGAGAAGCAGGCCGTGATCACCGGCCTTCCGAAGAACGGCGAGCATTATGTTCTGAACATCTCCATCGACGGCCAAGCTCCGGTCACCGTAACAGGACAGCTGGCAGACCTTGAAATCACACCTTATGCCAAGGAACTGGTCACCGTAACGGGCGGCACCTATACGCTGGCCCTTCCTACTCTGGCAGATTGGCATCGTCTGTATGTGTATGAGAATGACGTGCCGTTGGAATTCGAAGTCACCTATACCAGCAAGAAGTTTCCGTATATTGTACGGGGCAGAACCAAACTCAGCGAGCTAACCTTCAAGCCAGCATCGGCGACCAGTTCCCTGAAGCTTGTCATTGAGGACTATGCCGGGAACCGGGCGACTACGATATTGAGATAGCATGTTACTGATATTTCTGTAAATGTACCGCTCCAGTCAGGGAGAAGTAGAATAAAGCGGCCTTGGTCCAGAATTCACCTGGACTGAGGCTGTTTAAATAACAAGCCCTACCAGTATCGTCTTTTCCCGCTACATCCTGCTTGAACTGGAATCTCGCAAGACTGAGGGACCTTATTTATCAAATTCAGTGTGCAAAGTTGAGTTACTAATTTCCTTTAAATTAAATAAGAAAAACCGCCTTTTCAGACGGTCAATTGAGTCAAGGTTACTATTTTCCTTTTTTTGATAATTTACTATTTATATCAAGTAAGATACCTATGATTATTGATCCATAGAAGTAAAACATACCAGCATTGGGTCCTTCAGAAATATTAATACCCATTAAGCCGAAAATCCAAGATAATATCATTACAGCAATGAAGGTGCCAATAATATAGATTATGACCATTAGCTATTCTCCTTCAGTTTATTGTTTCTTAAAAGTTACAGACGCTTAATTATAGATATTGCGTATACTTCAATTTTAGAACATCTCTTTTTCGTTTATAACCCAGTTTATTGATAAGTCTAACATATAAAGATAAATCCTCCAACCATTTTAAATTGATCGGAGGATTTGGATTAATTTAATTATTAGATAACGAATGTGAATCGACCAGTATAATCGACTTTTCCGTTACCACTAAACCCAACATATCCAAAGCTTAAACTAATCCCTGTGGTGAAGCCCGGAAGAATTCTATGTGAATAACCTACAGCAATTGCGGTACTAGTTCCATCAGCAGTTGCCGGATATCGTAATTCTTGACGCCCCCAACCGTACTGTTTCGTATAAGTTCCTCCAGCTTTCATATCTACTTTATAAGATGTACCAGCAACTTCTTCTTTATCTACGTGATTAACGTAAGTTGATATACCGCTACCACCATCTACAGAATGTTGACCACCAGGGGTACCTGTAGGAGTAGCATTAGCCTGCCAAGCCATTGCTAAATTATCAGTGTAAAAATTAAAAGGGCTGCTATTCCAATTATAGGTAGCGTAAACTTGATAGATGAGTTCTCTTCCATTGTTAGATGTACCCGAGTAAACAGCATAACCAGAAAGGGTAGGTGTAGCATCAGCAGCAGTAACTGATATATCCGTTACTGTATTCCCTTCTTCGTCTGTAACTGTAACAACAGTATCTAACTCTTGTGCTGCAACCTTCTTACCGTCTTTAGAAGAGATTTCTTTCTTCATGTCAATGGGCATATTTGAAAGATCAGTCGTGCTAAATCCCATTTCTTGCAAGTGTGCATCTAGCACACTTTCACTAGATATAAAAGCATCCGGCAAAGCAGGGATTAACCCTTCTTCTACTTCACTGTTTGTCTCAGCACTCACTGGCGTTAATAAACCAAACAACATAAATAACGACAATAATCCAGTAAAAAAGCTTTTCTTCTTCAAAATTTCATCTCCTTTTCAATTATTCTCGTAAACGCTAGATTTTCGGGGTAAATTAGATATTACCCATCAATATTCGCTATGCCCGGTCTAAGCTGTATGTAATTTTGCCTCCTCCTTTCTGTTATATTATTACTTCCAAAATTATACTAACAAAATGATATGGTATTATCAACCATATATTTTCAATTGATGGAATTTTGATAAAAAGTATCTATATTAAATGATAAAATAATACTATTGACAATTAAATTAAAAATATTTCTAAATACACAATGAACACCTCTCTATTTCCGAAAGGATGATGAAGGGTGTTCATTGTGTACAGTGAAACCTAATTTTCTGCGGTAAAGACCAATCGACGTGCATATATTTCTGATATCAAGATATCGATTTACTCAACTTTCGCACCTTGAGAAACTATATAAACTCTTAATATAACCGAGGAAATTGTCATCCAAATGGCAGAAAAAAACCGTTCCTTTGGTAAAATGTAGTTATCACACAACACCAAATGGATATTGTCACTATACTAGGGTAATATAGGACACGCTGGCACATTGAAACGGGCTACCGATATTTCAATGAACTGCTTGTTTGCAAAATCGGGGAATTTATATTTCGTTCTGGACTTATCGGTTCGGAACGGTGTATACTACGTTCGGGAGGTGTATACGAATGGTCCGCCCACGTAACTTCGATGAAGCCAATGTATTAAGGGAAGCGATGACACTCTTTCGGGCCAAGGGCTATGAGGCTACGTCCTTGAGTGATTTGCTGCATGCAACAGGGCTTAGCAAAAGCAGTCTTTACGAGACATTTGGCAGCAAACACGATCTCTTTATTCGAGCATTTGCATTGTACCGGACTAAACGCATGGCTGGTTTAATCGATTGCTTGAGCGACGAGAATGTGTACCGGGGGATTGAAGCCTCCTTTTATGGGCTCCTTGACGGTGAGAGCAGTCGGTTGGGCTGCATGACTTCCAATGAAGCGATTGAATTGGCTCCCCATGACGAGCAGTTTCGCAAGATGGTCGAAAGCGATTTTGACGATGTCGAGCAGGCTTATCTGGATGCCATTGAAAGAGGGAAAAGCAATGGTTCCCTCCCTACTGACATCGAATCGTTAAAACTTGCCCGCTTCCTCACTGTTTCTTTGCAAGGAATTAACGTCATGGTGCGAGCACAATCCAGACGGGAAAGAATCGAGGATTCGATTTCGGTGATTTTGGAAAAGTTGAAATAACCGAAGCGAACTTCTCGCTTTCTTTTCCATCGTTTCGGACCGATCGGTTCGCAACATCTATATCGCCCTGTTTTTTTGTCTATTACGGACCGATAGGTCCTTAATAAGAATATATACAGAAATGAGGAATGAAATATGAATCAAAAGTATGAACCCCTTTTCAAATCGTTTACTCTGCCTTCAGGTGTGCAATTGAAGAACCGGGTGCTTATGGCACCCATGAGCATGACAGCATCCGGTGCAAATGGAGAATTGACGGATGTTGAGTTAGCTTTTTATAAAGCACGCGCTCAGGGAGTTGGGGCTGTAGTGACCGGCGCACTGGTGTCGCCAAACGGGAAGCTGATTGAAAACGGTATTGATATCGATAACGATACGCTGCTGCCTGGGTTGCAAAAGCTGACGGCTGCTATACAGGAAAATGGAGCCAAAGCGATTGTTCAGCTTTATCACGGCGGACGCTTGAGCAATCCGTCCCTTATCCCAGGCGGTCATGTGCTGAGCGCAAGTCCGGTTGCGGTAGAACGTGAAGGTGCAGCCGTTCCAAAAGCAATGACCGATGCGGAAATTGAAACCGTGATTGAAGAGTACGCTCAGGCGACGCGCAGGGCGATTGAGGCCGGTTTTGACGGCGTTGAAATTCACGGTGCCAACGGATTCCTGATGCAGCAATTCTTCTCCCCCCACTCCAACCGAAGAGAGGACAAATGGGGCGGAACGTTGGAAAAACGCATGACCTTGCCTCTGGAAGTTGTAAGACGTGTAAAAGAAACGGTTGCAGCGCATGCCACGTCGCCATTTGCCGTCGGATACCGAATCTCTCCCGAGGAAAACGAGACTCCTGGAATCACTATGACGGATACACTTCATTTCGTTGATGTGCTGGCTGAACAGAACCTGGACTACATTCATATTTCCGTGGATCGTTTCTGGGCTGGCCCGAGACGGGACGACAGCATTAAAAAATCAAGAATCATCATGATACAGGAACGAGTGGGCGACCGCGTTCCCGTGATCGGTGTCGGGGGATTGTTGACTCCGAATGATGTCGTTCAAGCCCTGGAAACCGGCGTTCCTTTAATCTCGCTTGGCCATGCGATGGTTATGAATCCGGAATGGGTTGCCTTGGTACAAAGCGGCCGTGAACAGGAGATTAAAACCACGCTTTCCCGTTCCGCGCAAAAAGAGCTGATGATTCCGAATGTTTTTTGGGGAATGATCACCAATACACCGGGCTGGTTTCAAGTCGTGGATTAAACGAATAAAATTATAATGGGGTGGGGCTGAACAGAGTTAAACGTTCGGTCCCTGCACCCGGAAAAAAGGATGAATCGGTGCTTGCCAATGGGTTTGCCTCGAATGATCGATCTATCCGGTACTTTTTTTGCTAGCGGGCGCCATAGCGCCTATTCGGCCGGGAAACGAAGATTTTCTATTCTAACAGTTGTATGTGCGCTTATTTAGGAGAAACAGCCCCTTTATCTGCGAAAAAACGGGAATTAAGCTCGCGGGCAACCTTTACATCTTGTAATCCCCCGTTTTTACCCAAATATCGTCGCTCACAACCGCTAGAACTTTCGAGCTTTTCAACGCACTGGCTCCTATTCTCCGTTCTAGCACCGATTTCGGTTTTGAACCGGTCAGCCTTCAACAAAGGTTTTGTTTTTCGGTGTCTTCAATAGCCTAACACTATCTACGATATTGTTATCAATGATTAAAGTGGCTGACTTTGTTAAGCTCTCTAATAAGTACGTATAGCCAACCTCAAACTCGCCTTTTTGTAAGTAGTAATTAGACAATTCATTCAGCAAACGTGTATAGCGCTGCGCTTTGAATCTCTTATCATATACTCTTGTTCCCTCCATCTGCTCACCCAGAGGCTTGATTTCCGAATCAAAGTGCAAAAGGATATCATCAATATTTACATTAAAACTGTTGGCGGCTTCGACAATATTTAGTAATGATAATAGAAGATCTTCTTTATTCGTTTCAATATATTCTACATACTTGTAAAGGACACTGAAATCTCCTGAAAACAATTTTGTAATATAACGATTAGCTTTTGCCCATCCCGCAAATAGTTCCTTCCAATGGTGGTTCTCTTCATCATTCTCTTTTACCCAATTCAAATCAGCATATCTTGAAACAAATTCTAGAGCTTGATCATAATCTCCCCACTCATGATATGCCTCACCCCGAAGCAAATCACTGTAAGCAACATATACAAACAACGGCCTGCTCAGTCTAGAATACGGGTTCGTCCCATTTCGCTTTTGCCGATGCTTAGTAAAATAATGCCTTCTTGCCCTGACCCCCATCATTTCGGCAAACTTGTCCACCTTGTCCCACTTGCGCAGTGAACGATAGACGTTCGCCAAATCTTTCAACGCATCCAACTGCAGTACCTCATCCAATCGTTCTGCATATGGCTCAAACTGGGCCGCTGCCTGTAAATTTAACGACTGATCGTCACCCAGCCTGATCTTAAACAAACGATATTGGCAGAGAGCGAGACGCTCGGAATGCTGAGAATGCTCTGTTTTGGCTACTTCCTCATATAAAACGGCTGCTGCCTCCTTTTTTCCAGCTTGCAGCAGCTCTTCCGCTGCATCAAAAAGTACGGGACAGTACACCAGATTATCCAGCAGCCAACTGACGACCTGATAAATACAATCCAGCTTGTCCAAATCAGCACATCTGAGTATAAACGGCTTAAGCCGCCTCCAATTCGGTTGAGTTGTAGCCATATTATCTTGTATGTACAGATCGTAAAAATGTCCTTCCGGGAGCTCCATCAGCTTGGTAATCCTGTCTAGCTGATTCACCGACATGGTCCTTCTCCCAGTGATGATCGAGCTAAGACTTCCCACATTGAGGCCTGTCTTTCGTCCCAAATCACTAAGTGTAAGCTTTTCGCGTCCCATAAACTTCTCGACTTCTGAGCGTATCGTGGTTGTCTTATCCAAATGAACCACTCCTTCATAAGTTGACATACCGCTTAATCTATTGATGTCAGCAAATGATTAGGTGCCCTTTCGTAAACAAACTCTAAAATTTTATTCCATTAAAAATAGTATGCTACTTAATGTATATATTTAGGAGGTGTAAATTTCACCATTAAAAAAAGGCCAGCTATAGAAACTGGCCTTTCTGATGTACTTATGTAGGCTTTTTTATGCTCCCCCGTGACTTTCAAAAGGTTTGTAAATCGATCCCAAACTTGGTACCTCATAAACCAATATAATACTAACGACTACTAGAAACAAGGCGATTATTTTTTTCATTTTGGTACACCTCACTAAAAAGGATTTGGTATGCCGCCTGTGTTTCGGAAGCTGCATACTCTCTAAAGCTTTCAAACAGACTAACACTTTTTATAATAATAGACTCGTTATTAATGATAAACGACCTTTGTAAACTATCTAATAAATAATTAAACCCAACTCCATTCTCGCCTTTTTGCAAGTAATATTCTGACAATTCATTCAGTAAACGTGAATAGCGTTCTGCTTTGAATCTCTTATCGTAGATTATTGTCCCTTCTAATTGTTCGCCCAGAAACTTGATTTCTGAATCAAAGCGAGAAAGGATACCATCAACATTCGCTTTATAAGTGTTAGCTACCTCGACAATATTCAATAATGCTAAAAGAATCTCATCCTTATTTCTTTCAAAGTAATTTACATAATCATTAAGTACACTAAGATCTCCCGAAAATAATTTAGCTACAAAGAAATTTGCTTTTGCCCACCCTTGAAATAATCCCTTCCAATGATTGGTGTCTTCGTCGCGCTCCTTAACCCAGCTTAAATCAGCATATCTTGAAGCAAACTCCAAGGCTTGCTCATATCTCCCTCGTTCTTCAGAAACAGTGCCCCGAAGCAAATCACTATAAGCAACATAGACAAATAGCGGTCTGCTCAGTTTAGAATACGGGTCTTCCCCACTGCGCTTCTGCCGGTGCTCTGCAAAGTAATGCCTTCTTGCCCTAGTCCCCATCATTTCGGCAAACTTGTCCACCTTGTCCCATTTACGAAGGGAACGGTAGACATTCGCCAGATCCTTAAGCGCATCCAGCTGCAGCACCTCATCCAATCGTTCCACGTACGGCTCGAATTGGGCTGCCACCTCCAGGTTTTGCGCCTGATCATCACCTAATCTGATCAAAAACAAACGATACTGGCAAAGAGCGAGACGCTCGGAGTGCTGGGAATGCTCCGTTACGGCCACACCTTCATATAAAATGGCGGCGGCCTCCTTTTTTCCCGCCTGCAGCAGCTCCTCCGCCGCTTCAAACAGCACGGGACAGTACACGATGTTGTCCAACAGCCAACTGGTGACCTCTTGAATGCAATCCAGCTTGTTCAAATCGGCGCATCTGAGAATAAAAGGTCTGAGCCGTCTCCAATTCGGCTGAGTCGCGGCCCTATTATCTTGTATGTACAGGTTGTAAAAATGGCCTTCCGGGAATCCCATCATCTCGGTGATCCGGTCAAGCTGGTTCACCGCCATCATCCTCCCGCCAGTGATGATCGAGCTAAGACTTCCCACATTGATCCCGGTCTTGCGCCCCAAATCACTGAGTGTCAGCCCTTCGTGTTCCATAAACTTCTCGACTTCTGAGCGTATCGTGGTTGTCTTGTCCAATTTAACCACCCCACAATAGGTTGACATTCTTCGCAATATCTTGATGTCATTCCAATAACCCAGGAACCCTGTTGTAAGAAAAACGTTGTTTCGATGTGCTTTCATAGAAGACAGACCGCATTTGGCAGCAGTTTTTCTTGAGATTTCAGGAAGCTACGGTTAGGAAGTTTATACTTTCTGAAATCTTAAACAAAGCTAGAATATTATTCCTGTTGGCATCATTATACTACTTTATGGTATGTATGTATATATTTTTCTAGCGTTTTTGAGATAAAAATTTCCCTGAAATATCGCAATTAAGTCACATTTTTTTATCAAAATAAGCTGCACCATGTTATTCAGAAATCGATGAGATATTTCAGGGATATTAGACATCAAATACTACAATGGAACCCAAAAGAAATCGAGGAGGATCCATATGATCAAATTGTTTCTCGGATGCACATCTATCTTATCTTCTGTAATCATTCTATGTACCGGGTTCCTAATCTCTGCGCTTAAGTCTGTGGATCGTTCTGCCGACATCAATAGCGGGGCATTTCGATATAGCATTTTTAATATTGATCTTTGGTGGTTTGTAATTCCTGTCCTTCTTCTCATCATTGGTTTTTGGTTTATATACCTGAGTGTTGCAAAAATTTCTGTGAAACGAGATCAATCGGAATAGGTTGATCTCTTTTATAGGTGAAAGTAATTGACTTAACTCTTGCCAGATATTTTATTAGGTAAGAAGGCTATAAAAATGAGTGAAAATAAAGTGAAGCCGACCGTCCACATAAATGTATGATTAAAAGCTGTGTTCAGCGTCGTTATATTCATAACAGATTGAGATGTCATTTGATTTTGTAAGATGACTGCAAGCACTGAAGCGCCAAAAGCTCCTCCGATTTGCTGTAGAATCCGAGTGGCACTGCTGGCATGCGGAACCTGTTCTTTACTTAATCCTTCATAAGCTGTTGCCATAACAGGTAGCATAATCCCTCCAAGTCCTCCGCCACGGACAACGAGGGCGATGGCAAGCAGAAGTTCGCTGGTATTAACTTGGCAAAAGGCAAAGGGGATGGTTCCGAGTATTGTCAGAAGGGTACCGCAGAACACGATCCATCGAGAGCCGATTGTACCTGTAAGTTTACCTGCTAATGAACGCGTCAATAACATCCCTACCCCTTGAGGAATCAATAATAACCCTGAAACGAGAACGCTCTCCCCGCGAACTTGTTGATAAGGAGTTTTCGCAAACTCGCGACTTTAGTCATGAGTAAGAAAGCTTCGGTTCAGGCATGTCATTTAACATGTCAATGAACCGACATATGGTATACATTATTTTAAATATAATCTACATTTTATCAATATTTCCGATGTGTTTTTCTATGACGTATGGTAAAATAATCTTGGTGATAAATGATGGTAGAAACTAGGCGTGGCAGAGGGTATGTTTACGCTCTCGAATACCATATCGTATGGTGCGTGAAATACCGACACCGAGTCCTCACGGATGAAGTGGACGCTAGACTCAAGGAAATTCTCCTGCAAGTCGCGTCCGACTACAACTTTACCATCTCCGAAATGGAAACAGATCAAGACCATATCCATGTTCTGGTCGAATGCACGCCACAACATTCCATACCCAATATGGTCAAAGTGTTAAAAGGAATTTCTGCAAGACTTCTGTTTAAAGAATTTCCGCAGCTCAAGAAAAAGCTGTGGGGAGGTCACTTGTGGAATCCCTCTTACTTTGTGGCGACCGTCAGCGAGCATACCGAAGAACAAATCCGGAAGTATATTCAAGATCAGAAAGTGAAGTGAGAATATGCTTGTCCATAAAGCCTACAGGTTTCGTATCTATCCCAACCAGGATCAGATCGTTCTCATTAACAAGACGCTCGGCTGTTCCCGTTTTGTCTTTAATCATTTTCTGGGACTATGGAATGAAACATACCACAGTACAGGCAAAGGATTGTCGTATACCAAATGCTCTGCTAAATTAACCAAATTGAAGCAAAAACTCGTATGGCTCAAAGAACCGGATAAATTCTCTTTGCAAAATGCTCTGCAACATCTGGCCGATTCCTTTGAGAAATTTTTCAGAAAACAGAATGATGCACCGAGATTTAAGAGCAAAAAGAATCCGGTACAGTCGTATCAAACTAACTACACCAATGGCAATATTTCGATCACAGGTAATAAAGTGAAACTACCCAAATTAGGGCTCGTGAAATTTGCGAAGTCCAGAGAAGTAGAGGGTCGCATCATCAGTGCAACGATTAGGCGCAATCCTTCAGGAAAATACTTTGTTTCGCTGTTAGTGGAAACCGATATAGAGCCCCTGCGAAAAACAAACCGGGAAGTCGGGATTGACGTGGGGCTTAAAGATTTCGCAGTTCTATCTAACGGTGAAGTGTTTGAGAATCCGAAATTTCTACGGAAGATGGAGCAAAAACTCATTCGTGAACAACGCATTCTTTCCAGACGGGTGGGAGGTTCCGCCAACTGGAATAAACAACGGGTGAAGGTGGCACGCATTCATGAACGTATTACCAATGCCCGAACAGACTACCTGCAAAAGATTTCAACGCATATCGTCAAAAACCACGACCTGATTGCGATTGAAGATTTGCAGGTAGCTAACCTGATGAAAAATCACAAGCTGGCCAAAGCCATTAGCGAAGTATCTTGGAAGCGATTTGGGAAAATGCTTGAATATAAGGCTAAATGGTACGGACGCAGGTTTGTAGCCGTAGGTAAAACCTTCGCCTCGTCTCAAATCTGTTCGTGTTGCGGCTACCAACATAAAGAGGTCAAGGATCTTCGTCTACGGGAGTGGGAATGTCCAGCATGCCACAGCCACCATGACCGGGATGTCAATGCAAGCAGAAACATTCTTGCCGAAGGCAAAAGACTTCTGAATGAATAGTTGCAAGAACCGCAGGGACTGCGGGGATAGCCTGGCGGCATATCACATGCTAATTCTGTTCAGTAGAATGGATTACCCAGGAATCTCGTGGCTTTAGCCATGAGAGGCTTCAAAATAGAGTGGAAGTAATAACATACCTCCATAAGACGATAGACCTGATAAAAATAAAAGACAGGAGGATGCGGTAAAGGGCTTGCTTTTAAATAAACGTATATCAATTACTGGATTGTTAGATTTTCTTAAAACATAAAGGCAGAAGACCATTAGAAATAAAAGCCCAATGACAATAGGGATGATGACTGAACTTTGAAAAAAGCCATGATCTGAACTGACGTTGGTAAGTCCATAAATAATCAACACGATACTGGGTGATAACAAGGATAAACCAAGGGTATCTAGTTTTTGAAGCTGATTTGTGACATCATCCTTGGGTAATCCCCTTGCGTCCAGGATTAAAGCGATTAAACAAACAGGAAGATTGACATAAAAAATCCAACGCCAGTTAAGATAATTAATAATAACCCCACCTAATACAGGTCCAAGAATAGGCCCAATAAGTACAGGTAACCAACAATAGCCATTAATTTACCTAGTTTCTCTCCCCCAGCTGCCCGGCCAATCATGGTCTGCATGATTGGTATCATCAAACCACCACCCAATCCTTGAATCACCCTAAAAACAATGAGACTTCCCACATTCCATGATAAACCTGATAAAAGATGAAATCCCTAATACTGGCGACCTGCGAAGCGATGTTATCATCGCACTGAATCGATTGAATGAAATCCTACGTCAAATTGGGCCAGAAACGATTCATGGATTAATGTCTGTTCTAACAGGGATCCCCTTATCTGAATTGATCAATTTCCGAAGAACCCATACCATGCAAACCATTCTGAAACGGGCAGTAGAGCGAGGAGAAATTAGGGGTGAGAAGATTACTCCACGGATTACAAGTCTGCCTGTTGATCTTGTTAGACATGAGGTGTTAATTACCTATGAACCTGTGTCACAGGACACCATTGCTGAAATTGTGGATGAGATTTTTTTACCGTTAATTAAGTGAACTTGTTTCGACCCAGTTAAAAAAGATGAAACGCTGCTGACATAATGCTGTCAGCAGCGTTTTTGTATAGTTGAGATAGTTCAAACGAAAGGAAGGCATACGAAGATGACCGATAAAATACATGATATCGTGATTGATGAAAATAACCGTTTTTGGCTCGGTGTAGTCTCTGCATCCCACGTTAGCCGTGCGGTGGAAGAAGGGGTCGCGCAGACCTGTCACGGGAAAGCGGGGCCGCTCGGGAGAATGCGATCAGGGGATTGGTTTATCTACTACTCTCCTCGCACAGACTTGAAGGCAGGAGAGGCCCTGCAGGCATTTACAGCAATTGGCCGGGTCGCAGACGATGTCGTCTATCCCTATAAAATGAGTGAAGATTTTATTCCATATCGCCGCAATATGCATTATCTGCCTTGCCGGGCCGTTAAAATCGCCAATCTGTTGGACAAGCTGACCTTCACCAGAGAAAGACGCAACTGGGGTTACTCATTCCGCTTCGGGCAATTAGAAATCAGTCGGGAGGATTTTGTGACCATAGCCAATGAGATGCTGAAGGTTGATTTAATCCTGAATTGTAAAAACGTGTGAACGTTAATACACCTTCCTGCTCGAAATATCCTCGTCCAGAGGACGGATTTGCCAGATATCGTCCGCATACTGCCGGATGGTGCAGTCGCTTGCAAACTTCCCTGCATGCGCCATGTTCGCGATCGCCCGCCCCGTCCAATCCGACGGATCGCGGTATATCTGGTCGATTTGGGCCTGTGTGTCCACATATGCCGCAAAATCCTCCAGCACAAAATATTCATCATTATGGTCGATCAATGACCGGTAAACCGCTTCAAACTCCCACTCATGGCTCGTGAAAGGACCTGTCTGGATCATCTGCCCCAGCAGTCTGCGCAGCCGTTCATCCTCCTCGCTCTTGCGGCGCGCGGAATATCCTCCTGTACGATAATATTCGAGCACCTGCTCCGCACGGAGACCGAAGATAAACATATCCCGGTCTCCCACCATTTCATGCATTTCAACATTGGCGCCATCCATCGTGCCGATCGTTAAGGCCCCGTTCATCATAAATTTCATATTCCCCGTACCGGAAGCCTCCTTGCCGGCAGTGGAAATTTGCTCGCTCACGTCCGCGGCCGGGATAATGAGCTCAGCGAGAGATACAGAGTAGTTTTCCAGAAAAACAACCTTTATCCGATCTCTTGCCTGCGGGTCATGATTGACCGTGTCAGCCACATTGTTAATCAGCTTGATGATCTGCTTCGCCAAATAATAACCCGGAGCGGCTTTGGCCCCAAATATGAAGGTGCGCGGAGTCATGTCCCTGGCCGAATTTTCTTTAAGTTCATTGTACAAGTGCATGATATGCATAATGTTCAGCAGCTGCCGTTTATAGCCATGAAGCCGCTTGACCTGCACGTCAAAAATGGATAAAGGATCGACAGATATCCCCTGTCTGCTCAGAATATATCCTGCCAGCCTCCGCTTGTTGTTCTGCTTGATGTCCTGCACCCGCTGCTGGAAGGATGAATTCCCGGTATACTGCAGCAATCCGGTTAATCCGCGTGGATCGTGGACCCAAGCTTCACCAAGCGTTTCTTTATAAAGCTCCGCCAGCTCCGGATTGGCATGCATCAGCCACCGCCTGTGCGTAATGCCGTTCGTCTTGTTGTTGAAGCGGTCCGGGAACAGCTCGTGGAACGGCCTCATCTCGCGCTGCTTTAATATTTCCGTATGAAGCGCAGCCACGCCGTTTACACTGTAACTGCCCACAATAGCCAGATTGGCCATGCGGATCTGGTCCCCATAGATGATGGCCATCTCTGACATCCGCCGTTCATCGCCCGGATACCGCTCCAGCAGCATGGCGCAGAACCGTTTGTTGATCTCCTCAATGATCATATAGACACGCGGCAGCAGTTCGCGGACCATGGGCACAGGCCATTTCTCCAGCGCTTCGCTGAGGATCGTATGGTTTGTATAAGCTACTGTTCTGCTTGTAATATCCCATGCCTCATCCCAGCCCATGCCTTTCACATCGATCAGGATACGCATCAATTCCGGAATAACGAGCGTCGGATGTGTATCATTGATATGGATGGCGATTTTGTCAGGCAGATGATCATAGGAAAGCTGCTGTTTGTCATAGGTGCGCAGAATGCTTTGCAGACCGGCAGAGCAGAGAAAATACTGCTGCTTCAAGCGCAGCCGCTTGCCCTCTTCATTCGAATCATCCGGGTACAGGAACTCCGAGATCGACTCAATGGATCGGCTGTATTCCAGATATTTATAATAGCCCTCTCCGCCCGAAAAATGGCCTGCCGCCAGGTCCAACCCCGACTCTGCGCTCCAGATCCGCAGTGTATTGACGTTGCCCCGCCTGTAGCCGATCAACGGAATATCGTACGGAACGGCCCAGATTTTTTCTGCGTCCTTGGTTTCGAAAATAAGGCGGCCGTTTTCCTCGCGGCTTTCCACCCTGCCCCAGAAAAAGACCTCAACCTTCTTCTCAGGGCGGCGGACTTCCCACACATTGCCCTTCTGCAGCCAATAATCCGGCAGTTCCACCTGATTGCCGTCCACAATCCGCTGCTCGAAAAGACCGTATTTATAACGGATGCCGCAGCCATGTCCCGCATAACCCAGCGAAGCAAGCGAATCCATAAAGCAGGCGGCCAGCCGGCCAAGACCGCCGTTGCCGAGACCCGCATCCGATTCCTGCGCTTCGATCGCTTCGAGCCCCCAGCCCAGCTCGCTCAGCCCTTCCCTGACCATATTCAGGACACCCAGATTCAGCAGATTATTCCCGAGCAGCCGGCCCATCAAGAATTCCAGCGAGAAATAATAGACCTGCTTCTCCCCACGCTCCTTATATGCCTGATTCGTTCTGGCCCAGTTTTTGCCGACATATTCCCTGATCATGCTGCCCAATATTTTGTACACGTCATCGGCCCTGGCTTCCGCCAGGGGAATTCCAAGACGTCCGATAAGGCGCAGCCGAAATTGTTCCTTGAACTCTTCCTTATTGCTGAACAAAGGTGAGTACCTCCTGATCCTTAGCCGATTCTTCTGCAGCACATCAGCCAGAGTATGGATTACATTTTGGTATTTTTGGCGATAACATAGGGACTTTTGGCGCTGCCGATCAAGGTGGTCTCCTCGGATAATCTGACATCCTTGTCGAGAATGACATTCTCAATGACAGCTCCTTCACGGATGACGCATTTTTGCATAATAATTGAATTGCTGACCCGCGCCCCCTTATGGATCTGTACCCCTCTGAAAATGACGCTGTTCTCCACTCTTCCGCCAATGATGCAGCCGTTGGCAACCAAAGAGTTTTCGACCTCAGCCCCGTCCAGGTATCTTGTGGGAGCCTCATATTTGATTTTGGTATGGGCTGGCCTGTGCTGGAATAACGCCTGATATTGCTTTTGGTCCAGCAGCGCCATACTGTGCTTGAAATAGCTCTCCACCGAATTGATCAAGGCATGATAGCCGTCATAGCGATAGGCATAAATTTGCAGCCGCTCCGGATTGCGCTGGATGGCGTCGCGAAAAAAGTTGCTGTCGCCATGCGCGATGCAGCGTTCCGCCTCCTGCAGATACAGCCTTTTATCCATGATGAATATTTCCATGTATATATTATGATGGCCTTGCTCCTGATGAATCCCCGTCACCCGTCCGTCCTCATTCACCTCCAGACGGGTGCAGGGCCCATGCTCCGGTTTAAGCTGCTCCACCTGCCGGTATACGAGCGTAACGTCAGCTCCCTTCTCTTTGTGAAACCGGTAGACGTCCCCGATATCCACTTTGTTGACATGGCGGGAGCCGGAATGAACGATGGTTTCTCCTGCAGCACGCTTAAAGAAATCCAGATTATTATGCACATGCTGCAGATCCCCTTTGGACGTATCCGTTGGATCATTCCAGTCCGGAGGGAGCACGAACAGCCCGCCGCGTTTGCGGTCCAGGTCCCACGGGCGCCCATCCCCCAAATGATCCAGCAAGGATCGATACTTCCTGCGGATGAACAGAGCCGTATCCAGAATACCCGCATACATCATATTGGACAGTGTAAAGTCGATGAGCCGGTAGCGGCCTGCAAAGGGAACGGCCGCCCCGCAGCGGAAGTAAGTCAGCTCCTTCAGATGATCCAGTTCATTGTCCAGGTTAATAACGCCGATCAGTGGGTTCATGCTTTCACCGTCCATTTCCTTAATAATTTTGGGCCGCCTTCACTTCCGTGTCATGGTCAATCAGCACGATATCCTCCGCATCACCGCCAATCACGGCATCATCTTCAATCATGACGTTCTCGCTTACAATCGCACGATGGATGCGGACATGGCGTCCGATCTTCACGCCAGGCATAATGACGGAATCCGATACATGGCTGCCCTCTCCGACCTCTACCCCATAGAAGAGAACCGAATGCTCGACTCTGCCGCTTACGACGCAGCCTTCATTCACGATGCAATTGTTGAGAACCGCATTGGGGGATATATACTGTGCGGGCTGATTCGGGCTTCTTGTAAAAATGCGCCAGTCCGGGTCGTTCAGATTCAGGGGAGGATCAGGTGCCAGCAGGTCCATGTTGGCTTCCCACAGGCTTTGAATGGTGCCTACATCCTTCCAGTATCCCTGGAACGGGTAAGCATACAGTGTTTTGCCATAACTGAGCATGAGCGGGATGATATCCTTGCCGAAATCATGCGAGCTGTCGAGGTTTTGCGAGGCTGTGATCAAATACTCCCTGAGCACGCTCCATTTAAACAAATAAATGCCCATGGACGCGAGGGTGCTTTTCGGCTGCTGCGGCTTTTCTTCGAATTCATAAATTTGCAGGTTTTCATCCGTATTCAATATCCCGAAGCGTCTGGCTTCTTCAATGGTGACATCAATAACGGAAATCGTGCAATCGGCGTTCTTCTCTTTGTGGAAGTTCAGCATGGTCGCATAATTCATTTTATAGATATGGTCGCCGGAAAGAATGAGCACATGCTCGGGGTTAAACTGTTCAATAAATTTGAGATTTCTGAAAATCGCATCCGCCGTTCCTCTGTACCAGCTGTTGCCGTCCTCCCTTTCATGGGGTGGCAGCACATAGACGCCGCCGTTTCTGCGGTCCAGATCCCAATCGCTCCCCACGCCGATATAGGAATGCAGAACAAGCGGCTCGTATTGTGTCAGCACTCCAACCGTATCGATACCGGAATGAGCGCAGTTGCTGAGGGGAAAGTCGATAATTCTGTACGTTCCGCCAAAATAGACGGCAGGCTTGGCAAGCGTTCGCGTTAATCCTTTCAACCGTTTGCCCTGTCCGCCCGCGAGCAGCATCGCCAGCACTTCTTTGTTCTGCATGAAAATTCCTCCTTCAATGTGCGAAAATGCGAACCATTTTGCAGCTAGGGATACGAACATCTATGCAACAACATATTCAACCGGTCTGGCATCAATACTAGGGAGATGAAGTTCAGGTGATAAGCTGGAGATATTGGCTGATCAGAAGAATTTTATGGACAAGCCGTATGAAGCAGTATGTAAGCATGGTGAATGTGGCCAGAGATTACACAGTATCCATTAAACGTAAAAAATCTGAAGTAATCGCGAATGAAGATCTATTATAAAGCTCTATAAGTTTCAGGCTTCCGTGAAAGGGTAAACAGTGATTATAGCAGGGAAGACAAAGCTATATATAATCTCGTGAGGAGGGATTCCCGATGGCATTGGATAACAAGAAGCTTATGGTCGCTGCACTGGGCTTGGGAGCGACCTACCTGATAAGAAACAAGGATGCACGCACAAAACTGATCAACGGGTTCCAGTCGTTGCTGAACAGAGGCTCAGGCAAAGCAGTAAGCGGCACGGGTACGAATACAATTCCGAAATAGTTTTCCGGCATTGCTGCCGCTCAGTCCCTTTGGCTCCGGCCAGAGGGACTTTTGCTTACAGTACTATATTTCAACTAGATTTTAAACTGTTTTATTGTATTTTGCAGATCATCCGCCAGACCGGCAAGCGCTTGGGCAGAAGAGGTGATTTCCTCCATGGAGGCGAGCTGCTCCTGAGTTGCGCCGGAGATGCTTTGCGAATTTCCGGCAGATTCCCTCGCCACCGAGCTGACTTCCATTACGGCGGCATTCACATTTTCCGTACCGTCAGCCAATCGGTCCAGCGCTTCTGAAATTTCCTCAATCTGTAGAACCACTCTGTTCACTGCCTGATCTATGCTGGAGAAAGAGTCCCCTGCGTGCTGGACAACGTTCATGCCGGAGTAAACCTCTTCGGAGGCCTTTTCCATAGTTCGCAGCGTATGCTCCGTTTCGCTTTGGATCAGCTTAATCAGCCCGGAAATTTGCTCGGTTGAGTTCTTGGATTCTTCAGCAAGCTTTCTCACCTCATCGGCAACAACGGCAAAGCCTTTGCCATGCTCGCCCGCCCTGGCCGCTTCAATCGCGGCATTCAAGGCCAATAAATTCGTCTGGTCCGATATGCCTGTAATCACACTTGTGATTTTGCCAATTTCATTGGAGCGCTCATTCAGATTTTTTACCGCTTCCGACAAGCTGTTGACATTCACATGGATGGAATTCATCTGTTGACGCACTTCACCGATCGCCTGATTGCCTTCGGAGGACATTTGTGAGGCCTGCAGCACATCTCTTTTCATTTTCTCCGTATTATCAGCGATCGTCCTTGTATGCTCGCTTATGGCCCCAATAACTCTTGAGCTCTCTTCGATTTGATCCACTTGTTTTTCCGAACCATATGCAAGCTCCTGAGCGACCGTCGTAATATGCTCGCTGGCCTTGCTGTTTTCTTCGGCATTGGCGCTTAATTCCTCCGAAGCTGAAGCGACCAGCAATGAAGACTCCTGTACAGTATTAAATACGGATTGAAGCCTTGAGGTCATATTGTTGAATGATCCGGTCAGCTCGCCGATTTCATCCCTGGAGCGGTAGCTGCCTTTGACGGTAAAATCTCCGCTTTCCGCTTGCTGCAGCAAGCCCACCACTTCTTTAACCGGTTTGACAATCATGCGGGCAATCATTGTGCTAAGCAGAATTAACAGCAGAAGAGCCGCAATAATAAGAACTGTCACGAAAATTGTTATGGTGCGCGAGCTTTCCTGATTCGTGGCGTTAATTGAACCGGCAGTAGCAATATTGGATTTCTGGAGGGCTTTCAGCGTATCATTAACCAGCTGACGGTTCTTCTCCACACCCTCCAAATAGACGCGATAGGCTTCTGCATTATTATTTTGGATGGCCAATTCAATAACCTGATTTCTGCTCTCGCTCAGCAGCTTCACTTGTTCCTTGTATTGATTGAGCAAATCCTGCTGTTCCCCGGTTAATTTGCCTTTTTCCATTTCTGCGACGAGAGCGTCAACTTCTTCCCAGGCCGAGGAAATCTCTTCCTGCAGCTGTTTGTTTCTGGCCGCATCCTCTGTAATCATCAGCTCAAGAGTATATGCATCGCTCGCTCTCGCATTTACCCTGATTTGCATAATATTCCCTAAAGGAATCAGGTTCTCTTCGTACATTGCCTCCGAGTTTTTGGTCATGGCCATAATATAATTTAATCCCAAAAACCCTACCGAGCCGAGCGCCAATGCGCTTACAACGATAATAATCAACAGCTTCTTTGTGATGGAAAGATTTTTTAGCAGCTTCACAATGGTGTCTCCTTTGAATGTTTATTCTCAGGAGTAATATCGGTTTGATATCAAGAGAGTTGAATGGATAAAATTATCCATTTTCTTAATATAGCCGCAGCGGAGTTGTTGAAAAAAAGCGGGCATGAAGATACGGACCCGGATTGGAGTACTTTCATTACTTATGGGAGCTCAGAAATTCAGCAGCCAATCTCTCAATTGAAACGGTGCGCTGCTGCACCAGTGCTAAGCGATAGGCCTCCGCAAGGCCGTGCTCCCGGATGTCCCGCTTGTGAACGGTACGGTATACATGCGTTACCCGGGCATTGTGCTCAAACGGATTAAAGGAGAGGCCAACACTATTCTCCGAGTTCCATTCGGCACGGATAACGCCGTGCCCGAGGCCTGCCGTGCTCAGGCCGCCAGCAAACCATTCATACTGGGAAGCCGGCGTACCCGGAGGCTGCATGCAGATGAACAAGCTCAGCTCATCGCAGAACATCAGTCTTTGCAGATCGGACTGCAGCCGGTCATGCCAGACATCGATGCCGCCAAGCAACTGATAGAGACGAGATCTTCTCTCTTCTTCATCCGCAAGATATTCATGAATGATCCGTATATCCTCTTGATGCTCGCCGCGGCTTCGCTCCACCAGCTCGCTGTACATGCTGCTGCACAGCAGCGCGGCATAGGGGTGCTCCTTCTCCACTTCATCGATGCCCAATTTATAAAACACAAAACGGGGACTCAGCGGAAAATCCTTGAACGTATACGGAGCCGCTGCATGATCGTTCCAGAACGGGGCGGCATCCAGCCGAATCCAGCCCTGGTCATGCCGGAAAGCCGCGTACACCAGCTCCTCCCTGTTGTCCGGAAAGCCGAGATGCTCCACCTTCCAGTTGGAGGCCAACTCACCTGCAATGCGGCCGTGGTCATGCTGTGCAGTCATGACAAATGCGTCTTCCGTTTCGAATACAATCATAATCAGCACCCCCTGTCATGATGTCTTTCTCGCTTTGTCTCTTTCATTATAACAATGGCTTGCGACCAAATGCCACTATATGCTAGCCTTCGGGCAAACCCCCAAAATTGAACCTATCCCCGCTCCTGCGCAAAGCATGCTGCCTGACCCGGTATTCCTGCGGAGTAATGCCCTCCTTCTCTCTGAAGACCTTGTTAAAATGCTTGGCGCTCTCAAACCCGACGGCTGCCGCGACCTCATAAATCCTGAGCTCCGTGCGCTCCAGCAGCTCTTTGGATTTGTGAATACGCACATTCCTCAAATATTGCACAAAGCTTACCCCGGTATAGGATTTAAAGGCATGGCTGAAATACGTGTAATTTAACGATACAAGGTTGGACACGACCGCCATATTCAAATCTTCCTTGTAGTGCTTATGAATATATTCGACAGCCCGGTCCAGCTCATACGACCTCCCCGGGCCGCCTTCTTTTCCCTGCCTGACCGCAGCCTGCGGCGCTTCCCGTTCCCTGCCCGGCAGCGGCCTTTCAAGAATCGTGTTCTCCATCTCCTTCAGCATGGAGAACAGGTCCTCCCGGACGACCGGCTTGAGCAAATATTCCTGTGCGCCGCAGTGGATAGCCTCCTTCGCATACTGGAATTCGCCATAACCGCTAAGCACAGCCACGAGCGGCCTGGGGCGCAAATCGCGCAGCTGGCGCATCAATTGAATGCCATCCATATGCGGCATCCGGATATCCGTAATGACGATATCCATACGCTGCGCATTGGCCTGATTCCATGCCTGACGCCCGTCCTCGGCTGTATAACATTCGAAGTCCCCGGGGAATTCCCGCTCGACCATGGCCTTTAACCCAAGCCTGATATTTTTCTCATCATCCGCAATCAGCAGCCTGATTATCCTGATCACCTCCCTTGGCGGACAGGCTCCGAGGGAGCACCATATGCACGGTGGTTGATCTCCCCTGCCCGCTGTCAACATGAATGCCGTAGCTTTCCCCGCAGTGGATGCGGATTCTTTTCTGCACATTCTGCAGGCCGATGCCATGATTCGATGATCGGCTGGCAGCGTCCAGCGGCCGCTCACACTCCTCTTCTCCAATTCGAAGCGCCGCATTCACTTCATTCACTTTCCATTCAGGCATCCCCTGCCCGTTATCTGAGATCAGAATATGCAGGTTCCCGTTACGCTCGCTCGCCTGAATACGAACCGTAAATTGCTTTTCCCCGGCATGCTCGGGCTGCCAGCCATGCTTGACCGCATTCTCCACGATCGGCTGCAGCGACATCTTGAGCACGCAGCGGGCAAGCAGCCCAGGATGAACGTTCACTTCCAGCTTCAACCTGTCATCATACCGGATGTTCATCAGTGCCATGTAATTGCGGATATGACGGATTTCATCGTCCAGGGTGACGAAATCGGCTGTCCATTGAAAGCTGTAGCGCATCATGGAGCCCAGGGAGGTCAGCGCATCCGACAGCGGATATTGGCCTTCCACCTCAGCCATCATCTTCAAATTTTCCAGCGTATTATACAGAAAATGCGAGTCGATCTGATTTTTGAGCGAATTGAGCTCAGCTTCTTTGGCTGCCGCCTGTTTCTCGACAGCCTCGGCAATCAGCTCTTTGATCTTGCCCAGCATCCTGCGGAAGTGGTGCGCCAGCTCGGCGATTTCACCCTGGCCATAGACCGGAATACGCACCGCAAAATTTCCTTCATGCACCTGCTTCATGGAATCGCGAAGCGTGGTGAGCTGCCTTAAAATAAGCGCATGCAGACCGTATGAAATCAGCGACATGAAGGCAATCAGCACAACAACGATAACGACGAGCTGATTGCGCCTGCCGCGAATGTCGGACAAGACCGGCTCCAGTGACACGACATTGACCAGATAAGCATCTGGCCCGTCGACCGTTCTGTACAATCCGAGATACGGCTCGCCCTTGATGGAAAAGCGAATGCTTCCCTGCTCATCCTTTCCGTGCATCCGCAGCTGTTCCCTGATCGCCGCTGTCGTGATGCTGCCGGGCAGCCTGCTGTCCGAACGGAAGTAGGCCTCCCCATCGCGGCTGAAGAGCAGCATTTGGGAGTCCCCATCCTGCAGGCTGCCGAAGGTTTTGGGCAGAAAATCCTCCAGCTCCATATCGATCTGCACGATACCGCCCTTCACTCCTTCCGCGGCCTGTATTTCTCTGAACAAAGAAATATAAGCTGTCTGAACCAGACTGCCGGTCTCCCCGGTCCGCAAAATATCCTCAGGGCCCTTGTATATCTCCCACCATGTCATTCCGTTCCGCGCACGGACCTTGGGCAGCCAATCCTTGTCATAGATTCGGCTCTCCCGGAAAATCACCGGCCATATTTCCTTGGCATGAGGATTGTCCGTGAACAGCCGGATATTTGTCACTTTCGGGTTGCTGTACAGCAAATGCTGCAAATTGGGAAAAACATTCATATTAAAATTAACCAATTCTTCCGTCTCCGGCTCCCTGCTGCTCGTTAAATAATTGAGTACCGCGCGGTCCGAGACGGCAAGCTGCGCCGTCCGCTCCATAATCTCCATGTTGTTCCTCATATCCTTCAGCTCGCTGTCCAGCGCAAACTCGTTCTTTCTCGTCATATCCAGCAGCGTATTATCATACAGCTGCTGAAAGGTGTATATGGAGAAAAGCACGACGGGAACCAGTATGACACCGATATATGCAGCGATCAGCTTGATCTGCAACGGCAATCCGCCCGCGCTCATGATAAGTTTTCCAATCCATTTCCGTATGACAGCACGCATGACATCACTTCCGGCATTTAATTATGAAATAGCCCAGGCAGAGCAGGAGCAGGCGTATCCCTCTCATACCAACTCGAAAAATCCCGGCAGTTTGCGGGATTTTTCGAAAAGGTGCACGGCTCTATATGAAACAACAGGCTGCACGTCCTCATTTATGCGATTATTGCGCAAAAGCCTCGATCTTTTTCTGATTTTCCGCGAAGGCCTTTTCCTGATAGGCTTTCACTTTATCGTAGCCCGCCTCGTCGCGGTCCTTCAGAAACTTCTCAAACAATTGATCAAACTCGCTGTCTGATGCAGCCAGCAGCAGCTTCGGCAATGTTCTGCCCCAGGCCTGGTTGATTTTGCTGTTGGCGATGCCTTCTGCGGAAGTTCCGGTAGGAATGGTATTATCATACTGCGAGAAGCCGTACGTTTTGCCTTTTGTCCAATCCTCCGGCTGTTTCGCGGGCTCGGCGCTCGGCGGTGCCCACTTCAAATTCATATTCGTATCCATCAGCATCCAGAAGGTAAAGGAAGCGCCGTATTTTTTATCAAATGCCGTCCGGTCCTTGTTCAGCAGGTCCAGCACCTCAGGCTTGAACGTTTCCTTGCCATCCACCATGTCCCAGGTTACGCCTTCTTCGCCCATATACAGATCCTTGTTGCCCTCCTCGCTGATCAGATACGTAAGGAATTCGATTGCCCGCTCCTTGCCCTTCACATCTTTGGAGATGAGCGTCAGTGTCCAGCCCGAAATGCCTGGACCTGCCAGCGTCGGAGGGTCAAGCTTGCTGTTGGCCGGTCCGTCCACCGCAATATATACGGAATCCGGGTCATTGACGTAGCGGGTGATCTGCTGGTTACCCATATCGGAGCGCTGATACAGCATGGCGAAATAACGGCCTTGAGCGATTTTCTCCTCCATCTGCGGACGCTTGTCGATAAAGACGTCTTTGGCCAGCAAGCCCATTTCGTTGGCCTTGCGCAGCGTTTTCAACCATCCGACATACTCCGGATCGGTCATCCTGTCATAGAGCTGGCCGTCCTTTTCATAAGGGACTGCAAGAAAATTCTGCAGGTATTCTTTAAGGGAGTAGTTGCCAACATCCGTGAATTCATGGAGTCCAAGCGGAATCAGCGGCTGCCCGTTGACCTCAGGAAACTTCTGCTTTGCGTCCTGAAGCGCTTTCAGAAAACCCTCCGGCGTTCTCATATCCGGCTTGCCAAGGGCTTCATAGATGTCCTTACGCACCATAAACGTTTGGTTGGATACAAAGTTCTGGCCATACTTTTTATAATCCTGCGGTGAGGATGATGCATTTGGATAACCGTAAATGTTGCCGTCCGGCTGCTGGTACCATGAAACCTTGGCCGGGTCCGCCACCTTCATGAAATACGGGTCGTATTTTTCCGCCAGCTCATTAAGCGGCAGCACCATTTTACCTTCTATCATTTTTTTGACCGCATCCTCGGTCCAGCCGAGAGTGATAAAGTCCGGCAATTTACCGGAGGCAATCATGGTGTTGAGCTTCTCGTTTTCGTTGCCGGCCGGCACGATGAAATTAATGTTGACCCCCGTTTTCTTCGTCACGTACTGGGAGGTGGCATCCACTCCCCACTTATTGGGAAACCAGGAGAAGTTCAAATACCAGTCGAATGTAATCGGCTCCTTATCCGCCTTCCAGCCCGGCTCGTCGGCCGTCGCCGGTGTTTTGGGTTCATCCAGCGCTGCCGGTGCGGAACTGCCCCCTCCTCTGGATGTACATGCTGTTAACATGAACACCGTGATTAATGCCAGAATGCCTGCCTGCCATTTGCGTGTGAACATCGAATTCCCCCTTTTGATCTGCTTATCCTTTGATCGAACCGATCATCAGGCCTTTCACGAAATACTTCTGCAAAAAAGGATACGCCAGCACGATCGGCAGTGTTGTCACGACCATGGTCGCCAGCTTAATTGACTGTGAAGTCACCGTCTGTGCCGTAACGCCGGGAGCCGCCGCCATCATCTGGTTGGAGCTGGATTGGGCCACAACCCGGTACAGAAACGTCTGAATTGGCTGAAGATTCGTATCGTTGACATAAATCATGCCTGTAAAATAATCATTCCATTGATACACACCATGAAACAGAGCAATGGTGGCCACCACCGGCATGGAGCAGGGCAGCACAATGCTGTAAAAAATTTTGAAATCATTGGCCCCGTCCATCTTTGCCGCCTCCTCCAAGGCGTCAGGCAGCTCGCGAAAGAAGGAGACAAAAATAATCAGGTCAAAAAAGCTGAACATCGCCGGAATGATATACACCCAGAAGCTGTCCAGCAGCCCGAGGTCCCTGATCAGCAGGTACGTCGGAATGAGCCCGCCGCCAAAAAACAGCGTAATGGTCCCCACAATCATGTAAAACTTGCGCCCAATCAACTCGCGCCGGGAGTAGGCATAAGCCACCATAGCCGTAAAAAAGACATGCACCACCGTGCCGACCAGCGTCTTTGCCACCGTAACCCCCATAGCGGTCATAATGCCGCTGCTGGCAAATACCGCCCGGTAGTTGTCCAGACTGAACACTCTCGGCACCCAGAAAATGCCCCCCTGCATGGCATCCGCCCCGTCATTAAAGGAGTGCACCAGCACGTACCAGATCGGGTACAGGGTTACAAAACAGATGATCAGCATCATCACATTGTTAACTGCATCAAATACGGCCTCTCCCGCCGTCTTGCGCCGCAGAAACGACATGTATTCTCCCCCCTTTCAGAACAGCGATGTATTGTTGAGCCGTTTGGTAACGCTGTTGGCCAGCAGCAGCAGAATGAGTGCAACAACCGCCTTGAGCAAGCCTACAGCAGTCGAGTAGGAGAACCGGCCCTGCTGAATGCCGACCTGATACACATACACGTCGATTACACTGCTCGCGCTCTCATTCAGTGAATTGCGCAGTACGAGGATCTGGTCAAAATTCGAGTTTAAAATGCCGCTGACCGCAAGGATGAACAGGATGGAGATCGTGCCTTTAATGGACGGCAGCGTAACATACCACATTTTCTGAAACCGCCCTGCACCGTCTATCGTCGAGGCCTCATACAGATCCGGAGAAACTCCCGCCATGGCAGCCAGATAAATAATGGCCGACCACCCGAGCTCCTTCCAGATATCCGAAGCAATGACAATTCCCCAGAAGTAGTCAGGCTCTGCCAGATAAGTGATCGGTTTGTCGATCCACCCCAGGCCAAGCAGCAGCTCGTTCACAAGTCCGGTTTCCGACAGCCAGGTGGCGAGAATGCCGCCAAGGATGACCCATGACAGAAAGTGCGGCAGGTACGAGATCGTCTGGATGGACTTCTTAAAGCGCATGGAACGGACTTCATTCAGGAAGAGGGCGAACAGGATCGGCAGCGGAAATCCGATGATCAGCTTGAGCAGACTGATGCCGAGCGTGTTGTTTACGACATTCCAGAAATTATCGTCCTCCAGAAAGGCCTTGAAATGCTCCAGACCCGCCCAGGGCGCATCCTGAATCGTGCTGATAATATCGAAATCCTTGAAAGCGATCACAATTCCGTACATGGGAAAATAGTTGAAAATGATCATCCAGATCAGCCCCAGCAGCGCCATCACCTGCAGATATCTCTGTTCATACAGCTTCCGAAACAGGAAGGCCGCTCCCCTCTTTCGCTGAACGAGTGCTCCCGGCTCTGCAGTACCGTCCTGTGCCGTACCTGCAGCCTTAAATTCGGGACCCATGTGTCATGACCTCCCTTCTCTATTTGTAAGCACTTACATTTCTATTTTAAGTGCTGCTTTCTTCAAATCCTAGGGTTCAAATTTTTGATTCGGTGCTCATTTTTCAGGTGGGGGGCATTTCGAGGCATATTGGGAGCAACCTGGGGAACCTGATAACCTCCAAGCTCCTGCACATTCAAGATCATGAGGCCGTTAAGAACCGACAAATAACAGGCGATCAGCTCGTCAGGGTCGTCTGCCGCAATCTCGCCAGCACGCTGCCCCTCTATGAATAAAGGACGCATTTGCTCGACGAAAATCTCCATGGAGTATTTCTCCAGCAGCTCTTTAACCTTCTCGGGCACGCCGTCTGCCGTACGAGCCTGATGAATCAGCATGAAATATGGCTCGCCATCTTCATCGAGGATAGCCTCCGTCAAGCTTCTTATTTATCAATAGGATCTATCCCTCCATTTCTTTAACCGTAAATTCCCCGTCTGTCGATTTAACGATGTATAACTCGTCAAAGCCCTCAGCGTATGAAGGGCGTTCCAGCTTTTTCAAGGTGCTTAATATCCCGACCTCCCGAACCTTCTCCTTTCCCTCCCGCTTCTCATTTCTTGCATGGGACAACTCATAATCCGGCTCGAAGTAATAACCGACCACTTTGAAATGATATTTTTGGGCCAGCTCAATATACTTTCTCCGGTCTTCAGCCGTCGGATTTGTATTATCAACCACAAATGGCTGCTTAGCAATGCAAGACGCCTCCAGATAAATCTTCTCCCTGTTCCTTGTTCTGAGCATATCCAGATTGATTCGCATATGTGTTTGGAAAAACTTCTCTTTATAAAAAGTCGATTTTCCCGCTGCTTGAATCCCGACAAAAATGATACATTCCATGTCTACACTCCCTGTTTAAGATAAACGTATTGATTGATGTATTCACGAGTTTGATTACCGAAGTACAGCATGATATATTATCCTCGAATTTCTAATTAAAATAATGAAATGGGAGGCGGCACAATGGGAAAAGCGGTGTTGACCATGCACATGTCTCTGGACGGCATTGTCACCAATGAAGATCAATGGTTCACGATGAGCGATGAAATGCTTGAAGAGTATCTGGATTATTATAACGGGATAGAGCGGATCGTCGTTGGCGGAAATACATATTCGCAGTTGGCCGAGTACTGGCAAAATGCGGAGCAATCGTCTTCCTCGGCAATCGAGCGCTCAATCGCAAAGAAAATTAACGATATCCCGAAAATCGTGATTTCCCGCGCTGCAAGAGAGCTCGTTTGGAGAAATTCGGAGCAAGTCACGGTCAAGGATCAGGAATCGTTCGTCCTGGAAATGCAAAAGCTGAAGAATACCGTTGGAACAATTTCGGTCGAAAGCGGATTAAGGATGTGGCAGTTTTTTATTCAGTATGGACTTTACGACGATCTTTGGATTTTTGTTCATCCTGTAATCGCTTCCCAAGGAGAAAAACTATTTGACTCTCCTATCCAAACATCACCTCTTGAATTAACAAGCAGTAAAACATTCAGTAACGGCGTAATCAGTTTATACTATCAGAGAAGAGAGCATTGACCAAGTATCTCAGAAAATTTTAATGGGCTTGAAGTTTAATCTAAACATCAAAGGAGGAAGATGTCGTGAGTGAAGCCAAAAACGTTTCGTCTCACTCCCCTATCACGCCGCACCTATGGTTCGATAAAGAAGCGAAGGAAGCAGCGGAGTTCTATTGCTCTGTTTTCCCGGACTCCAAAATAACGAGCGCGGTGACTCTACACGATACGCCTTCGGGTGATAGCGACCTCGTTTCTTTTACCGTCTGGGGACATCCGTTTATGGCCATCTCTGCCGGACCGCACTTTAAGTTCAATCCATCCATTTCGTTTATGGTCAATTTTGATCCGTCCCGCGAGGAGAACGCTCGCCAAATGCTTGACGAGGCATGGAGCAAATTATCCGATGGCGGCACCGCGTTGATGCCCTTGGACAAGTACCCGTTCAGTGAATGGTATGGCTGGGTTCAGGACAAGTATGGCGTCACATGGCAGCTCATGCTGACGAATCCGGATGGAGAGCCGCGTCCGGAGATCATCCCCTCTTTATTGTTTGTGGGTGAAAATTGCGGCAGGGCGGAAGAGGCGCGTGAGTTCTATCTTTCCGTTTTCCCAAATGCTACACCGGGCGCGCTCGTTCGGTATGGCCCCGGTCAGGAGCCGAACCGGGAAGGAACTGTGATGTTTAGTGATTTTATGCTGGCAAACACCTGGTTTACGGCAATGGATAGCGCTCTGGAACACCCGTTCAGCTTCAACGAGGCGATTTCCCTGCTGATCAATTGCGAGACACAGGAGGAGATTGACTACTACTGGGACAAGCTTTCTGCCGTCCCTGAAGCGGAGCAATGCGGCTGGCTCAAAGACCAATACGGTCTCTCTTGGCAAATCTCCCCGGCTCTGCTGGACGAAATGATGACCAAGGGTACGCCAGAGCAGCGCGAGCGTGTCACGCAGGCGTTCCTGAAAATGAAAAAGTTTAACCTTGCGGAATTGGAAAAAGCATTTCGAGGGGAATAGAAACATAATCCCCTGAAAACTCGCTGGATATAGCTGACTAACCCATTGCGTTTTCAGGGGATAAAGCTGCAAAGTCACGGGGTTCTTGTCACAAAGTCACACCGTTTTTGAAGATGGCAAGCTCCCGGAAATTGTTTTTTTCGTTATTAACCCATTTGCCGTTTGCCACTTCGATAATATATTGGATAAAATTCTGCAGTCCTTCTTCGGGAGTGACGTCCTCCACAAGCGAGCCTGCATTGTAATCAATCCAGTGCGGCTTCGATCGGTAAAGCGGCGTATTAGTGGAGACTTTCATGGTCGGTACAAAGGAGCCGAACGGTGTCCCCCTGCCTGTCGTAAATATGACAAGCTGGCAGCCCGTCGCGGCCAGCGCCGAAGAGGCAACGAGATCATTGCCGGGCGCGCTTAGCAAATTAAGGCCGTTTGTTTGCAGACGCTCACCGTATTGCAGCACGCCATTGACGGGCGACAGACCCGATTTCTGTGTACAGCCCAGTGATTTGTCCTCCAGGGTCGTAATGCCTCCTGCTTTATTGCCTGGCGAAGGATTTTCATACACCGGCTGCTTGTAGTCGAGAAAATACTGCTTGAAATCGTTGATGAGACGTACAATTTTTGCAAACACCTCTTCATTGGCCGCACGTTCCATCAGAATCGTTTCCGCGCCGAACATTTCCGGCACCTCTGTCAGCACGGTGGTTCCGCCCTGTGCAGCCATATAATCGGACAGCCGCCCCAGCAGCGGGTTGGCCGTAATGCCTGACAAACCGTCCGAACCGCCGCATTTCAGGCCGATCTTCAGTTCCGACAGCGGTACGTTTTCCCGGCGGTCTTCCTGCGCCGTAGCATGCAGCTCCTTCAACAGGCGCACGCCTTCTTCCACTTCATCGGATACTTCCTGTGATACCAGAAATTTCACCCTGTTGGTATCATAATCGCCGAGCGCCTCCTTAAATTCATTCATGGTGTTGTTCTCGCACCCCAGCCCCAGCACCAGTACGCCGCCGGCGTTTGGATGCTTCACTGCGTCGGCCAAAATCACCCTTGTATTCGCATGATCGCCTCCCAGCTGCGAGCATCCGTAATTATGCTTCAACACCAGAGTGTTCTCAAACGGCCCCATGCCGCTGACTTCCTTTTGATAACGATTCAGGATCATTTCTGCAATGCCGTTGACACAGCCAACCGTCGGCACAATCCACAGCTCATTGCGAATGCCGACACTGCCGTCCTTTCTTCTGAAACCCTTGAAGGTTCGGTTCTCTTGCCTGTAAGGATTCGGAAGCAAACGCGGCTTATAACGATACTCTTCCACTCCCGTCAAATTCGTCTTCACATTATGCGTATGCACATGTTCACCCGCTTGAATGGGCTTGATCGCATGGCCAATCGGATAACCGTATTTCAGCACATTGCCGCCTGCGGCAATATCGAACAGCGCGATTTTATGGCCTCTTGCCACGTCCTCACGCAGCACAATCTCGCAGTCCCCGATGCGGAGCGTCTCATCTTTTTTATAATCACGTAAAGCCACTGCCACATTATCTTGCTCATTGATTCTGATGCTTTCGATCATCTTCGTTACCTCCGACATTTAACTGGCCCGCACGCTGTTGCTTATCAAGCGGTCCAATGCTTCCTTCATGCCTTCTTTCTCAATCTGCCCAACAAAACCTGCCGTCAGGTCCGTCAATCCGGACACACCGTTCAGATCCTTGCCCCAGAACGCTGTGTTGCCAAGCACTTGTTCCACCAGCCGGCGAACACCTGCTTCCGTGCCATCGCACACCGCCCATTGCTCCCGGAACCAGTCGAGCACGTCAGCGTCATCGGCCAGCATAATGGTTTCTGCGCCTCTTTTTCCTTTGTAGAAAGAAATCAGCGCCGCCAGCGAAAACACCATTTTTTCCGGAAGCTTGCCTTGTTGATCAGCATAACGCAGCAGTGTAGGCAAATCTCTCGTTTTAAATTTGGAAACCGAGTTCAGGGCGATGCTCATCACGTAATGCCGCACAAACGGATTTTTGAACCGTTCCATCACCGCTGCAGCGAATGAATGGAGATCAGATTCAGGCAAATCCAGCGTGGGAATGATTTCCTCCCGAATCAGAGCATCCACGAAAAGGCCCACGGTTTTATGCTCGACCGCCTCCTTCACCGTCTCCAGACCATACATATAGGCTACCGGGGTCAGGGCGGTATGCGCCCCATTCAAAATTCTTACTTTTCTCGTCCGGTAAGGGGTCATGTCGTCAACGACAAGCACATTCAAACCAGCCTGCTCTACAGGCAGCTCATCCTTGACGGATTGGGGACCTTCGATGACCCATAAATGAAACTGCTCGCCCACCA
The DNA here is from genome assembly GCF_042138595.1 of Paenibacillus terreus. Lineage (NCBI taxonomy): Bacteria > Bacillati > Bacillota > Bacilli > Caryophanales > Paenibacillaceae > Paenibacillus > Paenibacillus terreus. The sequence continues at coordinate 583,675 of NZ_JBHIRX010000001.1, read as the reverse complement.
CAACCAAACGGTCCTCGTAACCAAGCTCCGCTGTAATTTCCTCCATCCGGTCTCGCGGATATCCCGGCACAATCCGGTCCACCAGGCTGCAGCAGAAGGTGTTGGCCTCCTCCAGCCAGACGGAAAAACCGCTTTCCAGATTCCACAGCTTCGTATATTGCAGGACGATTTTTTTCAATTCCTCGCCATTGCGGTCAATCAGCTCACAGGGGATGATGATGAATCCTTTCCCCGGATCGCCCTTGAAATACTGATAACGGCGGTACAGAAACGCAGTCAGCTTGCCGGGAAAGCTGCTCTGCGGCGCATCCTCCAGCCGGTCCTCCGGCACAAAGGCAATGCCGGCCTCCGTCGTGTTGGATACGATGAAGCGCAGTTCCGGCTGCCGGACAAGGGCCTCGTATTCGCTGTAGCTTTCATACGGGTTAATGACACGCGTCACACATTCGACAACCGTGTGCTCTTTTCGCGCCTCTCCATGCTTAATCCCTTCAAGGTACACCGTATACAACCCGTCCTGCTCGTTCAGCATGCCGGCCATTCCTTGCGGAAGCGGCTGCACAACGACAACTCCGGCGTCCCAACCTGCTTTTTTGTTCATAACGTCAATTTGCCAATCCATAAAAGCGCGCAGAAAATTTCCTTCGCCGAATTGCAGCACTTTTTCGGTATAAGCTTCCGTTTTATAAATATCCCTGTTTAACCTTTTCATAAAGGGGTGTCCTCCCTTATTTTCTTTTCGCTGTGATTTTAACTTAATGCACACGTTAACATACATGATAAAGATCACATATCATTGCTTATGAATTGCGTGCCTGCAGCTCCTGCACAATCTCCTCGTGCTTGCTGTCCGTCAGCTTATACATCAGTCCGATCACCAGCATGGCGATGGCCAGCGCAACGGCAGGATACAAGCACAACAAGGCTTTAATGCCAATCAGGGTGCCGTGCGTCTGCGCAACATTCGGTTGATATCCGACCAGCGCCAAACCGATCCCGGACAGGAAGCCGGATAGTGATTGCGCCAGTTTGCGGGAGAAATTAAACAGCGAATAGGTCGTGCCTTCCTTGCGTTCGCCGGATTTCCATTCGCCAAAATCGATGATATCGGATACGAAAGCCCAGGTGACTCCGTTCGGAATGCTGATGCCGATAAATGACACGCTGGCCAGTATCGTGAACAGAACCACATTGGACGGCAGCAGGAAGTTAAGCGTGTCCGCAATGACGCTCACCAGCATGCCCAGCAGCGCCGTATTCCGTTTGCCGAAGGTTTTAACCAGCTTGGGCAGGAACAGCACGCCGAAAAAAGAAGAACCGATAATGATAAAGTTCATGTATGCCATCAATTCAACATGCCCCAGATTGTATTCGGCAAAATAAACCAGCATGGCTGACTTAATGTTGTAAGCTGAAATCGTGAAAATCGTCATCAATACCAGTACAAGCAGCGGTTTGTTGCCGAGAAACGTTTTGACGACGACCCCGACCGACAGCTTCTCTTTGGGACCCGATTGGTTGATGATTCGTTCCGTGGTGCCGCGATAGCAGAAAATAAAGGAGATGACACCGATCAGTGACATGATGCCCATCACCACCGGATAGCCCACATGGCTGTTCGGGAAGAGAAGTATGAGCGGCATCACGACAACACTCGTAACGAACAAGGCGCCAAGCGAGCCTGCCTGCCGGAACGAGGACAGGGAAGCGCGTTCAACCGTATCCTGCGTGATGGCTGCGCCAAGCGAACCGTAAGGAATGTTGACGAAGGAATAACCGATCCCCCAAATCATATAAGAGGCATAAGCGTAGATCAGCTTGGCGGACGGCGAAAGATTGGGCGATATAAACGTAAACACGGTCAAAATGGCCAGCACAATGCTGCCGTAAATCAAATATGGCCTGAATTTCCCCCGCTTGCCGATATTTTTGCGGTAGTCAATCGACGAGCCGACAATCGGATCGCATACCGCCGCAAACAATTTGCTGACCAGGAATATACCGGCTGCCGCCGCGGCGGAAATGCCCGCCACATCCGTAAAAAACTTGAGCAGATAGAGCTGCCCCAAATCAAACATAAATCCGTTCCCGAAATCCCCTAATCCATACGAAATTTTCTCTTTTAACTGAATACGCTGGCTTGTGCCGCTAACGGTGCTGATCGTGCTGTTCAGCGTTGGCGCTCCCATGCAACCCACCCCTTAATTGCTCAAATGTCTTTCATCACTGACTTTGTTCGATATTTTCTTTTAGTGATTATTTTCACAAATTAAACATCAATCTCCCATTGGAAAAGCGAAATATTGTTCCGCATTGTTATAACAAATATCCTGCACAATGCCGCCAAGCAGCTCCAGATCGTGCGGAGCTTCCCCGTTTTCCGCCCAGGTCCCGATCAGATTGCATAAAATACGGCGGAAATACTCATGTCTTGTATAGGACAGGAAGCTGCGGGAATCGGTCAGCATGCCGATAAAGCGCGACAGTACGCCAACATTTGCCAGCATCTTCATCTGCTCCAGAATGCCGTCAATATGGTCGTTGAACCACCAGGAGGTGCCAAATTGAATTTTACCGGGTATACCTTTACCCTGGAAGCTACCCGCAAGTGTGGCAAGTACAGGATAGTCATTGGGATTCAGGGAATATAGAACGGTTCGCGGCAATGTCCCTGCCATTTCCAGATCATCCAACAGTCCTTGCAGCGGACGGGCAATCTCCCCTTCATTGACCGCATCGTACCCTGTATCTGGGCCGAGCAGACGGAACATAGCGCTGTTGTTGTTGCGCAAGGCATGAATATGGTACTGCATCGCCCAGCCGCGCTCCGCATACAGCTTGCCCAGAAATACCAGCGTATAGGTTTTGAATTTGGCTTCTTCGTGCCTGGCGACCTGCCCCTGCTCTAAAGCCTTTTCGTAAATTTCCGCCGCCTCTTCAAGCGTCGTTTGGGCATACATCACCGTATCAAGCGCATGATCAGATACCCGGCCGCCAACGGAATGGAAATACTCCACACGACTTTCAAGCGCTTTCAGAAAACCCTCATATGTCGCTGTATTTTGTCCGCTTACTTCCCCCAGCTTCTTAACCCATGGCCGGAACGTATCACGGTTGATTTCAATCCCTTTGTCTGGCCGGAAGCTGGGAAGTACAGCCGTACTGAAATTCTGAAGCTCCGCAATCTTGGCATGGTAAAGCAAATCATCGGTCGGATCGTCCGTTGTGCATACCACTTTTACGTCGAACCTGGCAATCAGATCGCGTGCTCCAAAGCCGCTTCCCTGCAGCAGACTGTTGACCTTCTCCCAAATCGCGGGCGCATTCTTCTCATTCAGCAGTTCGTAAACGCCGAAGAAGCGCTGCAGCTCCAAGTGTGTCCAGTGGTACAGCGGGTTGCCGATCAGCGTGGGAACTGTCCGTGCCCAAGCCAGAAATTTATCATAATCGCTGGCTCCGCCGGTGATCAGCTCTTCGTCCACTCCGCCCGCGCGCATCAGCCTCCACTTGTAGTGGTCCCCGTACAGCCATGCCTCCGTAATGTTGCTGAACGTCTTATTCTCATAAATCTCCTTGGGGCTCAAGTGGCAGTGATAATCCATGATCGGCATGTCCTTCGCATACTGATGATAGAGCTTCACCGCCGTGTCATTGCCAAGCAAAAAATTTTCGTCCAAAAACGGTTTGACCATTTCCTGTTCATCCCTTTCCGTGTATTTCACATATTTTTGTTAACGTGAACATTTTACATTGTAATTGCTTTAACACCAATTGCATGTGATATATATCATGAAAATAATACAGTTCATTTAATATACGCACACTGTTACAAATACAGGCTGCAATCAACAAAAAAACAGACGCAATCAAGGAAAAATTGAGTGCGTCTGTCCTATCGACTCCGGTAGGTTAGACCGCAAGCCGTTTTATGATCAATTGGGTATCACTTGCTTATAAGGTTACTCCATTTTTAAAGATCGCCAGCTCCCTGAACTGGTTCTTTTCATTGTTGACAAGCTTGCCGCTTGCCACCTCGATGATATAACGGATCAGAGCGCGCACAGTCTCTTCCATGCTTGTTCCCTCCAGCAGCACGCCTGCGTTAAAATCAATCCAATGCGGCTTTGCCTGATGCAGCGGGCTATTGGTGGATACCTTCATCGTCGGCACGAAGGAACCGAACGGAGTCCCGCGCCCTGTCGTGAAAATAACAAGCTGACAGCCTGCTGCCGCCAGTGCCGAGGAGGCCACCAGATCATTGCCTGGCGCGCTCAGCAGATTGAGTCCTTTCGTCTGCAGCCTTTCTCCGTAATGAATCACATCATTCACCATAGAAATGCCGGATTTCTGCGTACAGCCGAGCGACTTATCCTCCAGTGTGGTAATACCTCCGGCCTTGTTACCGGGTGAGGGATTTTCGTACACAGGCTGATTATAGTCGAGAAAATACTGTTTGAAATTATTAATGAGGTCTACGATCTTTTCAAATACCTGCTCATCCGCAGCCCGTTCCATCAATATCCGTTCAGCACCGAACATTTCCGGCACCTCTGTCAGCACGGTCGTTCCGCCCTGGGCCGCCATAAAGTCGGACAGCCTGCCTACCAGCGGATTGGCTGTAATGCCCGACAGACCGTCAGAGCCCCCGCATTTCAAGCCGATGCTCAGTTCGGACAGCGGAACCGTCTCCCTGCGGTCCCCCTGGGCATTGCGGTGAATCTCATGCAGCAGCTTTACACCGGCCTCCACTTCGTCTCCTACTTCCTGGGACAGCAGAAATTTTACCCGCTGCTCGTCATAATCCCCGATGGCTTCCCGAAATTCATTCATGCTGTTATTCTCGCAGCCAAGTCCCAGCACCAGCACTCCGCCGGCGTTCGGATGCTTGACGGCATCCGCCAGGATCGTACGTGTCATGACATGATCGTCACCTAGTTGGGAGCAGCCGTAGTTATGCTTGAGTACAAGCGTCTGTTCAAAAGGCGCAATGGACCCCGCTTCTTCCTTGAAGCGGTTCATGATCATCTCAGCCACTCCGTTTACACAGCCTACCGTCGGCACGATCCACAATTCATTCCGGATACCAACGCTGCCATTTTTCCGGACATAACCCTCGAAGGTCAAATGCTCATTCTTGTAATCATTCTCCACAGGCTTCGGTTCATAACGGTACTGCTCCATACCCGTCAAATTGGTTTTTGTATTATGGGTATGCACATGACAGCCGGGGGCAATCTCCTCTATGGCATGGCCGATCGGATAACCGTATTTAAGCACATTCTCCCCTGCCTGAATGGCAGATAGCGCAATTTTGTGCCCGCGCGGGATATCATCCGCAAGCTTGATTTCCTTTTCCGCAATCCGAACGGATTCATCCCGGCTGAAATCACGCAAGGCCACCGCCACATTATCTCGTTCATTGATACGAATCACTTCCAGCATTTCATCATTCTCCTTCCTGTGTGGAGATTAGACGGTCCGAGAGCCCGAAAAATTTGACCACAGCCTGGAACATGCCGGAGCTTTCAATCTCATGGACATACTCTGCCGTCCGCTCCGCAAGCCCTGCCACCATCCCCAGCTCACCGCCGCATACCCGGGTATCCTGCAGAATACGGCTCACGAGACGGCCAGCCGCTGCGCGCGTTCCATCATACTGCGCCCACTCCTGCCGGAAAAGCTCAAGAATGGCGGGTTCATCGGACAGATCAATCCGTTCCGAGCCGCGAACTCCCTTATACATAACGATCAGCGCAGCGAGCGCGAACACCATTCTGTCCGGCAGCCGTTCCTGCTGCTGTACAAAGCTCAACAAGGTCGGCTTCAGTCTGGCATCGAACTTGGACCACGAGTTCAGCGCAATGCTCAGCAGCTGATGCCGGAGGTAAGGATTCCTGAACCGCTCCAGCACCGAATCCGCATAATGCTGCAGTTCCTGCTCGTCGATGTCCAGAACCGGTATGATCTCCCCGCGGACCAGCACTTCCACAAATGCGCCGCTTATTTCATGAGTTACGGCTTCCTCAACCGTATTCAGTCCGATCAAATAGGCAACCGGCGTCAGCGCTGTGTGGGCGCCGTTCAGAATGCGCACCTTCCGGGTCCGATAAGGGCTTAAGTCATCGGTTATGATCACATTGAGCCCTGCCTCATAAGCCGGAAACTCGGCACGCAGCCAATCCGGCCCTTCGATAACCCATAAATGATAAGGCTCCGCCACCGTAAGAAAAGGGTCATGATAACCCAGCTCAGCTTCCATTGCAGCCGCCCGCCCTTCGGGATAGCCTGACACAATCCGATCGACAAGACTGCTGCAAAATAAATTATGTTCAAGAAGCCACTGTATAAATTGCTGCTCCAGCCCCCACTTTTCAGCATGCCGCAGTACAATGTCCCTCAGCGTCTCTCCATTGCGTTCAATCAGCTCACAAGGTAAGATAATGAGTCCCTTCGCCGGATCTCCGTTGAAATGCTGATATCTCCGGTACAGCAGTGCTGTTAATTTCCCGGGAAAGCTGCCCTGCGGCTGGTCCTCCAGCCTGTCTTCCTCCGCGTACATAATGCCTGCTTCCGTCGTATTGGACAAAATAAACCGCAGATCAGGAAGAAGCGCCAGTTCGGCATAGGCCTCATAGTTTGTATAAGGATTAATCCCCTGAACTACCGACTCCACAAGGGTGTACTCCCTTACCGCCTGACCGTCCCGGAAGCCTTCCACACAGACAGTGAACAGCCCGTTCTGGTTATGCAGTTGCTCTGCCGAGACGCCCCCCGGCCGATTCTGCAGCACCGCCACCCCTGTATTCCAGCCCAGCTTGCTGTTCATCAAATGAATCTGCCAATCCGCAAACGCCCGCATGAAGTTCCCATCTCCAAACTGGACGATCTTTACCGGATAATTCGTTCTTTCCTGCCTTCCCTGTCTGTTTAAAATGCTCATCGTTCCCCTCCAGTCAGGTCTTAGCGCTTCAGCACTGCCGTTGCGGGAAATTTAAAATATGCGGCAGCGTTGTCGTAACAGATACCCTGGATCAGACGACCCAGCAGTGCTTCATCCATGGGCGCTTCCCCTTCTTCCACCCAGGTACCCACCAGATCACACAGCAGTCTGCGGAAATATTCATGTCTTGTATAAGACAAAAAGCTGCGGGAATCGGTGAGCATCCCAATAAAGCATGACAGCATCCCCAAATTGGAAAGCACCTTCATCTGCTCCAGTATGCCTTCCTTATGATCATTGAACCACCAGGCGGTGCCGAACTGGATTTTGCCCCGTACCCCGCCGGACTGGAAGCTGCCTGCAAGACTTGCAAGCACATGATAATCATTCGGATTCAGTGAGTATAAAATGGTTCGCGGCAGCCCGCCCTCCTGTTCAATGGAGTCAAGCAGCCCCACAAGAGCATTGGCGATCGGCCCGTCATTCACCGCATCGTATCCCGTATCCGGCCCCAGCTTGCGGAAGGCGGCCGTATTGTTGTTGCGGAGGGCGTGAATATGATGCTGCATCGCCCAATCCAGCTCGGCATACAGCTTGCCCAGGAACACCAGCGTGTAGGTTTTGTACTTTGCCTCCTCATCCTCCGTCACTTTTTCACCAGATATCGCTTTTGCAAAAATGCCGGAGACTTCTTCCAGCGTCGTCTCTGCAAATACAACCGTATCCAGCGCATGGTCAGAAACGCGGCAGCCGGTATCGTGGAAATAGCGGGCCCGCTTCTCAAGCGCTTTCAAAAATTGTCCGTAATCGGAAATGGCCAGCTCGGACACCTCACCCAACTTCCGCACCCAGGGAACAAAGGTGCTTCTGCCGATCTCAAGCCCTTTATCCGGCCGAAAGCTTGGCAGCACCTTTGTCTGGAAACCCTGAAGCTCCTGAATAGCCAAGTGGTATTCCAGAGAGTCGCAAGGATCGTCGGTCGTGCATACAACTTCCACTTTGGACTTGGTGATCAGATCGCGCGCGCCGAAGCCTTCCCCTTGCAGCTGGCGGTTGACCTTTTCCCAAATCGCAGGAGCGGATTCCTCATTCAGCAGTTCATGGACACCGAAGAACCGCTGCAGTTCCAGATGAGTCCAGGCATACAGGGGGTTACCGATCATACAGGGAACCGTCCGCGCCCAGGCCAGAAATTTATCGTAATCATCCGCGTCCCCCGTAATGAACCTCTCCTCCACCCCGTACGCTCGCATCATTCTCCATTTGTAGTGATCTCCGTACAGCCAGGCTTCGGTCAGGTTTTTAAAGCTTTTGTTCTCCAGAATCTCCTTCGGGCTCAAATGGCAGTGATAATCGATAATCGGCATATCCTTCGCGTACTTCTCATACAGCATTACAGCAGTATCTGAGTTCAACAGGAATTTCTCATCCAGAAACGGTTTAACCATGCAAAAATTCATCCTCTCCCATGGGTAATGTTAACGTGAACATTTTTAAATATAAGATTTCTTACTTTTATTATATGACACAGTAGTCATGAGATTGCAACAAAAATGTTAGCGTTAACATCAAAATTTTGTCGTTTCACATTCAAATAAAAAAGGGCATGATCCCGTTTGACAAGAACACTAGGCTCCTCGCCTGATTTCCTGATCGGGAAATGCCCTTTAACGCCTGACACTCAGTTCAGTGAACTGACCCGGCGATACTTGATAAAACTGCCGATACGCCATACACAAATATATACGAAAGCCAGCACCATCGTAAGGATCGTAAACTCCGTATAATCCAGTCCTTTAAAATACTGGGCTAATCCGATACGAATGACAATGATTGCTATAATGACGTATTTAAAATTTTTGTTCGGCTTGGAATAAATCTGTCCATCCTCCTGCCGCTCATATCCCGTATGATACAGCATGATGCTGCCCAAGCAGATTCCCAGCAGGCATGCGCACAAAATCTCCCAGGCCACAGGCAAATGAAACGGGTGATCCGGAATATGCATCAAGCTGTAAATACTGAAGCCGAAAACGATCGGCAAAATAATAATAGGGACCAATATTCCTATCCCCTTGTTGCGAATAGGGCGTTTTTTTCTCCGTGTTCTGAGCAGAATGACCAGAATGATAATGACTGCGGCCACTATATATCCGATGATGGTTTGATCCATACAGTCTCCTCTTGTTGTAAATTAATTTTAATAAGATAAACGTCCATCGACGTACATCCAAAGAAGCCAGACCGCGCTTAGCGGTAGTTTTTCTTGCGACTCCAGGAAGCTTAGACCAAGAAGTTATTACTTTCTAGAATCTTCAAAAAATATCATATGCGGTTTGTCCATCCGGTAATATTGCAGCCGGTCTGCGAGCGTACCCGTATGGAATTCAAACAAATGACCGTCCGGATCCAGGAAGTATATCGACTTCTTGTCCCGCAGATCCCTCTCTCGTCCTTCCAGTATCTCCACATTTAATGCGGTTAAACGCTGCAGCAGCTCACTGAAGTCCTGCTCTTCGACCGTAAAAGCGGTGTGAGTGTAGGAGCGCGGTCCCGGTTCCCGCTGAATATCCTCCTGATTGAGGGCCACCCAAAGCCCGCCGATATCGAAATAAGCCAGCTTCCGTCCTTTTACCAGCAGCTTCGCATCAAAAACCTTCTCATAGAATAGCACAGACCGCTCCAGGTCTGAAACGGAAAAACATAGATGATTGATTTGTTTAACTTTCATGGCCGTCGCTCACTTCTCTCCTGATCTGTTTTACTCTTACCTGCCCTCTGGTAGTTAAATGCCAGACTATGCCCACCGTCTGACTTTACAAAATCAAAATATCTCGTGCTTTAAAACACTTCTTCTTTTGCCTTTAAATAATGATGATCCTGTAATCCCCATCTGAAATAATAAGCTTGTCATTTAATTCAGTAGATAAACCCTCATATTTCTCGTTAAGCAGTTCTTGAAGTGCTAACATATCCAACCCTTCCCGAACATATAAAAATAGATCTATAATCTTTCTACTTACAGGGTCTAAATACATCTCGACTCTTATAATGTCATTTAAATCTCTTTCAATATTGGTTATACTATATACTACTTTCTCGGCATCCCCATCCACCTTTGTATCATTACCGAACATTTCACCAAGTGATGAGTAGTTCGGCTGTCCGCCTCTAAATATTTCCACTAATCCTATAATTAGCTCCTGAAATGGACTTTCTGTAAATTTTGCTTTTATCAACTCCCACGAGGTATCGAACATCCAACTCAAATCATTAGGGTCATTATCACTATCGTCCAAAATCCCAATAACTACAGGTTTTCTATAAAGAAATTTCGTATTAATGCTTCCATCATTATTTATAAACATTAAATTCTCCCCCAATTTTTCCTGCCATTTTACTATACAGTATATCCCATACTGCATCTGTGTTACCTTCTTTATATAATGCTTGAGCCATAGGGTCACTAGAAAGTTCTCTTAGTGTTTGCTTAAAAATTCTCTCGACATCAAGCGGAGTGATATCCCATCCGCCACTTCCTCGCTTAAGACTAAACGTTACCCCATTTGGAGTCACAGCCCTTATTTCTGCCATATCAAAATGCCAGAGCTGTATCAAAGTCCGTTATCTTTATGTCCTCACGACAAACATCTAATTACTTGGCTAAAACATAATACGACGGTTAGCACATCAACTAGAATATGTTATTTTCGAATTAGGTTGATGTATCAACAAGAGAGGATGATATTACCTACTCCGCAAATCAACGAAAAAAAAGGAGAGTGCTACTATGCAAGAAAAATCAAACGAGGATCGTTCCATGAGCAAGCCGTTTACTGAAGCTGCCGGTATTCCTGTCAGCGATCCCACCCCTGTCATGACCTTCAGCCCCGTGGTGCTATCGGTCCCAGGTCGGATTGTAGATCTGCAGATCAAGGTCTCCGCGCCCTCGACGGGGAGCAACCTGCCTGTGATTCTCCTGTCGCACGGCCACGGGCCTTCGAACTTCTTGTCATCCTTTCATGGCTATGGGCCTCTTGCAAACTTTTGGGCAGCGCACGGCTTCGTCGTGATCCAGCCCACTCACTTGGATTCGAAGATGTTGGGCCTGCGTGAATCGGACAATCCAGAGGCATCGTTGTATTGATAGGCGGTACTACCAGATCGTCTTAACTCCTTACCTGAAGCCCTAACTCTCGTGCTTTCTGACAATAACCACTTACTTCCTCTACGATTACCTCGTACTCTGCTTGTGCCTGTGCAATTAATCTGGTCTCGTTTGCACTATCTAAGATTCAATAGTTGTCCTTTCAACAAAGTTATTATTTTCTTTAATAATCATTCTCGCCAATCTTCTTCCAGCTCTTTTAAAAAAGAAATCATCAGGATAACTGTCAGAATCTATTGGAGAGAGTTGATTTATAACACCATTTTTTTTATCGTATTCAATTTTCCCCATTGTTTCTTCATTTGGTCCATAACTGTATACAACTCTTTCTTCGTCCTCATAGTCCTTAAGCATTATCACAAAAACCGCCATTAATCTCACTCCTCATAATTCTTTTCCCAATCCCAGGTTCTCCCTGATTCTATTGTTTTATCATGAGCTGTTCTATAGTTAGTCTTAAATATACCTTCAAATTTTGATTCGAAAATTTCATGATGCAATAATTGTATATCAGAGTCTACATACTTCTCATTTATTAATCTTTCCCACGCCTGTGCTAATTCATAGTCAGGATCAAACTTCCCAATACCATGATCTTTAATATGTGTGTTATTAAAAACATGATCTTTGATCCTTTGAACTCTGCTAAGAGGAAAGCCAGTATTTTTTGCGATAGCTTCTACATCCTTCGTCCCTAAATTTCTGAATTTCTCATACATTTCCTCAGCAATTGCCTCTTCTTTAAAGAACTGTTCTGGAGATATATTTCTTGCTCCAGACTCAGCATATTTTAAATCAGCAGCTTTTGGCGTCCCCTCAACAACCGACTTTGCACTTGTACCAAAATAGTTCTTGGGCTTTATCGTTGAGGCAATCGTACCGCCGCCGACCAATCCTGCTGTTCCAAGTATATTCGCCCAGTGCTCGGTTGACCAGGCATTTTGGGGAAAGATGGATTCGCGAATCGTGCCATGGACGCCAAGGGTCGCCCAGTTCGCGAAATCTTCCGGGGAATCCAGCCACTTATCCGCCCGATCCGCATACCCCTGCCACATCCCTTTCGGAATACCGAACGTCCAGTAATCCAGAAATCCGCCGAACGAATCATACCGTTTTTCATATCGCTCATTGGCTGCGTCCATAAAATTGGTGCCCAGTTCTTTCAAGCTTTCGCCAGATTTCTCCAAGGCATTGCGCGTATCCACGGTCGGCGCAGCACAGGCATTGGGTGGAGGGGGCGGAGGAGCCATACAGGCCGGATCAAGCCCACCGGACATTGCTTCGTCCGCTAGTCTGAATTTCTCCGCATGATTTCGCAGCTCACGGGAAATGGAATCCGTCAGCTCTACAGCGTTCTCCATACTCCTGCGGGCCGTCACATAATCAGAATAGAAGCGCTGCTTGGTTGTGCCATCCCAGACCGCTTCCATCATTAAAACCTGGAGCGTAAGTGTTCCGTTCATCCGGGCAATCTCCTGGCGAGCCTGTTCGAACTGCCTGGAAACTGCCTCCAACTGCTCCGGTGTTACCAGAATCGTTGTCATCTGCATCGTCCACCTGTCCATCGTGTTACACCCATTTTAACATCTTCCTAGAATATGGATAATAAGTCGAATATCCCAACTCATGACTGACGAAAGGCATCCATAGTCCTAATTATCATCTTTATGTCCTCACGACAAACACCTAATCACTTAACTAAAACCATTGAAAAACAATAATAAATTAGCTATCATTATTTACATAATAGCTAATTTGAGGTGATTAAAATGCGGGTTACTTCAACTGATATGCAAAACAATTTCGGAAAGTATTTAAAGTTCGCGGAGGCCAATGAGGAAATCATTGTAACGAGGAATGGCAAGGATGTGGCTAAATTAAGTACTTTCGACGGGGCTGATGAATCCGTCCTTAGGGAGGAAGCGTTGAGATACGAAGCCGGTGATGATTGGGTGACCTATGAAGAGTTTCTCGAATTGACCGAAACATCGGAACAGCGCTTCGAACTGATCGACGGTGTCGTGTATAACCTCGCCTCCCCTTCGTACAAGCACCAGCATGCCGTGCAAGAACTGCTTGGCACTTTTTACAATTGGTTTAAAGGAAAATCCTGTACACCGCTGACATCCCCGTTCGATATTACATTAGAGAAGGAAAAAACGAATATCTGTGTCGTACAACCGGATCTGGTTGTTATTTGCGACAAAGATCAAATTGATGCAAAGGGCAAATACAAGGGCACACCGGAACTGGCCGTCGAGGTGTTGTCACCTTCCACACGAAGCAAAGATTTGATCCGCAAGCTCGATTTATACAGGAAATGCGGCATTAAGGAATATTGGATCGTCGATCCTATGAAGGAGCAGGCGACGATTTTCACTTTAATCGACGGTGAGATCGCAGATATAGCCTATTACTCGAATACCGGGGAACAGTTTGCGGAATCGCAGCTATTTGTGGGACTGCGCGTTTCGATGCAGGATCTGTTCGCCTGATTTAGGCGTTTAGACTTCCGTTCTGTCCCCCCGGGTTGTCGGATGCGAGATGACCAAAAATTCAACTGGAGCGTCTGAAACGTTCACGATCTGATGGACAGCAAGCGGAGGAATTTCAATGCCTTCCTGTTCCGCCAGCTCAACCGTTCGCCCTTCCAGCTGCATGAGGGCCTGACCTTTTAATATGAAGAAAAACTGTCTTGCCTTATGATGATAATGTCTGGCCTCATAGGTATGAGCGGGCATTCTTTCATGAATCACGCTTAATTCCTGCCCGCTTACCAGGTTCCAGCCGTCGCAGCTTTCCCCCCAGATGTAATGAGCTGCCGTATTTTTGCTGATCTTGTCCATGCTGCCGCCCCCCATCCATTCATAATGGTTTAAAACTGTATGTCTTCGGCTGGCTTAAGAGCTGCAAAGCTGGATGCAAGCACCGTGTTGTGATGGCGGACAATTTGCTCCGCCTGGATAATCCCGTTATCAAATGTGCTATGGGCATCTTGAACAAGAACAACCTTATACCCCTTGCTGAAAGCGCTGCGCACGGTTGTATCCACACAAAACTCGGTCTGCATGCCTACAATCACCAGCTTGTCCACTTCGCGCTCAAGAAGGGCTTCCTGCAGGCCTGTTTTGTAAAAGGAATCACAGGTTGGTTTTTGAATAACGGTCTCGGTCGGGAGCGGCTTAATTTTGTCATGGATTTCCCATGTCGGCGTATCCCTGGTGAACTCGGGATCGCCTTCCACCGTATGCTGTATGTATATGACCTCCGTGCCGGTTTCACGGGCCTTGAGGATTAACCGGTCAATTGTATCCAATACCTCTTCTCCTCGATACAAATTGTACTCCGGTAAAAACATTGCCTTTTGCACGTCAATGATTAGTAACGCTGTTTTCATCACCCTCAAGTCTCCTCTCAAGTTTGTAATAGCAATACCATCTTATGGATACATCAATATTAATAGTTGAAGCGGTAATGGACAAGCTCATAATTTCGGCAGATGCTCCAATTCGGATAGCAATCCGGATAATAGGCTATCCATGAATTGAATAGCCTGCCTCCTGCACCGCCGTACATCCCGTTCAGCATACGGCAGTTATATCTACGATAATTGCAAAATATCGACGCCGTAAGGCGCAAGGCTAAGCACCCTGCCTCGCTCCGCTCCGTACAGCAGGCTCGGGTACGTGGCGTGCAGCGTCACCTGATGCGGCTCGCGGCTTAAGTTGAGCACGAACAAATAGCTTCCTGTTGTCCCGGCGCGGATGGTGATCTGCACGCCCTCCGGCAGATCGGGCACAATCAATAAGCGCAGCTCTTCGGCAATCGCCCGGAATAGGCGCTTCAAGCAGTCCTCATCGAGATGCGTGCCGAGATAATAGACTTTTCCCTGCCCGAACCTGTTGACCGTAGCGGCAGGCGTACCCTTGTAAAATTCTTCATCATACCAGAGGATCGCCTCGGCGCCATGCAGGCTCAGGACATCGCACCATTGCGAGCCCCGGTAAGAGCGTCCCTCGTTATCGACGACACGGATGGCCGCCCGGCCAAGCGGATCGTACTCCTCCACTTTCACGCCGGTGCATTTCGTCAGCAGTCCCGGCAGCGGCATCATCACATGCTGATTGTTCATATGTTTTACGCCGGAACGGCTCGTAACGATGACGGTCCCCCCTGTTGCGGCAAAGCGCTCCAATGCGGCGGTCACCTCCGCATTCAGCAGATAAAAGCTCGGAGCCACGACAAGTTTGTAGCCATCCAGTGCCTGCGTCCACTCGATCACATCACAGCCGATTCCGAGCTTCGTCAAGGCGCGGTGGTAATCCTTCACATTTTCATAATAGTCGAAGCCCTCGGCCTGCGGTTGAATCCGCAATGCCTCCAAATGCTCATGCGAGAGCAGAATCGCCGCTTCATTAGCGGGCGCCGTTCCCTGAAGCCTGCCTGCCAGGGCATTGACTTCTCTGCACAACTCGGCAAATTCGCCGAACCGGCGCCCTGGCACATTGCTCTGGTCGATCAGCCCGTGCCAGAACTGTTCTGCACCGGCAACCGCAGAGCGCCAGCGGAAATGAACGACCGTGTCGGCGCCCCGTGCGATCGCCTGCCAGGAGAACGCACGGATAAAGCCGGGATAAGGCGCTCTCCAGGTCGGAAACCAGCAGCCCGGCGGCCCGCTCAGCTGCTCCATGATCCAGAAGTTGCGCCGCTTGATGCCGCGCGTCACATCCAGGGACAACGCGCCGCTGTAAGGACCTGTTGCTTGCTTGTCCGGATCGGTATTCGGATAATAGTCGAAGGCAGCCACATCCAGGTCAGCCCCAATCTGGTAAAGGTTCAGGCGCTGTGGATACGTATGAAAATTGTGGGTCACCCAGTGTCCTGGACAATTTTCGCGGATGATACGAATTTGGCTGCGCTGAAAATCGGCGATGGAATCCCATTGAAAGCGGGTAAAATCCAGCAAATATGACGGATTCTGATGTCTTGATCCGCCATAAGGCACGCCAACCTGGCTCCAATCGCTGTATTCCCCGCTCCAAACCACCGTTCCCCACTCGCGGTTCACGTTCTCCAGCGTACCGTATTTCACCTGCACCCATTCCCGGAAGCGTTGATTACAGGTATCGCAGTAACAATCGATGACCCAATACTCATTGTCAAGCTGCCAGCCAATAACGGCGGGATGGCTCCCGTACCGTGAGGTCATCTGTGTAATGATCCGCGCTCCGTAATCACGGAGCGATTCGCTGTTATAACAGCGGTGGCCCCGTACCCCCGGATGATGCGTATCCCCATTAGCGAATACCGGCAAAATATCCGGCTTCGTCTCTGTAAGCCAGCGCGGCGGCGTATTGGTCGGCGTACACAGAACGACGCGGATTTGATACCTGGCGAACAAATCCAGCGCCCGATCCAGCCACTCAAAGGTATACTGCCCCGGCGACGGTTCCAACCGGCTCCAGGCAAACTCCGCCAACCGGACCACCCGAACGCCCGTTGCTTTCATCAATTGAATATCCTCTTCCCAGAGAGAAGGATCCCAATGCTCCGGATAATATACGACACCAATTTGCACTTCATCAGCGTATTTGTTCTTCACGTGTCTTCCTCCTTCGACCGAAAACGGCTTCAATAAGAAAAAGCAAAGACCGCCTCATTCTTCTCCTTCAAGGATAAGTACCTGAGTCGGCCTGCCTTTTCATCATCCAATATTCATGAATCCATTTATTTCAGCTTATCCCATGCGGCTTGCATATTTTTCTGCCAGGTTTCGACATCACTTTCGCCTGCCAAATATTGCTGGATCGCGCTGCCGAATTCCTGAGCCACACCATCCGGGAATTTGCCGGCCTGATGAGCGAAAATATTGCCTTCCTCTACGTATTTCACCAAATCGGTAGCAATCGGTCCCATATCTTCCGGCGTAGCTTTAATTGTGGTCATAGCCGGGATGAATTTGAATTTCTTCACGAGATATTCCTTGCCGATATCCGAAGTAACGAGCCAGTTCAGGAAAATTTTCGCCTCTTCTTTGGCATCGGAATCTTTATTGACAACAAGGTTCACTGGTACGCCAATCGTTACTTTACCTGTCTTGGATGCATCATCGCTCAGCGGCATTGGCAGAATTCCGATATTCATGTTAGGTGTGATGCCGTCGATCATCGTTTGCGCCCAGTTGCCTTCCTGCATCATCGCCGCTTCTCCATTGGCGAACATCGTTACCTGCGTGTTATAGTCGGTGGTCAACGGATTTTTGTTGCCATAATCCAATGTCAGCTTCATCAATTTCGCCCAGTTAGCGAATTGCTCGTTGCCAACAATCGAAGAGGTGCCTTCATTCATTCCTTTAATAAAACCATCGACATCATCCTGATTGGCAAAGGCTACGCTGATGCCCTGGCTTCCTACCAGCCACCATTCCTGATAAGCATTGGCAAATGGAGTAATGCCTGCTGCCTGCAATTTCTTGGCTGCTGCTTCCAACTCGGAATACGTTTTCGGCAGTGTCGTGATGCCCGCCTTTGCAAACAAGTCTTTATTGTATACATAACCAAAGCCTTCCAGATCAAGCGGCAATCCATACACTTTGTCATCTTTGGTGATCGCTTCTGCCGCGAGTGGCACCAAATCCTTCACCCAAGGCTGGTCGGACAAGTCTTCCAGCTTTTCTTGCCACATGTCCAGCTTGGCATAACCGTTGTTCGAGAAAATATCCGGTGCATCGCCGGAAGCGAATTTCGTTTTCAGAGCCGCGTCGTAGTCCGCACCGCCGCCCACAGTCTGAATATCCAGCTTGATATCCGGATGTTCTTTTTCAAACTCTACCTTCAGTTCGTTAAGCCCTTCTACGATTTCCGTTTTAAATTGGAAGATCGTCACCGTTTTTTGCCCTGGTTTGTCGCCGCTGCCATTGTTATCGCTTACAAGATTGCCGCCGCCGCCACAGGCTGAGAGTATAAGCGACATCGTTAACAAAACCGACAAAATGATAGGATACTTATGCTTTTTCATTTAACCTTGCCCCCCTAAATCTATTTTAGTTTATTGGAACAGCGGATCGGTCGGCGTTAGCCTTTGACCGATCCGGCTGCGATTCCCTCGACAATATAACGCTGCAAGAACAAGAAGAAAACAACGATCGGCGCAATGCCCAGTACAAGCGCCGGCAACGCAATATCCCACTGCTTCGTGTACTGTCCGAAGAATGCGAAGGTAGCCAGCGGAATCGTCCGCATTTCCGGCCGCTGCAAAATCAGCGATGGCAGCAAGTAATCATTCCATACCCACAGACAGTTAAGCACGATAATCGTCATCAGCATCGGCCGCATCATCGGCAGCACGATCCGGAAGAAAACGCTGATCCCCGTGCATCCATCCACCGTTGCAGCTTCTTCGATTTCCAGCGGAATCGATTTGACAAACCCGTGGAACAAGAATACCGCCATCGGCGCCCCAAGACCAAGATAAGTCATGATCAGCCCGGCGCGGGTATTGTTCAATCCCAGTTCGTTAACGACCCGCAGCAGCGGCATCATAATCGTCTGGAACGGAATGACCATGGAAGCGATGAGCAGCATGAACAAGACACGGTTAAACCACGTATTGGATCGGACCATCCGGTATGCAGCCATCGAGCTGATCAGCGCCAGGATTGCCACACTGACAACGGTAATCATGAGCGAATTCGTGAATGCCTGCGGGAATTGCGTTAATTCCCAGGCTCTCGAATAGTTCTCCCACTGAAAGATTTTCGGCCAGCTTGCGGAATCGGACATAATCTCGCCAAAAGGCTTGACCGAGTTCACGAAGAGAAAATAGAACGGAGACAAGAACAGCAGGCCGATCAACGCCATAATGATCTCCGCTGCCAGCGTCCGTCCGGTATATCTTTTCAGCATCAGGCTTCAACCTCCTTATTCTTCGTCGCGCGCACCTGAAGCATCGTAATGACGGCCACGATCACGAAGAACAGAATGGCCTTGGCGGTACCCAGACCGTAACGGTTATTCTGGAACGCTTCGTTGTAAATATTCATCGCCACGGATTCCGTTGATTTGAACGGCCCGCCTTTTGTGAGCGACAGGTTGAGATCAAACATTTTGAACGCCCAGGAAATCGCCAGGAACAGACAGATCGTCACTGCCGGCATAATCAGTGGAACGATGATGCTGCGCAGCATCTGCCAGCGGCTTGCCCCATCGATCTCCGCAGCCTCGATCACTTCGGTAGGAACGTTGCTCAGCGAGGAGATATATACGACCATCAGATAACCCGCCGTGTGCCATACGAACACGATCATGATCCCCCAGAAACCGGTGATGGCATCCCCCAGCCAAGGAAGTCCGAAGAAGGACCAGCCGGTCAGTTCAAACATCGTATTGAAGCCTTTGATGAAGATGAACTGAAAAATAAACCCGAGCAGCAGCCCGCCGATCACGTTTGGCATAAAGAAAATCGTACGCAAAACGTTGCGTGTCTTCAACCCTTTGGTTAAGAAATACGCAAGGAAGAAGCCAACAGCGTTCGTCAGCACAATGCCGACCAGCGTAAATTTGGTGGTGAACCAGAAAGATGACCAGAAATCCGGATCATTGGTGAATATCGTTTTAAAATTGTCCAGCCCTACCCAGTTTACCGTGCTCGCCACGCCATTCCAATCGGTCAGCGCATAAAACATCCCAAGGAAGAATGGTATCACCATGACGATTAGAAAAAACAGAAAAACAGGTCCTACGAAAAATACTTGCAGTCCCCACCTTGACGCTCTTTTACTACTCATGGCGCAGCCCCCTTTCTTTCTGTCGAATAACTATTGTATTGTTATTATGATTGGAACAAGCCTGAGCAAACACCTACTGAGGTGAACACTCAGGTGCAATTTATTGATCGGGAGCGAAGCGACTTGAAATGGAACAGTATCCGCACCAAGCTGATCGTCTTTATGCTGCTGGCGACAATTCTTCCCATTGTGGTAACCATGTTCATTACTTATTCATACACGACACAATCGCTGCGAACGCGGGTCGCCCAGGAAGATGCCAACCTGCTGTACCAGGGTGGACGCAACCTTAGCCGCCTGCTGGACGACCTGAACCGCAGTTCATCCAGCATATATGGCATTTCCAATCTGCTGCAGGCCGGCTATGAAGACCCCCAGAGCAATTCGCAGGTTTATGCCGTGTTATCCGGCATTTCACGCTCCGTTCCGGATGTTTTTCAAGTGTATCTATACGAAAATTTGAGCCGCAAAGCGACACTCGTTACGCTGAACACACCGCAGCGGAATTATAATATCGCCCCTTTCGTCGATTCGGTGGGCAACAGTCAGCACAGTGTATGGGTACAGGAAAGTCATATGAGCCATGCGTACGGACTGACTTCCATTCAGCCGAGATATCCTTCGGAGCCGGTGTTTACGCTTCATCGCAAAATCGAGAGAGTCCCCTCGAGCGCCATCATCGGCTACCTGGCCATCGACGTCAAACTATCGGCTTTGAGCAGCATTGTTGACCAGTTATATGAACAAAACCGCGAGAAAATCTACATTCTCGACGACAAGGGCAACATGGTTTACACCGACGATCAAAATATGCTGGGCCAGCCGCTCCGGGAGCAGTGGTATGCCGAGCAAATTGCCCGCTCGCCGAATTCCAGCGGAAACTTCGAGCAGGACGGGAACATCTTCGCCTATCAGCGGATTTCCAGTCTCGCGACCCACTGGACGCTGGTCAAGCAGGTTCCAGTCTCTTACCTGACTCTTGAAGCGAACCGCGCAGCCTTCATCAATATATTGGTGCTGGCGGTATCACTCATCATTATCGTTGCCGCCACGGTCATTATTTCGCTGCGCATCACCGCTCCGATCAAGCGGCTGGGCCGCTACATGGACCAGATTCAATCCGGTAACCTGAACGTCGATATCCAGCCGGCGGGACAAGATGAAATCGGCGCAGTGATGCTGCGGTTCCGCGGCATGATGGATACGATCAACAATCTGATCCTGCGGGAATACAGGCTCGAGCTGGCGAACAAGACAAACCAGCTTAAAGCGATGCAGGCGCAGATCAATCCGCATTTTCTCAACAACACGCTGCAGATTATCGGCACGCTGGCATTGGAACTGAATGTTCCGCGCATTTACGCCCTCCTCTCCGCATTGGCGAAAATGATGCACTACAGTATGCATTACGAGGACAAGCACGTCACACTGCGCGATGAGCTGGAGCATGTCAAGGCGTATATCGAGCTGCAAAAGGAGCGGTTTGAAAACCGTTTCATTTTCCGCTACGATGTGGAAGAGCGGTTGCTGGATTTACCGATGCCGAAAATGATCCTGCAGCCGATCGTTGAAAACTACTTTAAGCACGGATTGGAGCGGTCCGCCGTGAACGGCGAAATCATCCTGCTCGCCAGCGCGATGGCGGAGGGAGGGGTCAGGATCACAGTACAGAATAACGGAAATAAGATCCCCGAAGCGAGGCTTCTGCAGCTGCAGTGGGAATTGGCCCAATGGCCGCCCCCGGGTAGCCATCCGCTTGATACGGGACAAAATGCGAAGTGGCCTTCCATCGGACTTGCCAACGTGCTCGCCCGGCTCAAGCTGTTCAGCGGCGACACGGCTTCGCTGAGCATCGGTAATTTGCATCCGGCAGGCGTGAAAATCACCTTGCATATCGCGGAGAAAGACATAACGGAGAGTGAAGATCATTGAGAGCACTCATTGTGGATGATGAAGCCAGAGTAAGGAAAGCGGTCCGGCTGCTCGTGGATTGGGAAGAGCACGGCATACAGGAAGTAGCCGAAGCGGGAAGCGGGAACGAAGCGATCGAGCTGATCCGGCATAACAAACCGGAGTTGGTGATTACGGATATGCTGATGGATGCCGGAAACGGTTTGGAGCTGATGACTTGGATTAGCGAGTTTGCCGAAAGTGTCAAATTTATTGTTGTAAGCGGACACAATGATTTTGAATTGGTTCGCAGCACCGTCCGCCATGGGGGAATCGACTACATTCTCAAGCCTATCGACGCGGAGGCCATCAATGCTGCGGTAGCCAAGGCGGTGGCGGATTGGCGGGCGGAAGAACGTGAACGCGTCGATCAGCGGCAGCAAAATATCCGGCTTAACGAAATCAGACCGGTGTATGGGGAGAAGCTGCTGTCTTCACTGATCAATGATTCCAATACGGCCGAATCGTCGTTGCGCCGTCTGCGCGCGGATGGGGTCATTCCGGAACTGACCGATACGGTCCGCTTGCTGCTGCTGCAGGTGGATGCCGATGATGGGCCGCTGCTGCAGCGTTTCGGCAAGAATAGCGATTTGCTGCATTTTTCTATCATTAACATTTGCAATGAGTTCCTGCCCCCGCACCGCCGCGGCATTGCCTTCAAGTATTGGGGCGCATCGGACGAAATTATCCTTTTGCTGTGGAGCGGGCACGAAGCCGTGGCAGAACTGATTGAAAGGGTCAATCAGGGCTTGTTCCACACGCTCCAGCGCCGCATGCACTTTGGTGTTGCTGCCGCAGGCGCGCTGCCGCAGAGCCTCCCCGGCCAGTATGCGGAAGCCGGCCTGGCTATCCGGCGCCGCAATTTGCTGCGCGGGGACAATTATCTCCATACCTTGCTGACCGAATCGCAAGACGCAGGCAGGGTCGGAGATGTGTCACGTCTGCGTTTTGCCGATGTGCAGGAGGATTGGAAAATAGCTGTATTAAGCGGCGGGAACGAGCAGCGGATTGCCGCCGCAGCACAGAAATGGATCGATGGGCTCAGCCACGGCGGTATTGTGACACCCGAAATGCTCGATCAATGGCGGTCGGACACCCTTTCCTTCCGCGAGCGGCTGCTGCGGGAGACGCTGGGCGATGACGCCGGCACAGTACTGACCGCACTGCTACAGGAGGATCAGCAGCATCGTGCGCCCAACACCAACGCCTATTCCTTTTCGCTCTTTGCCTGGCGTGATTGGGCCGTCGACCTGATGAACCGCATGTCTCGAGCCATCAGCGAGCGGCAAGCCAAGGAAAAATACGTGATCGGGGACATTATCAAATACATCGATCAGCACTACACGTCAGAGTTGTCTCTGCAGGAAATCGCCAGCCGCTTTTTTGTCAGCCGGGAATACATCTCCCGCAAATTCAAACAGGAATTTGGCATCAACTTCTCCGACTACCTGTCCAAATACCGTATCGAGAAGGCCAAGCTGCTCATGCTTAACCCCAACCTGAAAATTTCGCAAATCGCCGAAATGGTTGGCATTCACGACGTAAAATACTTCAGCAAGGTGTTCAAAAAACTGGAAGGCGTCTCACCCAAGGAGTACCGCCACAAGCTCCCGTCTTAAGCGGTTATCGGCAGATGGCTCGATTGTAAAACCGGGCACACATTCCGTCCATTAAAAAAACGGCTCTCCCACCTTGGGGGAGAACCGCTATATACTTTATTTTAAGATTCAAGACTGATCAACTGGGAGACCACCTTCGATTCAAAGATTCTGGACAGTTCTTCAGCAACGGTTAAATAAAGCAATCCGTTGCCCTCCAGCTTCGGCGAGTTGCCAAGCGGCACCGTCCGCTTGATCAGTTGGGCGTACAGCTCCGGTTCGGTTAAATTTCGTTCGAATGCGGCATTCGCAAGCACCTTGATCAGTGCCAATGCGCCGCTGACATGCGGAGTCGCCATCGAAGTTCCGCTCAGCGTGGCGTATTTGCCGCGCAGGAAAGTGGACAGAATCTTCTCCCCTGGAGCTACCAAATCAACCTCATTGTTGGAGTTCGAAAAGTCGGAAGATTGCCGGTCAAGGTTAACCGCCCCCACACTTATAACTTCGTTATATGCCCCTGGATACCCGAATTCATCGGTGGAATCTCTGCCATCCCCCTCATTGCCAGCGGCGCAAACGACAAGAATGTTGGAGTCCACCGCCTTTTTAATGGCCGTATGGAGCTCTTCCACATCTTCCGGGCCGCCAAGGGACATGGAGATAATATCCGCCTGCTGCTCAATGGCATAATAGATCCCGTCGATGATCCATTCATACGCACCTGAACCGTTGCGGTCCAATACTTTGACGATCAGAAGCTCCGCCTCTGGCGCCACTCCGACCACACCTTTTGCATTTTGCACCGCCGCAATGGTGCCGGCCACGTGGGTGCCGTGACCGTTATAATCGGTGTAGTTATCCGGGTCGCCGCCGTCATCATGGGTAAAGTTTTTGCCTCCCACAATCCGGTCTTGCAAATCAGGATGAGTCGTTTCGCAGCCGGTGTCCAGTATGGCTACCTTGATGCCTTTTCCTTTGGTCTTGTCCCAAATCTTAGGAGCCTGAATCAACTCAATCCCGGCTGGCACTTCATTAACAGCTTCCAACTGCTCCACAACCCGATAAGGAATGACATTCATTGTCCGCTTCATCTTATCCCTCCTGATATTTTGAGATTGATTTGATTCTACTAAATTTTAACAGATTATCAATTGTTTTCACAGGGACTTGTGTCTTAAATTATATATTTCTATGAAAAACTTCTTACAATTATATGCTTCTTTGGTCCGAATATGCCTCAAGCGGCTAGTTCAGTAGTTTTAAAATCCATATTTCCCCTTACATGTAAGGAAGAATGTGGTACAGTATTTCTTGGTATCTTTTCACTAAAGAAATCAATCACGCAAGAAAACAGATCACCAAGGAGCGTTCAACCTCATGTCCAGTCGTATTCAAGTTACTCCGGAACAGCTAGAAAAAGTATCTTCACAATTCGGGCAAGCCTATCAGCAAAGCAATCAGATGGTTCTTCGTCTTCAGCAGAGCATTCAGCAAATAGAAAGCCAATGGGAAGGAATGACCAGAGAGCGGTTTTATGCAGAATATGTGGAAGCAAAAAGCCGTATGAGCGCTTTTGTAGCAAGTTTACATAACGTACAGATGGAACTGCAGCAGATCGCTGATAAATTCCGCAGCACGGATGCCTCAGCAGACAACAGCGCAGCAACCATGCAAGCCTCCATGCTTGCAGGCGGCAGCGCCGCTGCCGGAGGCACTGTTCTCGCTGCAAGCAAGGCAAAAGATGACAGTCAGAATATTAAGGTACAGCTGAATCCCGAAGGCTCTGTCAGAGGGTTTACCGGAAAAAATCTTCAGGAAAAGCTAATGAACGGTGTGGAGGCAAGCGGTACTTTAGATCATAATGCCAATAAATATCTGTACGGAGACGTCCTGACAGGCAGCGCCAGTGCAAGCGGAAAATCAGGATTGTCAGCAGAGGGCTCTATCGTGAAATCAGGCTTCACCAGCAGTTACGCCGAGGGCTCCGTCAGTTTGGCCAACGCTTCTGTCGAAGCCTCAGTCAAGGATGGCAATGTGTCAGTGGGGGCCGAGGCCACACTGGTTAAGTACGACGGCGGCATAAGTATACCTCTGCCTTGGACGGATAAGGAGTTAAAAATCGGCGGTTCAGCCTCGCTCGGCACAGTCGGAGCTTCAGCCGAAATTGGCAAGGATGGCCTGAAGTTCCATCTGCCGCTTGGCCCCGGTGCCAGTCTTGTCGGTGTAGGCGGTTCAATTTCTGTGGAATAGGGGGAAGCAGCGTATGAATGGCAAACAAAAAAGATTTAAAACCGTTATGATGATCATCGCCATAGCAGGTATACTGGGTACGGTCATTCCAAATTTGCTGGAGACAAGCTATTCCCCCGCGGAGAAGACGGTCATCTGCCTTGCCTATCTCATCGGAATTCCACTGGTCTGCTCAGTCATATACTGGGTGGGCAAAAAAGTATTGAGAGGTTGATAAGATGGAAAATATGGAACAAAACCTGCTGCCGATCGGCTCTGTCGTCAAGTTTAAAGACTGGGATCAGACGCTCATGATTTACGGACGCATGCAAACGGACTCCGAAACGCTGAAGCGCTGGGATTATGTCGCCTGCTTTTATCCGCATGGCAACATCGCTCCTGACTCGAATATATTTTTCAATCATAAGGATATTTCCGAGGTGGTGTTCCGGGGGTATGAGAACGAAGATGAGCTGGCGTTCCGGCGCGCGCTTGCCGAAGGCATTGCCAGGGCAGAACAGAGTTGAACGAGACAATATAAAAGGATGTCCCAGAAGCTCTACTGACTTGGAGTTTTACGGCCCCTTTTGCTTATTCACTCGGGATAAAAGGCCCGCAGTTTTTCCCGCGTACCGTCTTCCCTTTAACAGCCAGGTCTAAAGCAGCTGCCAGACCCATCCCAACGGTATAACGCAGCAGATCGATCACCAAAAAGCCACGTCCCAGCACCAAAGCCCCCAACACCGTGCTTCTCAGCCCATTTAGCCAATCCGTCTGGATCAGCTGGCTGAACTCTATGGCAAAACAAAACAGCAAACTCAACAGTGTGGTAGTGAACAGTCTTTGCCGTACAAAGAGGGCCCGAAAACAAAAGTAAATCATTGCAGCCCATAAGGCATCGCCTGCGTGTCTGGCAATAAAAGCAGGGAGCTCTTCTGCAAAAACACGCGAAGCCAATCCCAGGAGCATCGTAAGAAGGGCTGCAGCGGCGTAAATGAGTCTTTGTTTTAATTGAAAACTATTGCTGCTGTATCTGCCCGTATTTTGGCCACTATCAAGCATCCGCTACCGCTTCCTTTTTTAAAAATGTAGTATTTTCAACCAAGAGCAATCTTTTGAATTACAATATGTAAACGGCTTCCAAGCGATTATGACTCATGCGCCAATGAAATTCAACCACGTTTGGGAATACATATTGTAACAAAAAAGGCAGCCGATCATCGGCTGCCTTTCAAGTGCCAGTTATATTTTCAGTATTATAATTGGACGGCTAATCCAAAGTGATCGGAAACAACCGGGCCGCGTTTACCGTCAAGCACCACTCTTGCGCTTTTTACTGGAAGACGGCGGTTACTGAACACGTAATCGATGCGCAAATTCTCCGTGGAATTCTCCCAGCCCGCGATAGCTTTGACGACCGTAAACCCTTCATCTTTCTCTGCGGCCATTACATAGCAGTCATGCCACCCGCTCCCGGTTACATAGTCGTACCCTTCCCCTTTCCTGTGCGCTGCATTGTTAAAATCCCCCATGATAAAGGCCGCTTGATCGCCAATACGTCCGAACACATCAAGGCACCTATCCCACTGCGCTTTAAACGGCTCTTCATCGCCCCACCATCCATAGTGGCCGTTGATAAACCAGGTCTCCTGTCCTGAAACGGCCGTTTTGATTGCGAGTATTTTGCGAGTCCGGTAATTGTCATAATCCCTTATGTCAGAAACATACGCAGAGAAGGCATCCAGAATCGGCGTTCTGGACAAAATGGCCAGGCCTTCATCATATGTCCCAAAACCTAAATGTACCGGAATATACGTCCAGTAATACTTTATGCCAAGCTGTTTGTGCAGCAGATAGGCATAATTATCAGCTTTGATCACGCTGTTCTCATCGATTCTGTGAAAATGGGCCAGTTCGGCCGAAGAAACAGATCTCTCACCGAGAGACTGATTTACCTCCTGGAAGGCCATCATATCGAAATTTTGTTCATCTATAAAACCGGCCAGCTGCGAAATCTTCTTGAGCTGATCCTCTTCCATCCAGGCATGCGTATTCAGAGTGAACAGCTTCATCTTTCATCCCCCCAGCCTGTCTTGAATATCGGATTTCAGCACGTCAGCCTTCGGACCATAAATCGCCTGGATCCCGTTATCCTTTTTGATCAGACCAAGCGCGCCGAGCTTTTTCCACTCCTCCGCATTCCCTACAGCGTCTACGTCGTTCACTGTGATCCGCAAACGTGTCATACAGGCATCCACGTCCACAATGTTCCCTGAGCCGCCAAGCATCTTGATAATTTGCGCCGGAAGATCGTCACCACTGCTTGCAGCAGCCGGTGCGTTATC
Source organism: Paenibacillus terreus (assembly GCF_042138595.1). NCBI lineage: Bacteria > Bacillati > Bacillota > Bacilli > Caryophanales > Paenibacillaceae > Paenibacillus > Paenibacillus terreus. The sequence continues at coordinate 555,660 of NZ_JBHIRX010000001.1, read as the reverse complement.
ATTGGCGGAGTCCTGGATCTGCACATTTTTATCGGCTTCTTCATCCGTATAATTCCCAAGACGTCCGGGAGTGGCTAATTTGAATTTGCCTATCATAAAGTAAGCGATAAAATACGATGCCGCGAAAAATACAAGCACAGCAATGACAAAGTTAATGATATCCGCAACCAAACCCGCATGTATCGACAGCGGTAATCTGGTAAGAAGCTCGATCATCCCGAAGGAATGAAGCCTCAAGTTGATCATATCTGCCAAACCAAATGCAAGACCCGTAATAACAGCATATATACCATACAGCAAAGGTGCGGCAAACATAAACATAAATTCAAGCGGTTCTGTAACTCCTGTCAAAAATACGGCGAGAGCGGCAGAAACAAACATGGATTTGTATTTGGGACGCTTATCCTTGTCCACACGCCGATACATGGCAAGTGCAACCCCCATTAATATCCCCGCTCCGGCAATCATCTGACCTACCTTAAATCGGGCCGGCGTTACCGTATCGAGCAGGTGCTGATAAGCTGCAGGATCCGTTCCTTTCAGGTTCGCAAGATCGCTTGCCCACGCCAGCCAAAGCGGATCCTGTCCAGCTACCGTGCTGCCTGCGTTGCTGCCTGTGAGCACGGTATAGACACCGCCAAGCTGTGTGTAATTGACCGGAATGGTAAGCATGTGGTGAAGACCGAACGGCAGCAGCAGACGCTCCAGCGTCCCATACAGAAAAGGCGCGATAAAGGGCGCAGACTCGCTTGAAGCAGCAAGCCATTTGCCGAAGCCGTTAATTCCTGTTTGAATAAACGGCCAAAATGCAGCCATAATGACAGCGATGATGACAGACCATAGAATGACCACAAAGGGTACGAACCGTTTGCCGTTGAAAAAGGCCAGGGCTTCCGGCAATTTACGATAGTTATAATACTTATTGTAAATGACGGCTCCGGCAAACCCGGAAATAATGCCTACAAATACCCCCATATTCAGTGCAGGGGCGCCCAGCACCGAGGTGAAATAACCATTAACCAGGATGGTTTGACCAAACAATGTCGTTGTTGTGGCCCCTTCCCGGGTTAACATATCCGAAGAAACACCAAGTACGGTTCCGGTCGTAATGTTAATCAATATAAATGCCAGCAGCGCTGCAAAGGCGCCGCCTGCTCTATCTTTCGCCCACGATCCCCCGATGGCGACGGCGAACAAAATGTGCAGGTTATTAATCACTGCCCAACCGAGGTTCTCCATCACTCCCCCGACGGTGGTGAAGAAGGCGATATCGCCGGCAAACATCGCGATTACCTTTCCCAGAGAGATCATAATTCCTGCAGCAGGCATAACGGCAACAACAACAAGCAGTGCTTTTCCGAATTTTTGCCAAAACTCAAATGACAGCAGTTTTTTCATTCTCTTACCCTCTTAATTAATTTTTTTTTTGCAACCAGCACCATCCGTAACATTGTTACCGCATTCAGAAATCCCTTACAAAAATGTATGTATTGCCCCACCTGTACACCTAAAAACGCGAACCGAATATTAAGCGGTTACAACGTTGCTTTACAATTGCGCCATCTCGCCAATAAAAACACTTTGCTACTAAAGCAGATTCAGTGCAATCGGTTGCATTGATATTATAAGATTAATCTCATTCTTTTGGCAACCCTTTTCTTGAAGCGTTGGATTGAATAGACTTACGTTGTCTTTTGCAGCCAGGAATGTGTATGATAAATTAAAAGTTAATTCAATAAAAGGAGATCAGGCGATGGCGGTAACAATTAAAGATATTGCTAAACGCGCGAATGTTGCTACTTCCACCGTGTCCCGTGTCATTCAGGACAGTCCCAAGATCAGCGAGGCAACCAAGGCGCGTGTCCGCAGGGAAATGAAAGCGCTTGGCTACGAGCCGAACTATTCCGCGCAAAGCCTGGCGAACCGGATGACACAATCCCTTGGTATTATCATGCCTGAGGCTGATGTTGCAATTTTCCAAAATCCGTTCTTTCTAGAGAGCATTCGCGGAATCAGTGACTTGACCAATGAAAAGAACTATACGATGGCGCTTGTAACCGGGAAAACAGACGAGGAGCTCTTATCCCGGGTAAAAACGATGAGAAGAGCCAACCGTGTGGACGGTTTTATCGTCCTCTACTCCAAGCCCGACGATCCGATTGTCGACTTTCTCCATAACGAAAAAATAGCATACACGGTTATTGGCAAACCCCAGCAATATGTAAGCGAAACCACACATGTGGATAATGATAATTATCAGGCAGGCAAAGACGTCGTATGCTACCTGATGGAGCTTGGCCACAAGCATATTGCTTATGTAGGGGCCGACTTGGAACGAACTGTTCATAAAGAGCGGGTTCGCGGCTATCGTCAGGCGCTCGAAGAGGCCGGCATGACGGTGAATCCGCATTATATTTTCGGATCAGAATTCACTGATGATGATATAAGCGAATTATTCCGGCTGCAGCCCCCTCCGACCGCCATCGTTGTCGGTGACGATATGATCGCCATGTCCCTGCAGAGAGCGCTGCATCGGATCGGCATCCGAATGCCGGAGGCATGCTCGCTCATAAGTTTCAACAACTTGATCCTGGCCGATATGATGAACCCTCCTCTCACTTCCGTCGATATCGATATTTTCAAGCTGGGGTATCAGGCAGCCAAAAGCTTAATCGAAAAAATTCAAGACCCTGAAGAAGTGACCAAGCACATCATCATCCCCCATCGAATCGTGGAACGCGCATCCTGCTCCCGAATCGAAGAATAACCCCCTTCCACCGAGAACGATACCGTTATAAAAAGCTGCTTGCTGGTTTATGCCCGCAAGCAGTTTTTTCAATTGACAGTGCAATCGGTTGCACTATATACTCATATCGCCATCCAATAATTACACTTGCAATTGAAATCCCGCATGACTGAACAACTGCTCTCACTCCAAAATTTCACACATCATTCATGAGAGTTTTACACTCTGAGGAGGATTTACATGTCGTACAAACGCATTTTTGACACTGATGCCTGGAAGCTGTGCACGAACGTCCTGCACAAAGAAGATATGCGCCTGCAGGAGAGCCTGACTTCGATTGGCAATGGATATATGGGACTGCGCGGTAATTTTGAAGAATCCTATTCCGGAGATCATCACCAGGGCACTTATATTGCCGGGGTATGGTTCCCGGATAAAACCAAGGTCGGCTGGTGGAAGAACGGTTACCCCCACTATTTTGGCAAGGTGATCAACGCCATGAACTTCATCGGGATTCGTGTCCTGGTCAACGGACAGGAAGTGGACCTGTACCGGGATAAGGTAACGGATTTCTATCAGGAGCTTGATATGAAAGAAGGTATCTTGCGGCGCTCCTTTACTGTGAACGGGCAGGTACGAATCGAGACCGAACGCTTTCTCAGCATTACCGTCTTGGAGCTGTGCTTAATCGATTACCGTGTTACGAATTTGACAAACAAACCTCTCAACGTAGAGCTCATCCCTTATCTGGACGGGAATACCCGGAATGAAGATGCCAATTACGACGAAACCTTCTGGCTGGAGGCGGAGCGTAAAACCGGTGACCCATTTGTAAGCCTTGCCGCAATTACAAAAGACAATCCGTTTGGCATTGAACGCTTTACAGTCAATGCAACGATGGGAATGATAACCGATCATTCATCATCTAAAACCTCTGAAGAAGCAGTTCTCTACATGGCACTCCGCAATGAATACAACGTGCTGCCTGGCGCCACGGCGGGTCTGCAGAAATTCGTGGCGGTTACGACCTCGCGGGATATGGACGAGGAACAATTAATCCCGGCGGCTGAACGTATCGCAGGTTATGCTATGGAAAAAGGCTATCAACAGTTGAAGCAGGAGCATATTGACGCATGGGAGAAACGCTGGGAAAAATCGGATATCGAAATCGCCGGGGATATAGAAGCACAGCAAGGCATCCGTTTTAACATCTTCCAGCTTTTCTCGACCTATTACGGTCATGACGAGCGGCTGAATATCGGGCCGAAGGGTTTCACCGGAGAGAAGTACGGGGGCGCAACTTACTGGGATACCGAAGCTTATGCGGTCCCTATGTATCTGGCTCTCGCTGACAAAAGCATCACAGAGAACTTGCTCCGTTACCGTTACAACCAATTGGATGGCGCTCGTCACAATGCCAAACAGCAAGGCTTGAAGGGTGCGCTTTATCCGATGGTGACCTTCACAGGTGTCGAGTGTCATAACGAATGGGAAATTACGTTTGAAGAAATTCACCGTAACGGCGCAATTGCCTATGCGATCTATAACTATACGAACTATACCGGAGACGACAGTTATCTCATCAATGAAGGCATTGAAGTGCTGGTAGAAATCAGCCGTTTCTGGGCGGACCGGGTACATTTCTCCAAGCGCACGAATCAATACATGATTCACGGTGTAACCGGCCCCAATGAATATGAGAATAACGTAAACAACAACTGGTACACCAATACCATAGCAGCCTGGGTATTGAAATATACATTATCAAGCCTTCTCAAGGTACCGGAAGCCCGGAAGCAGGAATTGGGAGTGGCGGAAGTAGAGCTTGCGAAGTGGCAGGACATTATCGAACAAATGTACTTTCCGTATGATGAAGAGCTTGGCGTTTTTGTTCAGCATGACACCTTCCTGGATAAAGACCTGCGTCCCGTATCTTCCTTGAAGAAAGAAGATCTTCCGCTGAACCAGAAATGGTCGTGGGATAAGATCCTGCGTTCTCCGTTCATTAAACAGGCCGACGTATTACAGGGAATTTATTTCTTTGGGGATCAATTTACGTTGGTGGAAAAAGAGCGAAATTTCGAATTTTACGAGCCAATGACGGTGCATGAATCTTCACTCTCTCCTTCCATCCATGCCGTGCTTGCAGCAGAGCTGAAAATGGAAGAAAAAGCGGTTGAAATGTACAAACGCACGGCGCGTCTTGATTTGGATAATTACAATAATGACACCGAGGACGGTCTGCACATTACTTCGATGACGGGAAGCTGGCTTGCCATTGTGCAAGGCTTTGCCGGTATGCGCACCTATAACGGAACACTCAGCTTTTCGCCATTTTTGCCTAAATGCTGGAACCGTTACAGCTTTCATATCAACTATCAGGATCGTCTGCTTAATATCAGCGTGGAAGAAGCGGGGGTCAAAATTGCGCTATTGTCCGGTAAACCCCTGACAATTGAGCTGTACGGCAAAGAAACGCTTATTACCAGTGATGAACCGCTGGTGACCCAAATCGCATCCTGACGCAGAAAGCAGGTAAACACATGAGAGCAGTCATTTTTGATCTTGACGGAGTCATTACGGATACAGCGGAATACCACTATCTTGCCTGGAAAAGTCTTGCGGAGGAGCTCGGCCTTCCCTTCAACAAAGACTTTAACGAAAAACTGAAAGGAATAAGCAGAATGGAGTCCCTGGAGCTGGTTCTTTCGCTTGACCAAGGCTCTTATTCTGAAGAGCAAAAGCTCCAGCTTGCAGCCAAGAAAAACGATCTTTACAAAACCATGATTGCCCAAGTAACTCCTGCAGATCTCTTACCAGGGATCGAAAAATTGCTGAAAGAGCTGAAAGAAGCGGGGCTGCTTACAGCACTGGCTTCGGCGAGCAAAAATGCCTCCTTTATTCTGGATCGGCTGGAAGTGGCGCATTATTTTGACCATATTGTTGATGTGGCACTCATTCGGCAGGGCAAACCGGACCCGGAGATATTCCTTACCGCTGCTGCCAAGCTGGGGGTGGCACCTGCGGACTGTGTCGGTATTGAGGATGCAGAGGCAGGGATTCAATCCATTCTTGCAGCAGGCATGTTTGCAGTAGGTGTAGGCACACCCGCAAAAATGCAGCAAGCGGACCTGATTGTCTCTTCGACAGAGAGGCTTTCTCTCTCTTTACTGCAATCAAGCTTCATTAAGAAAGCCTTAAGTTAACTATGGTAGCTGCCCTCCACCTTTAAGCTCAGTGAAGGTGGATGGCTTCTTGCACTATTAAATCAGAGCCCAAGCTGCAGAGCGTATATATGCTGTGATCCATATTTGCCCTCAATCTCTCTCCCGGTATCCGTAAAGCCTGACTTCAAATATGCCTGTTGGGCCGGCTCGTTTCTTTTATTCACCGCCAGTACAACTTTTCTAACTCCTTTATAATACTTCTCTATAAAAGCAGGGAGCCGCAGTAAGGACTGCCGCGCATAGCCTCTGCCCTGGTCCTCGTGATTGATGGCAAAAGCCCGCAGCAGCACAGCATGAGGGTCCGGTGTGAAAGCTGCTATATCCGGACCGATGTGCAGGACAAAAAAACCGACAGGCTTTGCTCCAGCCACAATCACAACAGGCGTTCGGTTCGGGTCTGTAAGCGCCAAATCCAGCGCTTCTGCCGGCAGTGCCGTAAATTGCGCCTGTTCTTCAGGCAGCTCAAAATTCATTAACTGCTCCCGATATTTCTCCTCATATACTACCAGTTGAACGTCGCCCATCTTGTTGAATCTCCTTTTTTCGTATAGCGCGCATCATATCTTCTTCAAAACTCTTGTTTATTATCGTTGTGACCATATTGCTTTGACATAACCTATTTTCATCCCGGTATGCTCCATATTACGGTGGCTTTGCGATAAAAAGGCGCACTGCGAGACTACCAGATTACTGTCCGCTGCAGTCGCCTCTTCGATTCTCCTTTTCAATAGCATGCGGTGCAGCCCCTGATTGCGGTATGAGGGAAGTGTTCCGGCGAATGTTAACGATGCCGCTCCTCCCTTCAGATACATGACTGCAGCCGCAGCCGGAGCGCCGTTGACAAGTGCCAGGTAAAATCTCCAGCCAGGACGGTCATACAACACCCGGTTATTCTCCGCAACATGTGGAATCCCTGCATCCGGCAGCCCTGTTGACCGGCAATGTATTGTTGCGTAATCAGTAAATTCAGCTTCCCGTACTCTTTCAATGGTGATCCGTTCATCTGTTTTCTCTTCGGGAATAAAAGGTTTTGTTGTATACATCGCAGTATGAAAACCGGAGTGATAGAAGCCACGCACAGCAAGCTGCACTAGGAGCTCCTGATTTACCAGCGAAGGAACAATTTCAAACTGGGCCTTGCGGTCCTTGGATTGATGGAAACGGATGATATCTTCCAAAACTTCAATGTCTTGGTCCCTTAACCCTTTAACTGTATTGAAAGTAGGCCAGTGCATCGTACGGCTGTAGTAGGCGACAGCATTTCCGAATTTATGGATCTCCACGCCCTCCGGATTGCCCGGCTTCTCACGAATCGCCTGCATTCTGTCTATCATATAGTCGATTTCAGATTGCTCTATTTCCTCGATTAGCTGCCGTGTTGGCAATGTCAGATCCATAGCGATCCTCCGGGTTATTTTTTTACAAGACGTTCAGGATCGTCCTTTTCCAGCTTTCGCTTATCCTCGCAAATCATCAGGACATTGCCGTCCGGGTCCCTGAACGTAAAGAAGGATATATTCTCATGCACTTCGATGCCGGTCACAATCTCGATTCCTTTTCCGGTCACCCATTCATAGGATGCCTGCAGGTCACAGGTCTCGAAAAAGAACTGTGTCTTCTGGTTCACGCTTCGTTCTCCTTTGTGGTTGCTGTCAAGAATCACCCCTGTGCCGCCGTCCATTTCCAGATCATAAATGGTTCCTTCGTGACTGGACGAACGGACAGGAAGGCCCAACAAGTCGCTGTACCATGCGATAGCCCTTTTCATATCCGTTACGTGAATAAATACAGCACCTAGCTTGTTCATCACCGGACTGTTCCCCATTTTGGCTCCTCCTCATGTACCAAGGTTCTATTAACCTATCATACCACGGCTGTTCCGTTATTTGGAAACGGATTCTTCATTATACTCTTTACAAATCAGGATTCCCGATATAACCTAAATAAGTTGTGCACAATCAGAACATGGAGGGACTACATTGCTGCGAATTTTCCTTTATATAGCATCCATCGTCATCGCAAACGTCGTTACCGCCAGCTTTGCTCCGCTGGTGTTTGGAAATTTCATCGTGCCCATGGGGACGGTATTTATCGGAGCGACATTCATATTCCGGGACCTGGTGCAGCAGCATTATGGACGTCTGAATGCCTACAAGGTCATTGCGGTAGCGCTGCTGATTTCTGCCTTGACGTCATGGCTGCTGGGGGACACGCTGTGGATTGTATTTGCGAGCGCAATTACATTCATCTTTTCGGAGACATTCGATACTGAGGTGTTTACCCGGCTTAAAGGATCTTTTCAGAAAAAGGTACTGGTCAGCGGAACCGTCGGGGGCATCATCGATTCCGGTCTGTTCGTCATCATTGGATTATCCCCGCTTGGTGCCAATTTTTTGCCCTGGGCACTCGTGTCCTACGCCATATTGGGACAAGCTGTTGTCAAGACGGTTATGCAACTGCTCGGCTTCCTTGTATTGAAAAGCCTTCGGTGTGTTTAATATTCAAAATAAAAGTGCGACAGTGAAAGCTGCCGCACTTTTATTTTTTGTCCAAGGCTATTGAATCCGAATTTATACCGACTCCCCAGGTTTAATTCATCTCAATTCAAAGCACACTGTATTATTAACTATATTACAGGAGCGGAGAAATTATGGGACGATATATACAGGCAGAGAAGGATGTAAAAATTTTTGTCGAAGATATCGGGAACGGGACACCGGTTATTTTTGTGCACGGCTGGCCTCTTAATCATCTTATATTCGAATATCAGTACACCTTTCTGGCCGCCAGAGGTTACCGCTGCATAGGCATTGATCTGCGCGGCTTCGGCAAGTCGGATGCTCCATGGGAGGGATACAGCTACGACCATATGGCAGATGATCTGCGTGCTGTTATAGATGAGCTGCAATTGGAAAATGCTGTGCTTGTAGGCTATTCCATGGGCGGAGCGGTGGCGGTGCGATATATGGCCCGTCATCATGAACACGGTATTTCGCGGCTTCTGCTCGCTGTGCCTGCGACACCGTCGTTCACACAGCGGGATGATTTTCCTTATGGCACGGACCCGGATGTACTGAACAAACAACTGATCGAAACTGCCATGAAAGACAGGCCTGCCATGCTGGCCAAGGTTGGATTGAAAGTGATCAAAGCCAGAGCCCGTCCGGCCCTGATGGTGTGGCTCGGCTCTCTTTGTCTGCAGGCGTCACATCACGGAACGGTCAAAGCAGCAGCCGCACTAAGGGACGAAGACCTTCGTCAGGATCTTGCCCGCATCACAGTTCCGACAGTTATCTTCCAAGGTAAAAAGGATAAGATCTGCAAGCTCGAGCTCACAGAAAAAACCTGCCTCGGCATCCGCGGATCACGTATCGTTTGCTTTGAAAACAGCGGACATGCGCTGATGTTTGACGAGCAGGATAAATTTAACGAAGAGCTGCTCGCGTTTCTTGAGGATAAAGAGATTCAAGTCCGCTGAATATCCCTGTCAGAACTTTACTACCTCTCTATACCAGAGCTCTTCCCGTTCGAATAGCCACCGCATAGTCATGTCTGCCGTTGCTCTCGGCAATGGAGGCAGCCTCATTCCAATCGTACGGCAGCATGACATGCTCGATTCTCCACGCCTCCCCTTCCGCCGTTCTTGAACAGACGACATAATCCGCATAAGGCGATAGTGATTCCATGGCGTGAGACTGAGGCTCCTCCTCATAATAAGCTGGCAGTCCAACGCTCCCTACGTTGATCACCAGCTTGCCGTCAGGCAGATAGACGCTCTTGACCTGGTGGCTGTGACCGCAAAATATGTAACTCTGCTTGATTTCATTCAGCTCGGCGGCAAGCACGATGCCTTTCTTATACCCTACCTTGCCGTTCTCAAGCTGTTCAAGCAGGTAGATACTGTTGGAAAACGGGGTGCCGTGACAGAACAGCAGGTCCTCGAATATCCAAGTTTTGTGAAATTCTTCAATCCACTGCAGCACTTCTGCTGCAAGCAGCGGTTTGACAAACTTGAAGGTGGGAGACTCACTTGCTTCCTGCAGCAGCGCTTCATCACAATTGCCCATAATATGTACAGCATTCTCCAGTTCCCTAAGCAGTTCAGCTGTACCAACAGGATCGATGGGTCCGAACAGACTGTCACCCAGATTCACAATCAGGTCCGCCCCGCGTTTCTTAATGTCGGACAGCACAGCACGCAGAGCAGTGCTGTTGCTGTGAATATCAGATATTATGGCTATCGTGTTATACATGGCCATCCTCCCAACTTGTTCTACCCCTGCCCGGTTAGTTCTGCAGACGATTGAAGATATCGAAAGCTTTTTCCATTTTCACGATATAAGCAGGGTCATCGCTGGAACACATAAATTGAATCCGCCCCTGTCCTTCGCCGCCGCCCACGTCCTTCAAACAGAGCACATTTCTTAATCTGCTGACTGTTCCCCTGCTTCCGTCAATGATTTCGATATGGCCGGGAAGCAGCTCGCGTAGAATTTCTTTATAAAAAGGATAATGCGTACAGCCGAGAACGACCGTTCCATAAGCGTTCAGATCGATACCAGCCAATTTCCCCCAAAAATAATCCGCTATTTCGGTACGGTCAAAATTCAGATTTTCACAGTAGCCGACAAGCTCCGGCAGCGGCAGTGAATCCACACTTCCATGGTCGTCAACCCGCGCTACCAGCTCGTTGTATTTGGACTGCGAAAGCGTCAAGGGCGTTGCGAACACCAGCACTCTTTTCCCGCTGTTCCGGTTCATCTCCACCGCAGGCTTCACGGCTGGCTCCATCCCGATAATCGGAATGCTGTAGATCTTTCTGAGCTCCGCTGCAGCAATGCTGGTCGCCGTATTGCAGGCAATGACCAGCGCTTGCACCTCTTCACGAACGATACGGTCAGCCGCATCAAGCACGTATTCCATCACCTGGTCCTTCGATTTCGTGCCGTAAGGCACATGAAGGGTATCCGCAAAATACAAAAAGTTTTCCTGCGGCAGTTGTTTAACCGCTTCGGACAGCACAGTGATCCCGCCAATGCCCGAGTCAAAAAATGCGATTGTCATATTCGTCACCTTGCATCATATATTTCCCCTGAGTCAAGCGCCGTTTTTATCAATATGGCACGGCAGCACCATGAGGCAAATTTCATTTTAACATATTCCGTCCCTGTCGGCTTCGATCAATATATGTTCGCTTTTTTTACAACCATTTTACTTAGTTTAAAAAAGAAAGTGACTTTTAAAAAATTATATTATGAATTATTGTTGACAGCTATAAAGTTTATCATTTATTATTCAAATATACTTTTATTATATGGAGGCTAATTCACATGTCCAAAGTATTATTCGTGAAAGCTAATGACCGCACAGCGGAAGAATCTGCAACGGTTAAACTTTATAACGCATTTTATGAAAGCTACAAAGCATCCCATCCTGACGACGAAATCACCGTACTGGATCTTCACAATGTAGAGCTGCCTTACCTGAACGCTGCCATGATCAACGGCCGCTTCAAGCTTGCTAACGGAATGGAGACTACTGCTGAAGAAGCTCGTCTGGCAAACATCGCCAACGAATACCTGGATCAGTTCCTTGCTGCCGATAAAGTCGTATTTGCCTTCCCGCTCTGGAATCTGACTGTACCTGCGGTACTGCATACTTACATCGACTACCTGAACCTCGCTGGCAAAACGTTCAAGTACACTGCTGAAGGTCCTGTTGGTCTCGTAACGGACACGAAGGTAGCCCTGCTGAACGCAAGAGGCGGATTCTACTCCGAAGGCCCAATGGCTTCCTGGGAAATGTCCGTCAACTTTGTGAGCAATATCATGACTTTCTTCGGTGTGAAGGATATTACCAAAATCGTGCTCGAAGGACATAACGCTACTCCTGATAAAGCTCAGGAAATTGTTGAAGAAGCAGTTAAAAATGCTGCTGAAGCTGCAGTTAACTTCTAATCCGATCATACAGCTTTCCGGGCCTGGCCGGTTCACGGCCGGCCTGTTTTTAATATAAATATAAAGGCCGAAAAGCCGGCAGACCGGATGGTTTTCATCCGGTCTGCCGGCTTTTTCGTGGTTGAACAGTTTATCTATGGACGTCCAATGAGCCCAAACAAGAGAAGCTGACTAAGCTCCGCCATTTTCTCTGTGTAGTTTCCGCTTTTCGCCCAGTTGGATTGAATCGTGCCGATCGCATCCAGCAATTCCAATATGGTTTCAAGTGAAACAGAAGCAGCAATAGCTCCTTCCCTTTTCCCCAGCTCAATAAACTCCTGTAAGATTTCGATCCTGATCTGATTTGTATTTTCGCTGTACAGGCTTGATAACGTCTGATCTTCCACCGCACCCGGCGAACTAAGCAGCTGGTAATCTTGCTCGGAGCATATTTCAAAAGCCTTTATCAGCTTGTCTTTAAAATCAATGTCTTGATGCAGGATTTCCTTCGCCATACGCACGGTATTTTCCATCAGGACATTTGCGCATTTTTTGACAACCCCTTCTTTGCTGCCAAAATAGTTATAAAGCGAGACCGACGATACCCCCGATTCAGCCTCAATGTCTTTGACACTGACTTGCACAAAACCCTTTTCTTTAAACAGCTTCAGCGCCGCCTGCACGATTGCCTCCTTCTTCTTCTGTGTTCTGATCTCGAATTTGTTCATATTGTTTTCACATCCCGCGTCCATTAGGTAAGTTCACTATACCATAAATCGAAATGTTTTTAAATTTTATGAAGTAAATTTAAAAACTTATTGACGATCAGCGAGCATTATGGCTATACTCATGTTGCGGTATTTTTTAAATATATCGACTTATATTTAAAAACTTTATTCCAAATCTGCTTTTGTGAATGATAGGGAGGATTCTTTTTATGAACATATTAATTTACGGTGCAGGAGTTCTGGGAAGCCATTTGGCTCATGAACTGGTCCGTGGAGGCAACCACGTTACGATGCTGGCCAGAGGACAGCGGCTGAAGGAGCTGCGGAGTAACGGCAGTGTGCTCCGTCATTATTTTCAATTCCGCACCACGGTGGATAAAGTCAATGTGATCAGTGAGCTGCGGCCGGAGGATGTGTATGATCTGATTTTTGTCGTAATGAAATACCCGCATTTTCAAGCGGTACTGCCTGCTCTTGCAGCCAATCACAGCCGTCATATCGTGATCGTGGGCAATAATGCAAGCCCGCATGAGATGCGTGATTATTTACAGGCAAACAGCCCTGTTCAGAAAAAGATCGCTTTTGCTTTTATCGCAGGCGCCGGGTGGAAGGAGAAGGGCCGGGTGGTCAGTATACATGGCCCAAAGGGGCAAATGACCATCGGGGGGTTAGGCGAAGAGCTGGACTGGCGAGCGGTGATTGACCAGGCGTTTAATGAAGTTAAATTTACACTGAGCTATTATAGCGATATGGAAGAGTGGTTGAAAAGTCACTTCATACTGATTCTGCCGCTGAATTCCATAGCGGCTGTTTATGACGGCGACTATCGCAAGGCCGCCAAAGATCGCAAGCTGCTCAATCAGGTCATGGATGCTCTCGATGAGGGCCATCAGGTATTGGAAAAGCTCGGGTATACTGTTACTCCTGAATTTCAAAAAGATTTACCCCGCAGAAAACGGAAGCTGTTCTATATGGGACTCAAGCTTATGCTGACCACGTCTATCGGTAAAAATATGCTGAGTGACAAGGCAGTATCCCAAGACGAAATGGATGCCCTTCGGCTGGCCTTCAATGAGTTGAAGATCAAAGCGGGCATTCCTACACCAAATTGGGATCGTGTGGTTAGTTATTCTTCTGTCGCCAACTAAACCTCAAGGGAAGCCTTGAAAATCCAGTTTCAAATCAGTAGCAGCAACAGCTTAAGAAGACGATCATAGACAAAAAAACTGCTCATGCTACAATACCCGCATGAGCAGTTTTATTACGAAGCGATTCAAGCAGTAATCGGTGCTTGATGACTCGCCAGTTGTACCCCAGCTTCCGCTTAAGGAATATATTGCTGCACGATTTTCACGATCTTGCCGTCCTTGATTGTAATATGATAAGGAAAGGCAGTCATATCAAGGACATCCGAGCGACTGAACGCTTTTTCCAGCGTCTTCAGTGTGACCTGCTCGTTCCAGTTAATCTCGGTGTCTTCCATCCGTCCGGTTTTATCATATAGTTGAAGAACAACTTCAGCATTGTCAGCAATTTGTACTTTTTCGGTATCTGTTTCATCATTTACGATATAATAACCGTCCGGGGCTTCTGTCATTTCCGGATCGCCTTCCCGTTCGCGGAAGATCTTGTTGGCTTCTTCTCCCTCATACCACTGTATGGGATCGATTTCCACATACACCGATTCACCTACATCCATACGGTTGATAAATACAGTTTCCTGTATTTCTGAAGAAGAAACAGGTTCATAACCCTTGGCGGCCGCTCCGCCTACCGTTCCGGTGACCATAATAAACGTAAGAAGAAAAAGTTTTGCAGCTGTTTTTAGCATATCTGATCTCCCCTTGCAAACTGGGCTGTGGAAAGTCCTTTATACGATTCATTACCCTTCTGCTCCTATCTTAAACGATGTGATGTCCAAAAAAGTTTCAGATTGTCTATAAAACAGTTACATTTTCTTAAGACTTGGTCCTAAATTTTATTATTTAAGCAAATTCAGCTTGCGGGCCTGCTCTTCAGTCAGAATAAATTCCTCATTTTCCCACAGCTCGTCTTCCTCTGATACACCGAACATCAGCATAATTTCATCCCAAATATGCCGTTCCATGGCTTCCTTTTGTGTGATGATGACCTTCATAACGCTTCCTCCTTTTAGGTTCCTGTAAGATAGGGTTACCCTATGTATACCCCGAAATACGAAGGAAGTGCGTGTAGAAAAAGACCGCTATCGAATTTTTTTCGACAGCGGTCCCACCTCCTATGATAATCCGGTAAAATTCATATAAATGGCAGCACAACGATCTCTCCTTCGCTTGTCCCGACGCGAATCGTATTGTTTTCAATCGTCACGCTGCAGACATCTTCAAATCCCGCAGGCAAGCGGTCCGCTCCCGGTCGGCCGTAAATGGCTGAGGCCAGCCAGTGGGTGCCCGGTGTGAGTGATGCTCTTAATGTCGGAATGACCGTCCGGGGATGAAGCAGATTGGTGTTTGCGTGAGGATGGACGACTTCCGCCTGGTCAAAGCCGAGCCTTCCGATTACGGCCGAACAACCATGTTCACTGACAGCGGCGGCGGTCCCCCCCTGCGCGGACACCTCCATTCCAGCACCGATGCCCAACGCAAACCCGCCCTCTGCCGCATCAAGTGAACGGGTGGTTGTAATGCGGTGAATCCGGATATGCCACGGAAGCCCGGCGACGATCCATGTCTGCACTTCAACATCGTGCCATGGCCTCCATTTGGCGTGCAGCACATTACCGCGGATTTCTGCCGCTTCATTTTTCCTTCTTACCCTATACAAGTTATCCCCTTCGCTCAGCGCCAGCATGGAATCAAACGCCCCCTGGGACAAGCCCCATTCCGCCCGGGGAACACTGAAGGCAAATCCTGTGGAATAGACAAATTTCTCATACTTGGCCGACGTATGTGTATGTTCATTTGAGCCGGGATGTCCTGCATTAAAAGCAGCGACATGATCCGCATCCTGATCGCGGCAGACCACCAGATGGGCCGGCTGCTGCAATGACACGGTCGGCAAAGGCGGGAGCGGCTGTTCTTCCTCCGTCCAGAACGGATGCTCCTCGGGAAAAGCCAAGGGAAGAAACGCTTTAAGTGCCCAGTAAGGGGAGCCTGGCGAGTTATAGTTTTCGGCCATAACCAGATTGGGATAAGCGTAACCGACGGTGAGCAGACCGCTGGCATCAAAAATGGGCTTGCTGAACCACCAGCGCAAATTACGCATGACCAGCCCTTTCAGCACACCTGGCGGAAACGCATCAACACCGGCATAGGCCAGCGCTCCCCAGAAAGCCGACTGCGCGAAACGATAGGCAAGACTTCTTCCATAGGGAAGCGCCGCACCGTCGTCCGCGAACCAGCATATAAATTGCTTGGAAAACTCAGCCGCTCTATCCTTGTACAGGCGTGACCGTTCCGGATCCTCCTTTTCCATAACCTGTGCATAAATCAATCCGTAAAAATGCAGGGCAAATGGACCGTAATAATCGCTGTGCCCGCCGATCCCGTCCGCGTACCACCCCTCTGCCAGGTAAAAATCGTCAATTCTGCGCAGATTGGCTTCGACCTGCTCACGTGCGTAAGGCAGCCCGACCTTGCGGAAACCCAGATTGACGAGCACCTGAAAGAAGAGCCAGTTGCAATCATGCATACGATAATGGTTGATCTGGTTCAGCCAATTGTACAAATTGCTGCGTGCAGTTTCGGACAGCGGCTCCCATACCCGTTCCGGGATAAGCAGCAGTGCGAAGCCCAATGCCGCCATTTCGACGAGCCGTTGATCATAATCGCGGACCTCGCCCCAATATTCCTCATGAGAGGGATTCGTACCGTTCTCTAACCCTCGCAAATAAATATCCCACAGCTCCGATTTCCCGCCCCCGGCAAGCAGCGGCACCAAGCCCCACAGGATACGGGAGAAGCCTTCCATCTCGGCAATGGCCGGTTCATACGCAGCACCGGACGCTCCGATGCGCAGCCGAGCTCCGCCCTTGCGGTAAAATCGCTGCAGGGGAGACGCAAGCTGTTCGAACGCCAGCTGCAGGTCCTGCCTCGTAACAAGCGGATTATCCGCGATACTGTCAGATTGGATCATGCCAACCTCCTCCTTATAGTAATTAAGCCTAGAAAACCCATGTCTTCAGGTATGGGATGAATCGGTGCCGTCAAAAGCTCTTTTTGTTAACGTTGGTTGAATGCATAGCCGATCCATTCTGTTTGCTATTCCCAGAATATCGTTCGCCCTCCGCGCAGGCGGGCAAGGCCTTCCACAAAGAAATAATCGCCATAAATAAGCGGGACATCTATGTTTTTCCCCTCCGGATAATGGCTCGTTCCATGCCTGACCAGCCCTTCCTCCCCGGGATCGTCCCAGGCGCCATAATTGCGGTAAAGGGATTCCAGAATGCGCACTCCCGCCTTACGGTACGCATCGGCCTCAAGCTCGCCGACCTTATCCGCCAGCAGCAGCAGACCGCTTGCCGCGCATGCCCCCGCAGAGGAATCCCGGTACTTCGTTACCTCCGGTGGTATACGAAAATCCCAATGTGGCACAGAATCCTCCGGCAGCTGGGCAAGGAAGTAATGCGCCACACGTTTCGCCGCATCGATGTATTTGCGCTCTCCGGTATGATGATAGGCCAGCGCCAAGCCATACAATGCCCAGGCCGTGCCCCGCGACCAGGCGGATTCCGGCGCATATCCCTGGCCGCCTAGCTGGCCTGTGCATTCCCCGGTGAATGCGTCGAACTGCACAATATGATAGACCGATCCGTCAGGGCGAATAAAATGCTCCAGCACCGTCTCCATATGAGCGTCGGCGATGTGCCTGTAACGCGGATCACCGCTCGTTTTTGAAGCACAGTAGAGCAGCGGCATATTCATACAGCAGTCGATGATGGCTATGCCCGCGTTGTCCTCCCCTTCCCTCCACGGATTCCAGGCACGGATATACCGCCCTTGCAAATTAAAGCGTGCTGCCAAATAATTGGCCGCCTGCAGCGCCCGCCGCCGCGATTCGGCGGATTGGGTCAGCTTATAGGCAGCGATGCTCGTCAGCGTCCACATAAATCCCAGATCATGATCCAGACGGGTATAGTCATGCAGCACCTGATCAAGCTGTGCCTCACACTGCTCCGCCAGTCCGCGTAAATTCGCGTCACCGCTTTCCTCATACACCAGCCAGAGCAGCCCCGGCCAGAAGCCAGCCGTCCACCAATGCGGCGCCTCCAGCACATAGGTTCCGCCGACGCTTGCATGCGGAAACCCCGCTCCGATCCGTCCGCTGATCCGCACCGTTTTGCGAACGGTGTTCTCCCAAGCTCCGTCCAGCCACTCCGGCGTCTTTCTTTCCAACATGTAATCACTCCCTATTCCAAAGTTATCAATTCAATGTCCAATTCCACCCGGATAGATAAATCCAAACGCCGGAGTTCAAAGTCCACCGTATACCAGGGTGTGTCTCTTCCAAAATGATCCCTGTATACCCGTTCTGTAACAATTGGCTTTAACAGCTCCGTATCATATACAACTCTTGCCGCATGACGGCTGCCTTCCCCCCGCAGCAGCAGGCTTCCGAAAACTCCCTTTCCCCCTGCTCCCTCCGCTTCCGGGATCACCGGCGGACACATCGTTACCAGCCGCTCGACGACGCTGCCAGGAAGAGACGTGAAGTTGAATTCATCGGACAGCTTCAGGGATGGAAGTCCTGACTTGCGCCATACGAGCTCGCGCACCAGCGAGCTTAACCGTGGGGCGGAATAAGCCGCCGTGATGTCCAGACGAAAGCTGACTTCACTATCATGGACAGTCGCTTGCAGTACCCTCGCCTTGCTGCCGGGACCCTTTTGTTGATAGCAGCCGTCCACAATCGGAACGGAATGCCCCTGTGAGCCGTTGCAGTCGAAGCTGTAGCGTTCCTCTCCGAAGTAAGCCGCCGTGTATTCTCCGGACCCCAACTCCGCCACAAGTGCAATCCCACCGGCATAAAGGATAAAACCGCCTATGTCGTTATGATTATGCGGCTCATCATTGTTTCCTCCCTTGGCTGCAAAGCCGAAGCTGCCGTGCTCCGTAGAATAACGTGAAATGATCCACTCTGCATCAGGCAAAAAATAATCCGCGTCCCGCCAAGAGTTGTCCCGCTTCTCCGGATCAAACCAGACGATATTGCGGAAAGCCGGCGCCCACCTGCTGCAGTGATCATCCGTATAGGAAGCCCGAATCGAGACAGGCGGCAGCTCCATTTCCGGGTAGAGACGCGATAAATAATGCGTCAGTCCGATCTGTACCGGCACTCGACCTAGCGAGTCCGAGAAATTGACCGTGGAATCGGCATGCAGGTAGCATTTTTGCTGAAACAAAGCGATTTGACGGACCTTCGGATGCTCAAAAAGATTGATGCGGCTTTCGGTACGGCGTTTGAGCAGATCCGCAAAATACACAAAATAACCAAAGCCGTAATTCCAATAACCAACACCCTCCAGACAGGCGCCATCCTCCCCGAAGCCAGCCAAATAACAGGACATCGAGCCGAGCGCTTTGGCAGTAATGGTGGTCAGCTTCTCGGAGGGATCAAGCAGCAGCAGCGCCGCTGCGCCAACTGATCCGGCGCAAACAGCTGACCAGTTATGGGTGGCTGTCTCCCATTCAAATGGCCCGCCTTTCAAATAAGGCTCAAGAAGGCGGGTTTCCACCTCCTCCCTGATCCGTGCGCGCAGCAATAAGGGAAGCCTCTCTCCCAGAAGCAGAAGCAGCTCGCTCAGCGTAAAACCGGTTTCCGCCGCAAACAGATCGATAGCTCCGCTCACCTTCGTGCTCCGCACATGTGCAGGAAGACACCACGTATATTCATTGCATATGGACCAGATCGCTTCATGCAGCTCGCGGGCAAATGTCTTGTTGTCCGGCTTCAGCAGAGACAGCAGCGCATACGTATTCAAGCGGCGTCGCCGTTCAAAGTATACGCTTTCATATTCGAGGCGCGAGCCCTGTTTCTCGAATATAGTGAACAAGCCGAAGGTGAGCTCTGGTATCGGTAAATCCGCAAGTCGCTTCTCTTCCCGGCGGATTTCAGTAACAATTGCTTCGTATTCTTCCGCAGCGCCGACCCTTTGCCAAAACTCCTCCTGGCTGCATCGCTTGTAATAAAAATCCGGGTTTAACGGAGCCAGCCGCTCCATGTTCACACGAACTTCTTCAGTGCCAAGCATTACTGTCACTCCCCTTGCCTAAATGCCCGCCTCTTATCCCCGGTACTCGGCGGGAGTCGCTCCGGTATGGACTTTGAATGTCTTGATGAAATAGCTCTGATTGTCATATCCGAGCTGCTCGCAAATTTCCCCGACCGTATGCCCCGTATGGTCGAGCAGCTCCTTGGCCCGTTCCACCTTCATGCGTGTAACGTACTCGATAAAGGTCATGCCCATCTCCTTTTTGAACAGCCTGCTGAAATAACTGGCATTCAGATGCAGATGGGCGGCCACCTCATCCAGACAGATCCGGCGGCCGATATGCAGTGCAACGTACTTGCACGCCTCTGCAATCTCTGTCCGTTTGCTGGCCGCAGCGCTCCCCGTTCTGGCCGAGACGAACGCGCACAGATGGTCTGCCAGCCAGTCTCCGAACTGGTCGAGCGAGTCCAGCTCGGCAATCTCCCGGTGCAGCGTATCGGCCGTATGGCTGGATCGCACAGGCTGAAGCGTATGCAGCTTCAGCTTCAGATCCAGCAGCAGCTTGAGCGTCCAATCCTTCACCATCTCGGACGGATATTTCCGTACGCGGATGAATTCAATCCATTGCTGCGCGGCTAGTCTCGCTTCCTGCACGCTCTTGCCCAGCAGCACCGCCCGCAGCTGCTGGCTCGCTGCATCGTAATGCTCAAACAAATCCTGATTTGACCGCAGGGCGGCAGAGGAACGTTTGGCACAATCGCCTTCTCCCAGATAGAACCGCTGCTCTTCGCTGTCCAGCAACTCAATAAGGTGCTCCTTCAGACGCTCCGGTGTGCCCGCGGAGGAACCGATGAGAAAAGACATGCGGATTTTCAGCACCTGCAGCAGCGTGTTTTGAATTTGGCGCAGCGATTCCTTGAGCCTATCCATGACATTTACCTTAAGCGTTGGTTTATAGGAGAACAACAGCAAGGAACGTTTAACATCATAGCCGATATGCTGCCCGCGCAGTTCTCCCGCCTGCAGCACTTCATCCATCACATTGCCTACGGCAAACAGCAGCGTCTGATCTGACGCAAAGCGGTGCTTCACCAGCCGATAGTTGTCGACGAAACCGATCACAGGCAGGCATTGCTCTCCACTTAACAGCAAGCCGTAGCTCTCGGCCTCCCGCCTCCACGTTTCCGGTGATAGCAAAGGCTGATGAATGAAATTCTTGATCGCCTTCTCCCGGCGCAGCTCTTTCGTCTCGTTCAGCAGCCTGTGCAGCCGTTCCTGCTCCCAGTTCATGCGCCGTTCTTCATCCAGCCCTTCCTTCAGCCGCACCAGCAGCCGCGATAAATCTTCGGGATCGAGCGCATCCTTCAGGAAATACTCCTGCACGTTCAGCCGCATTGCCTGCCGAGCTAGCTGAAACTCGCTGTGACAGGACAGAATGACGATTCTTACTCCCGCCCTGCGCTCGCTGATGCGTGCCGCCAGCTCCAGTCCGTCCAGCTTTGGCATCCCGATATCCGTAATGAGCACATCGGGCATCTGGCGCTCAGCCTGCTCCCATGCGCTCAACCCGTTTTCATGTATTCCCATCAACCGATAGCCGAGCCGTTCCCACTCAATCGTCTCGCTAAGCAGTTCAATCACCGGATAATCGTCATCTGCCAGCATCACGTTATACATCAGGCGCTTCCTCCTTCGCCGGAATTCGCATTCTGATCTCTGTTCCTTTTCCTGGTTCACTTTGCACATCCATCCGGAAGCCGTCTCCAAAAACCATTCGCATCCTTTCCATGACATTGGGCAGCCCGATGCCGGAAAAACCTTTATGCTGCCCTTCCCGCCCGCGCATCGTTCCGTCAGATTGGACTTGAATACTATTACGGAGCCGCCCCAGTTCTTCTTCATTCATTCCTTCTCCATCATCCGCCACGGATAACTCGATGGCCCCGCCGTCATGCATTTCGGCATGGATCGCGATCGTCCCTTTCCGCTGGCCCAGCCCGTGGATGATCGCATTCTCCACAATCGGCTGCAGGAAAAAGCGGGGCACCTGCAGCATGAACGCTTCGGAAGCAATATCAAGCCGCAGCATCACCTCTTCTTTTTGCCGCAGATTCATCAGCTCCACATAACAGGTGATCAGATCCATTTCCTCGTGCAGATGAATATCGTCCTTTTCGCTTGTAATGGTCATCCGCAGCAGTCTGGAGAGTGAGCCGATCATCTTCGCGCTGTCCCGGTCCCCGCCCCGCATCGCTTTCATGCGGATCGAGTTGAGGACGTTGAACAGAAAATGCGGATTGATTTGCGCCTGCAGCATCCTCAGCTCCGCCCTGCGCTTGCGCGCCTGCGTCTCGGATACTTCGACCAGCATCTGCTTCACCCGGTCAAGCATCTGGTCGAACAGGAGGCCAAGCCGCCCGATCTCATCCTGCCCCCGAATACCCGAGCGGACGTCCAGATTGCCCTGCTGGACCGCGGCCGTCACCCTGCCAAGCTTGACGAGCGGCTTCGTGAACGCCCGCAGCAGCGCAATAAGCAGCATGAGGAAGAAGAAAAAGGAGACAAGCTGAAACAGAAATACACGCTTGAATAGCGAGCTGATGTTGGCAGCCGCCTGCTTGTAAGGCTGTACGGAGAGCAGCCGCCAGTCGTTAAAGGAGATAGACTGCCCAGCTACCAAATACCGCTCTTCCCCAGTCCGTACAACCTGCGAGCCTAAGGGTGCTCCAGCCTCCCGTAAGCGTAAATCCAGCTCCTGGCCGATCCGCGTCCGGTCTTTATGGGAAAGGATACGGCCGGAGCCGTCGATCAGCATGACCTCCTGGCCGGCGATCAGCTGGTCAAAGATGGCATTGACCTGATTTTCCATAACAGTAACGATGATATACCCGTAAATTTCGCCGTTTTCAAGCCGCAACGTACGGGCTACGGAAATTTGATAAGGGTTATCAAGCTTCTCCATGCTGAACACGGTGGGCCTCGTCGCCACCCAATAGGACTGGAAGCCCCGCAGCTTGTCGAGCTCCCCGAACCAGGGCTCGCGCTTCAGATCAGCGGGATTGTAATCGCTGGTCGAATAGTTGGTGTAGCTTTTTCCGTTGGTCAGCAGTACGGTTACATAACTCTTGTCGCCGATGACCGTCAGATTTTCCAGCTGTTCGAGAATGTTATTTTCCCGGATAAAAGCCTCATATGGCTTCGCGGAAAGCTCTCCGCCGGCGTTGACGATCTTAAAGTAGGAGTTCATATCCGCATTGACCTGTATGTAATTGGCGATGTTCAACATGCTCTTGAATAAGCCCGTGACGGAGCCGTTTACAAGCTGGAGAGAATCCTGCGCATTGGACACCGCCTGCCGCTGAACGGCCTCCTGTGTCAAGGCGTTGTACGTCAGCAGTGTAATAGCCGTTGGCAGCAGCACGCAGGCAATGGCGGTCAAAAGCAGCTTATTGCGGATCGATTGCGACAAGAGTTGTTTCCGTAATCTGCCAAGCATTTCATGATGCCCCCCTTATATAGAAAAAAAGGGGCGTTTGTGACGCCCCTGCACAGGGTCAATATCTTATTTTTTGTTGGAATCAATAATTTCCTGGGTGCGCTCCTGGCTGTTCTTGACGGTGGTATCGATATCCTGGTTGCCGAGAATCAGCTTCTCGTATTCCTCGTTGATCACCTTGTAGACCTCTGCTTGATAGGAGGCTGGCGGAACAAGCTCGGACGCCTTCGAGGCAAGGAGCGTGCTCACCAGCGATTGTGTGTCGACAAGCTCGGGATTTTTCGTTCCGGCAAGTATTTTCTCAATGATCTTGGTCACTTCCTCCTCCTTCACCTGGTTCCAGGCCGGAACATTCTTGTTTTGCACAATCTGTCCTTCCGTCGTATACCAGCGGACGAAGTTATACGCCTCCTGCTTATGCTTGGAGCTGGCCGCTACCGAGACGTAATCCGTCGTTACAGGCGAATAACCGATGGGATCAGCCTTGTCGTTCTTCGGAAACGGAGCCACGGCCACATGGAATGTCAGAGGCACCTTGTCTGTACCGCCGATTTCCGTGTTCATCCAGCTTCCGATCGTAATCATGCTCGCCGACTGGTTAAAAAACTGTGTCCGATAATTCAGCTTTTGCGAGATCATGTCCGAGTAAGGAACGGAGGACTGATCCTCCTTCTCCATTTTCACCCGCAGCTCCAGCGTACGCTTGAAATTGGGATCGTCCAGGTTGGAAGAGCCATCCGGCTTCAAGAAATCGGAGCCTTGCGGCTGATTGATCATCATCAGCTTGACAAATTCCAGCCAGCCGCCGCCCTGCGGCCCGTGGAAGTAGGTTCCATATCTCTTGGAAGCGCCTTCACCTTTGGTCAGCTTTTTGGCATATTCGGCATATTCATCCCATGTCCAGTCCGTTGGCACCGGCAGTCCCGCCTCATCCAGCTGATCCTTGTTCAGCAGCACATACCAAGGATTGAACTTGCCTGGAAGCGCATACACTTTGCCGTTCAATCGGGTGTCTATTTTGTAATCTTCCTCTACCTTATAGCCGTCCTTGGCGATATAATCGTCAAGCGGCTCTGCCATGCCAAGCGCTACCCGCTGTGCGTATCCGGCAGCATCACTGAACATCAGAATGTCCATCGGTTCACCGGAGGCTGCGGCCAGATCCAGCTTCTTGGTGGCCTCCGCCGTATCACCCTTCTCGCTCAGATTGACAACCTCCACGGTAACGCCCGGAGTCGCCTTTTCATAAGCGGCAATGGTTTCCTTCCAGTTGTAGGCCTCCTCCGTTCCGTACGTATAGAGCCGCAGGTTCACCCCTGCTTCGCTCGAATTACTTTCCGTGGCGGTGCCGCTGCTTCCGCATCCAGCAAGCAGCCCAGCCATGAGAGCCGCGGCCAGGAAGCCGGCGATCCATTTCCTTTTCATCTGCAAGACCCTCCTTATTGAAGTATAGCTGTATTCCACCCCATTGTAACCGGGGGAATTCGGCGGCTCATGAAACAATTTTTACTTCTTCCGAACTATTTTGACTAATTTGAATACGCTTACTTCATCCTTTAACACCACCCAGCGCAATTCCGCTGATCACGCTTCTTTGTCCGATGATAAATACGATCAGCAGCGGGAAGATAGCCGACACGGCCGCCGCCATGATCAGGGAGTAAAACTCTCCGCTCAGGGAGGTGAATTTCTGCATGGCAAGCTGAATCGTAAACAAGTGGTCGGAGCGCAGAAAGATCAGCGGATTCTGATAGTCATTCCACGTCCAGATAAAACGCAATATCGCATAGGTCGCAACGGCTGGTTTAACGAGCGGCAGCCCGATCGACCAGAAGATCCTTCCATGGTGGGCGCCGTCAATTTTGGCGGATTCAATAAATTCCTGATGCACCCCCATAAAAAATTGACGCAGCATAAAGGTACCAAGCACGCTGAAGCTGCCCAGCAGAATCAGTCCCAGATGGCTGTCGAACAAGCCGATATTGCGGTACAAAATAAACTGCGGGATGAGCGTTGCCTGACCAGGCACCATATACGTCGCCAGGACGATCATGAACAGCCATTTGCCTGCTTTGAAATTCACCTTGGAGAAGCCGTACGCCGCCAGGCTTGACACCAGACAGGAAATGCAGGTCGTCAGCACGCTGACCTTAATGGAATTCCAGTAGTACAGGTAAAACGGATACTCCCCGAACCACACCTCCTTGTAATTCTCGATCGCATTCCACTCCCGCGGAATCCATTGAATGGGATAGATGAATACATCCTTCTCCACCTTGAAGGAGGTGATCAGCATCCAGAAAAAAGGAAGCAGAAACAGAAGGCTGATTACGAACATGATTGCGGTGATGATAGTTTTGCGCCAATCCCATTTGGCTGCGGCTGCATTCATTCGTTCCTCTCCTTTCGCTAGTAATTGACCCATTTTTTCTGGGCGGCCCATTGCCCGAACGTAATCAGCAGCACAAAGAGCAGCAGCACCACGGAAACCGATGATGCATAACCAACCTTCAGATTCACGAAGGCTTGCTCGTACAAATACCACACCATCATGCTTGTAGAGCCAATCGGTCCCCCTTGTGTCATCACTGCGATCACATCGAACACCTTGAACGTCGAGATCATACCGGTCACCAGCAAAAAGAATGATGTCGGGGACAGCAGCGGAAACGTAATGCGGGTAAACTTCACCCATGCGCCCGCTCCGTCAATTTCGGCAGCTTCGTACAGATCTTCCGGAATGGATTGCAGACCGGCAATGTAGATGATCATATTGAAGCCGATCGACGTCCAGATGGAAATCATCATGATGGAAATGAGGGCGAAATTAGGGTCCGCAATCCACTTCGGCGGATTGGCGATACCAATCGCTTTCAGAAACTCGTTAATCGGACCGTACGACGGCTGAAACAGCACCTGCCATACGACAGCAACCGCCACAATACTGGAAATATACGGCATGAAGTAAGCGACTTTAAAGTAACCTTTCCAATACACATTTTTGTTAATCATGACGGCCAGCACCATCGAAATTAGCATGTAAACAGGCACCGTAAGCAGAAACACAATATTGTTGCGCACCGATTTGATAAAAGCCTCATCCTTGAGCAGTGTTTCAAAATTGCCGAGGCCGACCCACTTGATGCCGTTCCAGCCTGCGACAAAATTCCAGTCCGCAAAGCTGAGTACAATGGTGGCGATAATCGGCAGCAGCACCAGAATGGTGACGCCCAGCAGCATGGGGCCGACGAACAGCAGGCCCGCCAATGTCTCGCCACGCTGCAGGGAGCCCCTTCTATTCCTGACCAGGGTTTTGCCGGCCAGAGCGCGGGAAGGTTGTGCCATTTTTAACACCTCGCTTAATGTCATGTTTTGAATTTACTTTCCTCTATCTTAAAAAAATTTAGCGCCTTTGCTTTGACGGTATTTTGATCATCTTCACGCTCATTTTGACTTTTTACCGGAGTCAGCCCTTGACATTGACACTAGTGTCATCGTTTACAGTTTGATTGTCACTGCGATATTTATTGGATAAATGGAGGAATCAAACATGGCGACAAATGAAAATATATTTCCGGTTTCCGTCATCGGACTGGGCAATATGGGGCTGGCCATTGCCGCAGCGTATCTGAAGGCAGGCTATCCGACTACGGTCTGGAATCGTTCGAAGGGCAAGGGGGAGCGCCTCGCCGCAGAAGGAGCAACCGTCGCGGACACTCATGCAGAGGCTCTTGCGGCAAGCTCTGTGGCGGTCGTCTGCCTGTCCACCTATCATGTGGTACATGAGCTGCTTGAACCGCTGGCTGGCGAACTTGCAGGCAAGGTGCTGATCAACCTGACATCGGGAACGCCGGAGGAAGCCCGCCGGACAGCAGAATGGGCAGCCAAGCATAACATCGCTTATCTCGATGGCGCGATAATGGCCATCCCGCCGATGATCGGTGCTCCGGAAGCCCTTATCTTCTATGGGGGAACGAAGGCGGTCTTTGATACCTACGAACCGATGCTCAAAGTACTGGGCGGCAGCACTACCTATTTAAGCAACGATCCCGGCGTGCCTCTGCTGTACGATCTGGCTCTGCTTACGATGATGTACGGTGCATGGCATGGTCACATTCACGCACACGCGATGCTGAAAACGGGCGGCATTAGCGCCGCGGAGTTTCTTCCTTATGCGGACAGCTGGCTCAGGTATCTGATTACACCGCTTTTAACCGATCCGAACGGTGCAAAGGCGCTGGATGACGAAAACTACACCACCGATGTTTCGAACATGAATACCAACAAACTGGCTCTGGATCACATCATCCGCACCAGTGCGGAAATGGACATCAATGCGGACTGGTTAACGCCCATTTACACTCTTGCTGCTCAAAAGGTCGAAGAAGGCTATGGCGCGGATGCCTTCACACGCATCATTGAAGGAATGACATCCAAGAAATGAAAAAATAGCGGTACAAGGAGGCTATCCTTGCACCGCTATTTTTTGCTCCCGGTCTATTTTTCCGGATTTCAGTTAATAAGATTATCCGTTCTTAACCAACCGCTTGCTTGTCATATTGTGAATTTGCTCCTCAAGGCGCTGTTTAACCACTTCCAGGGAATTGATCTGATCGTTAATTTTATTCAGCTTCTCCTGGTATTTCTCCAGCATCTCTTCACAGAACTCATAATCTGACGGAGCGCTGTTCTCACAGCTAAGAATCTCTTCAATCTGCTCGGTAGTCAGCCCCAAGCCAAGGTAAAGCTGAATATTCCTGATGCGTTCAATGACGGACTCATCGAATTCTCTATAACCATTTTCCAGACGTCTCGCCTGAATGATGTTTTTCTTTTCATAATGCCGGATCGACCTTACGCTGACGCCGGTCTTTTTGGATAATTCACTGATTTTCATTTTATTAGGGCAGCCCCCTTTTTATAGAGTCCTCTCCATCATAAAATGGTCCGATCATTCCGGCAACCTATTCATGGTAGTACTCAGAATTTATTGCGCCCGCCGGCGACAGAAGGGAAAACCGATTATCGTGAAGTGAGCATGGAGCAGACAAAAGGCTGGAGTTCTGTAAAGAACATTAAAGAAGCTACATCGGAATTTGATATTTGACGTGACGTTTCGTCAATTTAAGATCGCGCCTTTTTGCAAATTATCAAATCCTAAACATGCGATAGAGAGCACGATCAAACATTTTATCTGACAAGATTTTTCGCATGAATAAAGCGGCTCTGGCATTGCCCGCCACATATCTTGTTCTCGGTTTTTTAGATCGGATAGCCTTTGAAACCAATAGCGCTACCCGATCAGGAGAATAAGCAGAACCCGAATTTTTAAACGTTTTTATAAAAGCATCGGCCATTTTACTGTATGCTGTATTCCCTGATGTTTGCTGCACATGTTCAAATGCAACCTCTGACCATTCACTTTCAGTAGGCCCTGGCTCAATAATAATGACATCAATACCAAATGGCTTGACTTCCAGGCGCAGACAATCGGAGAATCCTTCCAGCGCATGTTTTGCAGCATGATACCAAGCACCGAGCAGAGTATATATTTTGCCGCCTGCAGATGAATTATTGATAATCTTCCCCGATTTTTGCTTTCTCATATAAGGAAGAACCAATTGTGTCAGACGGCTTAATCCAAAAAGGTTCACTTCAAATTGGCGTCTTGCTTCCTCCATCGGCACATCTTCGACCGCACCGTAGGAGCCATATCCCGCATTATTGAATAGAACATCGATTCTGCCCTGTTCCTTTATGATCCGATTCACGCCATTTACCATAGACGCCTCATCCGTCACATCCATGGCCATAATATATGCGCCTTTGGATTCAATATCCCTCATGTTTTCCACTCGCCTGGCGGCTCCATATACAATAAATCCTTCTTGTAAAAGCAGTTCCACTGCAGCTTTACCTATACCTGCCGATGCCCCTGTGACCAAAACAATCTTTTGCTTGTTCATTTTTACGCTCATCCCCTCTGGATTCTTCGTAATTGACAGAGCCGGAATAATTAATGATTGCGACCAAGATGACGTGACGTCGCGTTACTTAAAACTTATTATAGATTGATCCTTATGGTTACGCAAGACGTATATGTTATAATTTTTTTTGAAAGGAGACATGGAAGATGGAATTTGATCGAGTCAGAAATGAGGAGCAACGAAAAATCAGAGTGGAGCAAATAAAAAATGCAGCTATTAAGCTTTTTGATACCGAGCAATTTCACGAAATCGACTTAACCAAGATTGCCAATGAAACCAGCTTTACACGAGGCAACTTATATAAATATATTTCTTCCAAAGAAGAAATTTATCTTCTTGTTACACTGGATGAAATCAATAATTGGATTAGCGATCTAAAAAAAACCTTCACCTCTGACATGACTCATGAGATCAAGGATTTTTCACATCAATGGGCACAAGTTTTATATCGGCATCAACGGTTTTTAAAGCTTGTTTCCATGCTTTTTACAACAATTGAGAGAAATGTTTCTCTTGAAAGGCTTGTAGATTTTAAAAAGCAATTTTTTATCGCCATGTCCGAGTTAAACAGCCAACTTAACATTGTTTTCCCTGCATGGGATGATAAAACCATCGATAAATTCCTTCAGTTGCAATCACATTATGTGATCGGATTGTTCCCGTATACATCACCGACACCGATCCAAAAACAGGCCATGGAACTAGCCGGAATGAATTATGAATCTCTTAATTTTGTTAACGATTTTGCTGAGTTCATTTCCTATACCGTACATTATTTAAATAGTAATTTGGCTAATCAAAGTTAGTACTTGAGTTAACAGACCTGTTCAAGAGCAGCAACAAGCAATAAGCAGGGGGCTGCCCATGAATTGAGCAGCCCCCTTTCTATTGTTCGCATATATCCGCGACATAGCGATGTCCTTTATCGCTGTATTGCCTGCTTTATTTTTTTACACTTCAAAATAGAATGGCTCAACACATACAGGCTTGGATACGGAAACACTCAGACCGGTATATTCCAGACGTCCGCTGGCCTTGTCCACCCGGAATGTAACGATATTGTTGGTATCGCGGTTGGCGGCAATCAGATAATTGCCTCCCGGCGTAAGCGCAAAGTGGCGCGGATGCTGCCCCTGAACGGGAACATGCTCTACGAGGCTCAGCTTGCCTGTATTCGTGTCAACAGCATACACGACAATGCTGTCATGGCCGCGGTTCGAGCCGTATACGTAAGCACCGTCTTCCGAAACGGCAATTTCTGCGGTGGTATTTTCACCCTCGAAGCCTTCCGGCAGCGTAGGCACCGTTTCAATCTCGGTCAGCGTGCCTGCCCCTGCATCGTATGCAAAAGACGTAACGGTCGAATCCACTTCGTTGATCACAAAAGCAAACTTGCCGTTCGGATGGAACGCCAAATGGCGCGGTCCGGCACCCGGATGGGTCGCAGTTTCGCTGTGGAGCTTAAACTTGTCACCGTCCAGGGAATAAGCACGAATCCGGTCCAGACCGAGATCCTGCACGAACAGAAGCTTTCCATCCGGGCTATAGAAAGTAGAGTGAGGGTGCGGCCGGTCCTGACGCTCCGGATGCACGCTTTTGCCTTCATGCTGAACGGCGTCGAGCAGCTCACCGATTCTACCGTCTTCCTCTATCGACAACAGTCCAATCATGCCGCCGTGATAGCTTGGTACTGTCAGACGGTCGCCGGCAGCGTTACGCTGGATATGGCAAGTCGGTCCAACCGTCTGTGCACGGTTCAGCAGCTTGATCGTGCCTTCCGCAGGATCGATATCAAATGCCGCGGCCTCCCCAACCTTTTCACCGGAGGAAGATACGGTTTCCCCTATCGCATACAGCTTGCGCGTAGCAGGATCGACGTTCAGGAAGGTAGGGTTTTTGAGACCTGCGAATTCATCAAGAAGGCTCAGTTCACCTGTGCTTTCATCAAAAGAGTATACATACACTCCGCTTCCTTCAGCCTCGGCATAAGAGCCTGCAAAAACGAGCAGTCTTTGTTCTGACATAAATCATTTCCTCCTCATATTTTCAATAGTATTGGCATGATGAATAGACGTTATAATGCCCGCTCAATCAGAGGCTCGGTCGAAAGCTCCACATTCCCGGCCACGGCACGCGAAATCATGCAGGAGCTTTCCGCTTTTTCGGCGAGAAGCGCCGCTTTTTTCAAATCATCTTCAGATGCTTCCTGGGCCAAAATCACCCGTGGCCGGTGAATGATGCGGCGGTAAGTAAAGATGTTGTCCGTTACATCGACAATGCCCTCCGAGTCAAGCGTCAGGGACTGAACTCTTAATCCCGAGCGCTCCATCATGGCCGCCAATGTAATTAAGTAACAGGTGGATGCGGCACCCAGCAGCATTTCATCGGGATTGGTGCCCACCCCCGGCCCGCCCATTTCAGCAGGAATGGAAATCCGGGTCCGCAGATTCCCTGCTTCAATCCTGCCGTCGCTGTTGCGTCCCCCGTTCCAGGTAGCTTTCAGCAGAAAGCTATGCTCCATTGAAGGTCGCCTCCTTTAGACTTCTTCCATTAATTCTTGTCCTTTCGTCTCTTTCCCCAGCACAAGCACGGCCACCGCCCCGATGATGATTGCAACGAAGAAAATGACAAAGACGGCTGTGAGGCCTGTTCCCTGCGCAAGCAGCATGCCGACCAGGAAAGGTCCGATAACACCTCCGATCCGCCCGAAGGAGGCGGCCATGCCAACCCCCGTTGAACGGATGGCTGTAGGATATAACTCCGGCGTATAAGCATACATGCCGCCCCACGCCCCCAGATTAAAGAAGGACAGACAGATGCCTGCTGCCAGCAGCACGCCCGCGCTCTGCGCGGTCCCGAACCAGATGGCCGATACCGCCGTCAGCAGCAGATACACGACAAGCACGAACTTGCGGCCGAGCTTCTCGATCAAATAAGCAGCGGTGAAATATCCCGGCAGTTGGGCAAGCGTCATGATCAGCACGTATTCAAAGCTTTTCACCAGCGAAAATCCTTTCATGACCATAACGCTTGGCAGCCACAAAAACATGCCGTAATAAGAGAATACCACAGTGAACCAGAGAAGCCACAGCATAATCGTCGATTTGCGGTTGGGACCCGACCAGATCGATGCGATTCGTTCACCGAGCGGCAGCCTGTCCGCCTGTCTGTTTATGTAGCGCGGCGGGTCCTGAATCGCTCTGCGCAGGTAAAGAGCATAAAGCGCAGGAATAGCGCCGATCACAAAAGCCATCTGCCAGCCGAAGGATGGGATGACGAAATACCCTACAAGCGCAGAGACAATCCAGCCAGCAGCCCAGAAGCTTTCCAGCAGCACCACCATGCGGCCGCGCTCACGGGCCGGCACCGACTCTGAAACGAGCGTGGAGGCCACCGGCAGCTCGCCGCCCAGGCCGATTCCTGCCACAAACCGCAGGGCTAACAGAACAGCATATCCCGTCGCCAAGGCGGACAGCCCAGTTGCGATGGAGAAAACAAGCAGTGTCCAGACAAGTACGGCCTTGCGGCCGAACCGGTCGGCCAGCATGCCGGCAAGCGCTGCCCCTACAGCCATGCCGATGGAATTTGCCGCGGTGATCATGCCCATCTGGCCGGTTCCAAGCTGCCATTTCTGCGCAATATCCGCCAAAATAAAGGACAGCAGCCCCACGTCCATGGCATCAAACATCCAGCTCAGGCCTGCACTGAACAGAAGCTTTCGTTTCTGAGCCGGTGCTAAAACGGACTCACTCATAGTTAACTCTCCCTCAGTTCTCTATTTAATTATGTAGGAAACACCCGCCAGCATCTGTTTCACAGCACCTCTGCTTCACAAATCTTTTGTATGCCCTACTGCTGTCCTTTATTGTACAGTAATTTCAGGTGACAAGACACCCCCTAAAAAAAGAAGAATGCCCTGTAAAGGCATTCTCCCGTCACACGGAACCTACGGCTTACCGGTTGGAACCCAAACCGATGATCATCACGATGAGCACCAGCAGTTGGATGAGCGTGTCTGTACTCAAGTCCAATCGCCTCCATCTCATAAGATGTTCCTTCGGCCGTTTCCCCTCTCCCCGGATGAGACCCGGTTCCCCGCTACATCTATATGCGCGCAAGAATACCGTTATGCTATATACTTCAATTAACCTAAGATTTGACCCAGGCCAGCTTAAGATCCATCTCCCGAATGCACTCCTCATGGTCGTGGCCGTCATTGCCCACCAGCGGCGTGACGGGATAAGCCTGCATTTCCTTTTCGTCAAAGGTTTGGATCATCTCCTGAAGCTCGTTTAGGTCCTTTATTTCCGGATCCAGCCAGCGGACCGCTTGTTCCATGTTTAAAATGGCCGGCATCCGGGGGCTGAATTCCCCGATCGTTCCGTTGGAAGGAGCCATGACCATCGTGCATGTCCGCATGGGTTCCTTGCGGGTATCCTGCCAGATTTCATACAGCCCGGCGATGGCGAACATTTGCTGCTCGGGCAGAATGACCCGAACGGCATGACTTTTTTTGCCCATGTTGCGCCAATAATAAAACCCGTTGCAGGGGATAATGCAGCGCTGGGTTTCTACAAGCTTCCGGTATGCCGGATTGATGCTGAACGTATTCAAATCCGCATTGACACAATCCTTGCCCCAATATGGAACCATCCCCCAACGGAATTCATCCAGCACCTTCTCACCATCATGATGCAGAACAATCGGCATATGCTGTGTCGGGCTGATATTGTAGCGTGTCTTGTAATAATACATAACCCTGTTCACGCCAAAAAAATCTCTTACTTCATCCAGATCAGCGGATAAAGAAAATCTTCTGCACATATTGCCATCTCCTTTGCACTTTTGTCCTAACAGTGTGCGAAAAGAGATGGCATCTTATTCCTGATTATGTAAATCCCCCGCGATCGGAATTCGGCTTTGGGGGATTGTTGACTTATTTCTTCTCTACAGCATGGCCTCCGAATTCACTGCGCAGCGCAGCAACTACTTTGCCTGTAAACGTGTCGGCTTCCAGGGAACGGTAGCGCATGAGAAGCGAAAGCGCAATAACCGGTGTAGCAGCCTGCAGGTCAAGAGCTTCTTCAATCGTCCATTTTCCTTCGCCGGAAGAATGCATAACCCCTTTGATTTCGTCGAGATTAGCATCCTTGGAGAAAGCTCGCTCAGTAAGACCCATCAGCCAGGAACGGATGACAGAGCCATTGTTCCACACACGGGCCACCTGCTCATAATCAAAATCGAAATTGCTTTTTTCCAATACTTCAAAACCTTCACCGATCGCTGCCATCATGCCATACTCAATACCGTTGTGCACCATTTTCAGGAAGTGGCCGCTGCCGGCCTTGCCTGCATAAAGGTAGCCGTTCTCGACAGCCGTATCGCGGAAAATCGGCTCAACAACCTCCCATGCCTCAGGGTCGCCGCCGATCATATAACAAGCACCATTGCGTGCGCCTTCCATACCGCCGGAGGTACCAGCGTCCATAAAGCGGATGCCGCTTTCCTTCAGGCGCTCATATCTTGCAATCGATTCCTTGTAGTGCGAGTTGCCGCCTTCGATAACAATGTCTCCTTCAGACAGCAGCGGCTGCAGCTGATCCAGTACGGAATCCACAATGGTGTGCGGAACCATCACCCAGATGACTCTTGGTGCTTTGGTGGACTGAACAAGCTCTTCAATGGAAGAAACACCTGCAGCTCCATACTCCTTCATTTCAGTTACGGCCGCCGGGTTTACGTCGAAAGCGACCAGTTCGTGCTTGTGATCAATCAGATTTCTACCCAGATTCAAACCCATTTTACCAAGACCAATAAGACCGACTTGCATAATAATTGCCTCCCAGCTAAGTTTTCATGTGGTGCGTATTTGGGCTGTAAGATTACCGGATCGAAAACTCGCGATTAACGTGTTACCGACACCGGCTGCTCCAATGCATCATCCAGCCACCAAGCAAATCCGTTCTCGGCAAGCAGCTTTGCCGATGCCTCTGGACCATATGAACCTGCTGCATACGAATGAAGCTGCACTGTGCCAGCCTGGAATGCATCCAATACAGGTTGTACCCATTTCCAGGAAAGCTCAACCTCATCCCAGTGAGCAAAGAATGTGGAGTCGCCGCGCAGCGCGTCGTAAATCAGACGCTCGTACGCTTCAGGAACTTCTTTGTTCTGTTCATTAAAGGTTAACTGTACGGTTTCAAGCTTGCCTGTCACCGGATTTTTGCTGTTGATGCTCAGAGTTGCCCCTTCCTGCGGGTTCACGCTGATCACGAGCAGATTCGGTGCGGCAGGCTGTCCCTGCGAAGCATAAGGGTCCGCTGCATCACGTTTGAATTCAACAACGATTCGTGTGGATTTCTCAGCCATTCGCTTGCCTGTACGGATGTAGAATGGAACTCCAGCCCACTTCTCATTGTCAATCCAGACACGTGCGGTGATAAAAGTATCATTTTGCGAATCAGGACCGATGTCCGGCTCTTCCTTATAACCCGGCAATGCTTTGCCGTTAAGCTCGCCGCGGCCGTATTGGGCGCGAACAACCTCAGTCTGAACCTGATCTGCCGTCAACGGGCGAAGAGCTTCAATCACTTTCCGTTTCTCGGCCCGGATGTTGGATGCGGCCACCTGTGCCGGTTTATCCATGGCAGTCATCATAAGCATTTGCAGCATATGGTTCTGTATCATGTCCCGGATCGCCCCGGAGTGATCGTAATATCCTGCGCGCTCTTCAACGCCAACTGTCTCGGCAGCGGTTATTTGCACATTCGCAATATGTTTGTTGTTCCACACCCCTTGCAGTAGCGGGTTGGCAAATTTGATCGCTTCGAGATTCTGAACCATCGGTTTGCCCAGGTAATGGTCGATGCGGTAAATTTCATCCTCGGCAAACGCTTTGCTCAACTTTTCATTCAACTCACGTGCAGACTCAAGATCATGACCGAAAGGCTTCTCAATGATCAGCCGCTTCCAGCCCTCTGTATTGCCAAGTCCGCTGCTTTGAATATTCAATGCGATCACATCGAAAAATTCCGGCGCTACCGACAGATAAAACAGGCGGTTGGACTTGATCCCGAGCTCCGTCTCACGCTGCTCTGCGAGCTGCAGCAGCTTCTTGTAGTCTTCAGGGTGATTAACGTTAAGGGAGCAGTAACGGAACGCGCTGAGGAACTGCTGCATCTGTGCGTTGTCCTGCGGCTTGCGTCTTGAGAACGTCTGCACTGCCTTTTCTACATTGCTCTGGAACTGAGCGTCCGGCACATCGCGCCGACCGAGTCCGATGACGGAGAACGAGGCAGGGAATTTGCCATCTTCAAACAGATTATATAATGCAGGGTAAATCTTGCGCTTGGCCAGGTCTCCTGTGGCTCCAAACAAGATAAAAGTCATTGATTCCATGGATATTCCTTCTTCCTAACATGTGTTAAGGTTATTAAAAGTTACCCGTTAAATTAACGTAACCATGATACACCCATTAAAACATGTAGTCAACGAAAATTTGTCTAATTTGTGAATTTTATAACAAGCCTTGAATGATTGCGCTTTCTTTGATAAATTGTCTGTAACACCTTCAATTTCTTGTAATATTTATCATAGTTTAAGCAAAAACTTGAGGTTACTATTTGTACCCTAGGGATGTATAATAACCTAAATTAAAAAAAGGGGACAACACGATGGATGGTCAAAAGCCGAAATTGTTGTGCGGCAAAGTGGAACAGTCCTATCAAATGATCAGCAAAAAATGGGCTGCCCTCATCATTCACACGTTAATGGAACATCCTAAACGTTTCAGCGAGATCCAGGCCTTCATTCCCGATCTCAGCAAACGCATGCTGACGGAACGCATCAGGGAACTTGAAGAATCGGGAATCGTCATCCGTAA
Source organism: Paenibacillus terreus (assembly GCF_042138595.1). NCBI lineage: Bacteria > Bacillati > Bacillota > Bacilli > Caryophanales > Paenibacillaceae > Paenibacillus > Paenibacillus terreus. Next base: position 518,469 of record NZ_JBHIRX010000001.1, on the reverse strand, counting down.
TGTGATCGCTGGCAGACCTGTTCGAATCGAGTATTCTTTAACCCGGAAAGGGAAAGAATTGGGATATGCTTTGAATTCCATTGAAGCCTGGGCCGAAAAATGGCTGTAACAGCAAGAAGCAGGGAGACCTTATTCAGCAATAGGGTCCCCCTGCTTCTGTTGCGATATTCATTCTGCATCATACGTGCTGCTGCTAAGTATTGCCGTCTGGCTGCCCGGGCACGGTGTCCCGATAAACGCTCGGGGTTACTCCCGTATGCTTTTTGAACAGCTTACTGAAGTATTTTACATCCTCAAAGCCGACACGGACGGCCACCTCGCCGACCTTTATTGGTGAAGAAGCCAGCAGATGCATGGCATGCCGTATTTTGCAGCCTGTTACGAAATCGCCAAAGGTCATCCCGGTTTCTTTTCTGAAAATTTCGCTCAAATAGTGGGGGTGCACGTGAATATGGCTCGCTACCGACTGCAGGCCGATGCCTTCCCCTACATACTCAGTGATATAGGCCATGGCCCTGCGTACATGGCTTTCCTGTCCTTCTGCAGCCATCTCATGGTACTGTTCCATAATGGTATACAGCTGGCGAAACAGTTGGTCTTTGGATTTTGGAGCCTGCTGCACCATATCGGGGAGCACAAGCCCTTTATCCTGTTCGAAGCCAAGATCGGATGTGACGCTGCGCAGCCAGCGGCAGGCGGCCAGAACGGCCGACCTTACGGAAGCCTCCAGTGTATCTACCGTGGTGTCCGGGTCCGCCAGCCTCGCCTCCACAAAACCGGCGACCCAGGACTCAAGGCTGCCTGCATTACGGGTCAACAGAACGGCGGACAGACTGCGCTCCTCTTCCGCCGTACAGATGGACAGTCCACCCTTGCGCCGATTCATCTCATCCCAACACCAGACGTTCCCTTTCAACCAATTCCGGCTGCGTAAGGTATGCTTCGCCATGCGATAAGAAGCTGGCAATTCATCCGGCCGATCTACTGTGCCCCCCTGCGCCATATACAGCCGGCATTTCAACATTTGTTCCGTTTTATCCAGTTCAAGCCGGCAAGATAGGACTGCCGCGTGTCCCTCTTCCTCGTCCGAAGCTTCTTCTGCCATGATAAAGACAATTTGCTGCCTGTGCGGCAGGATGATCCCGGGCAGTGATTCCCCAAGAAAGTTGGCGGCGGCGAACACCAGCAGCGATTCCTCCTGCTTGTTTTCCCCCCAGCCTTCCGCTTCGATCAGATAGACACGATACTTGCCTGCAAGGGGCAATCCAAAATCATTTAATATTGCAGTGACGCCATCCCCCCCTAGCTGCTGCACATCCTCATAGGCAAGCCACTGCAGCAATTGGCGGCTTTGCTCCTTCTTCCTGTCAAAATGAACCTGGCTGCTAAAATGCCGCTTTTGCCTGATCCTTTTTTTCGCCTCCAGAACGGTCCGGATAATATCCTCCTTCCTGCTCGTTTTAAGCAGATAGTCGGATACCCTCTGTTTAATGGCCTGCCGGGTATACTGATAGTCATCGTAACCCGAGAGAATGATAACCTCTGTATCCGGGTGAATACTGACAGCTTTCTCGGCAAGCTCCAGTCCGCTCATGTCATACATCCGGATATCCGTCAGGAGGATGTCTGGACGTTCCTGCCTGATGACTTCTATCGCTTCCTCGGCGGAGCTCGCAGGTGCCAGCAGTTCAAAGCCAAGCTCCTTCCACGGAATAACCTTGGACAGGCCTGTACGTATAATGACCTCATCATCAACGATCAGAACCTTCATGTAACCAGCTCCTTGCATAGGGAATGCCAAAAGTCACCTTTGTTCCCGCCCCTTCGCGGCTGGTGATGCTCAAGCTTGATTCCGGTCCGTAGTACAAAAGCAACCGTTCATTTACATTGCGCAAGCCATAGCCTGATAGCGCTTCCTTGTCTGTTTCCGCCAAGGGCTTGCCGGAGCGCAAGCCTGCAATCACTTCCGCAAGACGGTCATCATTCATGCCTCTGCCGTTATCCTCAACCGTAAAGTGCAGAAATTCTCCCTGCTGGTCTATTCTCAGCACAATCAACCCGTGCATTCCCTGATCCCGTAGGCCGTGGGTAATCGCATTCTCAACCAGAGGCTGCAGCAGCAGCTTGAGCATGTAGTGGTCCATGACGGAAGCATCAGCCAGTATCTCGATCCTGAAGCGGTCGGGAAAACGGATGGATTGCACCTTGGCATAACTCCTGATATGAGCCAATTCCTGCTCCACACGACAAAAGTCACGTCCCTTGTTCAGGCTGAAGCGCAGAAAATCGCTCAAGGATTCCACCATATCCGCCATTTTATGTTCTCCTGACATCAAGGCAATCCAGTGAATGGATGACAGGGTATTGTACAAAAAGTGAGGGTTGATTTGATACTGCAGCGCACGGATATCCGCTTCCTTTTTACGGGATTCCTGAAGAATAAGCTCTTCCTTCAGTCGGTCAATATGCCTTCCCAGCCGGTTGTAGCTGCCGCCAAGCCGGGCAATTTCATCCTGCCCAATGACAGGAAAAGCCGGTAGCGGCCGCTCGGGATCCAGGTGTGACAACAGAAGCTCCAACGAACGGAGCGGCCGGGTGATCCGCTGCACGACAAACCAGATAATTCCCGCTCCAAGGCCGAAAGCCACCAGCACGGCTGCCAGCGTCAGCATCAAAATATAACGGTTTTCAGACAAGTAATCCTCGCTGTCGATCATCCCGACGAGCGACCAGCCCGTATTCTCACTCCGGTGATACAATAGCGTTTTGCGTCCGCCCTCAGTGTTCATTTCGGCTGTTCCGCTTACGGAAGGCCACTCCATGGACGAGCTTCCGGGGTAGATCAGCTCGAGCGGCTGCGCCAGGTGTGTATCGGCAGGGGATGACAGGACGGTTCTGTTCCGGTCCACGAGCATCACATTCCCGTCATTCCCCAGTCGCGGAGATGACCAATACTTGGACAACTCGCGCTCATTGAGACTGATGCATATCCAGCCCAGCAGCTTATAATCATGAACGCTCCGCAGCGGCCTTATGAAGGTAATGGCATTTTGCTTCTTGGCATAACCACGAACATGATACACTCCCGTCCATGTCTTGGTTTTCACCCCTCTCAATCGCTGTACGGAAAGGCGGGGGGAAGGCTCAATGCGGCCTGTGGACAATACGGGGATGGAGCGCACGGGGACAACGGCAATGTCAAGAATATAACGTTTTGATGCGGCCAGATTGGCCAGCATGCCGTTGATCTCACTAATCCTCTTCTCATCCTGTGCAGCAGATGCCATATACTGCTGAATTTCCTGCTGGCCTGTCAAAAAAACGGACATATTCTCAACATCACCGCTGATAAACCGCAGATTGGCGTCCATCTGCCTGAGCGCATCAAGACCAGCCAGCTTCATCTTGTCTTCTGTAGATCCTGCGGAAATCACATAGGCAAATATGCCAAGCAGAAGCAGTGGCACCAGAATGCAAACAGCCACCAGAAAGGAAAGCTTGCGGTGCAGGGAAGACCGGATCCAGCCCTTCATAGTTCATCCTCCTGCACAAAATATCAAATAGAGGATGTTCAAAAAGTCATCTTTTGATCACGAAGTAAATCAGGAGGCGGACTCGACATCGAATCTTGAATTCAGCCGGCCCTAAGCAGATGCTTCCGAAGCATGTTTCCTACGGAAACATTTCAGGTGCTCACGTACCCCAAGTACGCTCCGCTCCTCAGTCCCTGCTTCATCCAACTCCAGCGTTTTGAAAAAACGCACTTCGGAAGCATAAGCTTCGGTGCTGAAAACCTGACTTTTTGAACACGCATTAATATAGAAATATTTAACCTTTCACTGCTCCGGCCGTCATGCCCTTCATGATCTGCTCCTGGAACAGCAGATACATGATGACGGTCGGAATCACCGCCAGTGTCATAGCCGCCAGCGTCAAGCCGTAATCCGTCTGATATCCGTCGGCGAAATTGGCGATGCTTAGCGGAAGGGTTTTCATATCCGTCTTGCTGATGAACACCAGTGCAAACGAAAAGTCATTCCAGGCATGCAGAAAGCTTAAGATTGTTACGGTCGCCAGCGCGGGGGTGGACATCGGCAGCATAATGCGCAGAAACAGTCCCCATACCCCTGTTCCGTCCATAAATGCGGCTTCTTCAATATCGCGGGGGACAGAGACCAGATAAGCCGTCAAAATAAAAATGGCCGTCGGCAGCGCAAAGGCCGTATAGGGAAGAATCAAGGCCCAATAGGTGTTAAGCAGCGACATTTGCTTCATCAAAATAAAGAGCGGCACAAGCGTGCTGTGAATGGGGATCAGCATGCCGATGACAAAGAAAGCCATCACCCATGCCTTGGCTTTAAAGCGAAAGCGGGCCAGCACGAATGAGGCCAGGGATGCAATAAACAGTGTCAGCAGCAGTGATCCGGCGGAAACAATAATGGAGTTCATGAATGAACTGCCGAGGCGAGAGCTTTCCCAGGCGTTGATGAAATTAGCAAATTGCCACTGAGCGGGAAGCGCAAAGGGACGTTCATAGAACTCTGTATTTGTTTTAAACGAGCTGATAACCAGCCAAAAGAACGGATACAACGTTAAAATACCATAAACCGTCAGCAGAGTCCAAAGAATGGCAGCCCCGTACCGCGGACGTGTTCGGACAGTTCTGCGATGGTCTGCTGGCGTCCCGAGCGGAGCGGCAGTGTCGCTCATGTGTGCTTTCTCCTCTCTCCCATTAAATCATGCTTTCTTTTTTGCGGCTTGCAAGCCACTGGCTTGTTCCAATCAGCAGCAGGCTTACGATCACAATGGTGGTCGAGATGGCGCTGCCGAATCCGTAGCGGTAGCTTGTAAAGGTGGAATTATACATATAGGTGGCCAGCAGCTCGGTTGCATGAGCGGGGCCGCCTTTCGTCATAATATAGACCAGATCAAACGATTTCAGGCTGCCGGATATGCACAGGATGACGGCCACCTGCACGGTCTCGCGGATCATGGGCAGGGAGATGGACACCAGCTTGCGCAGGCCGGTGGCTCCGTCCAGCCTGGCGGCATCATGAATATCGCTTGATATGTTTTGCAGGGCCGATATAAATATAATGAGATACAATCCCACAAAGCTCCAGATCAGCGGCGGAATGAGGGCATAGATGGCAATGCCGGCATCGGACAGCCATTGCAGCTTCCAGCTCTGCAGTCCGAGCGTATCAAGCAGAAAGTTCAGAATTCCGATTTGGGGATGATAAATGTACTGCCATACCATTCCGATTACGACCGTGGACAGCACCATGGGCAGAAATATGGCCGAACGGAGAAAGCGCTGAAGAAAGCTGCTCTTGTGCAGCAGCACGGCAAGCGCCAGAGCGATTGGAATCTGGCCGAAGACCGACGCCAGCACGAAAATAATATTGTTTTTCAACGCCCGCCAGAAAATCGGATCTCTGACAATCTCGTTATAATTTTGCAGGCCGATATATTTCGCCTCTCCAATCCCGGACCAGTTGAAAAAACCGTAATAAGCGGACCAGACGACAGGTACGAATACAAACAGCGCATAGATCAGGAGAGCGGGCAGCAGCCCGAGCGTTATAAATCTCCGGTTGCTTAATGCATTCATCGTTTCCACATCCTTTATGAAGCGGCCCCCCGCCGGAGTCGTATTTCAAGCGGGAGGCGTTTTTTGTTTTTGTTTTTGTTACTGGGCCACTGCCGCGGCCTGTGCGTCCTGAATTTTCTGGGCAATCGCTTTTGGATCTCCGCCCATCAGCAGCTCCTGCAGCCCATTGTTGGTCACCTCTACGGTCGCCGATGCAAGCTTGGAATCGTACACAGGGACAATCTTGATGTTTTTCATCAGGTTGTACAGCTCGACAAACAGCGGGTGTGCCTTGCTTTCATCCAGCGCAATATCATAGCTGACAAGCGTGCTGCTGTTCAGTGTCACCTGCTGCCCTTCAGGACCCGACAGCGCGTATAGCAGCTTCATGGCTGCTTCCTTGCGGGCGCCGGTAAGCTTTTTGCTTACACCCATCCCGGTTCCCACCACGCCGGAAGTCGTGGCAGGCTCTCCCTTTCCGCCTTCGATCGGCGGAATGATGGTGATGTGGGTATTATCCAGCACCTCAGGCGGCGCGTTGTTCACCAGATTGGCGAGCGCCCACCCGCCGTTGATCACCATTGCGGCTTTGCCCTGGAAGTAGAGCTGCATCATTTGTGTTTCGTCAATGCTGTTGAAGCCTTCCTGAAACGCCTTCTCATTGCCCAGCTCCTGCAGCTTGGCCAGCGCTTCAATGAATTGCGGATCGGTAAAGCTCGCCCCGTCCTGCGCTACAGCCTTGAGGAACCAGTCCGTTCCTGTAATTCTGTCGCTAATCGTGCTGAAAATGGTCGATTGGGCTACCCAGTTGGTTTTGTTGCCCAAGGCAATGGGAATGACGCCTTTTTCATTGAAGGTGTGGACCGCTGCGAGCAGCTCGTCCCATGTCTCCGGCACCTTGACTCCGTGCTTGTCAAATAAAGCCTTGTTGTAATAAATAAACGAGCTTGGCGCCAGGTTCATCGGCACGGAATAAATATTCCCGTCGACGGTAAAACCATCAAGAGCACCGGGAATAAAACCGTTCTTCCATTCCGGGTTCTTGTCCAGTTCCTCATTAATGGGCTGCAGCAGATCACCTTTGACAAATTCCTTGGTCATTGCATCGGGAAACATGACGAACAAATCCGGCATTTCATCGGCGGCTGCCACGGTGCGCAGCCGGGTTCTCAGTCCGTCTGTCGGCAGCCCCTCCTCTTCAAGAACAATATCCGGATTATTGGTCTGGAAATCCTCAAGCTGCTTGCGCATGGCTGTCGCCTTTGCATCCTGCCCTGTCCAGTTATGCCATACGGTCAGCGTTACCTTGCCGTCCGCGCCGCTTTCTTCTTCGGCTGCCTGCCCCCCGCACCCGGCTAACAGGCTGATGGACAGGACGACACCAATGATTTGTATAAATCTTTGTCTGAAAAGTGACGTTTTCATCATTTGACCTCCCCTGTTTTAGTGATTTTAATTATATTGGCATCGCTTTCAATTTTTAAGGTGAAAAACTTCAAGCATAGGGTAGAAATACTTCAGCTCTTGTTGGACGCTCCGAGAACGAAGCTGCTGCGTGTTTGTCCATACCTAAAAGAAAAGGCCAACCAGAAGCTTCTGGCTGACCATCATAAGAACAACATAACCTTTCCCCATCATACCCCGATTATGGCTTCTGGCATGGGATGAATCGGCTTGGGTCAAAAGCTGCCCTGTTGACAGCTGGATTAACGCAAACAGTTAAGACTGTTGCGACCCTATCCGCCATTGAACATCCTCTGAAACCGGTGAACCGATGACTACCGTCCGATCTATTGGCTTGAGCACCTCTGCCATCTGGGAAGCATTCACACCATATATTTTCTGGAATACTTCAGGAGGAGTTCTTCTCAGAACATCAGACCCGAATACGACCTGTGCTGCATGATGATCAAAAATAGCCAGCAGATGCGTCTGATCCATCGTTGCAATCTCCCAATGCCACCACCCCATGGGAATATAAACCGTTTGTGGCGGTTTAATGCGGTAACTAAGGATCTGTAGGGTAAACGGGTTAAGAATGGAGATATCCGCTTCTCCCTGTATAGCGTACACAAGCTCGGCAGCATTCGGATGCCAATGGGCTTCCACACTGTATCCTTTGCTCAGATAGATGTCAAGAAGACCGAGATTTTGCATCACTGGCATCTGTCCGGCGAACTGCTGAAGAATGAAGTTTTGCGGATTTTGCACGAAAAACGGCGTTGCTCTTAAATTAAAAGACAAATTCAACGAAGGGGACTGCAGCGCTGTCGTAATATTGTCGGGCCGCACGGTATCCCGCCTTTCTGGGTTGGATGATGGAATAAATATATTCAGGTGCCCAGAAAGACGTGCCGTACTGTTTTATCTGATTGTTTTATATGAGTCCTGCAGTCTTCTGCTTCACTTGCTGAACAGACTGTATACGAGCGTTGCTCCGCATGCCAATGCCAACACCTCGAAATTCAGTCCCAAAAGAAAAGAATAGCGGATCATTTGCCAAATGAGGACTCTTTTAACAAGCTTTTCGCATTCCAAAAAAATATATACGGGAAAAACAGACGCCAGGTTGCGCTTTCTTATGACTGCATGCTAGGATGAATTGTTGGTTTTATTGCAGAAACGGACGACCTCACGCTTTGAAAGGATGAATTCACTCCATGGCTTTCGGGATAAACCGCAGGGAGCTCAATGAATGGAAGCAGGCGGTCAGCCGCGGTGAAATTGCTTTTCTCACCCACTACTGGCTGGACCCCCGTTTTCCGGAAATCCGCACCGTCACCAAGGTGGGCTGCTCGGATGAGAAGCGGCTCAGTGCATGGTGCAGTGAGAACGGCTTGAATCCCCGCTATATTCATAAACGCGCAAGCTTTCCCCATTTCGATCTACTAGGACAGAAGCAGCTCGAAATCCTCCGCAAGTGCGGATTGCACGACCATATCAGCAGATTCCATTTATCATGATCGATGAACAGAGAGCCGGAACGACTCTGTTCCCATTTCCTATTGTACAGCAATCGGGATTCAGAACAGTCAGCATGGTTAAAATATAACTATAACATCAATGGTTCTGCATCCCGGGAGAGCAGCCCCATATTCAAAAGCTGTACTTAACATACAAGGAGGAAATGGTTATGAGTGAAAAGTCGCATGTAGTCACCAAAGAAGGCGAGCTCAAGCTGGATCATGTGGACGAGACGCTGGACCGGATGCCCCCCGAGCATAAGGATGAAATTTTGCAAAGCTTCGACACCTTCAAGGCTTATCTGAAAAAAAGAATCAAGCTGGGCCAAAGCATCGGTCTCAATGAGGAGCAGATGGCCCTCGTTGCCCAGCATGTGGCCGATTATCTCGCTGCGACTGAGGAGCCGCGCAACCGTGAGGAAAAGCTTCTGCAGGAGCTGTGGAAGGCTGGCAACGAGGAACAGCGTCACAAGCTGGCCCATATGCTGGTCAAGCTGGCTCAAACGGCGGGTTGAACCGAAAAATAACCGTTCGCATTGCATGGATGCGCGAACGGTTATTTTTTTGCTGCTTACTGGGATGCAGCGGATTTTTGCTTTATTTTTACAAGCGCTTTATGGATCCAGATTGCGGACAGCAATCCCTCCCCCATGGCCACTGCCGCCTGCTCGGAATGCGCCCCAAGATCACCTGCAACCCACACATTTTCGATATTGGTCATTTTGCTGCGGGCATCCGTTTCCACATGCCGGTTATGAATAAGCTTGACGCCCAATTGCTCGGCAAGCCCGGAATGAACATGATTTCCACCAAAAGCGATAAAACCACGCTCTGCTTCAATCATTTCTCCGTTCTCCAGCTTGATGCCTGACAGTTGGCCCTCCCTGGGACAAACCACCTGGGACGCGGGGGCTTCAACATAACGAATTCCTTTACTCTGCAGCTTGTCCAGCATGACTGCAGGCACCTCGGTCATTTCATGGTTAATGTAAATCAATCTGTCCGTCCGGTCTGACAATACCAGGGCCATGTCCGCCCCCGCTTTCCCCGCACCCAATACAACCGTAAGGCGGTTCTGGACTTCATAGCCGTCACAATCAGGGCATATATAAATGCTGCTGCCCAGACAAGGAACAAGTCCTGGCAGATCGGGAAAACGGTCCGTCACCCCGGTTGCCAGCAGAAGGGTGGGTGCTTGATAAACCTCTCCTTCTTCCACCGTGATGTGAAATTCACCGCCTTGGTTGGAAGCTTTAACAGCCCTGCCCCGCAAAAATTCAATACCCAGGCCAGCTGCCGTTTCTTGACCTCTCTTTCTTAGTTCCTCGCCTGATACGCCATCAGGAAAACCAAGCAGGTTATGATAATTCCGGCATAACGTGGACCTGCCATAACCCGAATCAATGACCAGGGTGTGAATGGTGGAATACCGGCCTAACTGGATGGCGGCCTGCAAGCCGGCGATGCCCCCTCCTACAATGATCGTGTCATAAGACTTCACTTTTTGCTTTCCTCCTCTGAAAACCACATTCTGTGAACAATCCTGTAATGGTTATGTACACCGCTCATGCATTTTCAAACTTATTTTCACCGATCCAGACAGGAAATAACCGCAAATGAAAGGCGCACATTCTCACTATAGCTTCCGGCTATAATCGGCTATAGTTATTTGGAGTTACGGGTTGATTTACAAGATATGCTATCTTTCTCTTATCGATATGAACAAGGAAAACAGAGGAGCGAGCGTATATGAAGAGCGGTAATTTGGGCTATCCCCGCATTGGCCGGGAACGGGAATGGAAAAAGGCGCTGGAGACCTATTGGGCAGGCCGCCTGGAGGAAGAGGAGCTGCATTCGGAGCTGAAAGCGATCCGTTTGCGGGGGCTGCAGACCCAGAAGGAAAAGGGAATCGACGTCATCCCTGTCGGCGATTTCACCTATTATGATCATGTGCTGGATACGGCTGTCATGTTTGGCCTTATTCCCGAACGCTTCGGTTTTACCGGAGGCAAGCCGGATTTATCCGTATATTTCGCCATGGCTCGTGGTACCCGTGAAGCGACAGCATGTGAAATGACAAAATGGTTTAATACGAATTATCACTATATCGTGCCCGAACTGTCGGACATCGAGCCAAGACTGACCGGGAACAAACCGCTCGATGCCTATCTTGAGGCGAAGGCGGAGCTCGGCATTGAGGGCCGGCCGGTTCTTGTCGGGCTGTACACCTTTCTAAAGCTATCCAAAGGTTATGCTGCAGAGCAGCTCAAGAGCTGGATCGACCGGCTGCTGCCCCTGTACGGGCAGGTGCTGCACGAGCTGGAGGCGGCGGGAGCGGAATGGGTGCAGATTGACGAGCCGATCCTGTCCACGACGCTTGATGCGGAGGAACTGCAGCATGTTTCGTATATTTATAGCAGGCTGAGCGCGGCTGCGCCCGGTATCAAGCTTATGCTGCAGACATACTTCGAAGCGGCCGAGCATTATGAAGCGATTTCTGCGCTGCCGGTGCATGGCATCGGACTGGACTTCGTGCATGATGGCGGGCGCAATCTGCGGGCGATCAGCCAACACGGCTTCCCTGGCGGCAAGCTGCTTGGCGCGGGTCTGATCGACGGACGCGGCATTTGGCGGGCTGACCTGGGGAGCAAGCTTGGGACACTGACGGCGCTGACCGGCATCGTTGCCGCTGACCACATCATCGTGCAGCCATCCTGCAGCTTGCTGCATGTGCCCGTCAGCGCAGAACAGGAGCTGGCGCTTGAGCCGACGCTGCGCGAGGCTCTTGCTTTTGCCGACGAGAAGCTGGAGGAGCTCGCGCTTCTGGCAAAAGCGGGCAGCTCGGGGCCGGACGCGATCCGCAGGGAGCTGGAAGCGGCCGAACAGAGCCGCAGTGCGCTGCAGCAGTCCCCTTCCCGTAACAGCAAGCAGGTGAAAGAGCGAATCGCCGGACTGGCCTCGCAGCCTTCATCCCGTGCGGAGAGCTTCGAAGAGCGGCGTAAGGCGCAGCGGGAACGCTGGAATCTGCCCTTGCTGCCAACAACGACGATCGGCAGCTTTCCGCAGACGCCTGAAATTCGCAGCGCCCGGCGGAAATGGCGCAAGGGAGAATGGAGCGATACGCAGTATGACGCTTTTATCAAAGCGGAAATCAAGACCTGGATCGGGTTGCAGTCGGAGCTTGGGCTCGACGTGTTCGTGCACGGCGAATTCGAACGCAACGACATGGTAGAGTTTTTCGGCGAGAAGCTGTCAGGCTTTGCATTTACGGCGAACGGCTGGGTACAATCCTACGGATCACGCTGCGTGAAGCCTCCGGTCATATATGGCGATGTCGAGCTTACGGAGCCGATGACAGTCGCGGAAACTGTGTATGCCCAATCATTGACGGATGCGCCGGTAAAGGGTATGCTGACCGGTCCGGTAACCATCTTGAACTGGTCGTTCGTGCGTGATGACAAGCCGCGGGAAGAGGTTGCTTACCAGATTGCGCTGGCACTGCGCGAAGAAGTGGAGGCGCTGGAGGCAGCGGGTATCGGTATGATTCAGGTGGATGAGCCGGCGCTGCGTGAGGGGCTGCCGCTCAAGCGGGAGCATTGGCCAGCCTATCTGGATTGGGCTGTGCGTGCGTTCCGGATGTCCACTTCGACCGTGAAACCGGAGACGCAAATTCATACACATATGTGTTACAGTGAGTTTCACGACATTATCGAAGCGATAGACGCCCTGGACGCTGACGTAATCTCCATCGAGACCTCGCGCAGCCACGGGGAGCTGATTGAAAGCTTCGAAAAGCATACGTACGAAAAGGGCATCGGCCTCGGTGTATATGACATTCACAGCCCCCGCGTTCCGGGATCTGAGGAAATGACGGTGATGATCGACCGTGCCCTGCGGGTGCTGTCTCCTGATCAGTTCTGGATCAATCCGGACTGCGGTCTGAAAACGAGAAAGGCAGAGGAAACGATCGCTGCGCTGCGCAATATGGTGCACGCAACCAAACTGGCGCGCGAGAAATATGCCGTGAAAGCTCAGGGCATATAAGTATTTTTCCACAAGAACTCAAAACCAGAACTCAAAAAATGAGACCGCTGTTTATATGCGGTCTCATTTTTTTGTACGACCAAGGGAAAGGAACTCGGGAAGGGCAACGAAAAATCACTTATATTTGTTCTCGCTGGAAGATTGATGCTTTGTTTCCCCATGACGGTTTTCTTCCCGCTGTTCCAGCGTCAGGTCTTCCATCGGAATGGGGTCCACATTTTGTTCGCTTTCAAACAGGTCGAACAGGCTTGGCTGATCGGTCGGATACTGCTCGGGATGATCGCGGTTGCCTGCCTGCTGCAGCTTTTCTGCTTTTTTCTCGGATTGGGACATCGTCTTCGCCTCCCTGGTATCGTGATGGTGATACAAATGCACTCTTTATATTTTTACCTGTTCCAGGGAGATTCTAAACAATGTCTCAACCGCCCAACTGGTTAATCTGGTCCTTCAGGTCCGTAATTTGCTGAATCAGCTGCGCAATTTCGGTTTGCTGCCAGGCTTCGATGGTAAACCCCTGCTCCTCCATTCGCTGCAGGAAAGAATCTGCCGCTTCACTCAGGGATTGGGCATAACCGCTGATCTCTTCATGGATCGATTGTGCATATGCAGGCGCTTCTGTCTGTGCAAACTGCTGTGCCTCGTCACGCAATGCCTGCAGCTGATTCTTTAGATCTGCAAGCGCCTGCGGATCGGATACGGCCTGCTCCGCCAGACGCTGCAGCTCCGTGCCAGCCGAGCTGATGTCGGTAACAAATCCGCTTGCTTCATTCGCATAATCCAGGGATTGATTGACACTGTCAACGACTCCGCAGCCAGCAGCCAGTGCCAAACTGATCCCCATAACAACCGCTGCAGTCGCCTGTCCGATTCTTCTCTTGTAGATTTTCATTAGCGAGCACTCCTCTGCATCAAAGCTTTATGAGTGCTTACGGATGAAATCCCTGAACGTTTCAGATACATTCCTTGGCGCCAGTAAAGTACCTATTGTTATAATGGGGGCAAGAAAGGTTCAGCTTTTGTCAGAATAAAAGATATGCTTTGCTTCAAAGCCTCCGTTATTCAAATTCAATATTGCAAAAGAATACTGCGCCTGTCTCCGCTTATCGGTAGGCGAGCCCGGATTCAGCACCAATACGCCGTTTATTGTTCTTACGACCGGGATGTGGGAATGGCCGTAAATAATGCAATCGACCTGGCGGCCGGCAAAAGCGGCAATAGCCCGGTCCTCCGTCGTGCCACGAAAGCCGTCTCCATGCACAATGCCGATCCGCTTGCCGCCGACCTCCACGATCCGCTCATAACCGAGCCGCTGCACGATATCCGGTCCGTCATTATTGCCTGCAATCCCTTCCACAGGCGCGAAAGCGGACAGCTTCTCATATACGCTCCAATCCGTCCAGTCCCCAGCGTGAAGAATCAGATCCGCGCCCGGGAGCTTCTTCAGCAGACCGGAAGGCAACCCGCGCGCTGCCGACGAAATATGTGTATCGGAAATTACGATGATTTTCATAGTCTCTTCACTCCGGGAAGTAGTCATTTTCCGGCCGCAAACGCACCTTCAGCAGCCGCAGGCTGTTTTCCATTTGCTTAACAACCTCTTCAAGCTGCCTGCGGTCAATTGTGCTGAAATCGGAAGCCGGTTTGGGAGCGCTTTTCAATTCCTTGATCAAAGCCTGCTGCTCCTGCCATTTATCCATCAAATCTGCAATATTGGCGTAAAAACGTTCATAGTCCTTAATGATTTCATCCAAAAAGGCATCGACCTCATCCGGATCATAACCGCGCATCTTGGTTTTAAACTGCTTCTGGTGAATGGAAAGCGCGTCTAAATGTATGCCAAGCTGCTTAAACAGCTGCTTTTGCTTTTCCAGCCTGCGTTTCATATATTCATCCATCAGTACGACCTCCTTCTCTCCTTTTATTTTTATAACATATTTCGACACGGAGATAAAATCTGTTCCTCTCCCTGGCGACGCCTTGGCCTTACTGATTTCAATTCACCCGCACCGGGTAAAAGATCATTACAGGCCTCGTTCCGTAACGGGCCTTTAAATCAGGTCCATGATATCGAAGGGAGATGTGATCATGAACCATTTGACGCCTCAACAAATTGCAGAATTGAAGCGAATGCTCCTGGAGCAGAAAAAAGAGTTGGAAGATCATTTTAAATTTAACGGCCAGGAAAATTCAAGTCTTGGCGAATCTCTGGAGGTGTCCACCGGAGAATTGACCTCATACGACAACCATCCGGCCGATCTCGGTACGGAAACGTTCGAGCGCAGCCGCGACATGGCCATCAACGGGACGCTCCACAGCCAGCTTGATCAAATTAACGCTGCATTGCAGCGGATGAAGGATGGAACCTATGGCATTTGCATCGCATCAGGCAAGGAAATCCCGTTCGAGCGTCTGCAGGCTATTCCTTTTACGGACCATCATATGGACTACACCCCTGACCGCGAGGTCTCGGGCAGCCGCCCGGTGGAGGAGCAGGTTATGACCCTGCCCCCCAGAGGCGCAGGCGAGGTTAGACAGCGCAATGCCGGCAAATTCGATGATGCCGATGCATGGGAGGCCGTGGAAGATTACGGGACCTCCAACACGCCTGCCATGGCCGCCAAGCGGAATGTGAAAGACTATGACGATATGTAATCTCAGATAATGATTGTGCAAATCAGGCTGTCCGCTGGACAGCCTGTTTAAGTTCGTCTATTTTTGCTCTGTATCCTCTAATTTATCTGATACAACAATAAGAAAAGTGGCAATCAGCCCACAACAACTCTCTTACGGCTTCTGGCCGATTCCAGGCAGGCGTCAACCACCTTCATATTCAAAATGGAATCCTCCGGCTCATAAGGCAGCGGCGTTCCATCCAGCACGGCTGCCGCGAATGCTTCGGCCTGCAGCTTGAAGGAGTTATGGCCCTTCAGTCTTTCCTCGCGAGTCATCGTCCCCACATGGACGAAGATTTGCGGAACGACAGACGTCTTCTCCCAGCCAAACATTTTCGGCATGGCGATCGTACCTTTGGTCCCCAGGATTTCCATATTGGAACGGCTTGCTGCCCACATGCCGCAATCAAAGGTAAGGGTGATGTCTCCGGGAAACTCCACCAGACCTGAAGCCATCATATCAACGCCGCCGTGCTTCTCGGAATAGAGCGCACGCACACTCACGGCCTCCGGCTCGCTTTTTAAATACATACGTGCTGCTGAAATCGGATAGACCCCGACATCGTAAATAGAACCGCCGCCCATTTCCTTGTTAAAGCGCACGTTATCCTTCTGGTCGGAGCTGTTGAAGGTAAACGTGCAGTGGATGCTGCGAATTTCGCCAATCTCGCCGCTGGCGATAATATCCTTAATGCGCTGATGCTTCGGATGATAACGGTACATGAACGCTTCTGCGAAGAGCACACCCGCCTTTTTACAGGCATCAACCATCTCGGCAGTCTCGGCGGAGCTTAGAGAGGAAGGCTTCTCGCACAATACGTGCTTGCCGGCCTGGGCCGAGCGAATTGTCCATTCCTTGTGCAAATGATTGGGAAGCGGGACATAGATGGCTTCCACCTCAGGGTCCTGCAGCAGCTCCTCATAGCTTCCGTACGATCTTGCTATGTTATACTGCTTGGACATCTCCAGCGCTTTATCCGCATTCCGGGACGCAATGGCGACGACTTCTCCTCGCTCCGATTCCTGTATGGCCGGAATCACGGCTGTTCTCGCAATATCCGCTGTACTGATAACTCCCCACTTCAATTTCCGGGTCATCTTCATCATCCTTCCCGTATTGGTTTAGTAGTTGTCCTGTTCAGCCTTGTGCAATATACCGAGACATCTGTCCAAATCCGCCTTGATCTGCTTCTTGTACAATTTGGCCTTCTCGGCTCCCCCGTCCGTAAAATGGTAGAGGACGATCTCCTGAAAGTCCACGCGCGGGTCGGAGCCCTTCAGCTTTTTCGTACGATAGAAGATCCCCTCCTGAACCAGTTCATGCAGAGCCCGGTACACTTCACTCTGCGGTGGGACATAACCGAAGCTCTTAAACTCGCTTTTCATCGTCTCCAGCATCTGATACCCGTATTCCCGGTGCTGTTCTACCATTGTAATCAGATACAGCTTGATAAACGCCCGCTGTGAAATCATGAACGCCATTTCTCGTCCTCCCTCCCATCTCTTGTTTGGACCATTCCCTTCATCCATTATATAGTAATTTCCACATTGCCACTATTCTAATTTTTCATAGAGTTGAGCGGGCGGCGGGGTAACTTTTCGGAATAAAGGGAGAACGGTGGGAAGGTGTTTCTATTTCGAATTTTTCATATATTGAAATTTTAACATATATCGCAATTTATCGCTTCCAAATTAAAACAGCGGCAGCCTTAAACGAAAAATAAGTCCCTGGCTGCCGCTGTTTTATTATGTGACGATAGATTCACCATAAAAAACTATTTTATTCTTGCAGAAATCACATGCTCTTTATTTAACTCCAGCAAATCCCACAAATTCCCGTACAGATCTTTAAAAACGGCAACCGTACCATAAGGTTGTTCAATGGGTTCACGGATAAATTCGATTCCTTTTGATCGCATGTCCTCATAATCTCTCCAGAAATTATCGGTGTTTAGGAAAAGAAAAACTCTGCCACCTGTCTGGTTTCCAATAAACTCCTCCTGTTCCGGCGTTGATGCTTTTGCAAGCAATAATGTGGTCCCCACTGAACCTGGCGGCGATACTACAACCCATCTTTTATCTTGTTCGGGTTGATATGTATCTTCAATTAAAGTAAAGCTCAGCTTCTTTGTATAAAATTCGATGGCTTCATCATAATCCTTTACGACAATAGCAACATGGACAATGGATTGAATCATGCTGTGGCCCCTTCCATTAGGAGAGATAGTATACGCTTATCATACTATACTCCTAAATAAGCCTCATAGCTTTTAATTCATCCTGTGGAGATGCTTGGCGCAATAAAGAAAGATATGCCCGCCTTCAGTGATAGTTTTACATTTCTAAGCCATCTATTATGAAATTTTCATATATTGAATTTTGAATCTTCAGGATGCAAAATAACCGCTCCTGCAAAGGAGCGGTCGCGCGCCGCGCCTCCTGCCGACATCAGCAGTCAAGCTTGCCCCGGCAAGCCTGTCGGCTTGCGGGGCGTTGTGGATGGCCGACGCGTCTGCTGCCCCACCGTCCAGCGCCCCAACGGCAGCCGGGATAACAGCCAGGCGCCTCCTGCCGAGAGCAGAGTGCAGAGCATTAAGGAAATCAATGCTCGGACCGTGACATTCCAGCCAGCAAACCACTGCTGGTCAGGCAGGTAAGTAAGCCTCAGCATTAACGGATGCATCAGGTATGCGCCATAGGAGACCGTACCCAGCCATGAAATCCAGCGCACCACGCTGGAGCCTGTCGCAACGATGACCATAGCTGCCCGGTATGCCGCAAATATCAAAACGATACAGTACACCGCCATCAACGGACGCAGCAGCGATACCGAATTGAAGCGGATGAGCAGCCCTTCATCGGTCTGAAAGGTGCCGACAAGCCTGAACAGCAGAATTCCGGTCAGCAGCGCAAAGAGGCTCCAGTACACCCATCCAATTTTGCGGACCCATTCATTCCAGCGGCCTATGTTCATCCCGGCGGACGCACCGAGAATGAAATAGAACAGGAAATACAGGACATTCCGGTCCGCATAATCGGTAAACATCGGTGTCAGCACGGGGATATCCGCCGCCTCGAACAGACGGGAAACGGGGCCAATGCAAAACATAAGTCCCGTGTACAGCAGACCTGTGGCGATAATCGCCGCTGGCCCCATTCTTGCCGGAATGGCGGCCGCAATGGCTCGAACTGCTTTCCGCAGCAGCGGGAACAACAGATAACATTGAATAATCATGATAATATACCAAAAATGATAGCTTGTTTTGCCGGTCAGCAGCTTTTGCCCATACAGCAGCAGCGCGTCCCAGCTCAATGCTCCCCCTGCGGACAGCAGGTTTATGGCCTCAAAAACCGCAGACCAGATGATATAAGGTACCACGATATCTTTAAAACGCTTGGCAAGAAATGTTCCATAAGAAAATCTGCCATCGTAGTTGTAGAACAGCACCAGTCCGGTAATAAAAATAAACACAGGCACAGCAAATTTCGCCGCAAGCAGCATAATTGCCATCAGCACCCCATCCGCCAGGGTCACCCCCGGCACAATGGAATAATGCGCTATGGAATGCTGCAGCACCACGGCTGCAAACGCAAGTCCGCGCAAAACTCCGATCTCCGGCACTCTCTCCTTTTTGCTCATTGTTTTCCCCCAAATCTCTTGATGCCTACCCATCCATTATAATTGCTGTTTGCATTCCGTAAATAAAAAGAGCGTCGGGAATAGCACAAAACATTTTCCATGTTATAAATTGACTGACATGTTTAAAATAACTAAGAGCTCTTTTGCTGAAAATGAGGTGACTGTGATGACTGCTTCAGAGAGCAAGGCAGAAGAAAATAAGGAAGCGAAATACGTTCAGCAGCATTTGGCCAATGAGCGGACATTTCTGGCCTGGGTACGAACCGGCATTGCGATCATTGGGGTAGGATTTATCGCTTCTGGCCTGACGTTCGGCTCCTCCCCCTACAGCCGGCTTGCGCACACGGCTTCCGTGCTGGCAGGCAGCGTATCCCTGCTGTGCGGACTCGGGACGATCATTTTTTCTGCACTCAGCTACCGCCGCAGACGAATGCAGATTAACAGCGATCAGTTTCGCTCCACCATTCATCTCGTTCATTTTCTGCTGATTTTGATGACCGTGATCGGAGCGCTGCTGGCTGTTATGATGTATGTGCTGTTGGGGAAGCAGGGATCTTAGCTTATCCCGCAAAAAAGGGCCGTCCCCGTCATTGGAATGATCATGGGACGCCCTCTTTTGAAAGCTATGAATCTATTAAATTGAATCGCCAGGCATTACAATTTCCGCGGCAGATCTGTACGGGCGCTGTTCGTAACATCATCACGCAGCGTATAACGGTCCGCATTCAGCGAACGGTTCGTGCGAAAGATATCATACACCTGGTTGCTGCTGCTGTTCGAATCCACCAGCACCAGAATTTTGCCCTGATCCACATAGCTCTCATATTCGCGAGCCTCATCCTCGGGAATCCCCAGGCCCACCAATCCGCCGACGAGACCGCCTGCACCGGCGCCGACCGCGGCTCCGGTCAGGGTTGCAGCGATGGGGCCTGCAGCGAGAATCGGCCCGATGCCAGGAATAGCCAATGCCCCGATACCGGCCAGCAGACCGGCCACACCGCCCAGCACTCCGCCTGTGGCAGCCCCGGTCGCAACTCCCTGCGGCGCCTTGGTGCCTGTCTCTTCATTGATGGCATTCAGATCATCGCGGTCTTTCGTGATGACTGAAATTTCATCCCTTGGGATTCCCTGAAGCTTCAGATCTTCAATTGCCCGGGAAGCTTCTCGTTCCGTATCAAAAACACCGACAATTTTCTTTGTTTCCATGACAGATACCTCCTCATTTTTTGAAGTGGTTCGTCATTGTATTACCCTGTGCGGCTGACGGCGAAACGAGCTTCCCTGCAGCCGTCCTTCGCAAACATGCAAGCACTCCAAGGATTCTGAGTTATTTTCCCGGTCTGACCCTGCTGGTCGGAACGGCCTGCAAGGGATCATCCGGCCAGTAATGCTTCGGATATCTGCCCTTCAGATCTTTTTTCACTTCAAAATAAGCTTCTTTCCAGAAGCTTGCAAGGTCTGAGGTCACCTGCACGGGACGCTGCGCAGGGGACAGCAGATGCAGAACGACCGGCACACGTCCTCTGCCGAGCCGCGGGGTTGCGCTCATGCCGAACAGCTCCTGCAGCCGTACGGACAGCACCGGGGCATCCGGATTGCTGTAATCCACGGGGATGTTGGAGCCGCTTGGCACACGGATATGAGTCGGGGCCTCACGGTCAAGCTCCTGCCGCTGCTCCCAGCTGAGCATGCCAAGCAGAAGTCCCTCTACATGAAGCTTCTTCAAATCGGACAAGCTCCGTACCCCCTGCGCATATGGCAGCAACCAGTCCTCCAGACGATCCAGCAGCTCCGCATCCTCCACCGCAGGCCAATCGTTCAGTTTGCAGTGCATAAAAGTAAGGCGCTGCTGCAGCTGCCGCGCCGATTTGGTCCAGGTCAGCAGCTCAAGCCCGCGGTCCCGCAGCCCGTCCATCCAGGCTGCAGCAACCTGGTCCTGCGGCGGATTTTCGTACGCCAGCTCTTTCAGGACGATGGCGCCAAGCCTGACGGTTTTGCGTGCCCGCACGCTTCCCGCGGCAGCGTCCCAATACACCGCTGCCTGCTCGCGGATCAGCCCTTGCTGATGCTCCGTCAGCTCCTGCTCCTCTACAGGCGCAGCGAGTCTGATGATCCCGTCGGCGCCCGCATCCTCAACCGACGCGGCTACCAGATACTCTGACCTGGAAAGCATTTCTTCACCGGCAAGTCTGACTCCACGGCCGCTGCTCAGCAAATATTTGCCTCCGCCGCGGGAACGTCCGATCCGGTCCGGATAAGCAAAGGACAGCATCAGCCCGCAGGCAGCAGGCTTCAGATCCTGGCGCCGCTCCCCGATCACAGCTTGCAGACCGGACAGCAAATGGCGGCTGTTTTGCACAATCCGGTTCAGCAGCTCCCCGTCAACGGAAGCATTGGTTTCCGGTTTGCGTGGGCTGTCGGCAAGGCTGCTCCAGACCCTCTCCATCCGTGGACGCAGATCGGCCCCGGATTTGAACGGATCTCGCTCCTGCAGCAAAGCCGCCAGGCAGCACGCCTGTCCCGCATATCCCAGCTCCGCGGCCTTGAGCAGCATGTGGCCAAGCCGGGGATGGGCTTCAATGGACGCTACTCTTTTTCCATGCTCCGTGACTTTCCCTTCACGAAGACATCCCAGCCGTTCCAGCAGCTCCCCGGCCTGTCTGAGCGCAGGCACGGGAGGAGGATCGATCCAGTCCAGCTCTGACGCATCCTCTGCTCCCCACAGCGCCGCTTCAAGCACGAGGGGGGCCAGATCAGACGACAAAATTTCCGGCCGTCCGGCGTCGGCAAGCCCGCCGTGCTCCTCCATGCTCCACAGCCGGTAGCATGTGCCGGGGCCCAGCCGTCCGGCTCTCCCCCGGCGCTGATCCGCCGAAGCCTTGGACACCTTGACCGTTTCAAGTCGGTTCATGCCTGTGCGCGGGGAAAATACAGGCTCCCGCCGCAGTCCGCTGTCCACGACAACCGTCACGCCTTCGATCGTAAGGCTGGATTCGGCAATGGAGGTGGCGAGTACGATTTTACGCTGTCCCGCCGGTGAAGGGCGCACCGCCTGATCCTGCTCTCTCAGCGAAAGAGCGCCATACAGCTTGCACACATACGTGCCGGACGGCAAACCGCAGGCCATTAGCTCGGCTTCAGTACGGTGAATCTCGCGTGCTCCTGGCAGAAATACAAGCAGATCTCCTTCATGCCTGGAGAGCAGCCTCGTGATCTGCTCCGCCACAAAGCTTTCCAAGGGGGCTGCCTTCGACTTCGGGACGTAGACCGTCTCCACCGGATAGGTCCGGCCTGAACTCTGCAGCAGAGGGGCTCCGCCGAGCAGGCGGCTTACCGGCTCTGCTTCGAGCGTAGCCGACATGACCAGCAGGCGCAAATCCGGTCGCAGCAGACTTTGCGTCTGCAGGGCCAGAGCAAGACCGAGATCGGCATGCAGGCTGCGTTCGTGGAATTCATCGAAAATGACGGCCCCCGCTTCTTCCAGCGCCGGATCTCCCTGCAGCATCCGGGTCAGAATGCCCTCGGTGACGACCTCAATTCGTGTGGACGGACTAATTTTCGTATCCATGTGAACCCTGTAGCCGACCGTTTCCCCGACTTTTTCTCCCAGGGCGTCAGCCATGCGGGCCGCAGCCGAGCGGGCGGCCAGGCGCCGCGGCTCAAGCATGATGATTTTTCTGCCAGCAAGCCAGGGCTCGTCAAGCAGAGCCAGCGGAACCACGGTCGTTTTGCCGGCACCCGGCTCGGCGACCAGCACGGCAGATGACCTGCTCCGCAGCGTTTCCTTTATTTCCGGCAGTATATGATAAATAGGCAGTTCTTCTTTCAACATCATCTTATGATACCTCTTCAAATGGTCTTCTTTCTGTCTGTCTATTATATCGAAATCCGTAACATGGAGCACCTTGAAACTGTATGCGCCGCGGGCAGAGCCTTTTTCAGGCCCAGTTCAAGCTTCCTTCCCGGCCTGTCCGCATGCAATCCGCAGGCGCTCACTTTATAATAAGGTTATGTAGTCCATATCATGAAACGGGGTATACAAATGAATGATTGCAAAAATACGGTCAGGGGCCGCTTCGCCCCTACGCCGTCGGGACTGATGCATTTTGGCAACGCACGGACAGCGCTGCTCTCCTGGCTGCAGATTCGCGCCGCAGGAGGCGCATATGTCATGCGGATTGAAGATATAGATATGACCCGTTCGCGCAGCCATCTGGTCAAGGCCATCCTTGAGGATTTGCAATGGCTGGGCCTGGACTGGGACGAAGGGCCTGATAAAGGGGGGCCTTACGGGCCGTATACGCAAAGCGAAAGGCTGGAGGGTTATGAGGCAGCCCTGAGCAAGCTGCGGGAGCAAGGGCTGCTGTATCCCTGCTTTTGCAGCCGGGCGGACATTCTGGGGGCGGCCAGCGCGCCCCATGGGCTTGCCGGGGAAGGCCCCGCATATCCCGGGACCTGCCGCTGTCTCAGCGAGGAGGAAAGAAAAGAAAAAGAGCGTCACAAAACGCCCTCTCTGCGGATGAAAGTTCCGGATGACCCTGAACGTGTCATCACCTTCCACGATCAAGTGGCAGGCAGCGTATCCGTCCCTGCCTCTGCCGGCGGTGATTTTATTGTCAAGCGCGCGGACGGCATGTTCTCCTATCAGCTTGCCGTAGTGGTGGATGACGCCGAGATGAAGATTACCCATGTTCTGAGGGGGAGTGATCTGCTGGATTCCACGCCGCGCCAGCTGCTGCTGTATGAAGCGCTCGGGTACACCCCGCCCAGCTTTGCGCATGTACCACTCGTCTATGGCCCGGATGGGCGCCGCCTCGCCAAGCGGCATGGAGGCATTGCCCTGCAGGCCATGCGCGAGCGCGGTGTCCGTCCCGAGGCGGTCGTGGGCTGGCTTGCCTTCATGAGCGGTCTTACTCTCGAGCCTGTTCCCCTTGCGGCCGCAGAACTGGTGCCGCTCTTCGATATGAGCAGGCTGTCTGCAGAGCCGGTAAGGCTGACCGAGGAGGACATGCGGGCGCTGCAGGCCTATTCCCTGCCCGAGCAGCC
Source organism: Paenibacillus terreus (assembly GCF_042138595.1). Lineage (NCBI taxonomy): Bacteria > Bacillati > Bacillota > Bacilli > Caryophanales > Paenibacillaceae > Paenibacillus > Paenibacillus terreus. Next base: position 494,511 of record NZ_JBHIRX010000001.1, on the reverse strand, counting down.
GAAGCGGTAGCCTATTCCTCCAGCTTCGCCCGCACCGCCTGCTCATACTCGCGAAATACGGCGGAGGAGTCGAGGCCGCGCTGCTCCAGCAGCATACGCAGTCTGAGCGACTTTTCCGTCAGCTTCCTGCTGACCTCGCTCTTCTCGCCTTCCGACCTGCAGGCATGAAGCAGATCCCTGAGCTGCACGCATTCCTTCTGCAGCTGCAGTTCCTCCGGCAGCACACCGGCATTTTTCAGCAGCTTGTAGGACATTCGCAAATCCTCCGGCACCATGGACAAATCCTCGATCACCAGCGGCTTGCCGGCTCCCGGCAGGTTGTCCAGTTCGCCTCTTGCCACCGCCTCGGCAATTTTTTCTTCGGCTATTCGTGAAAACATCTCCGTCCCCCCCTCTTTAAACAACAGCTAAAACAACAGCGACTCCGCTCCGTCGATCACAATCTGCGCCCCCGTAATATGACTGGATTGTCTCGATGCCAGGAAGCACACGAGATCAGCTACCTGCTCCGGCTGGCCCGGGCCATCCGCTAACGGTTGGCCGCCCTCCGGAAATTCAACAGGAATGATGATTTCTTTCAGCCCTTCTGTCTTCATTGTAGAATCATCGATATTGGTGGAAATCGCCCCCGGACAAATCACGTTGACCCGGATGCGGAATTTCGCCAATTCCAAAGCGGCCATTTTGGCAAAAGCGGATTGCGCAGCTTTGGAGGCGCTGTATGGGGACATGCCAAAGCTTGTAAAGCGTGTATTTCCGTTAATGGAGCTCGTAATGATGATGCTGCCCCCGCCCCGCTTTTTCAAATGGGGGACCGTGTATTTCATCGTCAGGAACGTCCCGTCCAGATTGGTGGCCAGCGTCCTGCGCCAATCCTCGATGCTGATTTCTTCAATAGGAGCGACCACGCCATTAATGCCTGCGTTGGCAAAGACAATATCCAGCCCTCCGAAGAGCTCAACCGCTTCGAGCACGGCTTTCTCCACCCGGATCGGATCAGAAATATCCACTTCAAAGGCACGTGCGGCACCTGGACGGATGCTGTTCATTTCCATCTCGGCTGTTTTGGTGCGGTCATGGTCCAGGTCAAACAGGGCGACATTGGCTCCTTCTTTTACCAGCCGCAGCGCAGCGGCCCTGCCAATTCCCGAAGCCGCGCCGGTTACGATGGCCATCTTTCCTTCAAACGCGGCTCCATCTGCCACAGAGTAGCTCATATGTACACGCTCCTTTTAGAGGTAGTTCAAAAAGTCATCTTTTGATCACGAAGGAAGTCAGGAAGCGGACTCGACATCGAATCTTGAATTCAGCCGGGCCTTCCGGGGCTCACGTACCCCAAGTACGCTCCGCTCCTCAGTCCCTAGCTTCATTCAATCTTCTCGGTGCTGAAAACCTGACTTTTTGAACACGCATTTTAAATATAATGCTGAGAACAGCGGTATTCTCAAGATTACCCAAAAAGAACCCTTATATAAACTCTCCTGAGCCTGTTTGAATGAAACATAGGTGGTTATACAGTTTTGTCCTCCGTGAATTTTCGCGGTTTCATTTTCTCATACTTCGTTCCCCACTCTTGCATGAGCATGATAATCGGCTTTAAAGTCATTCCGAATTCGGTCAGTGAATACTCCACCTTGGGCGGGACGACAGGATATACTTCCCGGTGCACAACCCCATCTTCTTCAAGCTCGCGCAGCTGCAGTGTCAGCATTCGCTGCGTCAAGGCCGGCATTAACCGCCGGAATTCATTAAATCTCTTCGTTCCGCTGATCAGATGGTACAAAATAATTCCCTTCCATTTGCCGCCGATCACATCGAGCGTAGTTTCCACCGGACAACCGGCAGGACAGGACCCGTAGCTGCCTTTTCGATTTCGCATACCGCCGTACTCCTCCTTCTCCATAAGAGCTTTTTTGTTACTCAGTATAAAAAGTATACTACATTAGGTTAGATTCATGCAAAAAAACGCCGGCAGCGGATTCATGCTGCCGGCGTGTGAAGCTCATATCAGGTTATTCATTCCACTGCAGCTCAAGAAAGGCCGCATCATCATCCAGACCGTCCGTATGCCTGGAATCAAGCAGGATTTGAATCTGGTCATCCGGAAGCTGCTCCCGGATCGGGTCGAGATCGGCCAGGCCGTCCGTATACAGCTGCAATCTCATCTGTTCCCCTGCCGACAGCCTGGTCTCATACCAGTGCGGCTGGCCGCCTACTGGCCCGCGGGCCGTCGACCAGCGCTCTGAAGTCCGGAACGTATTCCCGAAAATATCTCCCGCTTCTTCAGGGCCCTTCCACAGTCTGATCCGGGAGTCTCCCTGCCAGGCTAGCGTCATTTTTCCTTTCTTTCCACGGGACGGAAGCTCGATTCTGCCGCAGATGTACATTGTCTGGCTGCCCTGCCTGCGCTTCTCTTCAAGCACATTGCGAAGCAGTCCCGACCTGTGGGTGATCGGCTCCTTCTCCAGCTCTTCCGCCGCAGAAACAGCCCACAGCTGAAGACGCTCGTTCAGGCATGCCGGATTTAACTCCACATCGTCATTCAGCCATGCCAGCAGGGACTGCCCCAGATAACGGGCTGCGAACTCCCCACGGTAGCTCATTCCCACTCCGTCGCATAATACAAAGGTACACACGTGACCCTCAATATGGAGGGCAGCATAGTCCTGGCCGCTTTCTCCGGCATTCGCAGAGTCAGATGAACGGCCATAGCCGTACCGGCACCGGAATCTGCTCTCATAACTGCTGAGCGGCTGTTCCGAGGTTTGGGAGCTTATATAAGTAAAATAATCTCTCTTCGTTGTATTCCCTCTTTTTTTCACCATGGAGAGCAGGGACAGCAGTGGCATCATGCCATAACCTCCTTACCTTACGGGTGTGGCGGCCGACATCTGGAATCCGATGGACACCAGCTCGGCGCATGTCCCCGGCAGCATCATCATTGCACCTTCGCCCAGCTGATAGTCGGCTTCGAACAGCATTTCCCGGTAGCTTTCAGGCAGGACGGAGGACATGTTTCTCAGTTTTTTCGCATGCTCATCCTGCAGCACCATATCTGCTGTAATGCCTTTCCAGCGGCGCGGCTCTGTTATCGGATCATCAAGCAGCTTGTCGGAAATGAAAATGTTCTCCACAAGCACATTCCCGTCAGGCACGCTCATATTCATGATTCTTTTGGCAATCGGTTCCGGATCATCACCGGTGGATACCCCATCCGTCATATGACAGACCAAGGGAGCAGGACAATCCTGCATATGTGGGATCTCAGCCTGCAAAATCCGTTCTGCCTGCAAAAATGCCTTGGCGGAATCCGAGAACCGCTTCGGCGTCAAATCGGGCAGCGAGCCGACAGCGGCAATTTCGTCGATGCCTTTAATTCCGTTCAGCAAATCATAAACGTCATCACTGTAGGCCAAAAGCGCGATCCGGTACCTTGGCGTAAGCCTGTTGCCCTTGGTGGACCGGAAAACCATCTGGCGTATCGCCAGTGAGAGCGCCTCATAGACGACGTCCATACGCCGCTTGCCATCCATAAGCATATTCATGGAAGCGCTGATGTCTATCAAATAAATAATTAAGGCAGGGGTGCGTTGGGATGCCTGAATACTGTAGTTCATACGACTATTGTCACCTCGGTCAAGCGTTGCTAGATTTTCGGCAGCCTGAAATCACTGTCGCTTAAATAATTATAAACAGATGAGGCCCTGTATCCCATTTCTCCAACAGAATGAAGATAGGAAGAATCGGTTTCATACAGCTTGGCGAACTGGGAGGCAAAGCTGCGCGCCTTATCCTCTCTTCCGCCCTCCTGTGAGTTGTATGCTTTGTTATACAGGGAAATGAGGTCCAGCACTTTCTGTTTGCGTTCAGACGCTACCTTGGCTGCAGCCTGCTTTGCTTTGACGGCCGCCGCGGCCTCTTCGGCCTTTCTTTTCTCTTCAGCAGCGGCTTCGGCAGCCAGACGCTCGTCACGCTCTTTCTTCCAGGCAAGATATTGCTCATACTTGGCCTGCCGGTCGTACTTGGCCTGAAGCTCCTTCCTGGCGGCCTCCTGCTGCTGCTTCTCCTGTGCTGTGAGTTCAGCTCCATTTTGGGCTTGCTTGACGGCAGCTGCCTCCTGCTGTGCCTTTTCTTCCGCGGCTTTCTTCTCGGCAAGGGCAAGCGCTTCGGCTTCCTTGGCCTTCCGTTCTTCCTCCGCCTTCAGTCTGGCCGCCTCCTCGGCCTGCCGCTGCGCCTCCTGCTTCTTCTGTTCCTCGGCGACTCTGGCCGCTTCAAGCTGTTTCGTGTTCGCACGATCAGCCAAAATTTGTACCGTCGGAATGGTGCCGGCCAATATCACCACGGCTGCCGCTGCAGATATCATGACTTTCTTGGAGCGGTACCAGACCGGTTTGGCAGGCTCAGCCGGATGCGGCGGCTCAAGCAGCTGTTCCAGACCATGAATGGCAGCCTGCACTTCAACCTGAAGCGGGCTCCCCTCCTCGGTAAAATGATACAATGAGCGATATACCTCTAGAGCCGCTTCCGGCTTACCGGCTTCCTCCAGCTCCCGTGCCTCGCGGAACAAGCGATCCATAATCGCTTTATCTCCGCGCGCACCTTCCACGACAACGGCTGAGGCCGCAACCGCTGGCCGGGAAACCACGGCGACCGGCGGGGCTGCCGCAACAGGTGCCTCCTCCTTCGCTTCAGGCTCGGCAGGAGGGACCTGCTCAGGCGAGAGCGACTTCAGGATGACAAACCATTCACCGAAAGTAGGGCAGCTGCTGAGATCCTGGCTTTCCCACGCTCTGACGAACAGCTCGGACAAGCGGCTGCCCCAGCGGGATTCAAGCGACTTGCGCAATATGTAATACCGCTCGCTTGGGGTTTGCATTTCGTGCTGGTCAAAATAGCTTTCCCCCCAGGCTCTGTCCACCACGGTTTGATCCGACCAGCCCAGCATTTCAGCAATGATAACAGCGCCTGCAAAGCGGTCCGCGTATGAGCTCCACAAGCCGCTGTGCACCGTCCTGTGCGCGGCATATCCAGGAGAGCCTGCGAGCAGCGTGTCCGGACGGTCCATTTTTGTGCTGTACATCTGCTCGACATCCACCAGTTCAACGGGAGAAACTCCTTCAGGCAGTTCAACTTCAGAAAAAAACGGAATCATCACATTGGGTGCCGACAAATCACAATGCGCCACCCCTTTCTGCTCCATAGCAGAGCCAATGGCGGCAAGTGATCTGGCCAGCGCCAGACTATCTGACGGTTCAAGCCGGCTTTGCTCGGTGAGGCAGTCAAACCAGGTTTTGCCGTATACCCATGGCATTAACACCGCATACAGCAGGTCCGGCTGTTTTGCTATTAAATCTCCGTTTCTTTCTGGAGTGAGCACGTCACGTTTACAGACTTGCAAGCCTGGAATATCACCGTAGGATTCCATATGCTCGGATTGGTACACCATGGCAGGAATCCGGAATTTCGGAAAAAACACCTTTAAAGCTTTGGCCTTGTGCGGCGCGCCGCTTTTATCCAGAAGCTGATAAACTATGCCCTGTCTGCCAGCCTGCGCATACGCGAGACCGGGTGCCGCCGGGTGGCTGCCGACAACATAGACCTCATCATTTATGATCAGTTCGTCTCCCGGATTGGGTTGAAAAGACATGCGACATCCCTCTCTTTGAATGAATCAATTCATGCTGAAGCGAGAATATTTTCTCCTGATGGCAAGAAAACCGGGTGTCCTAGGAGCGCCCGGTTTTCTTGCAAAACTTCATTACTAGCATTATATAATGAAACTGTGATATCTTCAAAGTTTCTCTTGCAAACCGAGAAACAAAATTATTTCGATTGGTCCACCGTACGGAATTTGTTGGCGATGGCTGTCAGCTCTTGACTGATGCTGTTCAAGGTTTGAACAAAAGCCTGCATCTGCTTGCTGGCTTCCTGGAACTCCTGGAAGAAGCGCTGCTTCGTCATACCTTCCCACTGCCCCTCCATGCCTTGAATGGATTGAGTCAGGCTGGAAACGATTTGCTGGCTTTGCTCACCACTTTGTTTAAATTGGTTTGCCACCTGATCGACCTGTTCCGGGGTAATTAAAATGCGTCCTGCCATGTTATGAGTCCTCCTTAAAAATCAAAAAAATGTTTTGGTAATGTCTGGATTTAATTGTACTATGCGTCCTCACATGTCACAAATGGCGAAGGACCTAATCCATTTTACCCCATTAGCAGGACTACTCCCGAGACTTTTGTCGTTATTTTTCACCAGCTTCCGCTTAATGGCTCTACTCTTTATCAGACCGATGCGGCAGGCTCGTTCCTGTTATAGGCAGGATCAGCAAAATGCCAGTCCTGAGGCTGCTGCAGCGAAGCCAGCTTAAGAATGCTGTCGCTCACTTGCGCATCCGAATCTGCTTCCTTTCCTCCAATTGCACTGATCACGGACTGCGGGTCTGAGATACGGCCAGCATCGTGATCCGATTCAGACAGAATGGAAGGGCTGCTGCTGATGGTCTGCAGAAAAAGAGCGGTCGGCCGGCCCAGATTCACGCTGCCCAAAATTGTATTATAGCTTTGATCTGCCCCCTGGAACTGATCCGCCTTGCTGCTCAGCTGCGAACCGAGCGTGCGCAGGCAAACATGAATCTGCTCGGACAACCTTTTGCCCTGTCTCCATTGGTCCATGACTGCCTCGCGTGCAGACACTTCCCATTCCAAGGACTGCAGCGCCTGCTCCAGCCCGCTTGTAATCTGTTGAATCTGCTCCGCCGCGTTCTGTAGCTGGCCACTCAGCGTCCGAAGCACATCCGGCTCCACTCGAATGCGCATGTACATCACCTTTCCTCTTCACCTGCAGACTGTCTTAACCAATTCAGAAGCAAATCCACAAACTGGGCACGTGTCGTTAGAGTAGCAATCAGCCAATCCCCATTACCGCCCGAACTCATTCGGAACAGCCAGCTCATGGATTCGCTCACGGCAAAAGCAGCCCGCTGCGCTTCCCATTCCCGTCCATTCCATACCAGCAGCTGCAGCTCTCCGTCCGAAATTCTTGAATTCAGCGTTTCCGCCAGTTTCAACGAGCCTTCGGAATCGCCGCTTGCTTCCGTAAAGCTTGAAGCGAGAAATTGTGTATCTTCTTTTCCGGCATGATCATAGATCTCGCGGAATTTTTTTTGGGAGAACATCAGGGCAGGCACTTCTTCCTGGGCCTGTTCACGCCATCCCATTTTATCCGTCAGTGTGTCACAAGCCGCTGTTACGTCTCCAAGATCGCTGAGCCGGTATTCGTCGTCGCTTTCCTCGGATGGTGACAATTCAACCACTCTTTCGTTGGTGCAGTGAAGGTATCCTTCAAACTGTGCGCCATCCTTCGTATATCTGTACCGGCATGCTCTGCTGGACAGGCCTGCTATAGCAACTCTGGAAAAGACTGTCGGCGGGATGGCAAGCTCTCCCCCGTTCTCCACCTGACGAAGGTAGCCTTTATCCATCAAGGAAGCTTTTACCAAGTCCCACTCGGCCGTCAATTCTTCCGCAAGAAATCCTTGAAAGGGATCTTCAACGCCAAGCAGTCTGTTAGACCCCAGTACACCGGCCAGAAAAAACAACTCTTTGGACTTCAGCGTAATCAGTTTCTGCTGGGAAACTTGAAACGTTAACATTATGTGCCACCTCCCTTCAAACTACAACATGCCATCGGTCACGAATTTTGACGATCCAATCCTCACAGCTAAGCCCTTCATCAAACGGAATTGCCCCTTTAATCCTGCTGAATTTGCGTCTGATGTAATATCCCTGCCCCGGAGGTAGGACTTTCAACCCTCCCGAGCCGTTGTTGGACTCTGAATAAGGGATTCGGAAGAAGGACAAATCGTTAGGATCCAGAGTTCCAAAAAGAACCCCGCTCTGGCTTGCCTTCACATCGCTGAACCAGTCCACGCCAAATGTCGGAAAGTCCTGAGGCACTCCTGAAAGCACCACATGCACGTTGCGGTCCCGTCCCAATCGGACGATCGAGGTAAGCTGGTCCTTGACCGTAAAATCATTTAACTGTTTGCTGAGCATGTCCGCATCGTCAATAATAAGCAGCAACTCGGGATCATTCCCGTCCTTTGTCCTGCGCTGAACGGCTTCATACAGCATGGCCGCCAGAGGAGCCAGCTCCTCTTCGCTTTCCGCGGCCGCCTTCACATGCGGGAGATGCCGGAGCCTGGACAACCCCCCGCCTCCATACCTTGTGTCCACCGTATATATCTCAAGCCTGTCCGGCGAATTATAATAAGCAAGTGACAGCATCCAGGTGAGCAGGAATGACGTTTTCCCGCCCTCCATCGGGCTTCCCACTATAAAATGCGGGCCTTCCTTCAAATTCAGAAGAAATGGCTCAAGATCATCTGTCTGTATCGCAACAGGCACCTGGAACGGATATTCCCTCTCCATTTCCTCAGTGCGCTTCCATGAACGGATAAGTCCGGACAACGGAACCTTGTCGGGCAGAGGAAGAATGGCGGGCGCTCTATCCCCCCTCCAGGCTTGTCCCGATTGCGCAATGCTCCGGCGCAGCTCGGCCGAACGCCTGGCTTCGTCTTCACCTGCTGCAGGAAGTGCCGTCTGGAACTCCAGCGGCGGCACCTGCCCCTTGATCAGCCCCCTGCCGGGAGTAAGCGGTCCCGGTGTTTTGGCAGGCCTGCCGACAGCATAATAATAATCGCTCGGATCCGACAGCTCATAGCTGACAGCATTCGGAATGTTACTCCGGAATTTCTCAAACAGATCCGTGATCCGATTGGCCGTAATAACGAATGTAATACCCAGGCTCCCCCCTTCACGGAGAATAGCCTCCAGAAGCTCATTTTCATCCGGGTACGCATTCCTGAAACTCAAATAGCCGTCAATGACAACCACAATTTGCGGCACTGTGCCTACGGCGGCACGGCGATATGCGTTTATCGTTTTGACGCCGGCCTCGGCGATAAGTTCCTTGCGCTGTGCGGACATTTTGAACAAAAAGCGGAACAGCCGCTTGATGCGGTCCTCCTCTTCACCCATCATGACCCCGCCAACGTGCGGCAAATCCGCAAAATCACGCATCATACGTCCCATATCGATAATATAGCCGTTCCATTGGTCCGGGGTATAAGTGCGTGCCATGGATACAAGCAGAGTTTGCACAAAGGTCGTCTTGCCCATGCCGGGCATTCCATATACCGCCCAATGCCCCTGATCCATGGCAATATGTAGCGGCTCCTGCCGCTGGTTGGGCAGATCGTCCACAAGACCCACGACCGGGTGCAGCTCTGCCTGTCCGTACATGCCAGCGTCGGAGGCCCGCGCAGGCAGTGCCGTTAAATCGAGCACCTCCGGCAGGGGCGGCAGCCACGGTCCCTGCAGCCGCTCGATGCCCGCCGCCGCGGCCTGGGCAGCGATATAGTCGATAAATATCTGGAGCTGCTTGGGCGGCTCCCCCCCCTGCAAAGCCGATGCTGCCCGCTCGCCGGTTAACAGCGGCTCCCGCTTGCCGTTCAGGCGGACCTCATTGACCGGCAGCACCTTGGAGCTGCCGTCATCGACCCGGTAGGGCGCGCCGCTCCAGGCGAACTGCAGCTCCTCAAACACCTCGTCGCTGCCCACCTGGAAATAACCTCTGCCCGGCTTCGTAATCCAGGCTGCATTCGGAATTTTGATCATATCGCGGCTGTCGCCTTCACTCTGGACACGCAGACAGATGCGAAAGCGCGAGTTGCTCCATATTTTATCATCAACTACGCCTGCCGGCTTCTGGGTTGCCAGGATAAGGTGTACTCCCAAGGTTCGGCCGATGGCCGCAATGCTGATCAATTCATCCATAAATTCAGGCTGGTCTTTTTTGAGCTGCGCAAATTCATCTATGATAATGACCAGATGCGGAAGAGGCTGGGCATGACGTTGGCGCAAAAGCCTGTAGTACTCGTCAATATGCTGCAGATTTCCTGCCTCGTTCAGTATTTTTTGTCTGCGCACGAGCTCCGCCTTCAATGAAATCTTCGCCCGCTCGATCAGATTGCTGTCCAGATTCGTTATCGTCCCCACAACATGCGGAAGATCAATGAACGTGTTGGACATGCCGCCGCCCTTATAATCGATAAGCATGAAAGCCAGATCATGGGGGTGAAACTCGGCAGCAAGGGATGCGACAATGGACTGCAGCACCTCGCTCTTGCCTGAGCCGGTAGTCCCGGCAAGCAGACCATGCGGACCATGCCCCTGCCTTTCAATTTTGTCGTGCAGATTAATCATAATCTTCTTGCCGCCTGCGCGGACCCCCATGGGAACAGGCAATGTATCCGGATGTCTCGTTTCCTGCCATCTGGAAAGCACATTCAACTCTTCGACCTGCTCTACTCCCATCATGTCAAACAACGGAAGTACCGGTGGGATATCGGAAGCGGAGGAACGCTTGAGCCGGATGGGGGCCATATATCTGGCCAGAACATCGGCTTCTTCCACAGTAAGCCAGTCCATGCGGAAGCTTTTTTGTGTAATATTCGACGATTCCGTTTTCAGGGTATACTCCCCCTTTTCCGGTCCTGCTTCGACAATCAGCTGGCACTGCATCGGCAAGGCCTCCTTGCGCGAGGCCAGCACGATGGTGCAGGTGTCTGCGTACGCCCCGTCTTCAAGCAGCAGAGGCAGCAGCGGTTCCTCCTCAATCAGCTGCGTATCCGAGAGCACGACAACATAACACGGAATTTCTATATTTCTGCCTACACGCTCCTTGCGGTTCCTGCGGCGGTTTAACCGTGAAAACAAATAATCGGCCAGCTGGTGTGCGCTGCTGTCCCGGTCCGACATCATGCGTGTGGAGCGGTCATCGTCCCACACGTGGGGCAGCCAGCGCATCCAGCCCCATTCCTGCTGCTCGCGCTCATGATAAAATGCCGCCACCTTCACCTCATCGGGCGAATGCCTGACAGCAATCTGGGACATGATGACCCGCAGCGCAGCCAGCGTATTTGTACGCTCGCCAACAACGCCTATGACTTTGGATTGAAACAGCGGGAGGGCAATCGAGGCGTCCTCAACCGTCTGAAAGTCCTCCGCCAATTCATGGGCCGCTTCCAGCAGCGGTTCGCGTTCATAACCTTCCGCACGGGGAACCTGCAGCTTGATGTGAAAAGGAACCTCCCCCGTTCCGATCCGCACCTGCAAAAAATCATCATCCTCTGGCGAACGTTCCCAAAGGGAGCTGCTGCGGCTCTTCACGATCTGTGTGCAACCTTGCGGATCGCCGTGTATTTCATATAAAATGCGGACTTGCTCTTTCTTCTTCTCTTCCAGCTCTTCCCTGTGCTTCTGCAGCTGCTGTCTGTACATGCGGTCCCGCTCCGCAAGCTTGAGCCGGTATTCTTTTTTGTTATGCAGATATACGAAAAAAGGAATGGTATAAGAGGAAACCATCATGAAGAGCGTCAAAATCTGAAACATAAAATAATTGCTGTTGCCCATTTTCCCGGTTCTGCTCATATATATATAAAAACCGACTGTAACCAGGGTCATTATTAAAGGAATAATGAGGGATACTATAGAAAATGTAGGCTTGCCCGGTTCGGCCGGGGGCCGAAGAATTTCCAGCTTCTCATCGTCCAGAGCGGGGCGGATGCGCGGGGATCGTTGATACAAAGCGTTCACGTCAAAAGTCCCCTTTCCATTATCAGGTTCCTGAAATTGATCTGTAATACCCAGTTTTAGTGTTAACTGCTGTGATATTACCCATTTTGCGTATTTTGAAACAGCGATCTGCGTCCAAATACCGGGGCCTCTTCCTCCGTTGTCGAGAAAGCGCGCTGTATGCGGATCATGCAGCCCTCCCGCAGACCCGCTCCCGTCAGATGCTGGTGATCCTCCACAGGAAACCATAACCCTTCCGGAAATTTGGCTTCCATAATATATTGTACGCCCTCTCCAGGCGCTTCTCCAAATATGCGCAATCCAAGCATCAGCTTCAAATGCTGAACAGAATACATGTCATCCACTTCTATATCGAACCAATCGGTTTCCTGTCGTCCCGCAAGCACGGTCAGGATCATAAAAAATTCCCCTCCCGTCATCCTTAAGAAAAAAGTCGATTCAAAGCAAAACGACTCCATTAAAACTATTAATGTAACTTTACATGACCGCTTTCATTCTGTCAATTTGTTACAAACTACCCACTTAAGCATAAGTCTTATGACTAATAGCACATATTTTAATAGAAGTAGAGTCTAAAGTTTTATTTATCTTTTTCTTTTGGCAAAAAGCACTGAATTCCATTGAAATGTGAACACTTTGTAAAATTTTCTGACCTTTATGTTTTTATAAGGTTTTTTTAAGGTAATTTTAAGCAAGAGAATCTACAATCAGTAACATGAAATAACTCTAGTGAGGTGATTTCTATGAGAACACTAATAACCTTTCAAAACAAACGAATTCCTGTGTATATTAATCAAGAAAACAAACAACCTGTCCAAAAGACATTGAGATTGCTGTCAAGCACGCTGGAAAACAAGATTGCGACAGGCAAGCGGGCGCTGCAAAAGTGCCTGAACTCTCTGATCAGCATTGAAATTGTTGGCTGTGAAGCCATCCTGCACAGCGTCAGCGAGAACGACTCGCTGGCTCTGTCTCTCTACTAAGATTATATCACGCACAAAAGGGGAGAATCCGTCCGGATTCTCCCTGTCTATTTTCCGCATATCCAATGATTCTGTACCACACCCAAAAAGCTCATATGATCTTCTTAATCCGCTTGACGATTCCTGCTCTTTCAGCCTTCTGTGCGTTTTCGATCCGGATTCTGAACAGCTGCAGCAGATTATCTCTTGTATGTGTGTCCCGGCAGTTGTCCAATTTTTTAATAATAAATCGGTCAATGGACATATCTCTCAGGCTCCTTTGCATCATACTGCCCGGTTCGGGAATTTTTTCCTTCTCCGTTAACTCATAATTAACCTCCCTTATGAAGCCCTAAACAGGCAGACTGTCAGCTCTGTTACGGACGGATCGTTACGGGTGTACCCACGCTCACCATCCCGGACAGCTCCAATACATCGCTATTCTGCATACGGATGCAGCCGTGGGATACAGATTGCCCGATGCTCCACGGCGCATTTGTACCGTGTATGCCGTAATGGGGAGCCGAAAGACCCATCCAGAAGGCACCAAACGCACCTCCCGGATTTTTCTGCTTGTTCACAATGGTAAATCGCCCATGAGGGGTCTGTGTGGCTATTTTGCCGATGCCAACCGGGTAACTCCGGACAACCCGGCCTCCGTCCATCAGATATAAGCGGTGATCCGACAGGTCTACAGTAATGCTGTAATTCGGCATGGTCTTACCTCCTTCTGCCTTATCCTATGACGGACCACCGCAAATGTCCTTACCACTCCATGTCGTGCCGCCAGCCTGTTGAGCCGTAGGAACGGGAGTTTTTTCCCGCTTTGACCTTACGGGCTTTCTCCTTCTCCTTGCGGTTCTGATATTCCAGCTCCCGCTTCATCTTTCTGTAGCTGTCCAGCCGCGGGGCGGAGAGTGCTCCACTGCTGACCGCCTCCTTGACGGCACAACCTTCCTCACGCATATGTTGGCAGTCCGCGAACCTGCATTGTGCCGCCAGGCTTTCGATATCGGCAAACGTGGCTTCCGTACCGCTCTCATCGCTCCACAGGCTGAGCTCCCGCATCCCCGGCGTATCGACCAGGACGGCATCATGCAGCAGCGGAAACAGCTGCCGATGTGTCGTCGTATGCCGGCCTCTGCTATCGTCCTCTCTTATCCCCTGGGTCGTCTGAAGCTCTTCCCCTGACAGCCAGTTTACAATGGTCGATTTTCCGCAGCCTGACGAGCCGGTTAAAGCTACCGTCCGCCCCTTCTGCAGGTACGCTTCGAGTCGGTCTCTTCCCCTTCCGTCCCAAGCTGATACAATCAGCACCGGAACTCCCGGCGCCGCCATTTCCATCTGCGCCGCATATCCGTCCGGGTCGGGACAAAGGTCGCTTTTGCTCAGCACGATGACCGGATCAACACCGCTGTTCCAGGCCATCACGAGATAACGCTCCATTCTCCGCACATTAAAATCCCCGTTCAGCGCCTGCACTAAAAACAGCGTATCTACATTGGCGGCGATCATCTGTTCCTTTGTCTCAAATCCCGCAGCCTGCCTCGATATGCGGCTCTTGCGCGGGAGTACGGCATGAATAACGGCATCATCCGCCGCATTCGAATAAGCAGCCGCCACCCAATCCCCAACCGCCGGCAGTTCGGCGGCTTCAAGCGTTTCATGACGCAGTTTTCCGGAAGGCGCCGCCCAGCGCTCTCCTTCGCTTGTCATAATTTTCATTTTTTGTCCAAAGTCGGCGGTTACTCTGGCAGGTTTTATTTCGGTGTCCCGAGCTACCGTATCCACAAGCTGCTCCCACTGCTGCTGCCATGTTTCCGACCATCCATATTTCTCCAAATGCATATTTGTCCTCCGATCATTTTAGCTTTCCAGCTTCGTGCTGCTGTTCAATTTTCCTGCTCCTGCTATCGTCTCCCTAACCTCGCGGACAAGCACAAAAAAAACCGCAGGGATGCTCCTGCGGCTCGCATAAAAGGCCTGAAAGGCCCATAAACAGGCATAAAGATGCCCGGTATATGCAAAAATCCGCAGGGAATAACTCCCTGCGGATGTCCGGTGATTCGACCGGCGGGCAGACCGCTGCCGCGGTCTTACCCGAGTGTGTCCGTTAGGGAGACGACGTTACGACGCAAAACCAATCCGATGATGTGCTTGCTCATAAAATATCGCCTCCTTCAAAAATTTCCTTGATTATACGACTTCCAGGCTTTTCTTGTCAATGCTGATTTTGTTTATCTGACATCCTCCCAGCGGGTCCACATCTCCCGCGGGTTCAGTTCGTATACATCATTTTCCCTGTACATAAACTGGTGCATAATCAGCTCACGGCGCAGTGTTGCAAAATCATCATGAACATTTTTAATCCAATCGCTCAATTCACGCTCACTGTATTTCCGTCCCGGTTCGAGCTGTTCGGCCAGGTGCTGCAGCACGATCAGCTTCTTCTTGTATTGGGCAGGGATTTGGCGCAGCCTGCCGTCCTTGGCGAAAAAATTCCGCATGACGGAAGCGGCCAGCGGCTCTTGCACCCCTTCTTTCTCCATTTCCCTGCCTCCTTTGCCGAAGATGAAGTTTACGGAAGCTTCCGCATGTTGTCTGATAAAATCCTCATTCAGGGTAAAATATACCGTGTTCTTGTCCCTGCGCTCCTTGACGAGCGCCGCCTCGCGCAGCTTCGCCGCATGGTGCGTGACGGTCGGCTGGGACAGGTTCAATTTCTCCGCCAGCGCCTGCCCGTTCATCTCGCCTCCGGCCAGCAGCAGCAGAATGCGCATTCTTGTCGGATCGGCCAGGGCCTTGTGGTAATTCACGATTTTATCCAGCTGCATTATTTTCACGTTCCTTTAATTAGATATGTATCTAATAATATGGCATCATTTGTTCATTGTCAATCCATTTTAGCGGTGGCTACCGCAAATCGGCTGGTATTTGCACTATGAATGCGGTAGGATAAAATTGCTTGCTGCTTGCGGGCAATTTTTCATTATCTTATTGGAGGCAATTTTGTTTTATTGGAGGTAATCCTGTGGAAGACATTATTATTATCGGCGGCGGCCCCTGCGGTCTGTCAGCGGCCATAGAATGCGGACGGCGCGGGTTGAAGACGCTTATCATCGAAAAGCACAATATTGTGCAGTCCATTTATCTTTATCCGACCAATATGCAGTTTTTCAGCACTGCCGAGCTGCTCGAAATCGGAGGCATCCCTTTCAGTTCCCCCAATGACAAGCCCTTCCGGCATGAAGCCCTTACATATTACCGCAGGGTGGCATCGCATTACGGGCTCGACATTCGTCCCTATGAGGAAGCAGGCTCCATCATCAAGGAAGCAGACGGAACCTTCACTGTTCATACAGCGGATAAACGCGGACAGTCCTGCCAATACCGGGCCCGCCATGTCGTCGTGGCCACGGGTTATTTTGATCATCCGAATTATCTGGGCATTCCCGGGGAGGATATGGACAAGGTGACCCATTATTTCAGGGAAGCACATCCGTATACAGGCACCCGTGTCGCCATTATCGGCGGCAGCAATTCCGCGGTGGATGCGGCCATGGAACTGGTCAAGGTAGGTGCGCATATCGATATGGTATATCGGGGTTCCGTATTATCCGAGCACATCAAACCATGGGTCAGACCTCTGTTTGAAAGCCTGGTCAATAAAGGTAAAATCACCCTTCACCTGGGCTCACGCGTGACGGAAATCCGTCCGCATGATATTACCGTTACCGTTAATGACGGCAGCGAGTTCAAGCTGGACAACGACTTCGTGCTTGCCATGACCGGCTTCCGCCCGGACCGCAAGCTGCTGGAATCGGTCGGCGTGCAGCTGGCCGAGGATCTGGATAAACCCGTCTTTAACCCGGAAACGATGGAAACGAACATACCTGGTGTCTATGTCGCCGGTGTCATCGCATCCGGCCGGAACGCCAATGAGGTGTTCATCGAATCCGGACGGTGGCACGGCAAGCTGATTGCCGAGCATATTGTACAGACAGATGCCGGTCATGAACATCCGTAAGCAGGCCGGAAAAGGAGTTGCTACCATGGATTACACTGCCCTGCTGCTGCTCGTGCTTGCAGGCCTCGGCATTTTCAGCGGCAATTCAAGCGTAACGATCGCCATGGTTGTCCTGCTGCTGCTGAGGGTGATGAATTTGCACCAAACCTTCCCCTGGCTGGAGAAATACGGCCTGACGGTCGGCATCGTGCTGCTCACGATTGGCGTCATGACCCCTTTGGCGAGCGGACGCATTACCGTGCAGGAGGTATTCGCATCATTCCTCCACTGGAAATCACTGCTGGCCATTGGGGTTGGCGTCCTGGTCGCCTATCTGGGAGGGCGCGGAGTGACGCTGATGTCCTCCCAGCCAGCCGTTGTCAACGGACTGCTGATCGGCACCGTTCTCGGTGTTGCCTTTTTTAAAGGGGTCCCGGTCGGTCCTTTGATTGCTGCAGGAATCCTTTCACTCTTGATTGGAAAGTCCTAAGGCGCAGGGGTGCAAGCCAAAAGTATAGATTGTGCGAAAGGTGCTTCATGGGGCTCGTCCGTCTGGAGTGCCTTTTTTCATGGATAAGAGGTCCGATGTATTTCGCTTAAGAAGCGGGGCTTTTGCGCATTTTGAAGCGATAAAAATGGGAATAGCCTGCTGCCATGCTGTTTTTGGGACAGCATTATGGTATACTCAATTCGATTTAACACCGCATATTTGCACATCGCAGGAGGAAAGCCGATGTCCCGACAGTTTGTAACCGAAGCCGTCATGGTAGCGATTTACGGCCAGCTGCTGGCTCCGGCGGCAGCGGTAGAATATATTGTGCCCTACACCACCATATTGGAATTGTACGAATTTCGTTCCAGCGATGAGCCGCTTATGGACAATCCGGCCGAAGACAAGCATGTGAAAGAGAAAGTGGCCGAGCTGATCGAATATTTGGAGGAGCCCTTGAACAAGAAGAAAATCAACAGGGCACTTCAGGTACCCTGGGCCAAAAGCCTGCCCATTTTGTTCGGCAATTCCGTGGCATTCACTATCATCAATGGAGTGGATAACGCCCAGTACGGAGAGCATTTCGACCCGATTGAAACCGAGCTTCTGTTGACCGCACAGCGGGAAAACCTGCCGATTCTGACGGACCAGACGGACTGGATCGAACGTATTGTTGAAGCTTCCGTACCTGTACAGGTCTATGATATCGAGGATTTTGATTTTGCTGTAGAAGGCATTTATTTACCATGACGCAAAAAACGGCGGACTGCCGAGCGCAGCGCGGTTTATACCCCGCCTGTGGCCGGCAGCTCCGCCGTTTTGAATTTTTGCAGCTAAGCTTGCTTATTCAGGACTGTACTCATAAATGATATCATCATGCTCCGGCAGGTATTTCACTTCGATTTTATACCCTTTCAAATACCATTCATCCTGTTCTTCCATGAAAAAAACAACGCCGCCTGATTCCGTACGCAGCGCCGGGTGCTGAGGAGGCTCGACGGAAATACCCAGCGAAAAACCGGGATGAAGCCCCCCGCCCGAGCTATAGCGCGCAAAAAAACGGACATGGTCCCCGGATTTCAAACCAAGCTCTTTTTTATACCATTCGGCAGCGGGTTCTGATACGTATATACTCATGGATCCTGCTCAACTCCTTAACCAAGTGCATATTCTTTAGCCTTAATCATATCCTATCATAGCATTCCCACCAAAGCACACGTTCCCTGCTGAAGCATGCAAATTTGAAAAAGGTTTGACATTTCGCAAAACCTGATGGTAAGATGCAACCATACGAGATCAAAACTTGAAAATACTTACAACGATCAAGAAAGGGTGATTCCGGTGTTGGATAAAGCAATTGTATTGAATCAAACCAAATATTCAACTTCATACCGGAGGAGCCACATCTGCCGCGTACGGGCTGGTCGGATTTTCTGACCCTGCTATAGCTGCGTACTGTTTAAATTGCAGCAGGACTTGTGCGTTTCCCGCCGAGTTTACCTGCGCATACCATATGATGTCGAACACAGGACATATCGTTTGCGGACGGTATGTCTTTTTTGCTGTTTTCAGCAGTTCGCAGCATGCGGTTGAGACTTGATGATGAAAGGAAGGGATACTTTGTTTACGGTTTTAAAAGATTTGGGCTGGTTCTTTCACCGGGAACGGAAACGCTATACCATAGGGCTCGCTATGCTGATCCTGGTCGGTTTCCTGGAGCTTGTGCCTCCACGCCTGCTCGGGGACTCGATTGATCAGATTGTGAGCGGCTCCGTGACCTGGGATTCACTCATGCGGACTATCCTGTACATCCTCGCAATGTTGGTGCTTATCTACTACATCACCTACATATGGATGCATCGGCTGTTCGGCGGTGCCAACCTTGTGGAACGGCTGCTCCGCTCCCGCTTTATGCGGCATCTGCTGAGCATGACGCCGCCTTTCTTTGAGCGCAACCGTACAGGCGACCTGATGGCCCGCGCCACGAACGATCTCCGTTCCGTTGCGGCCACGGCGGGCTTCGGCATGCTTACCCTGACGGACTCAACGATATATCTTGCCACGGTGCTGGGTGCGATGGGTTTTCTGATCAGCTGGAAATTAACGCTGGCGGCGATCATTCCGCTGCCTTTTATTGCACTGGCCATGAGCATTTACGGTAAAGCAGTGCATCAGCGCTATACACTGGCACAGGACGCTTTTGGCGACATGAACGACCAGGTACTTGAGTCAGTCGCAGGTATTCGGGTCATCCGTGCTTATGTCCAAGAGCGTCTGGATGAAAAACGGTTCGCGGATATTACGGACGATGTGTATCGCAAAAACCTGGCGGTCGCGCGCATGGATGCTCTGTTTGAGCCTACCATTCGTCTCTTCGTTGGTTTAAGCTACGTGATCGGTCTTGGCTACGGCATGATTCTGGTGTTCCGCAATGAAATCACCCTGGGGGATCTCGTATCGTTCAATATGTACCTGGGGATGATGATCTGGCCGATGTTTGCCATCGGCGAGCTGATCAACATCATGCAGCGCGGAAGCGCCTCGCTCGACCGTGTCAATGAAACGCTGTCCTCCCCGCAGGATGTTCAGGATATCGAGCATCCCGAAGCGGTCACGGCTGCCGAGTCGATCGTGATGGAAGACGTCACTTTCAGATACCCGACCTCGCAGACGGATAATCTGCAGCATATCCATCTCAGCCTGCGGCGCGGTGAAACCTTGGGCGTCGTGGGCCGTACCGGCAGCGGCAAGTCGACGCTGCTGAAGCAGCTGCTGCGGGAATACCCGTCAGGCAGCGGCGATATTCTGATCTCGGGCACACCGATTGAGCATATTGCGGCGGAACAGCTGCACAGCTGGGTCGGCTATGTGCCGCAGGAGCAGATTCTGTTCTCCAAATCGGTACGCGAAAACATCCGCTTCGGCAAGCCGGACGCAACGGATGCCGACATTATGGAGGCCATCCGTACCGCCGCTTTCGATAACGATCTCGGCACGCTCTCCGACGGTCTTGACACCATCGTCGGTGAAAAGGGCATTGCCCTGTCGGGCGGACAGAAGCAGCGGGTGTCCCTTGCCCGAGCCTTCATCGGCGATCCCGACATTTTAGTACTGGACGACGCGCTCTCCGCCGTGGATGCCAGAACGGAAGCGCGCATTATTAACAATATCCGGAGCGAGCGCTCCGGCAAAACGACCCTGATCTCCACCCACCGCCTCTCCGCCGTCGAGCATGCGGATCGGATTGTCGTGCTGGAGCAGGGAAGGATTATCGAGGAGGGCACGCACAGCGAGCTGCTGCAGCGGGGCGGCTGGTACCGTCAGCAGTATGAGCGGCAGCAGCTTGAATCGGGTCTCTCCTCCGGGGAGGTAAGCTGATTGAAACCGAACATTGGCAAACGGCTGTTCCAATATGCCATGACAGCCAAATATACTTTTATCGTTGCCCTGATCGCCCTTGCCGTCGGCGTGGCCGCCGAGCTGGCCGGTCCCTTCATCGCCAAACAAATGATTGACGGACATATGCTGGCCATTGAACGGCCTTATTATCAAACGAATAATTCGGCGGGTGCCGCCGAGTACAACAATGAGCTGTTCAAGCGCGGGGACCGCTTTGCGATCGGGGAAGCCAGAGGGCGCGAGGTGCGCATTCTGCAGGCGGGAACGACATTCTACTTCGTGGACGCTCCCGTTGCCGAGGCAAGCGGTGAACGCCGCTATCAGGATGGTACGATGACCATTACACGCGGCGGGCAGACCGCTTCTTATCCCGCGCAGCCGTTAAGTTCAGATGAGCTGTACGGCTTCTACAAGCCGGAGCTGCCAGGCATAACACAATTAATCGGCTTGTACTTTGTGTTTCTGTTCATCTCGATTATTGCGGAATTCGGCAAAACCTACTGGCTGCAATCCTCGGCCAACCGGGTGATTCAGCGGCTGCGGCTGGACCTGTATGCACAAATTCAGCGGCTGCCGGTTTATTTTTTCGATAATCTGCCTGCAGGCAAGGTCGTCTCCCGGGTAACCAATGACACGGAGGCGGTAAAGGATCTGTTCGTCGCGGTACTGTCCAATTTCTGTTCAGGCATCGTCACCATTACCGGGGTGTATATCGCCCTCTTTCTGCTCGATGTCCGGCTTGGGCTGATCTGCCTGTTCCTGGTCCCTGCCCTCATTCTGTGGATCATTTTATACCGCAAGGTGGCAACCCGTTATAATACGATCATTCGTTCACGCTTGAGCGAGATTAATGCCATTATCAACGAATCGATTCAGGGCATGTCCATTATTCGCATTTTCCGCCGCCAGCAAAAAACGCTGCAGGAATTTGAGGACCTGAACGATGATTACATGAAGCATCAGAATAAAATGCTGAACCTGAACGCCCTGACCTCCCACAATCTGGTTAATGTGCTCAGAAATCTGTCCTTTGCCGTGGTACTCTGGTATTTCGGAGCAGGCTCCCTCACCGGGTCCACTGCCATTTCGCTTGGCGTGCTGTACGCCTTTGTCGATGTGCTGAGCAGACTCTTTCAGCCTGTCACCGGTATGGTTAACCAATTGGCGGCCCTGGATACCTCGATCGTATCCGCCGGTCGCGTCTTTCAGCTGATGGATGAAACGGGCGAGCCAGTGACGGACGGTGAAATGCCTCGTTATAAAGGCAATGTCGAATTTAAAAACGTATCGTTTGCCTATAAAAAGGATTGGGTGCTGAAGGACATCTCCTTCTCCGCCAAGCAGGGGCAGACCGTGGCGCTGGTCGGCCATACCGGCTCGGGCAAAAGCTCCATCATCAACCTGCTGTTCCGCTTCTACGATCCGCAGCAGGGAACGATTACGATTGACGGCCAGAACGTCAGAGAGCTGCCGAAGCAGTGGATTCGCCGCCATATGGGCATCGTGCTGCAGGACCCTTATCTGTTTACAGGCACGATCGCGAGCAATGTCAGTCTCGGGGACAGCCGGATCTCCCGTGAGCAGGTGGAAAAGGCATTACGGGATGTAGGAGCAGACCAACTGCTCTCCCACTTGCCGCAAGGATTTGATGAGCCTGTCATCGAGAAGGGCAGCACCCTGTCTGCCGGACAACGGCAGCTCATCTCCTTTGCCCGCGCCCTGGCGTTCGATCCGGCCATTCTCATTCTGGATGAGGCGACTGCCAACATTGATACGGAGACGGAAGCCTTGATTCAATCCGCGTTGGATGTGCTCAAAAAAGGGCGTACCACCTTTATCATCGCTCATCGCCTGTCCACGATCCGCAGCGCCGATCAAATTCTGGTCCTGCACCGCGGACAAATCGTCGAAAAAGGCGATCACGAAGAGCTCATGCAGCTCCGCGGCCGTTATTATCAAATGTATCAGCTTCAGCAGGGCTCTACGGGGGCTAGCGAGCAGACCGCAGCTTCCGAAAAGGAGCTTCCCGTGACAGCAGGTGCAGCCGGCATTTCCGGTAAAGTGTCTTTTCCGGGGAACCAGGCATAACCTACAAAGCTGCAGTAATCGCAGGAATGAAATAAAGTGAACAACCGCTACAATATGCGCTCTTTGGAGTGATACATGCATGCAAGCAGCCAGGTTCTCCATGTCTCTCCAGGGGCGCTTTTTTCATGTCATTAGAAAAACTTTTAAAAAACAGGGCTTTTCTTTTCACGAAATATGATCTATAATTCAATCAACTTAACACTGTTAATTTAAATAACAACGTTAACAAAAAGGAGAGAACATGGATGAGAAAATATGATGCCATCGTCATTGGCGCAGGCCTCGGCGGCTTGTCCTGTGCTGCAAGATTGTCCGCGCTCGGCTACCGGACAGCTGTGTTTGAGAGCCACAATCTGCCTGGCGGTTATGCAACGGAGTTCCGCAGGAAGGGTTATCTGTTTGACGTGGCCTTGCACGGAGTCGGCGGGCTGGAAAATGGCAGCTTTGGCCAAATGCTGCAAGCATGCGGAGCAGACAAAGGCATCGTGCCTTTGCGCAAAAAGCACCCCTATTCCATCCGCTGGGAAGGACAAATTGTTGATATTCCATCCGATGCCAATGAATACGTGCTGCTTCTTAAAAAAATGTTTCCGGTCGAACAGGAAGCCATCGACAAGCTGTTTACAGGCATCCACCGTTTTGCCGAAGGCTTCTCGGCCTTCTCCTCTCCCTTGCCTGCCTGGCGGAAGGCCACCGCGATGCTTAAAGCAGGCACCTTCATCCGCTGGACGCAAATGACAACGTGGGAGGCAGTAAAACAGTACGGACTGTCCGAAAAATTCACGGAATTTTTCACTGCCCTTTGGCCCTATTATGGGCTGCCTCCGAAGAGACTGTCGGCTCTGTACTTTTTTATTCCATGGCTTGGCTATCATCTTGAGGGCACCTATTATATTCAGGGCGGCGGCCAGGCGCTGTCCAATGCCCTGGTTGACGTCATCAAGTCTGCCGGCGGGGAGGTTCATCTGCGCAGCGAAGTGTCGGAGATTCTTTACACAGGCAATGAGGCAACCGGTATAAGATTGAAAAAAGGCGAAGTCTGCGAGGCCAGCTGGATTGTGTCCGGCATCAGCCCGCTGCTGACCTACGGCCGTCTGCTGCCGAGTCATCCTGCCGCAAATCGTGAAATGGAGAAACTTACGGAGCTTGAGATCGGGACTTCGCTGACCCAGCTGTACTTGGGGCTGACCTGCGAACCGCATGAGCTTGGCATTATGCAGGAGGATTTGCTTCTGAACAATGAGCCGGACTCCGAACAGGACTACGCAGCGGCCATGCGCGGTGAATATGCAAAATGCAACTGGGGCATTACCAATTACAACGCCATGGACCCTACGCTCAACGAACCGGGGAAAGGGTGTATTGCCGTTACTTTTCTAGACCGTTTAGAAAATTGGCCAGCAGACCGCGCCGAATACAAAGCTAAAAAAACAGCCGTAACACGCCTCATACTGGATGAATTGGAAAAGCATTATCCGGGGCTGACAGACAAAGTGGCGGTTGCTGAATTGGGCACACCCCGCACGATGCAGCGTTATACCGCCAATCCTGCGGGTGCCGTATACGGCTTTGCGCAAACCGTCCCCCAGTCCGGCATCAAGCGTCTGAAACGGACATCGCCACTGCAGCGCCTTTCCCTGGTCGGCGCCTGGACACAGCCGGGGGGCGGTTTTCAAGGGGCCATAAGCTCCGGTATAATGGAAGCTGATCGTATCGCCGCCAAATTGGGGCAGGCAGAAAGGGAACATCAAATTACTCATGAAGCATATCAAACGCCGAGAACGTGAAAGTGATGAAATCCGCCGTAAAATTATCGAGGCCGCCCGCTCGCTCTTTCTGAGCCAGGGTTATGCCGAGGTGTCCATGCGCAAAATTGCGGACCGGATTGAATACTCACCAACGACCATTTATCATTATTTCGAAAATAAGGAAGCCGTCGTCAGCGAGCTGCTGAAGGAGGGTTATGCATTATTCCTGCAGGCCCTCCGGCAGCGGGAGCAGGAAGCCAGCGCAGAGGGATTAAACGCCTTTGAAGTGTTGAAAACCGTATGCGAGTCTTATGTCCGTTTTGGAATTGAGCATCCGGAGTATTACAATGTCCTCTTCATTACCAACCTGGAGGGCGCCAGCTCGATCCTCATGGATGAAAATGACCGGTTCAAAGGTTTTGAGATGCTGGAAGGCGGAATCAGGCACGCTGTCCATGATGGCTACATCATGACCGCTGATGAGCTGCTGACCGCAAGAAGCATCTGGAGCATGCTGCACGGCCTGACGTCGCTGCTGCTGAGCTTTGATACTCAGCTTGCGGACTCCAGGGATGAGCTGATTTCCTTCACCATTGATACGTTTTTCCGAGGTCTGGCAAGGTAAACGCCATCTTCTGAAAATGGGAACGCGTGAAAGGTGGGAATTAGAGCAGATACCCGTTGTTTTCGGCTTTGCGCCCTTCATGGACGGTGCCCTATATAGCAGAAAAAGCGAGTATTGGTGGAAATTTCGACCACCGATACTCGCTCTTTTAAATCCAATATTATTTCTTCGAGACTGCTTGCTACAGTCTGCCTCCTTAAGGACATGCCTTTCAGATTTAAAGACTCGCCTTATTGGGCCAAATGAAAGACGGATGCATCCGCGCTGCTTTCCGCAGGCTTGATGCTGACCTTCTCATACTTACTGTCGAGCTCTACGCTTGTCTCGGTGTTCGAAATCACCTGGATGTTCATTTCACCCGGCTTCGGACTGGTCAGCTTGTAATAGATGACAGCTTCCGAATCACTGACATAATCCACACGGTCTACAGCGATGCCATAGCCCGGATTCGGGGCTTCATGACGGGTCAAGGTGACTTTGTTCTTGGCGCTGCTGACTGGTTCGATGGAAATCGTCACCTGATCCTGTACGTTATCCGACTGGTCCGGTTGGTCAGGCTGCTCTGGTTGCTCCGGCGTAGGCAATGGTTCTGCCGGTTGAATGGCCTTCATTTCTTCTACATATTTGACGGCATTATACACCATTTCCGCCGCCTCGATCCGCGTAATTTCCCGGTCCGGATAGAAGTTTCTCTGCTCATCCAGACTTGTGATCTTCGTCAGCAACAGAAATTGAATGGCTTCAAGAGAGTCCGCATCGAAGTCCTTCTCATCCGCAACTTCAATGTACATTTTAATGACCGGATACTGTCCGGTTGCACTGATCGCTTCATAGAGCATGTCCGCAAATTGTTCTCTGGTCATCGGCGAAGCGGGTTTCACATCCCCGGAAACCGTCAGCCCGTTCTCGGCAGCGATTCGGAACGCCTGTGCATACCATGCATCAGCAGGGATGTTGGCATAAGATGCGTCTGTCACATCCGGTTTGGCTTCAAGGCCCATTGATTTCACGGCCAGTTGTACTCCTTCCGCTACGGTCAGCGTGCGGGACGGAGCAAATTTGTCCGCAGATACTCCGTTCACAATCCCTTTGGCTTTAAGTGCTTCCACCTGCTGGAGCTGTGTACCGGATAAGTCGCCAAAAGCAAAAGCAGACGATGCTGCCGCGAGCGAGCAAGCAACTGCAATAAAGCTGATCACTTTCTTTTTATGTTTCTTCACAATCTGCACCTCCAAAATGACTTGACCTCTGTATTCTCAGACGGCCTGTTATGTGAAAAGGTTTCACCAGATGGAAAAAAACATATTTTTGCATGATCACCTTACATCCGATCAGGTGCATGAAGACCCAGCAGACGCAAGGAGCGCGCCAGAAGCTCTGCCGTTAGTTCGCTAACCCGCATTCGCAGGGGCCCGCCGTCTTCGATTCTTTCATGATGGTAAAAGCGGTTAAAGGACTGGGCCGTATCCAATGCAAAACGGGCCATAACCGACGGCTCCAGCCGGTTCACCGCGCGTTCCAGCGCCTCCGGGTAACGGCTGAGCTGCTTGAGCAGAGACCAGCCGGCCTCTCCGAGCAGGGTTGTGTCTCCTACCGAAATTAGTTGTTCGGTATTCAGACCGGTATTTAGTACAGTATTCAGCCCGGTATTCAGGTCGGCTTCGCCATCTGTCGGCTGCCCCTTTAAGCGGTTCAGTACACTTTTAATCCGGGCATGTGTGTATTGAACATACGGCCCCGTTTCCCCGTCAAAGCGCAGTGCATCCTCAAGCGAAAAATCGACCTCGTTGATCCGGTTGTTTTTCAAATCGCCAAAAATGACCGCTCCGATCCCGACCTGCTCGGCGACCATTTGTTTGTCGGACAGATCAGGGTTCTTTTCCTGGATGACGGCCATGGCGCGGGACACCGCTTCATCCAGCACCTCGTTTAATATAATGACTTTGCCGCGCCGGGTGGACATTTTCTTCCCTTCGAAGCGCATCAGCCCAAAGGGAACATGCTCGCATTGTACCGCCCAATCGGCTCCCATTTTACCCAGGACGGCAAACACCTGCCGGAAATGCAGCTTCTGCTCAGCCCCTACCACATACAGAAGGCGGTCAGCTTCCATTTCTTTTCTGCGGTAAATGGCCGTTGCGAGATCCCGGGTCGGATAAATGGTGGTACCATCCGTTTTCAGGATCAGACATGGAGGCATGCCTTCGTCATCCAGTTTTACCACCATCGCCCCATCGCTTTCTTCCAGCAACCCGAGGCCGCTCAGCTCTTCGACGACAGGCTTCATTTTGTCATTATAAAAGCTTTCACCAAGCACATGATCGAACGAAACACCAAGGCGATTGTACATCCTTTTAAATTCCTGCATGCTGATGTCCACAAAATAACGCCACAGCCGGTGGGCCTCGGGATCACCTGCCTCCAGCCTGCGGAACCAATCGCGCGCTTCCGTCTCAAGAGAAGGATCCTGCTCCGCTTCATCATGGAACCGGACATATAGCTTCAGCGATTCGCCGATCGGATCTCTGTTCAGTTCCTCGTCCTTGCCCCAGCGCTTGTAGGCTGTAATTTGTTTACCGAATTGCGTCCCCCAGTCCCCCAAATGATTGACGCTTATCGTCTCATAACCTGCTTCCGCCAACAGACGGTACAGGGCGGCACCGATTACGGTAGAGCGAAGATGGCCGATTCCGAACGGCTTGGCAATGTTGGGCGAGGACATGTCAATTACGACCCGCTTGCCCTGCCCCAGATCAAGTTTGCCAAAGTCCTCTGAGCCGATCTGTTCCAGCAGCGCCGGGGCGAAAACGGCCGGATCAAGCTTCAGATTCACATAAGGTCCGGCTGCTTCCGCGCTTACACCATGGGTTTGATCTAGTGCCCCGGCGAGCTCAGCCGCTACGTTTTGCGGGGACATCCGGCGTGATTTGGCAAACACAAAACAAGGCAGCGCAGCATCCCCCCACTCGGGATTCGGAGGCTGCTCCAGCAGCTGCAGCAGTTCATGCTCGGACAGGCCTGTAGGTCCGCTCAGCACCTGGGCGGCAATGTTCATAATCATGGACGAACACATCCTTTTTTCTGAAATAAATGAGCTATAAAACAAAAAAGCCTTCGCCTCATAAAAGAGACGAAAGCTGTGCTTCCGCGGTACCACTCTTCGTGAAGAGCCTTTGTTCAGGCTCCTCCCCTCGATACTGATAACGGCAGTAAGCCGGACAGATCTGCTTACGGTTTCCCGTACTGGACC
This sequence comes from Paenibacillus terreus, assembly GCF_042138595.1. Lineage (NCBI taxonomy): Bacteria > Bacillati > Bacillota > Bacilli > Caryophanales > Paenibacillaceae > Paenibacillus > Paenibacillus terreus. The sequence goes on along the minus strand of NZ_JBHIRX010000001.1, from coordinate 466,286 downwards.
TGCCATCTCCAGGGTGCGATTCACCATGTGCCCCATGCCGGCTCCCACCACCCCGGCTCGCTGCTTTGAGACTTGTACGGCTACTCTCCCGTTCGCGGACGTTAAATTTACATTATTATACTGATTCTATGCCTCCGGCACAAGTTGTATCTTTTTCAGCGTGCTGATAATAACACTTTACGCTCCATGGCCCGTGTTAAGTGACGGGCAGATTCCACTCCATACTCCTGTATAGGGAATAACGGGAGTCCTTCATAATAGCTCCTAGTACATATTCATTTCAATCCATACTCCCGTGTAGGGAGTAACGATCGTCGCCGCCAGCGCGTTGATCAGCGCCTGCAGCCATACTCCCGTGTAGGGAGTAACAACGGGCCGTTTCAGCCCTTGTCCCATAAGGATTTGGAGGCTTAAAAGTGCGAACCCCGAATCGGGTAGTATTTTGAGCAAGCCATTTTGTATGAAAAACCGTGAAAAGTCGTGTAGAATCTGCTAGTGCGAATCTCCCGGGATTTTCATGTGTGCTTGGGGTTCGCACTCACGGCCACCTACCGCCCAAATTCCTCTCTATCTTGGAGAATAAGTTTATTTACAAATAAGCAGCAACGTTACTCATTACAGTCTCATTAAGGGTCTGGACTGCCACCACTCATGGATGCCGTCCTTCTTTGCTTGAGAATTAGCTGGTGAAATTACAAAAGTAACGACGGCGAGGTGAAAAAGGCTTTGGGCAGCTTATTTCTATACGTTCCATGCGAGCTTGAAAACACCATGTAAAGAGTAATTGCTTGCATACCCGATGTAGCCTGCCCTAACCTGCTAGGCCAATTGAATCTCGACACCAGCCGTATATTATAGGATCACTTTATATGGAACGCGTCGATATCCTTCAATCCCTCCTGCTGTACAATCTTTAGTATTATAGAATGAAACTCCTTCACTGGTTGGATGTAAGTCTCAACCATTTCTCTAGTTATGTTAACAGTAGGTTTATAGTCCGCATCCTGTCTATCATCCATTAAGCGGTTATACATCTTGGCTAAATCAGAGCTAATTAAACCTTTTCTGAAAAGCTCCTTACCTACCCACGCTCTAACCTGAGTGTGTTTATTTTCCGGAACGTCTCTATGTATCATCAAAGCTGATACAGACTGGAAAGCAGAATAATAAAGGGAAGCTATAGCTGCAGGATAATCTTCATTCTCGAAAGAGTACAAAGCAGCTGAATATTTCCCCTTAGCCCTTTTCAGGAACGATTTGACTGCCTCATCTTTAAATGACAATCTGAACACCATCCTTCAAAATGTTACTTTTAAAAGTGGGCAGTACCTTGCCTGAGTCCCAGTCATCTTTGTTAAAGTACGTTACGCTTATAGGCGGCTCGTAGTACGGATTTATATCAAAAAGCATATCCGACAAATAATGTCTATTCTCAGGACGGTCCTCTAAATCTGTCAGAACCAACAAATCTATGTCACTTCCCGATTCAAAATCCCCCCGAGCTTTTGATCCAAAAAGAATGGCTTGTCTAACTTTGAAAGGGTCTTTAATTTTGTGTAATACCTCTGCTAAGACCAATTTTTCCTTTTCTAAAAGAAAGCTTAGGTTAGATATCTCTGAGCTGTGCATAGTTTTCTCACACCACCTTATCTTATTTCTGTGCAGGGAGTAACGCAACCAGCACAGCAATCAGCAGAGCAACCATTATTTTAATCCATATTCCCGCGCAGGGAGTAACGGACGGCGGCCTAATAACAATCTCATTGCCAAACGCTTTCAATCCATACTCCCGTGCAGGGAGTAACCAAGGCGTAGACTGGGGTAACCGGAGCTGGGGAGTCTTTCAATCCATACTCCCGTGCAGGGAGTAACCGCGCACCTTTGCCGCCAAGCGCACTTTTACCAGATCCTTTCAATCCATACTCCCGTGCAGGGAGTAACAGCGGGCCGTTTCGGCCCTTATCCCATAAGGGTTTGAGGGCTTAAAAGTGCGAACCCCAAATCGGGTAGCATTTTGAAGCAAACCATTTTGTATGAAAACCGTGAAAAGCCGCGTAAAATCTGGTGGTGCGAATCTCCCGGGAATTTCTTGTGCGCTTGGGGTTCGCACTCCAGCCCTACATCAGCCAATCTGCCACTTTACTATTTATAATAGCATAATTTATACCAGACCAAGCAACCTTAAACGTGCACTAGGATCCCAATTTTTATCAGCACTGAAGCTAGTATACACGGAATTCCAATTCAGATAGAAATTCTGAAAAGTCTTCTAACATTGGATCATTGTCATTTCCGGTCTCCTTCTTGCGGTTTTCGTTAAGATGGATACAAGTCTCTTATCCACACTTCAAAGCCTAAAAAGGAGCCTCGGCCAACCAGCCGGACTCCTTCTGTCATACCCTTACATACAAATATCCCACTTCCGGAACGAGACAAGCGAGCAAGTTCCTTCGGCAAAAGCCTGAATACCCAGGGAATCCGAGCCCGGATAGATGCGGCCGGTGAGGACATATTCGCCATCACCGATAAATACCTCTACTGAGCTTTTATCGACGAAAATGCGCAGCTCCAAACGTCCTTCATCCAACCCGAGGTGTACTCTCCTCTCGCCCCCCGGTCCGATCCCTGAACGGTCGCGGTTGAAACGGAACAGACCGTCGTTAGGACGGTACGTCAGCACCGTCTCTTCGCCTCTGCCCACCCGCAGCTTTAAGCCGAATTCCTCCGTTTTGCCTGCTTCAAATTCAAATACAGCCTGCAATTCATAGCTGTCCCCACCCGTCTCCAGGGTCTGCTCGCCTGTCAGCACCGTAACAGGCTGCTCGAACAGATTGGAACGGTATTTCTCCGTCTCTGCAAGCGGGCGGAACAGCAACCTGCTGCCGTCGAGGACCGCCTCGCGCGGCAGACTCATCGCACCGGCCCAATGATGCCCTTGCTGGGTCGGCATCTCCGACTCCCACATATCCATCCAGCCGATGATGATACGCCGTCCTTTGTCATCCACCGTCGACTGCGGAGCGTAGAAATCGAAGCCATGATCCACGGGCGCATATCGCTCTGCTGTAAAGGTCCCCGCAACCGGATCAAAATCACCGATACCGTACATGGTTGAATGCAGATTCCGGTACGCTTCTCCCTGAGCCGGCATGCGCTGCGGGGAGAGCATAAACACGTCTCTGCCCCCAAGCGGGAGCAGGTCCGGACATTCCCAATTGTCACCGAAGCGTCCGTCACTCTTGGCAAGCACATTGACATACGTCCAGCTGCGCAGATCTTTGGAGCAGTACAGCAGCACTAGCCCGTTTCCCTTGGCGTCATTGGAACCAAGAACAGCGTAATACTGATCGCCATGTCTAAACACTTTAGGGTCGCGGAAATCTTTACGGCTAACCGTGTCCGGGACAGCATCATAACCGATAACCGGGTTGCCCTCCCATTTCTCGAACGTTACCCCGTCCTCCGACACTGCGATGCCCTGTGACTGCTTGTAATCCTGATCTTTGTCCGGTCCGGTCACGACATGTCCTGTGTACATGAGGACAAGCTTGCCGTCCTGCTCGATGGCGCTGCCGGAAAAGCAGCCGTCCCGGTCGAACACTCCGTCGGGAGCCAAAGCAACCGGCAGGTAATCCCATTTCATAAGATCACGGCTGACGGCATGCCCCCAGTGCATCGGTCCCCATACCGGTTCGTAGGGGTAATGCTGGTAGAACAAGTGATATTGCCCTTTGTAGTGGATAAATCCGTTCGGATCGTTCATCCAGCCAAACTCGGCCATCAGATGATAGTTCAACCTGTAGTCCGGACGAAGCAAATGCTTCGATTGGGAAATAAATTGGTCAGCCTGCTCTCTCGTATACATTTTAGTCTGTTTGATAAGGCATCCTACCCTTTTAGAAGTTATTCAAAAAGTCATCTTTTGATCACGAAGTTAGTCAGGAAGCGGACTCGACATCGAATCTTGAATTCAGCCGGGCCTAAGCGGATGCTTCCGAAGCATGTTTCCTGCGGAAACATTTCAGGTGCTCAAGTACCCCATGTACGCTCCGCTCCTCAGTCCCTATCTTCATCCAACTCAAGCGTTTTGCAAAAACGCACTTCGGAAGCATAAGCTTCGGTGCTGAAAACCTGACTTTTTGAACTCGACTTTTAAGTTATTTAATTGAACCTTGCATGACACCCCGAATAATATACTTCTGGGCGAACAGATAGATAATAATAACCGGAAAAATGGTCAATACCAGGCTTGCCATCAGCGGACCGTAATCCACGGTATAAGTTCCGTAAAAGTTATAAGTGGACAGCGGCAGCGTCCTTTGCTCCGGATCGACCAGAATGAGTGAAGGCAGCAGAAAGTCGTTCCAGATCCACAGCACATTCAGAATGGAGATGGTTGCCGTCGTTGGCATCAGTACCGGAAATACGATGCGGAAGAAGGTCTGAACCCGTGTGCAGCCATCAATCAGGGCCGCTTCCTCCAGCTCCTTCGGCACCCCTTTTACAAATCCATGATAAATGAATACAGCCAATGAGCTGCCAAACCCGATATACATGTAAATCAGCGACCACTTGCTGTTCAGCAAATCCAGTGATCCATATATTTTCACTAACGGAATCATAATGGCCTGGAAGGGAATGATCATGGAAGCCACCATCAGCAGAAACGTATATTGATTGAATCTGGTATTGTTTCTGACAAAATAATGTGCCGTCATGGACGCAAACAGCGAGATACACATAACACCCAGCACCGTTATGATCAATGAGTTGGCAAAAGCATCGATATAATTCATTTTATCGAACGCATACGTATAATTGGCCAGTTTAAAGCTGTCGGGAAGCGCTAACGGATTGGAGGTGATGGCCACGTTCTCCTTAAACGAGTTGATCAGCAAAAAAACGAACGGTACGATAAATAAAATGAGCACGACGGTCAGCACAATAAATTTGAGCACGGCGGAAGCGGCTTTTTTGCCTGTCATCATGCTTCCACCTCCAGCTTTTTACTGAAATAGACCTGCAGCAGGGTAATAAGCGCAACCATCAGGAAAAGCACAAATGCTTCAGCCTGACCCACACCATAATCACGGGAAAGGAATGCCTTTTCATATACATGCATCGATACCATTTGCGTGCTGTCGAACGGTCCGCCCTTCGTGAGCGCCAGGTTCAGGTCATAGACCATAAAGCCGCGCTGCAGGGACAAAAATATACATACGATAAAAGAAGGGACCATCAGGGGCAGCACCATTTTCCGCAATCTGACCCAGCTGTTTGCTCCGTCAATGCTGGCGGCCTCCATAATATCATTCGGCACACCGGTCAATCCTGCGATGTAAATGACCATCATGTAACCTGCGTTTTGCCATACCGTTACGATGACGAGTGCCCAGAACGCTTTATCAGGATCGGCCAGCCAGGTCGCGGCGAGCGACTGGATGCCGGCATTTTGCCCCAAATAAACAAGCACATAGTTAAAAATAAACTGCCAGATAAAACCGAGCACAATACCGCCGACCAGGTTGGGCAGGAAAAATCCTGCCCGGAAAATGCTCTGTCCTTTTAACCCTTTGGTCAGCACGTATGCCAGCATAAAGGCGATGACATTGATCAGAACGACGGTATAAAACACATACTTCAGCGTCAAGCCGAATGATTTCCAAAACTCAGCATCCCGGAAAACGGCCAGATAGTTTTGCATGCCTACCAGCGATTGTGTTGTGGAAATACCGTCCCAGTTCGTAAACGTCAGGTAGATGCCGTACAAAAACGGAATGATCATTACCGTCGTAAAGGCAAACAAGGTAGGCCCGGTAAACAGCAGCCGCAACCGCAACCGATTCAACACTCCTTTTTCCGCAATCATGGTGATCCCTCTCTTTATTCCGGTTTTCTCTCCTGTTCAATGCGCTTGTAAAAAAATCTTATTTCACGGTTTTCCAGTAGTCTTCGATCTCTTTAGCCAATGTTGCGCGGTCGCTCTGTTTTGCCATATATTTTTGCATGGACGCTCCTGTCTTGGCCCAATGGTCGGCAGGCAGCATGCTCATCGACGGCTCTGACTTGCCTCTTGCAATATAATCCTGGATGGACTTGCCAAGCGGATCGGCCGCAGGCAGCGTAATATTTTTGAATGCCGGGATAATGTTCGCTTTATTCACAAGGAAATCCTGACCTTTGTTTTCATAGACGATCCAGTTCAGGAAGCTCTTCGCTGCCTCCTGCTGCTCCGGTGTAGCCTTCTCTTTGTCAATGACAATACGTTTGGATACGGCGGACGAAATTTCCTGATTGCCGTAATCATCGGCATTATTGCTGATCGGTACAGGCAGGAAACCGTATTCTTTGTTAGCGGTATCAAAACTGCTGATTTGCGGCCATGCCCAGTTGCCCATGAACCAGAGACCTACTTCACCCTTGCCGAGCAGCTCCGGTCCGCGTTCATAAGCTCCTGCCAGCGGGGAAGCCTGGTCGATGTTATACTTCATCATCATGTCGAATGTATCCATAAGTCCGTTGAAAACCGGATTGTTGGCCAGGTTAGTCTGGCCTGCTTTCAGTGAGGCTATGAATTTATCCACTTCTGCCATGTCTTTGCTTTGCCCGGCATAAGCCAGAGGCAGGTAATGAGCGCCCAGCGACCAGTCCATTGGCGAGATCACCAATGCTTTTTTACCGGATGCCTCAATTTGCCCGAACAGCTTCTCAAGATCGTTTCTGGTTTTGATTGTGGCCGGATCAAAGCTCCCGCCAACGGCTTTGTCAACCACAGCTTTGTTGTAAATAAATCCATAACCTTCAATTGCGAATGGGAACGCATAGTTTTTACCGTCAAATGTGGTTGCTGTGGTAGCGTTCTCAACCGTATCCGCATTCCATTTCTCCCCGCTCAGATCGAGGATGCGGTCCTTGAATTTCTCGACATCGGCTGTATCCAGCATGATCATGGTCGGCGGGTTGCCTGATGCGTATAATGCGGAGGCACGCTCAAAAGGAGATCCGCCTGCAGGAACCGGCTGAATTTCCACCGTAATACCCGGATGATCTTCCTGGAATGCCTTGACGGCATCCTCAAGCTGAGACAGAATTTCACCTTTGGAGTTCAGCAGCGTGATTTTCACATTTCCCGAATCCCCTGTTCCTCCCCCGGACGCCGAATTACTTTCTCCTCCGGAGCCTCCGCAAGCGGACACCACCATGACCAAAAGAAGCAGCATGACCATCCATTGAAACCTTTTGAATTTCGTCGTCATTTGTTATCCCCCTGTTCGTACAATATCAGAGCATTTCATAAAGCGCTTACAAACGCATTATATGTCAAAGGTTTAACCTATGTCAATCGTTTGACATATCAAACCTTTGACATTCTTTGAAAAAATAAAACAGGGGTGCTCTTTCCCCCTGTTCTCGACCTTTTTGCCACTCTAGGTGGTGGCACGCTCAATAAGCTCAACCGGCAGCAGATTCACAGGCTCTACAGCTTCTCCCTCCGCCTGTTTGCGAATCAGCTCGACGGCCAATCTGCCGATCTCCGCGATCGGCTGTCTTACGGATGTCAGCTCTGGCGTTACCCAGGATGCAACGCTTACATCATCGAAGCCTGCAATGCGCACGTCCTCCGGCACACGTTTGCCTGCGCGCATAAATTCTTTCATGGCAACAGCGGCAATAATATCACTCGTTGCGAAGACCCCGTCGACATCCGGATGTTCGTGAACAAGCTGACGGATGATCCGTTCGTAATCCTTCTGGGCGAACACGTTCAAATCCGTTTCCACAATTACATGCTGTACACCATGCCTGTTCACAGTATCCAGGAATGCATCAGTTCGCTTATTGGACAGCATGTTCAGCTCCAGATTCCCGCATATATGGGCAATTTTCCGGCAGCCTTTGCGAATAAGCAGCTCTGTGGCCAGTTCACCACCGCGGTAATTGTCTGAAGATATGTATGGAATATCCGGGTCAATTTGCCTGTCAAACGTCACAATCGGTGAGTTCAGATGACGATACTCATCCACTTCCAGTGTATGGCTGCCCATAATGATGCCATCCACTCGATTGCGCTTCAGCATGTCGATATACACTTTTTCTTTAACAGGATCCATATGAGAATTGCACAGCAAAACCTTGCAATCATGCTGATAAGCATAATACTCCACTTGATTGGCAAGCTCACTGAAGAAAGGATGCGCGACATTCGGAATGATTAGACCAATAATATTGGACTGCTTACGCAGCAGTGAACGCGCTATTTCATTCGGCTGGTAATTAAGCTCAGCCATTGCGTCAAACACTTTTTTGCGGGTCGCTTCGCTGATATAACCCCGGTTATTCATGACACGGGATACAGTGGTGACCGACACGCCCGCTTTTATAGCCACATCGTGAATTGTTGCCATATGAACCTCTTTCCGCCCAAAATAAAATACATACAAAACTATACTCTCTCCACTCCACATATACAACCTTACTTATCATTACTTGCACAGAACGGTTGCTTTTTCCTGCAATTTTATTACTTCGGAGACAGATAACCTGGGAGCGCCTTGGCTTTAGTTTCAGGGCTTAGAGGGGGATATTAATATGGCACAAGATGACATCATTAAGGGTTACGAAAGGAGTCCTCTAGCTGGAGACCCGGCTGCAGCGCGGTGGAACGGCCACTCTGTCTCGAGCGGCCAGCTCGCACGGGTGTATAGTTTTTATGATCTGGATGGCTCACAGCCGGACTGCTGGCGTTATCTCGTAAAAGTACAGGACGCAGGCAGACCGACGAACACTGCGGGTTATCGCTAATCTCCCAATCAGGCAACGGCCATAATGCGGCAGGCTTCGGCACAGCGGCGGCACGCTTCCGCGCACTGCTGGCAGTGCTCGTGTTGGTGCTTGCCGCATTCGGCTGCGCAAGCTTCGCAGATTCGGGCACACAAGGCGCAAATGTCCGCCGCAAATTCCGTTCCGCGTCCCAGCGCTTGCGCTGTGTAGGAGCAAATTTCCGCGCATTCTCGGTCCAAGCGGATGCACTCCCGCAGCATTTCCAATTCATATTCCTTCAGGCTCGCGACATAACAAACGTTGCAGGCGTTCATGCATTCAAGACATGCTTCGATGCACTTCTCTATGGAATGGTTCATGCTCTGGTACCTCCCGATTGTTAAAATGACCTTGTTTTTTCTTTACCCGTTCAGACGGACCGCTAATCAGCACAGCGGATCAGTACAGGGTTTTCCGCCAAGCATGGATCAATTCACCGGCGAAGTCTCCAAAGAGGACAATCTCTGCCTCATTTCTTCCTTATCAAAATGCTCTCCGATAAATACAGCCACATCCTGCACTTCGCCCTGCGGGTTGATTTTCATAAAATCGGACTCCCGGTAGGCATACTGGAACAGGAATCTGCCGCTTGTGTCATTGAACGTCAAAATCCCTTTGGCCCGATACACATCTCGCGGCAGCTCCCGCAGCAGCTTCTCAAATTCCACACTGTTGACAGGCCCTGCAAAATAGTGGGTGTATGCCATCACATGTGCATGGGAATGATGGTGCTCATGCCTGGTTTGTTCCTGGCTGTCACTGCAGCCGCAGGCTTCTCCGTGGTCATGTCCGCAGGACTTGGCATGATGATGGTGCGCCTCACTCCCCTGCGCTTCCTTCAGCTCAGTGCCAGCTGTATCAGCATACAGCAGGTTCTCCAGAGAGACATCACATTGAACCGCCTCCGATACCGGCGCATAGGCGTTCCATTTGCGCAGCAGCTCGTTCAGCTTGTCGCGGGCTTCCTCTCCAACACGGTCTGTTTTGTTCAAAATCAAAAGCGATGCGCACCGGATTTGCTCCTGCATCAGCCGGTAGGTTTTGCCCCGCTGCTCCTGATACAGGTCATATAAATGTGCCGCATCCACGACCGTAATCAGCTCGCGCAGTTCCAGCCGGACATACAGTGAAGTTTCAGACACACCCTCCAGAATATCCATCGGATTGGCTGCTCCAGTGGCCTCAATGATAATGACATCCGGGGCCTCCTTTTGCACCAGCTCCGCCAATTGCAGGCTGAGGTCTCCCCGGATAGAGCAGCAGATACAGCCTCCAAGCAGCTCTGCCGTCGGGACCTGGGAATCCACCAGCTGGCCGTCCAGATTCACCTCTCCGAGCTCATTCATGACGACCGCCGGACGTTTGCCCTCCGCGCGAAAAGCAGCGAGCATCCGCTGCAGCAATGTCGTTTTTCCGCTGCCCAAAAAACCTGATAATATGTAAACGGGTACTGCCTGTTCCATAACAACCTCCTGTAAAGCTATATCTGTATATCGAGCTCTCAAATTTTGATGAAAAGTTAATGTAACGAGTGTACTATAACCGAAAGCCGGGAACAAGCTGCGCTCCTCTACTGCAGCCCAAGTTGATATTGAGGGCGGCAGCTCCTATTATTGTAATGAATGCAAATGTTCACTGAGCTTACAAGGAGGTATATTCATGAATTCAACCGTCGAGGAACACCGCCGTGAAGCGCCGGATGAAGTGGCTTGCATGGTCGTTACCGTTTCCGATACCCGTACGGAAGAGACAGATACAGGAGGCCAACTGCTAAAGCAGCTGCTGACGGAAAACGGATATAACGTGGTTAAGTACGTAATTGTAAAGGACGATTACGAAGGCATCCGCCAGCTGGTGTTTGAGGCGTCAACATCCCATGAAATTGAAGCAGTGCTGTTGACAGGCGGGACAGGCATTTCGCCGCGGGACACCACCTATGAGGCCGTTGCTTCGCTGCTGAATAAGGAGCTGCCCGGCTTTGGGGAGATTTTTCGCTATTTAAGCTTTACGAAAGATATCGGGCCTGCGGCCATTTTGAGCAGAGCGATTGCTGGCACGATAGGAAGAACCGCCGTTTTCTCCATGCCGGGATCTCCGAAGGCCGTCAAGCTGGCCATGGAACGCATCATTATCCCTGAGCTGCGCCATGTCATGCGGGAAATCTATAAAGCCTGATGCTGTAGTATTTCCTTACATATTGAACATGGTTCTGCATAAAATCCGGACATCAAATTATGATTTTTTACAAACGTTAAGCCGGCATTGCAGAAAACCTCACTCTCCCTTTTATCATAGCTGTAATTCAAGAGCCGTGAGGAGAGTGAATTATGGAGAGAAATGTAAAGTTAAGCGGGGGCAAAATTTTTTCACTGGGACTGCAGCATGTGCTGGCCATGTACGCCGGAGCCATCCTGGTGCCGCTGCTCGTCGGGCGTGCACTGAATTTGACAGGAGAGCAGCTGTCCTATCTCGTCGCCATTGATCTGCTGACCTGCGGGATCGCCACACTGCTTCAGGTGTGGAAGAACAAATACCTGGGCATCGGCTTGCCGGTGATGCTGGGCAGCTCCTTCGTTGCGATCACCCCCATGATCGGCATCGGCAGCCAGTATGGCTTAAATGCCATTTATGGGGGTATCATCGCGGCAGGCCTGGTCGTGCTTGTGTTTGCAGGTTTATTCGGGAAAATTATCAAGCTGTTCCCGCCGGTTGTGACCGGGACCGTTGTAACGGTCATCGGCCTGTCCCTTATTCCGACGGGGATCAAAAATATGGCAGGCGGTGCGTCCAACCCCGACTTTGGCAGCCTGCCGAACTTTCTCTTATCCTTCGGCGTGCTGGCGCTTATTCTCATCATTAACCGCTTCCTGACGGGATTTATGCGCTCCCTTGCAGTGCTGATCGGCATCATTGCTGGGACGGCGGCGGCCGCTTTGATGGGTAAAGTCAGCTTTGTCTCTGTCGCAGAGGCATCCTGGTTTCATCTGCCGCAATTTTTTGCATTTGGCCTGCCCGAATTCAGGATTGCACCTATCCTTACCATGATGATTGTCTGTGTCGTTATTATTGTGGAGTCGACGGGGGTTTTTCTGGCACTTGGCAGAGTGTGCAATCAACAGCTTGCTCCCCTTGATTTGACGCGCGGCTACCGCTCGGAAGGAACAGCCATCGTGCTCGGCGGATTATTCAATGCTTTTCCGTATAATACGTTTGCCCAGAATGTCGGCCTGGTCGAGCTGTCGCGGGTGAAGACGCGCAACGTGATTGCAGTGGCGGCCTGCATTCTCATTGTGCTCGGACTCGTCCCCAAAATAGCAGCGCTTGCGACTATTATTCCTCCTGCCGTGCTGGGCGGGGCCACGGTCGTGCTCTTCGGCATGGTGGTCGCCTCAGGCATCCGCATGATGACCGAGGTGGATTTCAAGGACCAGCGCAATCTGATGATCGTCGCCTGCTCAGTTTCCCTTGGCGTTGGCGCTACGGTCGTACCCGAGCTGTTCTCCGGGCTTCCCTCATCTCTACGTATTATTGTCAGTGACGGCACAATCACAGGCAGTCTCTCCGCCATTTTCCTCAACCTCTTTTTTCACTTGTCGTCTCGCCTAAGGAGCGCTGATAGCATTACTGTCTCCAGCACCAATACGGATACATCCACCGTTCCGACCGGAGAGCAGGCGTAGTTGTTTGAGAATAGTTTATGGATAATCATTATGGTGTCTTATGAATGCTGTCGAAAAAGTAAAAAAGGCATCTGTTCCCATTTCGGGCAGATGCCTTTAAACATTGTGTATTATTCGTCATGCTCCGGTTCTGCAGCCATATAGCTGTCAATCATCTTTTGCTTTAGCTCCCAAGCCTTCTGGCTGATGTTCACGCGGTAAATTTCCGGATTCAGCTTGCGCAAATATTGCGGCCAGAACAGAGCAAGCTGCTCGCGGTGGTAGCTGCGGATTTCATCAAGCGACGGCAGGTCGTAGACCTGTTCCCCATCCACGAAGATCGGCTCCAGCATCGGGATGGCGTCGTAATTGGCGACATACTTTTTCAGATAAGGATGGACAGGGTTGAACAGCTTCAGCTTCTTGCCATTGCGCGGCCGGTCTTCGTCCGGGAATGAAATATAATCGGCCACGGCTTTTTTGGTCTTCTGATCGACGATCCGGTAGACGTCCTTTTTACCGGGGGTGGACACTTTCTCCGGATTGGCGGAAATTTTAATCGTCGGCACCATCTCCCCGTTCTCTTCCCGCTCCACCAGCTTGTAAACGCCGCCGAGGGAAGGCTGATCCGAAGCAGTGATCAGTTGGGTTCCTACTCCCCAGGTATTGATGCGCGCGCCCTCCGCTTTCAGGTTAAAGATCGTGTTCTCGTCCAGATCATTGGAAGCAACAATCTGCACATAATCCAGTCCCGCTTCATCCAGCATCTGGCGCGCCTGAATGGACAGATACGCAAGGTCTCCGCTGTCGAGGCGGATGGCTTTCATACGTTTCCCCTGCGCCTCCAGCATTTTGGCCGTTTTAATGGCATGGGGCACGCCGCTCTCCAAGGTATCAAACGTATCCACCAGCAGTGTAACCTGATCCGGAAGCACCTTCGCGTAGGCATCAAACGCCTCCTGCTCGGACATAAAGCTTTGCACCCAGGAGTGGGCATGCGTGCCCGCCGTCGGAATTCCGAACCGTTCACCAGCCAGCATATTGGAGGTGGCGTGGAATCCTGCCACATATGCGGCACGTGCGCCCCATACGGCGGCATCCGCTTCCTGGGCCCGCCGGGTGCCGAACTCAAGCAGAATGTCCCCATCGGCCACCTGTTTGATCCGTGAGGCCTTGGTCGCGATCAGCGTCTGGTAGTTCATAAAATTAAGCAAGGCCGTTTCGACCAGCTGTGCTTCCATAATCGTGCCTTCCACTCTTACGAGGGGCTCATTGGGAAATACAAGTGCCCCCTCCTTCATGGAATGGATCGTTCCGCGGAATTTGAATTGGCGCAGCTCCTCCAGGAAGCGTTCATCATACTGCTCCTCCTGCTTTGCCAGATAGCGGATATCTTCTTCAGTAAACTTCAGGCTGGAAACATAATTTACAATCCGTTCCAGACCGGCGAATACCGCATAACCGTTTCCGAATGGAAGTTTGCGGAAATAAGCCTCAAACACTGCACGGCGCTGGTGTGTGCCATTGGCCCAATGGGCGTACATCATGTTGATCTGATATTTGTCCGTATGTAAAGCAAGACTGGTCTGCATCGTTCTTCATCCTTTCTCCTATCCCCGGCTGCTGTGTTCACTCTCTGCTGAGTAATACCGCTCAGCGCTTCAGAAGATCTTCTTCCGCCGATACGACGCGCGCGCCAAGGCTGCCGCTGAAATGCCCCAAGGCCCATTCATGGCCTGCCTGGTTAAAACTTGCCACCGCATCTTTATAAACCGTTATATCAAAGCCCTTATTATAAGCGTCCACTGCCGTATGCAGCACACATATATCGGTGCATACTCCGATCAGATGAACCTCGGTTATGCCCCGTTCCCGCAGCTTTTGCTCCAGTGGCGTACCGCAGAATGCGCTGTAACGGGTTTTATCCATCCAGAAAACCGATTCCTTGTTGCGTTCATACACCTGCTGCAGTTTGCCATACAGCAGACGGCCTGAGGTGCCCCGGATATTATGGGGCGGAAAAAGCTTTGTTTCAGGATGAAACGGGTCCCCTTCCTCATGAAGGTCCACAGCCATGACCACGAAATCACCCTGATCAAGAAAACACTGTGTAATATCAGCGATCCGCTCATCCAAATCTATCGCAGGCTGGCCGACAGGCAGGCTTCCGTCCACAAAATCATTCGTATAATCAATAACAATCAATGCTTTCATAGCTCCCACTCCCCATGATTGATTTCATGTGTATATGGACAACCGCGGAATCGTTCTGTCGCTGAATCTGTACAGCTGCGCTGGCCGCTGTGAATACTGATTGGAGCTGAGCGGATTGCCCTGCTCATCCCTCACCTCTTCCAGAATGCCCTGTCTGCTGCGGGTAGACGTAATTTTGCGGATAAAATTGGGCTCCTCAAAATCCGGCACAACACTCTGAATGACCTGGTACAGCTCCCCGAGCGTAAAATGAGGCGGCAAAAACTGCTTCGCTATCGTCGTTTGCAGCATCTGCAGCTGAATCTGACGGTAAGCATCCTCAATAATCTCTTTATGATCAAAAGCCAGCTCCAGCTCCTCAAGCGCCTCCTGGATGGTGAACAGACCGACCTCGGAAGCGTCGTCTGCCGCCTGCCGCTCCTCCAGCATCCATTCCTCAACCAGCGCAAAAAACGCATGGGATATAATCCAGCCACGTGGATCACGACCCGGTTTGCTGTAAACGCCCAAATATTCCAGATGCCCGCCGTCGACACCCGTTTCCTCCATCAGCTCGCGTTTGGCCGCTCCTTCGATCGACTCGTTTTCCCGGCAAAATCCGCCCGGCAGCGCCCAGCGACCCTCGAAGGGCCAGCGGCGGCGTTTGATCAGCATGACCTTGAGCTCACGGATCGGCAGCGTTTTGGTTACAGTCTTCCGCTCCCGCTTCGTCAGAGTAAACATAACGATATCTGCGGGGGCTCCGTCCGGAGTTCTGTATTTCTTCACATCATAGCCGGCTTCTTGCCCCAATTCCTGATCGTTATTTGCACTCATCGTCATCACCATATTATATCATTTTGATATTTTCATTATGAAGTAATAATATGAAATGTCAAGCCTGTTATTTTGAAGAACTGCTGCGCAGCACCCGGAAGGTGGCCGTAGCCATACAGCCGAGCGTGCCCTGTTCATCACGGATATCCGCTTCCGCTGTGATCGTTCTGCCTGCTTCGTGGATGACCCGTGCTCTTACCTCCAGCTTTCCTTTATGCATGGCGGACAGAAAATGCACATTCAAATTCGTCGTTACACATGCATCCTGAGCACGCGCTGAGGTTGCCGCCATGCCCATCGCCTGGTCCATCAGGGAAGTTAACACACCGCCATGAATGATGCCCATGGAATTGGTATGCTGCTCTCCCGCCTCAAGGCCGATCCGGATCTCTCCGTTCTCGGCACCCAGAAAGCGGCAGCCCAGAAAACCCCAAAATTTATTTTCCCCTTCTTCAATCATCTTACGCAGTACGTCCATGCTGTTTCTCTCCTTAGTTAAAAAATGAAAATGGCAAAAAAGGCACGGAAGCATATGCTTCCGTACCTGAGATATCAGGTTAATCGCTGCAGCTGGAGGAAGGTGAATCCTTGCCTGTCTCCACACTCACTTTTTCCGATACGGTGTCGCGGATGGCCCCCATGATCATCTGAAGCAGCTCGTTGATTTCCACCTGGCTCTGCTGAAATTCAGTCACGACAGGGATGCCGTCAAGCTCCGCCTGAAGCTGGTCGATCTCCTGTTCAATTTTCGCCACCATCGCTGTATTTTTAAGCGATTCGAAGGCTACGATTTCCTTCTGCTTTTTCTTCATGGCGGCAATCAGCTGCTGTATGCGCTGATGGTTTTTGATCTTGTCTTCCGCCTTCCGGAAATGCTGCACTTCCTCGCTGTTCTGAAGCAATTTGGCCAGCTCTTGTGTTTTTTGCAAAATATCCTGGCGAAAGACCGGATATTCCTGATCGTTCTTCGCCGGATTCAGCACATCTTCCTGCACTCGATCTTCCTTCACAGTCTATCGCTCCAATCTGTCGCTCTTTAGGATTCCACAGCTACCGGTTCAGCAACCATTTCGCCTTTGATATACCAGGTCATTACATCCGTGATTTTAACATGGACGAAAGTGCCGATAAGATCCGGAGTGCCCGTAAAATGAACCAGCTTGTTGGTCCGCGTACGACCCGCAAGCACCTTGTCATTGTTTTTGCTTTCACCCTCAACGAGCACTTCCACAATCTGTCCGCGCAGCTTCTCGTTGGCATCGCGGCTGTATTCGGCAATCGTATCATTCAGACGCTGCAGACGCTGTTTTTTAACCTCCATGGGCACATTATCTTCCATAACGGCCGCAGGCGTTCCTTCACGCGGAGAGTAAATAAATGTATAGGCAGAATCAAAGCCAACCTCCCGCACAAGGGACAACGTATCTTCAAACTGTTCATCCGTTTCACCCGGGAAGCCAACGATAATGTCTGTCGTAAGCACAACATCCGGGATAGCTTGTTTGATTTTCCCCACCAGTTCAAGGTACTGCTCACGGCTATATTTACGGCTCATTTTCTTCAGCACCGCACTGTTCCCGGATTGCACCGGCAGATGGATATGCTCCACCAGATTGCCCCTTTTCGCCAGCGCTTCAATCAGGCGGTCGTCAAAATCCCGCGGATGCGAAGTGGTGAAACGAATGCGGGGAATATCGATTTTGTTGATATCGTCCATGAGGTCGCCAAAGCCGTATTGGATATCTGCAAAATCTTTACCGTACGCGTTGACATTCTGCCCCAGCAGCGTAATTTCTTTAAAGCCTTGACGGGCCAGATCCCGCACCTCGGCAATGACGTCCTCCGGACGGCGGCTCCGCTCTTTGCCGCGGGTAAACGGCACGATGCAATAAGTACAGAACTTGTCACAGCCGTACATAATGTTGACCCATGCCCGCATGCCTTCCCGCTTTTTGGGCAGGTTTTCGATGATATCGCCTTCCTTGGACCATACCTCAACAACCATCTCTTTGCTGAACAGCGCTTCCTTGATCAAATGAGGCAGACGGTGGATGTTATGGGTGCCGAAAATCATATCCACAAAGCCATGCTTCTGCAGGATACGGTTAACGACTCCTTCCTCCTGCGACATGCAGCCGCAGACACCAAGCAGCATATCGGGCTTTTCGGTTTTGAGATGCTTCAGATGGCCGAGCTCGCCGAATACCTTGTCCTCCGCGTTCTCACGGATGGCGCAGGTGTTCAGCAAAATCAGGTCCGCCTCTTTCCGTTCTTCTGTTGCAGAGTAGCCCATCTGTTCAAGCAGACCTTTGATTGTCTCTGTATCATGCTCATTCATTTGGCAGCCATAGGTGTAGACGATATACTTTTTCCCTTTGCCAAGATGCTTGAGCTCTTCGGGCACGGCATTTTCATAAAGCACATTGATGCTTTCCTTGCCGCGCTGCTTTTCCTGACGATGGTTCGGCTCCGATAGGATATTGATTTCCCGGCCGCGAATGCGAATTTTTTTGCCGTTCTCATCCTCTGAAATGACTTTTGCATCAGAAAAATCAAAATATTTCGAGTAGTCTTTCGTTTCTTTGGCCATACGGCGGATCACTCCTAATCCGATCTATTCCACGCATGCGCGCTTATAATATACAAATAGGCATTACGCTATATTATAACATGAGTTGAACAGCTTAGCCATGGTGAGCGGTTGCAGCAGCTGCGGGCCAAGCTGACGGGAGCTCACAAGCCTTATAAAAATTAAAAAAAGATCCAGCCCGAAGGCTGAATCTTATGGAAAGCCGGTTACCTATTCAACGATTTCTGCAGAGTCGCCGGTCTTCGCGCCGGCTGCGTTCGCTTCATCCGTATCAATGTGCATATCCAGCGCAAAGGAATCGGATACGCGAGCCAGCACATTTTCGAACACCAGGCCGCGTTCGCCGCCTACACGCACTTTCAGCAGCTGCTTGTCCTGAATGCCCCATTTCTCGGCATCTGACGTATGGAAGTGAATATGACGTGCAGCCACGATCACACCTTTGTCCAGTTCAAGCTCGCCTGCAGGCCCTTTGACCGTAATGCCAGGCGTACCGTCGATTTTGCCGGATTCGCGCACAGGCGCTTTTACACCCAGAGCGAAAGAATCGGTACGGGAAATTTCCAGCTGGGACTCAGGACGTGCCGGGCCCAGAATACGAACAGTTTCAAACTTGCCTTTAGGGCCGATCACCGCAACAGTTTCGTTGGCAGCAAACTGTCCAGGTTGGGACAGGGGCTTGAATTCAGTCAATTGATAACCTGCTCCGAACAGAGCCTCAACGTGTTCTTGTGTCAGGTGAATGTGGCGTCCGGAAACGCCTACAGGTACGATTTTACTCATCGTGTGTCACTCCTTTTTCTCTATAACAATCCATGCAAACCTATGCCATTATACTCCTTTTTGCAAAAGAAAGAAAACCGGATTGCACAAATGTTCCCTAAACTGTCGCTTTTGCCAGCCGTTACGCCAGACACGCCTCACTCCATATTAACCAGCATCGATGCCAGTTGATGCATCAATAGACTGCTAGTGCCTGGAAGCCCATTTGCGCATTCGGTGCTTTAGCTATTAATTGCATTGATTCGGGAGATTTTCCTGTAAGTAAGATACAGCGCTGCCGCACAACCACTTTTTGACCAGCCCTTCGGGAAAGTGTTTCAGCAGCAGCTCTGTCAAAGCGAGGTAACAGCCTGGATGCTCCAGCCCAATGACATGCTCCTTAATGCCGTCAAAGTCCGATCCGAACATAATATGCTCCGCCCCTCCCAAAACACAGATATGCTCCAGATGGTCAAGCAAGCGGCTCATAGGGGGACTGCTCTTCTCCTGCAAAAACATGGGCACAAAGGTTAACCCGATCCTTCCGTTTCGGATGATCAGCGCTTTGATTTGTTCATCGTTTAAGTTTCTTGGATGCGGAAAAACAGCAGCGGCGTTGGAATGCGATGCAATCGGCGGCCGTGCGCTTAGCTCCATGACCTCCCAAAAGCCTTTTTCACTTAAATGCGATACATCCAGCAATAAGCCCAGCTCATTGCAGCGCTGCACCAGCTCTCTTCCTTTGTTGGTCAGCGCCGCGTTTCTCCGCTCCATTACACCGTCCGCAGCCCAATTGGCAAAGTTCCAGGTTAACCCGATAAACCGGACTCCCAGCGCAAAGCACAAATCGGCATAAAAAGGATTGCCCTCAAGTCCGTCCACTCCTTCCAAGGACAGCACTCCCCATATATCCCGGCGGTCAGGCTGCACAATTTGTTCCGCTTCCTCACGCCAAAGCAGTGTTTTCAGCCCTCCTTCCGGACCGGCTATTTTTTCCCTGAAGATTTGAATCTGCCTGGCAACATGGTCAATTCCCGGGTTTCCCGCCCCGGCAGGTATGTAGATTGCAAACGTCTGCAGCTTTACTCCCCCTGCCTGCAGTCTCTTGTGTGTCACATCCAGCTCCGGATGATTAAAATCGAGCGCAGAGTTCAGCATCATTTTACTCAATACGTCACAATGGAAATCGGCTACCGGCCACGGTTGATGAGAGGTTGACATCTTCAAAAAACTCCTTTCCCTGAGCACAATAAAAAAGCCTGTTTACAGATCAAAGATCGTAAACAGGCTTATAAGCAATCCCTCGGTTATCTTGGTTCCACAATAAGTTTGATTGCGGTACGGTCTTCTCCATCGATCACAATATCTGTAAAGGCAGGAATACAAATCAAATCCACCCCGCTAGGCGCTACAAATCCCCGGGCAATGGCTACTGCTTTGATTGCTTGGTTGAGTGCACCCGCTCCAATCGCCTGCAACTCAGCATTTCCGCGCTCGCGCAGGACTCCAGCCAATGCGCCGGCAACGGAATTGGGATTGGACTTTGCTGATACTTTTAATACTTCCATAGTAAGTACCTCCCCTGGGAATATGATGATGGTTTGATTCCACTAGTAGATGATATTCGAGGGGCTGCAAAAAATTCCTGCTTTCTGGAAATATATTTTGACGGCAGGGCGCTTGTGGGTCAGTCCATACGCCACTCATCTTCCTTTAACCGTATTTTTTCAATTTTACGTGCCTTGCCATCTTCATCATTCAGCTCCACACATACGGCATGAAAATGCCATTTGCCATTATCGACCTGAAAGCGGACGGGCAGTTGAGTTTTAAACTTGCGCAGAACGGCTTCCCTCTCCATGCCAAGGATGCCTTCCCACGGCCCGACCATGCCCACATCGGTCTGGTAAGCCGTTCCCTGCGGCAGAATCGTATCATCATTGCTCTGTACATGTGTATGCGTGCCAACGACGATTGAAGCCCGCCCATCGAGATGCCAGCCCATGGCGATTTTTTCCGAAGTCGCTTCCGCGTGAAAATCAACAAGAATATGCTTGTGCTTCCGCCGCAGCTCGTCTACAATCTCATCCGCAGCCCGGAACGGACAATCGATGGCTGGCAAAAAGGTCCGTCCCTGCAGATTGACAATAGCTAGCTCTTTGCCGCCTGAACGCACAACCGTATATCCCCGGCCAGGTGTTCCCGGCGGAAAATTCGCCGGTCTGATCATTCTTGGTTCATCATCGATGAACTCGAATATCTCCTTGTTGTCCCACGTGTGATTTCCCATCGTGATGCCGTGAACGCCCCAGTCGAAAAATTCTCTGGCGATGGCTCCGGTGATCCCCCGTCCGGCGGCTGCATTTTCTCCATTAACAATAATAAAGTGGGGCTTGTATTTTTCCTTCAGAAAGGGAAGATTCTCCTTCAATGCTTTTCTGCCGACGTTTCCTACAATATCTCCTATGAATAGTACGTTGATTTCAATTCCTCCTAACCAGATTCACATATCCCATATTTATATTTTAACACATGAAAAGTGGCCCACACGGGGCCACTTCATCATTTTATCTATTTGGCATATTCAACCGCACGGGTTTCGCGAATGACGGTTACTTTAATATGCCCAGGATAGTCGAGCTCATTTTCGATCGTTTTGGTAATATCACGCGCTAGACGGAACGCTTCGGCATCATCCACTTTATCCGGCTGCACCATGACACGGACTTCACGTCCGGCCTGAATGGCATAAGATTTCTCTACACCTTCAAAAGATTCGGAGATGGCCTCCAGCTTCTCCAGACGACGGATATACGTTTCCAGTGTTTCTCTTCTGGCCCCCGGTCTTGCAGCGGACAAAGCGTCTGCCGCTCCTACCAGCATGGCAATGACAGAGGTTGCTTCCGCATCACCGTGATGGGAGGCAATACTGTTGATAACAACCGGATGTTCCTTGTACTTCTTCGCCAGTTCCACGCCAATTTCGACATGGGACCCTTCCACTTCGTGATCCAGCGCTTTGCCGATGTCATGCAGAAGACCTGCACGTCTGGCCAGCACAACATCCTCACCTAATTCTCCGGCCATCAAGCCTGCCAAGTATGCCACTTCCATGGAGTGCTTAAGCACATTCTGGCCATAGCTTGTACGGAACTTCAGACGTCCGAGAATTTTGATCAAATCCGGGTGCAGGCTGTGTACTCCCACTTCAAATGTAGCCTGTTCACCGTATTCTCTAATTCGTTCATCAACTTCCCGACGGGATTTCTCCACCATTTCTTCGATGCGGGCCGGATGGATTCGTCCGTCTGCGACGAGCTTCTCCAGGGCGGTCCGTGCAATTTCACGGCGGATCGGATCAAATCCGGACAAGATTACAGCCTCCGGCGTATCATCGATAATGAGGTCAATGCCCGTAAGGGTCTCAAGCGCACGGATATTACGTCCTTCACGTCCGATAATGCGCCCTTTCATTTCTTCATTCGGCAGAGTTACAACAGATACTGTCGTCTCAGCCACATGATCTGCAGCACAGCGCTGAATCGCCAATGTAATGATTTCACGGGATTTCTTATCCGCTTCTTCTTTGGCCTGCTGCTCAATTTCCTTGATCATCTGAGCCGTTTCATGACGAACCTCCTGCTCAACATTAGACAATATGATGCTTCTTGCATCCTCCATCGTAAGGTTGGAGATCCGTTCCAGTTCTGTTACCTGGCTTTTGTAAATCAGCTCAATTTGCTGCTGGGTTTCATCAATTCTTTTCTCTTTGTTAGCCACTTGTTCTTCTTTTCGTTCCAGCGATTCTATTTTTTTATCCAGCGACTCTTCCTTTTGCAGCAATCTTCGCTCCTGCCGTTGAATTTCATTCCGACGTTCACGAGTTTCTTTTTCAGCTTCGTTACGGATGCGATGGACCTCGTCCTTCGCCTCCAGTACCGTCTCTTTCTTCAGTGCTTCTGCCTCTTTCTTTGCGTTCTCCACAATTTGTACGGCAGCTTGCTCCGCACTGGAAATTTTAGCTTCTGCAATAGATCTGCGAATAAAATAACCAATCCCGAACCCAAAGAATAACGCGGCTACAACGAGAATGATCGAGATTCCAGGACTCATACTGTTCACCTCCTCGTTGGTTCCTCCAAGGCATTCCTTGGGACTTGTTCAGTTGTTCATTACGCTTCATCAATGTGAACATGCTTTCACATGTACAATACCGCCCGGAGGGCGGCTTCACTTGTTATGGGCGATGAGAATCAGTCCCATACGCCCCCTTTTTTGGAAGGAAAAAGAGGACAATTTGAGCACGGATTCATGTCCATTTTATTACTTGACAATCAGCATTGTCAAGAGAATGCAAACTTATATACGTCTCTCTGCCGCCAGCTCCGGGAAGGCTTACATTCACGCTGCAGCTAATCCCAAAACAGTTCATCTTCTTCTGCTTCCAGGGCTGCCTGTTCACCACGCAGCAATGACTGAAGCACTCTTCTGGTTATTTCGCCCGAATAGCCTCGCCTCATTAAATATGAATAGGTTTTGCGCTTTTTTTCGCTCGCTTCACCGCGAGTCTGATTCCATTTCTTCTGTCCTGCCTGCAATGCGCTCTCCCATTCTTCCGCTTCACTGATATCACCAAGCGCCTCGGCAATAATTGACCTGTCCACTCCTTTTTGCTGCAGCTCCTGCCTGATCCATAATTTCCCTTTCCTTTGGCCGGAGATGCGCTGCTGTGCCCACTGTCTCGCATACAGCCCGTCGTCCACCAGCTTCTCCTTCTCCAGACGTACCAGGGTTTCGTCTACGACTGCCGGTTCCAGTTCTCTCTCCAGCAAACGCCTTGAGAGCTCCTGACGTGTACGGGGCTTGCGTGCCAAATACTGCAGTGACATCACATATGCCTGCTGTCTCTCATCTGCCATGACAATATCCGACAGCTCGGTTTTATTGAAAACCGACCCCTTGGTCATACGGTATTTGATCATGACATCCTCAAGAACAGACAGCGAATACGGTCCGAAATGTATAATATACCTGCCCCGCATGCGGCGCTTCCCCTGCTCTACCCTGGTAATTTCGAGTTCCTCATCGGCCGGGAAATGTTCTATGCCCTGCTGGATTTTATGCTCCTCTTCCGTCGGCTCATGCTTCATTCCTCAAAGACCCTTTCTTGACTTACCTTTTTTCTAGCTCAAAAGAAAACGTCCTGCTGATCGAGCAGGACGCCATTTTAATCCATATGATTATTATTCAAGCTCAAGCAGTTCTTGTTCTTCTTTGGCTTCCTTCGCAAGATCCTCAGCGCTCGGAGCTGCAACTGTCGTAGTGAGGTTGCTTGCAGCGCGGATTTTCTGTTCAATGGCATTCGTCAGGTTCGGATTTTCTTTCAGGAACTGCTTGGCGTTCTCACGACCTTGACCAAGGCGTTCCCCTTCATAGGAATACCAAGCGCCGCTCTTATCAACGATATCAAGCTCGGTACCCATATCCAGCAGGCTGCCTTCCTTGGAAATGCCTTCCCCGTACATAATATCCACTTCGGCTTGTTTGAAAGGAGGGGCCACTTTATTTTTAACAACTTTAATCCGGGTACGGTTACCCACAACGTCGTTGCCCATTTTCAAGCTTTCCACACGGCGCACATCCAGCCGGACTGTGGAGTAAAACTTCAGAGCACGGCCGCCTGGCGTCGTTTCCGGGTTGCCGAACATAACGCCGACTTTCTCACGCAGCTGGTTGATGAAGATCGCAATGGTTTTCGATTTGTTGATGGCACCGGAGAGCTTGCGCAGAGCCTGGGACATCAGACGCGCCTGCAAACCCACATGCGAATCTCCCATTTCACCTTCGATTTCAGCCTTCGGCACGAGAGCCGCTACCGAGTCAATGACAATGATATCTACTGCACCGCTGCGCACAAGCGCTTCAGCAATCTCCAAAGCCTGTTCACCCGTGTCCGGCTGGGAGAGCAGCAGCTCGTCAATATTAACGCCCAATTTGTTGGCATAAGAAGGATCCAGGGCATGCTCCGCATCAATGAAGGCAGCCTGTCCGCCTGTTTTCTGTACTTCAGCAATCGCGTGCAGCGCTACTGTCGTTTTACCCGAAGATTCCGGTCCGTATATTTCAATAATTCGGCCTCTCGGAAAGCCGCCGGTTCCTAACGCAATATCCAGAGCAATCGATCCACTGGGAATTGTTTCTACTTGCATGTGAGTCGATTCACCCAGCTTCATAATTGAACCTTTACCAAATTGCTTTTCTATTTGACGGAGCGCCATATCCAGCGCAGCACGACGATCTGACAATTAGCTCACATCCTTCATTGTTTATATTATTATAATACCTTGTTTGGACACGTTTGCCAAGCATTTTTTCGAACATACATTCGTTTTTTTACGTAGTCTGATAACATCCGACAATAGTGGATCGGACCATTTCAATGAGAAAAAGAAGCCGCACCACTTCCTTTGACAAAAAAAGAACCGTTGGCAATTTTGTTGCCACGGTTCTTCCGTATGATTCAGATTATATCATTCTTTTTCATTTTCAACAAGCCGGCGCCACAGTCTGTACAGAATGGCCTTGGCCGAGCGGATGCGGATCGTTTCCCGGTTGCCGTTCAGGCGCAGCTCATGAACCTCTGTCTTCTTGCCCCGCTCCGCGATCCCGATATAGACAAGCCCTACCGGCTTGAGCTCGGAATAACCGGGACCCGCCACGCCGGTAACCGACAGCCCGAAATCGCTGTCCATGATCATTCTGACCTGCTCTGCCAGCACCTGCGCCACTTCCGGACTCACCGCTCCCGGGCTGTTCTCTCCCTCAAGATAATCATGGGGCACATTCAGCAGCTTCTTCTTGATCTCATTGGAGTAGCAAACGATGCCGCCTTTGAAAATCGTAGCGCTGCCCGGTATGGATGTAAGCATCTCCATGACGAGACCGCCGGTGCAGCTTTCCGCCGCTCCAACCGTCAGCCCCAGTCTGCCCATCCATTCCACAATGACTTTTTCGAGCGGCACATCTTCACTCGCATACAAGTACTCCGGCAGACGCTGCTGAATCTGAACCTCGGCCGCATTCAGCTTGATAAGCGCTTCTGCTTCGCTCGCCGCCTTCGTAGACACCCTGATCGTCACTTCCCCTTCCTTGGCGTAAGGGGCGATCGTCGGATCACTCTGCTCCTTAATCAGATCGATCAGCTTCGTTTCAAGCGCAGATTCGCCGATGCCGGCAAACTTAAGCATTTTAGAATAGATTGCCATTTCACTGCCGCCCAATGCGTGCTGAAGAAGCCACGGTTTTGCCTCCTGTTCGAACATCGGCTTTAATTCCTTGGGGGGACCCGGCAAAATAACATAATATTTCCCCTCTTGCACAAGCGCATTGCCCACAGCCAGCCCGGTTTCATTCTTCAGCGGTGTGGCATCGTCAATCGTCAAGGCCTGACGGCGGTTGTTCTCCGTCATTTCAACTCCGCGATCCCTGAAGAAACCTTCGACCTTATCCATTGATAATCTGTCGATATGCAGGTCGCGTCCCAGCACGGCAGCGATGGCATCTTTGGTCAGATCATCCTGGGTCGGCCCCAACCCGCCGGAAAACAGAATAATGTCCGCCCGGCTTTGCGCCGTTCTTATCGCCTCCTGAAGGCGTGTCATATTGTCTCCTACCACGGTTTGAAAATAGACATCAACCCCGATCGCCGCCAGCTCCTGGGATAAATACTGGGCGTTTGTGTTCACAATTTGCCCGAGCAACAATTCGGTGCCTACTGCGATGATTTCCGCTTTCATATCGTTGCCTCCCATATCAATTCATATCGTATCTTTCCGCTGCTCCAAAAGAAAAAGCAATAGGCCATCCTATTGCATTCATCTTCAAACACAGAAAGCCTGTGCTCAAGCTTTGGAGGAACGGAGCAGGTGCCTATTCTTTACAAAATAATCATACCCTGAATAAATGGTAATGAAAGCAGCCGCCCAGATCGAAATTTGATCAAACGGAATTCCCATAAAGACAAAAGGGAAGTTGTTGATCAGCAAAGCCACGATCGCCACGATCTGTATGACCGTTTTCAGCTTGCCCCAATTGCTCGCAGCCACCACAGAGCCGTCAAGCAGCGCAATCTGCCGCAGTCCGGTAACGGCAAACTCCCGGCTTACAATCACTACGGCTACCCAGGAATCCAGCTTCCCCATCTCCACAAGGGAGATGAGCACTGCCGTAACCAGGAGCTTATCCGCCAGCGGATCAAGCAGCTTGCCCAAATTGGTCACCATGTTGTGTTTGCGGGCCAGGTATCCGTCGATACCGTCCGTACTTGCGGCCACAATGAAAATAAGCGCGGCAAGCAGCTGGTTGAAAGGCAGGCTGAATGATCCCCATTGCAGCGGGCCGGGATAGAAGTCAAATTCCACCAGCAGAGAGATCATCATAAGCGGAATAAGGCAAATCCGCGCCAGTGTAATTTTGTTGGGTAAATTCACAGCACACTCTCCCCTGACATTCTTTATAGAGGTAGTTCAAAAAGTCATCTTTTGATCACGAAGTCAATCAGGAAGCGGACTCGACATCGAATCTTGAATTCAGCCGGGCCTAAGCGGATGCTTCCGAAGCATGTTTCCTGCAGAAACATTTCAGGTGCTCACGTACCCCAAGAACGCTCCGCTCCTCAGCCCCTATCTTCATCCAACTCCAGCGTTTTGAAAAAACGCACTTCGGAAGCATACGCTTCGGTGCTGAAAACCTGACTTTTTGAACTCGCACTTATATATATAATTCGAAACGGGCTCAGCGCGGTGGCTTATCCGCATTATCGACTTCAAGTATAATATACGGCTGAAAGACGTGTCAAAGCAGGCTGCGCCTGCATTTGCCGGGGAGCCGAAAAGTAAAAAAACTCTGGCGCAGCCGACGGTACACCAGAGAGAATCTTTACTTAAAGTTTGTGAACTGAAGGTCGATGGAAAGGTCCGCCTTACGCAGCATCTGAATGACATCCTGAAGATCGTTTTTACTTTTACCTGTTACGCGGATTTGGTCTCCTTGAATCTGACTCTTCACCTTCAGCTTGGAGTCGCGGATCAGGATATTGATCTTTTTCGCATTTTCCTGATCGATTCCCTGCTTAAAGCTCAATTTTTGCCGGACCGTCCCCATCGAGGCAGGTTCCAGCTTGCCGTATTCAATATTTTTGATGGCAAGCCCGCGTTTAATCATTTTTGATTTCAAAATGTCGATGACCGCGTTCAGCTTGTATTCGTCATCCGACGTAATCGTCAAAGCATCCTTTTCCAGCTTGAGGCTGCTCTTGCTGTCCTTGAAATCAAAGCGTGTCTCAATTTCACGCTCCGCCTGGTTGACAGCATTCACAAGCTCCTGCATGTCCATCTTGGAAACAATGTCGAATGAATTTTCTGAAGCCATATCCATCACATTCCTTTCGGAAGAAAGTTCAAACATTAATTATATGGAAAAGCTATCCGGATGTCTAATTCTCCACATGGAAAAAGGTGCTTTTCACGGGTATACCCGAAAAAAACACCCATCCAACAATACAGCTTGAAAACGGCTTGCGTCAGACGTTATTGCCCGGCCGAGTCCGTTTCCGAATCCGCAGAGTTCGAACCAGCTGTGCCGGTCGAGCCTTGAACAAGCCGGATTCGCGTCGTCGCCTTGCCGTCCGTTACCGGTTGCCCGCCAACCGTAATCGAGGTTGCGGAAGCAGCGCCCGATTTAATGTACAATCCCCGTTCATCAAAGTCGAAAGAATAATTTTGACCAGCTTCGGTCATCCCGTACTGCAGCTTCTCACCGCTTGAATTTTCTCCCCTGTATACCTCAAGCCAGCTCTTTCCGGTTGCTTGGATTTCCACTTTGACAGGACCGCCGCTTGCGCTGGACACACTGAAAATGGTCGTTTTTCCGGCCTTGCCGTCTTCGGTTACCGTAACCCCTTCAGTGGTTCCAGTTCCTTCATCCGTTCCCGGCTGTTCCGTCCCGGTATTGTCCGGAGGAGTCTCTCCCTGCCCGTCATTCAGACCACCTCCGCCGGTCTCGCCATTCGTCGTGCCAGTCTCACCCTGTGGCGGAGCAGAAGTACCGTTGCCTGCTCCATCCGCCGGAGGAGTTGTTCCCTGATTGCCGGTATCCTGGCTCCCGGTTCCCTTGCCGCCCCCGGTGGCCGGTGGTGTCTGGGTTTGGTTGTTGTTTTGGGCTAAGTCGTTTGGGGGGGGGGTCCCATTATTTCTTGACTCGATATATATATAAATCAAAACAAGAATTAAAATCGGGAACAGCCACATCAGCGCGCTCGACATCCATTTCATATTCCGTTCACCCGATGCGCGGGCAGCCCGTTTCTGAATAACCGGTTCCATCGTCGCTTCCTGCTCCTGCACAGGAACATCCTTTTTATGGCCCTCAAGAAGTTCGTCGGCATTTAATCCTACCGTCTCGGCGTAGGTCTTAATAAATGCTCTGACATAAAAAGTTCCTGGCAGCACCTTGTAGTCCCCCGCTTCAATCGCTTCCAGGTATCTTTTGCGAATTTTCGTCATATCTTGGACATCGTCCAGGCTCAACCCTTTTTGCAGCCGGGCCTCTCTTAACTGCTGACCCAGTTCAGACATGCCATCATCTCCTCATTTCTCTCCACGTTATTAAATATCGTCTGTGTAACTGGTAGTGAATGTATCATATATAATTTCCTCGTTCGGATTATTGCGCAGCTCAATGATAATATGGAAATCATCAAAACTGTAACCCGATTCGCGGACAAAAATATCCGGATGCTCAATGACCTTCGTGCTCGGCAAATTCATGATGTCCTGCAGCAAATTATAGTGTTTCTCATTGGAACGGATTGTACTCACAATGCCGTCAATGATAAAAACATTGTTAGGATTCATTTCTTCATCGGAAAGCTGGCTGCGGACAGTTTGGCGCAGCAGCGTAGAAGAGACGAACGTCCATCTTTTCGCTGCGCACACGCTGCTGGCTATAATGGACTCTGTTTTTCCGACCCGCGGCATTCCCCGCAGGCCGATGACCTGATTTCCTTCCCTCTTAAATACTTCACCCAAAAAATCAACAAGTAACCCAAGCTCATCCCGCGTAAAGCGGAACGTCTTGCGGTCATCTGAATCACGGTCAATATAGCGGCCATGGCGGACTGCGAGAATATCAACCAGCTTGGGGGGACGGAACGCGGTGATGGTGATGTTGCTGGCCTTCTGCAGCATCTCGCCCAGAATGCGGATTTTATCATCATCATCCGTTTCAAGCAGCATGCCGCGCCGCTCGCCCTCTACCCCGTTAATCGTCAGAATATTGACTCCCAGCATCCCCAGCATGGAAGCAATATCACCAAGCAGTCCGGGACGGTTGTTATGTATTTTGTATTCCATGTACCATTGTTTGGTTTCAGCCGTCACTTTGCCACCCTCTTCAAGCCATTATTCTAGCACATTCGACATATTTCTATGATACTTCCGTTCATGTGCATTTAATTGACATCCGTTTTTGCAACCACGTTTATGATATATAAAATAGCTATGAATTACAAGAACAGGTCTGTAACTATTGCAGAAAAGCCCCCTCATGGGAGCTTTTCCGCAGCATTTACAGCTTAAGCGTTGGCTTTGGCGAGCTTCACCATGCACTTGGCAATGACGTGACGCTCATCCTTGTCCGCCACACCCCACAGCTCTTTCAGAGCACGGTTGGAGTGGTTTGCCGGATCGACCTTTTCATCCAAAAATTCCCCGATTTCGTAGGCCAGGTCCGCAATGGTTTCCTCGCTGATGCCCATTTTTTCCGCTTTGGCTACACGATCTCCAAGGAACTTTTTCCAGGTATCAAAATCTTTGAGCACTGTCGACGCCATGATTACATCCTCCTCGGTAAGGATTGAGATTTTTAAAAAATCTACAGATGTAATATGCACCGTGCCATTCCCGGCTATGCTGGAGGTTTCCGCCAGACCCGCCTCTTCTGTACATCAGGTTATCCAGCCGCCGTTGGGACTGATAATCTGGCCGTTGATATATCCGGATTCAGGCAGCGCCAGGAAATACACAAGCGAAGAAATTTCGTCAGGCTTCGCCAGTCTTCCCGCGGGGATCTCATCTTCCAGCTCAGCCAGCTCGCCAGGGTCAAGATGCTCCAGCATGGCCGTATCCACGGCCCCTGGTGCAACGGCATTAACCGTCACTCCCGAAAGTGCCGCCTCTTTGGCCAATGCTTTCGTAAAGGCATTTACAGCCCCCTTGGTTGAAGAATAAAGCACCTCGCACGAGGCGCCGGACATTCCCCATACGGAGGATACGTTAATAATTCGGCCATAACGCTGTGAAATCATATGCGGCAGAAAAGCCTGCGTACACAGAAATGTGCCCTTTACATTGACGGCCATGACATCGTCCCATTCTTCCTCGCTCACATCCGTCAGCAGGCCGTAGTGGGATATTCCCGCATTGTTTACGAGAATATCAGGCTTCAATCCGTGATTCTCCAGCTTTTCCTGCATGCGTAAAATTTGCTCCTTACTGCGCAGGTCCGCGGTGACCGTCATCACGGAACCGGCATCCTTCATGCAGCGCCGTGCCACTTCGTTGGCCTCTTCGTGGGACTTCATGTAATGAATCACCACATTCATGCCAACTGAGGCGAAGCGCTCCGCAATGGCCGCACCGATTCCGCGGCTTCCGCCGGTCACCAGAACCGTCATTTCCCCCAGTGCTTTGTTAACCGCTCCGGTCCCCTTCTCCATGTTAAGGACTCACCACCAGCGAAACGGCCATCTGCTCCCAGTCTGTGTGCTCCCGCAGACGGCGGTTCACATCATCAAGCGTGATGCTTTCATAAACAGGCAGCACCTCAAACAAATCGCTTCCTCTGAAGCGGTGGCGGGTAAATTCATGGGCGATGTTTTCCGGCGAGTTGAGCATGCGCAAATAACCGCCGATTTTTTTCTTGCGTGCCCGTTCGAAGTGCTCAGCCGCAAATCCGCTGGCCTTGACGGCCTCAATTTCTTCACGGATGCGGGACAGCAGTCGGTCCGGGTCCTTGGTATCTCCGCCGATGGCCGAGAAGGCGTAACCATTCGAGCTGTTGTATTCATGGCCGAAGCTGTCTGAAATAAGCTCCTCATCGTATAACTTCTGATAAAGCTGTGTGCTGGAGCCAAGCAGCAGATCAAGCATCAGCTTGCTTTCCAGATCATGGCGCAGCAGTTCCGCTCCTGTAAGGCCCGTCTTTTTCTCCTTAAAGCCGAACAGGCATTTAGGAAGGGATACCGCCAGCCTTGCTTCGCGTCTTTTTTGGGCTACCCCAACCGGCTCCTGCTCAAATATGCGCTCGATATTGCCCTGAGGCTTGTAATCCTTGCGGCTTTGGCCCTCACGAACAAGGTCGAATACCTTTTGCGGCTCCACCCCTCCTACCACGAAAAGCAGCATGTTGCTTGGATGATAAAAAGCGTTATAGCACGTATAGAGCGTTTCTTTTGTAATCGTGCTTATCGACTCGACCGTACCCGCGATATCAATATGTACCGGATGCTTGGAATACAACGCCTCGATCAGGCCGAAATAGCTTCTCCAATCCGGGTTATCCTGGTACATGTTAATTTCCTGGCCAATAATGCCTTTTTCTTTTTCCACACTCTGATCCGTAAAATACGGTGACTGCACAAAATCAATTAATGTCTCCAGATTGTCGTAAATATGCTCGGTTGCGGAAAAGAGATACACGGTCTGCTCAAAGCTGGTAAAGGCGTTGGCAGATGCCCCGTTCGATGAGAACTTCGTAAATACGTCTCCGTCCTCTTTTTCAAACATTTTATGCTCAAGAAAGTGGGCGATCCCGTCCGGAACCTTGATCGCTTCTTCCCCCTCCACCTTGAAGTGGTTATCAATGGAGCCGTATTTTGTTGCAAACGTGGCGAAGGTTTTCTGAAATCCCGGTTTGGGCAGCACATACACGTGCAGGCCGTTATCCATTACCTCGAAATACAGTGTCTCCTGTAAATGATCATATGTTATGCTCTGCACGGTTACTCCTCCTTCTGATCTCTCAAGAAATAAATAGTGTCCAGATTAAAAGTCTGAGCAGCCTCCTGCACATCCTTGACACATACCGCTTCTACCTGCTCAAGCAGCTGCTCGACCGTTCTTTCCTTGCCGGAAAGCTGTCTGTTAAAGTCAAATGCAATCATTTCGAAGGCGGAATCCTGCATCTCTTTGAGCAGATTGCGGATCATGGCTTTCGTCTGGGACATTTCCAGCTCACTGATGCTGCCTTTCCGCATATCGTCAAGCTGCTGCCGGATAATGCTTACGGCTTTTTCGTAGTTGGGGATTTCAATTCCGGACTGAATGGTGGCAATGCCTTTATGCCCGTCATAACGGGAAGAAGCATAATAAGCAAGGCTGGCTTTTTCCCTTACGTTCACAAACAGCTTGGAATGAGGGTAACCGCCAAGGACCCCGTTATACATCAGCGCGGAGGCATATTGATCGTCGCTGTAGGTAATCGATGTCCTGAAGCCCATATTCAGCTTCCCTTGACTTACATCAAGGCGCTCAACAACGGTCTGAACATCACGAGACTGTGCGGATACATCAGCCCTTCTGTACTGTGCCGCAGAAGAGCGGTCAAGACTGAAATAACGGTCTACGAGCCCTTCTACCTCTTCCAGGGACGTGTCTCCTACCACATACAGATCCATGCTGGCGTTTTCGAGCCAATCTCCATAAGCCTTGTATAGGCTGTCCGGGCTGATCGAATCAAGATCGGCGCGCTGCCCGAGCGGATGAAGACGGAAAGGTTCGTTTTTGAACATTTCCTCTATACAGCGTTCACCTGCATAGCGGATTTTGTCATTGACGATCGCCTCGAGCTTTTTGCGCACATTCTCTCTTTCCTGCTGCACATAAGTCTCGCGGAAAGCGCCATTTTCCACGACCGGACGTGTCAGCACCTCTCCGAGAAACGAAAAAGACCTGTCAAGCAGGCTGTCCGTGCTGCTTACGAAGCCGTCATTAATGGTATCCATCCGAAACTGGACGATTTGGTAATCTCCTCTTTTATATATATCGAACCCGAAGCCGGCTCCATACATTTGCTCAAGCTGCTCCCTGAATTGAACGGTTTCCGGATAGGAAGCTGTCCCGCGTCTCAATACGAAAGGAGTTAAAGCCACGCTTGAAACGGTGGTCTCCTGTAAGGGAATTCCAGCGTAAAGCGATATCGCATACGTCTTAAAGCGTTTGGTCGGCATCACGTGAATACGCAGCTGCCGCCGGCTGCCGCGCTCAAATTCTGTTTTTATCAAGTCCAAAACTCCTTTGCGACGTCATTTTAATTCCTTAACGAACGGCAATCTGTGCCAATTTTCATTGTAACGATCAAAAAGGCAAGAAGCAACCGGAGACAAGCCCCGGTTGCCGGTTTCTAATCGCGGGCTACATACAGAAGATGTGCTGCCCTATCGTTTTTACTTGTGGACGGGACCAGATCCATTTGGAAGTCGCTGTTTTCGGGTTGAAATAATAGAGGCAGCCTCCCGTTGGGTCCCAGCCATTAAGTGCCTGCTGGACTGCCTTACGGGCCTGCGGATTCGGCGTCAGCCAGATTTGACCGTCAGCAACGGCTGTGAAAGCCCCGGGCTGAAAGATTACGCCTGACGGTGTATTTGGAAAACTGGGTGATTTCACACGGTTCAAAATAACCGCAGCCACGGCAACCTGCCCTTCAAACGGCTCGCCGCGCGCCTCACCGTAAACGGCATTAGCCATCATTTTCAGCTCGTTTTCAGACAGGCCGTTCGCTCTGCCCGGACTCAGCGAAGCATCCTCATCTTTTGAAGCTGCCTTGTCGGCTGTCTCTGTACCTGTATCCGTCCCGGCATTGTTCCCCGTCTGCTGATTAGCGCCCTGCTTGTGCAGAGGCGTTTCCGTCGGCTTCCAATCCTTGGTGGCATTCACCAATTTCAATTTCGTTTTGGGCCCAACGACACCGTCGGCATCGATGCCGAATTCGTCTTGAAACCATTTAACTGATCCTAAAGTCTTGCTTCCGAATTGACTGTCTACCTTTCCGTAATAAAAGCCAAGCAACTTCAAACGGCTTTGCAGTTCATAGACATCCTGACCGTAAGAGCCTTGAACAATCGGCTTGCTGCTGAAGACCTCTTCAGCAGGTTCCGTCTCATGAGTCTCGGCTTGTTGGGGAAGCGGATTGCTGCTCTGTTTGTCGTCGGGTTCAAGGAAGGCTGCATATATTACGGCCGTAACCGCCAATACACCCGTACATATCCATAGGGCTGTCTTTTTCATCATTCGCTCTACCTTTCTTTGTGGGATGAACAGGATGGCTACGCTTATTATGACAAGGGAGAAGCCTGACTATTCACTTCACTGGTAACCCTGCAAGGTTTTGAACGACAAAAAAACCGTCCAAGCGCTTGGCTTGAACGGCTGACAATATTCCCGTCAGGAACTGATTTTATTTTGCTGATACTGCTCCAGAGACATTAGAACCTCCCGCGGCTTGCTACCCTCATAAGGGCCGATCACACCGCGCGCTTCCATGGAATCGATCAGGCGGGCGGCTCTGGTATAACCGATGCGCATGCGGCGCTGGAGCAGGGATACGGAGGCTTGCTTCGCCTCAAGAATGATACCCACAGCCTGGTCGTACAGCTCATCCAGCATATCATCCGCTTCCGCTGCCGTCTCCTCGACTTCCGGCACCAGCGTATCGTCATACTGGGCTTCTCCCTGATTGCGGACATAACCCACGACGTTCTCCACTTCCTGGTCGCTCAGAAACGCTCCCTGCACACGTACCGGTTTGGAGGCACCCATCGGCATAAACAGCATGTCCCCGCGTCCCAGCAGCTTCTCCGCTCCTCCCATATCCAGAATGGTACGGGAGTCAACCTGGGATGAGACGCCAAACGCAATCCGCGAAGGAATATTCGCCTTGATCACACCCGTGATAACGTCAACCGACGGGCGCTGTGTTGCAATGATCAAATGAATACCGGCAGCGCGGGCCATTTGGGCCAGACGGGCAATGGCATCTTCCACATCTCCGGCAGCCACCATCATCAGGTCGGCAAGCTCGTCCACAATGACTACAATATATGGAAGTACAGCTGCCGGATTGTCTTTCATCAGCAGATTATAACCTTCTATGTTCCTCGTTCCCGATTTGGAGAAGAGATCATATCGCTTCTCCATCTCTACGACGATTTTCTTTAAGGCCAGTGATGCCCGCTTCGGATCGGTTACGACAGGTGCCAGCAGATGAGGAATGCCATTATAGACATTCAGCTCCACCATTTTGGGGTCAACCATCAAAAATTTAACTTCGTCGGGTTTTGCTTTATACAAAATACTGGTTATAATGCCGTTGATACACACCGATTTACCCGAACCGGTTGCTCCTGCTACAAGCAAATGGGGCATTTTCGCCAGATTTCCGACAATGGTCTGTCCCGCAATATCCCTGCCGAATGCAATGGACAGCTTGGCCTCCGACTCCTGAAACACCGGAGTTTCCATAACCTCGCGCATGGTGACCACCGATACCTCACTGTTTGGAACCTCAATCCCGATCGCCGACTTGCCGGGAATCGGGGCCTCCATCCGGATATCCTTGGCTGCCAGAGCCAGCGCAATATCATCAGTCAGGCTCACGATCCGGCTTACCTTCACACCGATGTCCGGCTGGATCTCGTAGCGGGTTACGGCAGGGCCACGAACAACCTCTAGCACCTTGGCCCGCACACCGAAGCTCTCCAGTGTAGCCTCGAGCTTGCGCGCAGTCTGCATGTAATCCTTTTGTCCGCCTCCCTTACCCGCCCCTTGCGGCTTGGACAGGAGCTTAAACGGAGGCAGCTTGTAAGGCTTCGGAGGCGGCGGAGGCGGTGCCTGAGGGGCTGTTTCACCGCCAGGCAGTCCCTCTCCGGCTGCCTGTCCACTGTCCGCAGGCGCCTCGTCTGAGTGACCGTTCTCTTCTTCTCTCGCTTCATCAGCAGGGGACATATCCGCTTCAGCATCCGCATGCATGGACAGGTTGCTCTCCTCTTCCTTGTCGTAAAGCTCCGCGTTTTCATCAGTGTGGACCTGTTCCAGGAAATCCCTGATAATCGGCGAGCTCCTCGTTTCGGCTGCTTCAGGCTCGGCAGCCACAAAAGGTGATGAGTGCACGTCTCCTTCCACGTCATCATACCGGTCATAAGCCAATGAATTAAATGCCGTTTCTCCTTCCGCCTGCTCCTCTGTCAAATGATGATCAGCCGGCGCTTTGCGGGAGCCAAACAGCTGAAAGAACAACGGCTGCTTCCGCTTGGGCAGCGAAGGCATTTCTTCATAATCCTCTTCCAGTTCCTCCTCGTCTTCCGGAACAGGCACAGGCTTGCCTCTTCTGCTTCTGCCGCCTCCTTCCGCAACCGGGATCGGGGACTTTCTTGCTTCCCACTTGCGCTGCAGGCTGCTGCCTGTATTCAGCACCTTGGTGCGCAGAATACGCCCCAAATCCACATAGGACAGCTGCGTAACAAGCATAAAGCTGATCACAAACATGACAAGCATAATGAGCTTGGCTCCCATCAGTCCGAACAGCCAAAGCAGGATCATCAGCTCTATGGCTCCGACATATCCGCCGCTGATTTCCTTATTCAGCATGGAATGCTGATCTCCATCCGCGGCAAACAGCTCGTCCCGCAAATCAATATGTATTTGATTCATCACATTCCCCGGCTCCAGCGCTCCGATCGGGCCAAGCCGCTGTTCCATGGAGGAAATGGTGCTCATCAGCGTTAATGTAAGCACGAATAAAAGCAACCCGCTCTTACGGCCATTCCATTTGTTCGGCCACTTCCGGTGTATCATTACCATCAAGCCGTAAAAAATGCCGATCAGGGGAATGACAAAGTAAAACTTGCCCAGCACAAGACCGAACATCTTGGATAAAGAGCGGCCGACCGCCGCTTCACCGGACAAGGCAATAACGGAAAGTGTAATCAGGACAATGCCGTATATTTCGTATTTCAGGACGCTCCCGAGTGTAGTTTTCTTCTTCTTGCGTCTTCTGGCCATCATGGTCACCCCCCAGAAGAATATTATACCACGTCCACCCGCATCAGCACATATGTTCTTTTTCGACAAGCTTTTTGCTTTTCCGCCTGCACGGATGATTTACCACTCTATCTCGGTGCCCGGAGACAGCTTAGGATTCAAGTATGCATCGAGAGGACAGTCCAGCAGCCTTACGATGGTTCCTTTTCTCTCCCCCTCCGCCCTTACCTGGATCAGGCATCCCTCTGCCCTGATTTCCTGCAACGGGCCTGCTTCTCTCCACATGCCCTCAAGCACCAGCTCCATCGGCACAATGGAATAGTGCGTCATTGCGTCAATCCCCCTTGCTGAGCAGAAACCGCTCTGGAATGACCTTGCATGGCGCCGCCATTCAGGGATGGCATCGCTTCCTGCGGCATCGTGTGCCTTTTCTCAGCAATGGCTTTATTCAGATAGGTCAGCGCATCTCCGATACCGCCAACCGCGTCCATAAGCCCGTACTTTACGGCATCATGGCCACCCACAGCCGTCCCGATATCGCGGTTCAGTTCACCTGTCTTGAACATCAGCTCTTTGAACTGCTGCTCCGAGATGCGGGAATGGCTTGTCACAAACCGCACGACCCGTTCCTGCATCTTCTCCATATATTCAAATGTTTGCGGTACCCCGATGACCAGACCGCTCATCCGGATCGGATGGATGGTCATTGTGGCACTTTCCGCAATAAGTGAGTAAGACGCCGATACCGCGATAGGCACGCCGATGCTGTGACCGCCGCCGATGACTACCGTTACGGTCGGTTTGCTCAGGGAGGCGATCATCTCCGCGATGGCCAATCCGGCTTCCACATCGCCTCCAACCGTATTCAGCACCAGCAGCAGCCCCTCTACTCGGGGATTTTGCTCCGCAGCTACAAGCTGGGGAATGATATGCTCATACTTGGTTGTCTTGTTTTGCGGAGGCAGGATGAAGTGGCCTTCAATTTGTCCGATAATGGTCATGCAAAAGATATTGGATTCCGCAGCAGGTACTCCGGTCTGTCCGAGCTGCTGGATACTCTCCATGACAGGGGTCATCTTTTTATCTTCGGTTTGCGGATTTTGAGTTTCCGTCTCTTCTTCCTTATTGCCGCCATAAGATACCATACTTTAATCCATCCCTTCATTAATAAATGCGTTATAGAGGTAGTTCAAAAAGTCATCTTTTGATCACGAAGTAAATCAGGAAGCGAACTCGACATCGAATCTTGAATTCAGCCGGGACTAAGCGGATGCTTACGAAGCATGTTTCCTGCGGAAACATTTCAGGTGCTCAGGTACCCCAAGTACGCTCCGCTCCTCAGTCCCTAGCTTCATCCAATCTTCTCGGTGCTGAAAACCTGACTTTTTGAACACACACTTATAACGAATAGTATGGTATTCAAATGGAAGATTTTATACTGTCAAAACAAAAAAGCCTCCCTCTGCGGAAACCGTCCAATATTTCCAGCAGAAGGAGGCGACTGTGTGCCTTATTCGACTATAGATTACACTTCCATAATAATCGGCAAAATCATCGGTCTGCGGCGTGTCTGTTCATACAGGAAACGGCCAAGCGCATCTTTGACATTGGTTTTAAGGGAAGCCCATTCATTTACATTTTCGCTCATAAGCTTCTGTAAAGTGCTCGAAACAATGCGGTTGGCTTCATCCAGCAGTCCTTCCGATTCACGGACATAAACGAAACCGCGGGAAATGATATCAGGGCCGGAGACAATCGTGCCATCCTGCTTGCTAAGCGTAACGACAACGACCAGAATACCGTCCTGTGACAGGAGCTTCCGGTCACGCAGCACAATATTGCCTACGTCGCCGACTCCCAATCCGTCGATCAGCACATTGCCTGCAGTTACTTTTCCTGCTTTGCGTGCGACACCGTTCTGAATCTCAACAACATCGCCGATATCGGTAATAAAAATGTTGTCATGATCAATGCCCACTGATTCGGCCAGCAAGGCATGTCTGCGCTGCATTCTGTATTCACCGTGAATTGGAATGAAAAACTGCGGCTTCATCAGGTTAAGCATCAGCTTAAGCTCTTCCTGGCTGCCATGCCCGGACACGTGCACGCCTGAATTTGCTCCGCTATAATATACCTCCGCGCCTAAACGGAACAGTTCGTCGATCGTACGGCCGACGTATTTCTCGTTGCCCGGTACAGGAGTTGCGGCAATGATGACGGTATCTCCAGGCAAAATATCCACCTTGCGGTGCGTGGAGCGGGCCATGCGCGTCAGCGCCGACAT
The DNA here is from genome assembly GCF_042138595.1 of Paenibacillus terreus. Classification (NCBI taxonomy): domain Bacteria; kingdom Bacillati; phylum Bacillota; class Bacilli; order Caryophanales; family Paenibacillaceae; genus Paenibacillus; species Paenibacillus terreus. The sequence continues at coordinate 426,047 of NZ_JBHIRX010000001.1, read as the reverse complement.
CGGCTCTCCCTGGCTGCCGGTGCACAGGATCACGACCCGGTCTGCGGCCATTTTGCCGACTTCCTCAGGCTCAATCAGCATGCCGTCCGGAATCTGCAAATATCCGAGATCATGGGCAATGCCCACCACATTCACCATACTGCGTCCGATCACGGCCACCTTGCGGCCTGTCTTCTCGGCGGCGTTCACCACCTGTTGAATCCGGTGCACGTTGGAAGCGAAGGTTGCAACCACCACCCGCTGGCGGGATTTGCGGAAAATATCCTCAAGCACGATGCCTACACTTTTCTCCGAAGGTGTAAATCCAGGCTTCTCGGCATTGGTGCTATCTGATAAAAGCGCTAATACCCCCCTGCTTCCAATCTCAGCCATCCGCTGCAGATCCGCGTATTGACCATTGACTGGAGTATGGTCAAACTTGAAGTCGCCCGTATGAACAACAGCACCTTCTGGTGTATCGATGCATACACCGACAGAATCCGGAATACTGTGATTTGTACTAAAAAATGACACTTTCAGGGTCGATCCCAGTTTGATCTCGGAGTCGGCGTTAATTATGATCCGTTTCGTTTCTCCGAGCAAATTCGCCTCCTTCAGCTTGTTCTCCACAAGCCCCAAGGTCAGCCTCGTCCCGTAAACAGGGACGTTCAGATGCTTGAGCACATACGGCAGACCGCCGATATGGTCTTCATGGCCATGTGTCAGCACAATCCCTCTCACTTTGTCACGGTTCTCCGTAAGGTAGGAAATATCAGGAATGACGATATCGATTCCGAGCATATCTTCCTCAGGAAACTTCAGTCCCGAATCCACGACTACAATGTCGTTGGCATATTGGATGACATACATGTTTTTCCCGATCTCTCCGACGCCGCCCAAAGCGAAAATCATCAATTTATCGTTGTTGGCTTTTTTAGACAAATGAATCTAAACCTCCTATGGTAGTTGGACGTCGTACCTTAATTTGTTATTTAATTTTCAAAAAAATACCGCACCCAGTCACTTGACCCCATTATACATGATTAAAAAGCGAAAACACAAGTCGCCCTTTTCTTTGAAGTTAGGGTTCCCGTTTTCTAAAAAACCATGAACGGCAAGCCGTTTTCACCCTTTTACCACGCCCATTAAAGCAAAAAAAAGCGCTCCTCATGGGAAACGCTTCTGTTTTGCCGTATAAATGCATGTTCAAAAAGTCAGGTTTTCAGCACCGAAGCCTACGCTTCCGGAGTGCGTTTTTCAAAACGCTTGAATTAGATGAAGATAGGGACTGAGGAGCGGAGCGTACTAGGGGTACGGGAGCACCTTAAATGTTTCCGCAGGAAACATGCTTCGGAAGCATTCGCTTAGGCCCGGCTGAATTCAAGATTCGATGTCGAGTCCGCTTCCTGACTTCCTTCGTGATCAAAAGATGACTTTTTGAACTACCTCTATAAAATTATTTTTTAAACAAGGAGCGAATGAAGCCTGCTTCCTGCTCCGAGGGAGCCACAAGCGGCAGACGAACCGGGCCGGCGGCAACTCCCCTCAGTTCCAATGCATATTTGACAGTCACCGGATTCGGGCATGTAAACAACCCCTTAAACACAGGAAACAGCGACTGATGCAAAGCGGCTGCCTGCTCAGGGCGCCCGCCCGTAAAGGCTTGGATCATCTGCTTCATTTCCGAGCCGACCACATGGCTGGCAACACTGACAATTCCATATGCGCCTACAGCCATGGCGGGAAGCCCCGAGGCATCGTCACCGGAATACACCTTGAATCCGTCCGGTGCAGCAGCTGCGATCTGTGTAACATGTTCCAGGGAAGCACACTCCTTGGTTGCCACTATGTTCCCAATCTGCGCCAAGCGCAGCGTTGTCTCAGCAGTGAGGCCTGCCACCGTTCTTCCCGGCACATTATAAAGCATGACAGGCAGGGAAGTGAACCCGGCGATGGCTTCGAAGTGTCTGTACATGCCTTCCTGATTCGGCTTGTTATAATAAGGAACTACGAGCAGTATGCCGTCCACGCCCACACGTTCAGCTTCCTTGGTTAAATGAATGGAATGGCGCGTGTTGTTGCTGCCCGTGCCTGCGATAATTTTGCAGCGCCCGGCCGCTTTATCCACCACAAAAGAAAACAATTTGATTTTCTCTTCATCGCTGAGAGTCGGGGCTTCACCTGTCGTCCCCGATACAACGAGAGAATCGGATTTTTGCACCTCGATCAAATAATCGATCAAATCGGATGTCGCGTCCCAATTGATTTCGCCCTGCTCGTCGAATGGTGTAATCATTGCTGTGATCAATCTTCCAAAATCCATCATGCTGCCTCCTTTCATTGCCCCAAGCTTGGTTAACGGTGAAGTTCGAATTTGGCATGAAGCGCACGCAGCGCCTGCACCATATCCTCTTTTTTGACCAATACCCAAATTGTTGTATTGGAATCGGCAGACTGCAGAATCTGAATGCCGGCCTCCGCCAAAGCCTCGACAATTGTCGCCATAATGCCTGGCACACCGTTAATGCCGCCCCCGATCACCGATACCTTCGCGCAGCCGGAGACAGTCTTTGGGTTCATGCCCATTTCCTGCAGTATTTTAACCGCTTTAGGGCCTTCACTGTCACTGACCGTATATACCGCGCCCGTTGTTGTGACATTGATAAAATCGACGCTGATCCCGCTTACGGCCATCGCCTTGAATACCTTTAACTGAAGATGGTTGTTCGGTTCCTCCGACTCCACAGTAATCTGGGTCACATTCCCAACGTAAGCGATACCTGTCACATACCGGTCCACTACACCTGATTGAACATCCTTAAAGCCCTCCGGATGAGTCACCAATGTGCCTTCACTCTCGGAAAAAGTTGAACGCACACGAACCGGAATATTCGCCTGCATGGCAATTTCCACGGCACGCGGGTGAATCACTTTCGCTCCGTGGTGCGCCATATTGCAAATTTCCGTGTAGCTGACATAATCAAGCGGTTTGGCATCTTCCACAATTCTTGGATCCGCAGTTAAAATTCCGTTGACATCCGTATAAATATCGACAATTTCCGCATGGAGGGCGGCCCCTAACGCAGTAGCCGATGTATCGCTTCCGCCTCTGCCAAGTGTCGTGAAATCTCCATTTTCCGTCTGGCCCTGAAAACCGGTTACGATTACCACACGATCCTGCTCAAGTTCCTTCAGAATACGTGCAGGCCTGATGTCCAGAATTCTTGCATTCCCGAACTGGCCGTCGGTTACAAAACCTGCCTGTGCTCCTGTCAATACCGTGGCGGAAATCCCCTCCTGCTCCAGCAGGCTGCACAGCGTGGCTGCAGAAATAATCTCCCCGCAGCACATCAGCAGATCCCGTTCGCGGTCAGGAAGACTGTCTCCGTTGCTTGCCGCCCAATCAAGCAGCGTATCCGTTGCATACGGTTCACCCTTGCGGCCCATGGCCGATACAACCACTACAAGCTGAAACTTATTCTTCAGCTCTCTCTTGATATGACCGATGACCAGATTTCTGGCTTCCGGTGTGGAAAGCGAAGTTCCCCCGTATTTCTGTACTAAAATTCCCATAATTTCTCCTCCACCGTGTGCACCTCAGGAACAGGATATGTTGTATCAATACCCGTTCCTGCCAAACAATCTCATACTGTATCATTTTCCGGCTTCCCAACCCGCTTCTCTTTCCCTTTGACGCTGCAGTGAACTACCATATATTCTGAAAGCCCCCGGCTGCATCAACAGCCGGAGGCCCGCCAGGCAATTATACGGTATGATGCCGCTGAATGATCATGGGCTGAAGCTGTCTGCCCTCCAGAGCTGCATAACAGGCCTCGGGAATCAGTTCCATCTGGGCCACAAGCGAATTGGGCTTCTGTTCCGGATTGTCCTGCCCGAACGGCACAAAATAAACGGATTTGGCCACAAGCAGCTTCGCGATATTCGCCGCATTCAGCCCAAGGCCGTCATTGGTTGAAATGGCAAGCACCAGCGGACGGCCGTTCCGCAGCTGCGCTTTGGCAGCCATCAGCACCGGACTGTCCGTCATGGCGTTGGCCAGCTTGCTGGTTGTATTGCCCGTACACGGTGCAATAACAAGGACATCCAGCATACGTGATGGCCCAAGCGGTTCAGCCTCAACAATTGTAGAAATGATATCATTCCCTGTTATATCTTTCAACTGTTTTTGCCAACTTTGCGAGGTGCCGAAACGTGTATCCGTCGTCAGCACCGAGCTTGAAATAATCGGAATGACCCGTGCGCCTTCATCTACAAAGCGCTGAATGACGGGCATCACTTCCTCAAAGGTGCAGTGTGAGCCCGTAATCGCGTAACCTACTGTCTTGCCCCTCCAGTTCATACGCCTTCCTCCCGGTTCGGATTATCTTGCAAAAGCTGCTGAACCAATGCGTCCGCCATAATCATACCTGCGGTTTTGGGAGCTACCATGCCGGGAAGCGAAGGTGCAAGAAGTGCCTTGATTCCAATCTTCTCCGCACTTGAGAAATCACATCCGCCGGGAGCGGAGGCCAGGTCAATAATGACGGCACTCCGAGGCATTCGGGACAGGATTTGCGCTGTGATAATCATAGTGGGTATCGTATTAAAAAGCAAGTCGATATCATACACCTCATCCGCCAAATCCCTTGTCTCAAAAGGCTTCCAGCCCATCACGGCAGCCCGTGCCCCTTCATCCTTCCCGCGAATTCCGACCTTTACGTCAGCTCCCAGCCCCTGCAGAGTTTTAGCCAGTGTAAACCCGGTACGTCCCATACCGAGCACCATGCATTTGGACTGGTGAATTGTTATTTCCGTATGCTGGATCGCCATCATGACGGCCCCTTCGGCCGTAGGAATCGAGTTGCGAATGGCAATATCATCCCGATTCAGGAGCTCAACCAGCTGCAGACCGTATTTGTCGCTCAACCTGTGCAAATACGGCTTAGCCATTCCGGTGTAAATTGTACAGTGCCCCGGAAGCACCGAAATATGTTCTTCCAGCAGCTGCAGCGGTTCATCAGAAAATGACGCACTTACCTTTCCTTCATTATCACAGCTTACAACCGGCAATATGAGAGCATCCGCTGATTCCAGAACTTCTTCTCCCAGAGGCACGAAAAACACACCGGGAATCTTCTCCGGAATGCGTTCAAATCCCACTGCATGGACAGAAGCGCCCAAAGCGGCACATTTCCTCAATACCTCCAGCTGCCGGGCATCTCCACCGATAACCAAAACCCGAATTCCTGTGAGCATCTGGTATTCACTCCTTTTCCAGACACGGTATGGTTCATATTATGCGTTTACCCGGAAAGGGTGATAGAAAGCGCAAAAAACCGCCCATAACGGGCGGCTCTTTGCACTTTGATATTCGTATTATTTGTCGGTTGGCCTATTTTCTGCCTGTATGTCCGAAGCCTCCCGAGCCGCGGACCGTCTCTGATAAAACTTCAACCTGCTTCAGCTCCACCTGGGGCACTTCCTGGAACACCATCTGGGCGATCCGTTCGTTCCGTACGATGGTAAATGGATCATCCCCCAAATTGATGAGGAGTACCTTGATTTCGCCGCGGTAATCGGCATCGATCGTGCCGGGCGTGTTCAGGCACGTAATCCCGTGCTTATAAGCAAGCCCACTGCGGGGGCGGATTTGCGCCTCCAGGCCGGCAGGCATGGCCAGCGCTAATCCAGTCGGAATCAGGCAGCGCTTCCCGGGCTCCAGCACGACATCCTCCGTTACCGCAGCGTACAAATCGAATCCGGAAGCAAGCTCCGACATTTTACGCGGCAATTCGATGTCTTCATTGCCCGCAAGCTTGTTAATTTCCACGTAATAAGGCAAATTGGTCCCTCCTCAATCCTGTAACTGCCGCGTCCGAAGACCCGACCATGGCGACAGCGAAAGGCTGGGCGAACATACGATCCAGCACGGCCTGCACATCATCCATCGTAACCTGCTCAATATTTTGGATCATCTCGTCCAGCGTATAATGACGGCCCAGCATCAGTTCATTTTTCCCGTTTCTGTTCATCCGGCTGCCCGTACTCTCCAGGCTCAGGATCAGGCTGCCTTTAAGCTGCTCTTTGCCCTTGCTGAGCTCAGTGGATGTCAGCCCTTTCACCGCGGCATCATGCAGCAGCTCCTGGGTCAACTCAAGCACATCCTTGGTCTGTTTTGGCGCCGTACCTGCATAGATAGTTAGCAGACCGCTGTCTGCATGGGAGCTGTGATAAGAATACACGGAGTATGCGAGCCCGCGTTTTTCACGGATTTCCTGGAACAGTCTGGAGCTCATACCTCCGCCCAGCGCATTATTCAGCAAAATCATGGCATATTGCAGCGGCTCGCCCGTAGCGCAGCCCGGGAACGACAGGCAGATATGATTCTGCTCCGTGCTTTTTTCGTGAAACAGGAGCTGTCCTGCAAAAGCAGGAACGTCCAGCTTCGAAGACTGACCATGATTGTCAAAGTGGCCGAAATGTTTTTCCAGCAGCTCGACCACATCATCGCTGATGTTACCGGCCAGGCTGATCACTGTATTTTCAACGGTATAATGCTCTTTCATATAGCTGCGGAGATGATCGCTGTCCATGGCCTGCAGGCGCTCCTCCGAACCGAGAATGGGATAGGCCAAGGGATGGCTCCCATACGCCGCTCTGGAAACCAGATCATGTACCATATCATCAGGCGTATCCTCGTACATGGAAATTTCCTCAAGGATGACATTTTTCTCTCTGGCGAGCTCCTCCGGGTCCAGCTTTGAATTAAAAAACATATCTGACAGCACATCCACCGCGATCGGCAAATGCTCGTCAAGCACTTTTGCATAATAGCATGTATATTCCTTGGATGTAAAGGCATTGACGTTGCCGCCAATGGCATCGAATTCCTCCGCAATATCCTTTGCGCTGAACCGGTCCGTGCCTTTAAAAAGCATGTGCTCGATAAAATGGGATATGCCGCCTCTGGATTCATCCTCATGCCGTGATCCGGTCTTGACCCAGATCCCGAAGGAAACAGAGCGTACGTTCGGAATTTTTTCCATGACCACTCTAAGGCCGTTGTTCAGTTGTATTTGTTTCACTAAGTTGGCCCCCTTAAACCTAAAGTGCGAGTTCAAAAAGTCAGGTTTTCAGCACCGAGAAGATTGGATGAAGCTAGGGACTGAGGAGCGGAGCGTACTTGGGTACGTGAGCACCGTAAGGCCCGGCTGAATTCAAGATTCGATGTCGAGTCCCCTCCCTGACTTCCTTCGTGATCAAAAGATGACTTTTTGAACTACCTCTTAAACTTGCCTGTGCCCATTTATTCATCTGACGCCATAATGTTCATCGTAACAGAAAAAGGAAGACTACTCAACCGTACTGTCCATAATCCGCTCCGCCGACAGTGTCTGGCTGACGGTGCCGAGTGTCAGTCCTTTGCTGCGCACAGCCTTGATCATATCGGCCAATGCCGCAGCTGAAGATTGGGTTGGATGCATCAGAATAAGTGAACCCGGTTCAACACCCGACGCAATTTTACGCACGATGGAAGCGGGGGCCGGTTTGCGCCAGTCTACAGTGTCGAGTGTCCATAAAACGGTCTTCAATCCCTGGCTTGCGGCGATGTCAACGGTCTCCTGATCATAGTCCCCCGAAGGAGGAGCAAACCACTTGTTCTGAACGCCAAGCGTTTCCTTGAGCAGAGCTTCCGTCTTTGAAATCTCCTGCAGCGCACGCTCCCGGCTGACCCTGCTCATGTTCGGGTGGGAGTAAGCGTGATTGGAGATTTCATGTCCTCTCTTCTGAATTTCCTTGGCGACATCCGGATTTTTCTTCAGCCAGCTTCCGTCCAGGAAAAAGGTGGCCTTGACATGTTCACGATCCAGGGTATCGAGCATAGGCCCGATGTATTCATTGCCCCAGGCCACGTTAATCATGAAGGCAGCCATCGGTTTGGCCGGGTTGCCGCGGTAAATCGGATGATGGCCCAGATCATCGAGCGTTACCTGCGGCGGAGTTTGTTTGTATATGTACTTTACAGGCATACCCGGAGCGGCGGCAGCCCTCCGGTAAGTAGCTTCTATATCTACTTCCACCCCGTTGTACCCGGGAATGGCCTTCCAGACACGGTCAACCGTTGCATCAACCGGAGCCTGTTTGCGCCGCTCCGCTTCAAGCTTTATGAGTTCCATTAGCTGCTCGCCTGCTGTTGCAGGTCCCCATACTTCTACTGCTGTCGCTTCCTCCCACTGGCTGCGGACCTCTTGCACATACTCACGGATACCGCTGATTTGGCCTACGAGCAAAACCACGATCGCACTCCCTAAGGCAGCGGCGGCTATTTTCGCCTTTTTCATCCCCACTCATCCTTCCAGCGCGTTTGTCCACATCCTATGAGCGCCGGACAGGTTTTATGCCTCACGGTTTCTTCCTGCTTATGTATTAAAAAAAGAGCCAGAAAATTACTCTGTCTCTTTTACGGATTCTTCTTCGATGGATTGAATTGTTTACTTGGCCGGCTGCTCTGCAGTCAATACGGCTTTGCGGGACAGGTTAACCCGGCCCTGCTGATCGATTTCAGTAACTTTAACCGTAATCGTATCGCCGATCGATACCACGTCTTCCACTTTGCCGACCCGTTCGGTGGACAGCTGGGAAATGTGAACCAGTCCGTCTTTGCCCGGCAAAATTTCAACGAACGCGCCGAATTTCTCGATACGTTTAACGGTTCCGACATAGATTTCACCGACAACTACTTCTCTTACGATTCCTTCAATAATGGATCGTGCTTTCTCGTTCATTTCCGGGTTGGACGAAGCGATAAACACACGGCCATCCTGCTCGATATCAATTTTTACGCCGGTATCTTCAATGATCTTGTTGATAATCTTGCCGCCAGCGCCGATCACGTCGCGGATTTTATCCGGGTTGATATACATCGTGATAATTTTTGGCGCATAAGGTGAAAGCTGCTTCCTCGGCTCTTGGATCGCTTCCATCATTTTATTCAGAATGAAGATCCGCCCTTCTCTTGCCTGGGTCAGCGCGTCCTGCAAAATTTTGCGGTCAATGCCGTCGATCTTGATATCCATCTGAATGGCGGTTACCCCTTCAGCAGTACCGGCCACTTTAAAGTCCATGTCTCCAAGGTGATCTTCCATACCCTGAATATCTGTCAGAATGGATACATGCTCTTGATCCTTGATCAATCCCATTGCCACACCTGCAACCGGCGCTTTGATCGGAACCCCCGCATCCATCATTGCCAGTGTGCTGGCACAGATGCTCGCCTGAGAGGTAGAACCGTTCGATTCAAGCACCTCGGATACAAGACGGATTGTGTAAGGGAATTCGGATTCCGGTGGAATAACTTTGGCAAGTGCCCGCTCGCCAAGCGCACCGTGACCGATTTCACGTCTGCCTGGAGCACGCAGAGGACGAGCCTCACCCACACTGAAAGGCGGGAAGTTATAATGGTGCATAAAGCGTTTCGACTCTTCCAAAGAAATACCGTCCAGAATCTGCACATCGCCAAGTGCTCCCAGCGTACAAATACTCAACGCCTGTGTCTGTCCGCGTGTAAACAAACCGGAACCGTGCGTCCGTGGCAGGATGCCGGTATCACTCTCAATCGGACGGATTTCATCCAGCTTGCGGCCGTCCGGACGAATCTTGTCATGGGTAATTAAACGGCGCACTTCTTCCTTAACGATATCATAAAGCACTTCGTTAACATCCTTCAGAAGCTCCGGTGTGTCGATGTACTTTTCTTCAAAATAAGCAACCGTCTCTTCGTTGATCGCATCGATCGCGTCCTGACGCGCATGCTTTTCTTCGATTTTTACCGCTTCTACCAAACGGGCGGCTGCATATTCACGCACTTCCTTGTTTACCGTTTCATCCACGGCATGCAGCTTGACCTGCATTTTTTCCTTGCCGGCAATCTTCACCAGTTCTTCAATCGTCGCGACGATATTCTTGATTTCGTCATGTCCGAACATGATCGCTTCCAGCATCGTCTCTTCAGGAACCTCATTCGCTTCGGCTTCAACCATCATAATCGCCTCTTTTGTACCTGCTACTACCAGATACAGATCGCTTGTCTCCTGCTGCTCGATGGTTGGATTGATGATGAATTGACCGTTGACCCGGCCGACTGCAACACCGCCGATCGGTCCGTTAAAAGGCACATCCGATATGCTCAGCGCCGCCGAGGTGCCAATCATGGCCGCGATTTGCGGCTCACAATCCTGATCAACGCTCATCACAAGGTTCAGGACCTGAACATCATTACGGAAGCCTTCCGGAAACAGCGGCCGTATCGGACGGTCTGTCAGGCGGCTGGCAAGAATCGCCTTCTCGCTCGGTCTTCCTTCACGCTTAATGAAACCTCCAGGAATTTTACCCACGGCATATAATCTTTCCTCGTAATTGACGGTTAACGGAAAAAAATCCAAATCCTTCGGTTCGCTGGATGCTGTAACAGTACAAAGCACCGCGGTATCGCCGTAGCGTACCATTACTGCTGCGTTAGCCTGTTTCGCAAGCCGGCCCGTTTCAAGCACGAGCTTTCTGCCGCCAAGCTGCATTTCTACACGTTGTTCCATGGTATCCCTCCATTCTTTACACCTGTATGTTCTTGTTCTGCGTAAAATCAGTATTTCCTGCTCCAAGCCGATTCATAAGACAGCATGTCTTACTGTAAAGACAAAGCCGAGCCTAAGAAAGGACATAACTGGAGGGCTTCGCTAAAATTCGGAAACCCGGGAAATTCAAGAAAAACCTGGCTGCTGTCCGCCGTCGCCATTTCAGGGACATGCGGTGAACAACCAGGTTCTTTTTTTGGGCTTACATGTAAAATTAACGGCGCAGTCCGAGTCTTTCGATCAGTGCACTGTAACGTTTTACATCAGTTTTCTTCAGGTAAGCCAAAAGCTTACGACGCTGACCAACCATCTTCAACAGCCCGCGACGGGAGTGATGGTCTTTCTTATGCGAACGAAAGTGGCTTTGCAAGTTAACGATGTTCTCAGTCAGGATTGCGATTTGAACCTCTGCGGATCCAGTGTCGGATTCGTGAGTTTTGTATTCGTCAATCAGCTGTTGTTTACGCTCTTGAGTCAATGCCATTCTGTTCACCTCCTTCATTATAATCGCCATTAGCCGAGTAACCGCCGGTGAAAGCGCGCAACCAAGCTAAGGTTCTCTGCTGCATGAGCAACATAAAATAGTATAGCACAACAAAATGCCTATTGTAAATGCCGCTCTATAATCTTGAGGATGAAAGCAGCTGCCTTGCCGTATCCGCATCATTCCGGATTTGGGTCACAAGCTCCTGAACTCCGCTGAACTTGCGCTCAGGCCGGATAAAGTGGCACAGCTCCACAGCCATCCATTCTCCATAGATTTGCCGGTCGAAATCGAACAGATGCACTTCAAAAGAGGGCTGAAGATCACCTTCATGGAACGTCGGCTTCACGCCAACGTTCATAACCCCTTTCAACTGCTCGCCGTCTACAGTGGCCCGAACTGCGTATACGCCCTTCATAGGAATAACATAATTATCATTCAGCCGGAGATTGGCGGTCGGAAATCCGATCGTCCGTCCTCTTTTTTCACCATCGCTGACGATCCCCTGCAGCCGGTATGAGCGTCCCAGCCAGTCCAAAGCACGGGCGAGATCGCCTTCCCGCAGCGCCTTACGAATGCCGGAGCTGCTGACTTTTTCCCCGTTCAGTTGGAAAGGTGGCACCGTCTCTACGGTCATCCGGGCACCGCCCAGCTCCCTCAGCATGCTTTCATCTCCTTCACCCCGGTGTCCGAAGCGAAAATCAAAGCCGACGACCGCCGTTTGCACCTGCAGCGGAAACAGCACATCTTCAACGAACTGCTGCGGTGATACACGCGAAAAAGCTTCATTAAACTCCATAATATACAACACGTCAACACCCATCGACTTCAGCAGTTCCTTTTTTTCGGCAATTGGCGTCAGATAACCCTCATAATCGCCCTTTTTCATGACTTCTTTCGGATGAGGATGAAAGGTCATGACAGATACCGGACACTGCCGGCGCTCAGCCAGTGAAACTGCCGTGCGGATTACGCTTTGATGCCCCATATGAAGCCCGTCGAACTGCCCCATAGCCATGACCTGGGGGAGGGCATGCTTCTGCAAAACTTCACCTTTCGGCGGGTATGACAGAGGTACAGTTATCATTCGCATTTCACCTGCCATTTCTTATAGAGGTAGTTCAAAAAGTCATCTTTTGATCACGAAGGAAGTCAGGAAGCAGACTCGACATCGAATCTTGAATTCAGCCGGGCCTAAGCCGACGCTTCCGAAGCATGTTTCCTGCGGAAACATTTCAGGTGCTCACGTACCCCAAGTACGCTCCGCTCCTCAGTCCCTAGCTTCATTCAACTCAAGCGTTTTGAAAAAACGCACTTCGGAAGCATACGCTTCGGTGCTGAAAACCTGACTTTTTGAACTCGCACTTGATATAGTTTCAAATTCTATTCACTGCTCCGGAAGAAACACCTTGATGGCTGTCACGGCATGAGACTCCGGATCACGGCCGAAGATGCCGAGAAACTGGCCGTCTTCCCGATAAAGCCGGATAGGCAGGTCGTGCTCTACCGGCGGAAGAACAGCACCCGGGGACAGCCGCTGTCCCTGTATGGCTGCCGCAGCCTTTTGCTTGACTACCGTGTGTGCAGGCATAAACGCAACCGCCTCGTCCACCGGAATCAAACGCTCCTCCAAACTTCCATCTGCCATACAGCGTTCAATATCTTCGAACGTCAGGCAGCGGTCTGCTGTGATGCCAGCGGACATGGTCCGTTCAAGACGGACCATCGTGGACGGGTAACCGAGCTCACGCCCGATATCAACGCAAAGTGTACGAATGTAGGTGCCTTTGGAGCACAGAACTCGAAACGATACATCGGTATATGTATCATTTTTCGCAAAACTGTTCATTTCCAGTTCATAGATGGTGACCTCCCGGCTCTTGCGCTCCACCGTCTTCCCTTCACGGGCGAGCTCGTACAGCCGTTTGCCTTCTACCTTGACTGCCGAATACATAGGGGGCACCTGGCTGATCACGCCGGTAAAACGCCGCAGCACCACTGCAGCTTCTTCCTCCGTCACCGCCTGCGCATCAGCTTCCTCCACCACCGTGCCTGTCATATCTTCCGTATCGGTTGCAAGACCCAGACGCAGCGTGGCCTGATACTCCTTCGGCTGCTCCTGCAGGTATTCCACAACCCGGGTCGCCCGCCCCAGGCAGAGCGGCAGCACACCGGTGACCTGCGGATCAAGCGTGCCTGTATGGCCGATCCGTTTCATTCCCAGAAGTCGACGCGCCTTGGCCACTACATCATGGGAGGTAAAACCGGCAGGCTTGTAGACAGGCAATATCCCTTCCCACGTTTTCTTCATAACTTCTCCTTCACCCTGCTGACAACCTGTTCAACGACTTGCTCAAGCGGACCTTCAACACGGCAGCCGGCGGCCCGCACATGCCCGCCGCCCCCGAAGGATTGGGCCAAAACGGCCACATCGACTCTGCCCGCGGAGCGCAGACTGGCTTTGACCGCTTGTCCATCGATAACTTTAAATAAAATGCCCACTTCCACTCCCTGGATGTTGCGCGGATAATTTACAATCCCCTCCAGGTCCTCGTTTTCCGCTCCAGCAGCCGCCATGTCCTCAGGCTGAACGGTTACCCAGGCAATTTTGCCGTCCGCGGTCATTTCCAGTGTCGACAAAGCGCGTGTCAAAATTTGTACCTGCGCCAGCGACATGCATTCTAGCAGCCGTTCTGACAGATCCGGACCATTCACGCCATAAGACAGCAGTGTAGAGGCGATGGACATGACCCGAGGAGAGGTATTGGAATAGCGAAAACCCCCGGTATCCGTTAACAGGCCGGTATAGATCAGGGATGCGATCTCTGTATCCCAGTTTACGCCGGACAGCTCCAGCAGATCAAACAAAATTTCGGCCGTGGCCGCCGCATCCGGCTTGATGACATTGATGCTGCCATAGCCGTCATTGGTCGGATGGTGATCTATATTCAGAATCAGCGCATCATCTGCAAAATATTGCTCGGTCAGACCAACGCGGCGGAAATCCGCACAATCCACACAGATCACCCGGCTATACTTGCGGTCCAAAGGCCGAAGGCTCATATTGACAATGTTGTCAGCATGCCACAAAAATTTCATCCGCTGCGGAATCGGCCCTTCGTTCAGCATCGTGAATTTTTTGTCCAGACATGAGAGAAGCCAGCCCACCGTTAAGGTCGAGCTGACTGCATCTCCGTCCGGCTGTACATGCGACACGATCAGGAAATCATCATGCTCCTGCAGGAAATTCTTCGCCTGCTGAAGCGCCCGTTCATAAGTCTGCATTGCCGTCTCCTTTACATTCAATTCATCATTGATCTTCTTTGCCGATGTCGCTAAGCAGCTTCTCAATGCGGCTGCCGTAGGCAATGGATTCGTCAATTTTAAAAATCAGTTCAGGTACATGGCGGAGCCGTATTCTTTTGCCCAGCTCCGAGCGAAGAAAGCCGTTGGCTTTGTCCAGCCCCTTGAGTGAGGCCTGCTTCTGTTCTTCGTCTCCCAGTACGCTTAAATATACTTTGGCCTGGGACAGATCATTGGTCACTTCAACGCCCGTCACGGTCACAAAACCGATGCGCGGATCCTTCAGCTCGCTTTGGATCAGCAGGCTCAGCTCCTTTTTGATCTGTTCCCCGACACGTCCTGTTCGTATTTTAGCCATTGTAGCTCACCTTTCTGCCCTCAGCGTTCCACCGTCTCCATGACGAACGCTTCGATGACGTCGTTTTCCTTAACGTCATTATAGCCATCAAGGGTAATACCGCATTCGTAGCCTTGCGCTACTTCCTTGGCATCGTCCTTGAAGCGCTTCAAGGAATCGATTTTGCCTTCGAAAATGACGATACCGTCACGGATCAGGCGGGCTTCCGCGTTACGGGAAATTTTGCCGGAAGTAACCATACAGCCTGCGATCGTTCCGACCTTGCTGACTTTGAACACGTTCCGCACTTCGGCATGGCCGATAATGTTCTCTTTGTAAACCGGGTCAAGCATACCCTTCATTGCCTGCTCGATTTCTTCGATCACATTGTAGATAACACGGTGCAGACGAATATCCACTTTCTCGGACTCTGCCGTTGCTTTAGCCTGGTTATCAGGGCGGACGTTAAAGCCGATGACAATCGCGTTCGACGCCGCAGCCAGAATGATGTCCGACTCATTGATCGCGCCAACACTGCTGTGAATAATCTTAACGCGTACACCCTCAACTTCAATCTTGTTCAGGGAGCCTTTCAGCGCTTCGACGGAACCTTGAACGTCACCTTTAATAATCACGTTCAGATCCTTCATTTCGCCGTCTTTAATATGCTGGAACAGGTCGTCAAGGGTCACGCGTGTATGAGCGCCCAGCTCGGACTGACGCTGTGTGATTGCGCGTTTGTCGGCGATGGCGCGCGCTTTGCGCTCATCCTCAAACACCATGAACGGATCACCAGCCAGCGGCACTTCCGTCAAACCGGTAATTTCCACCGGTGTGGAAGGACCGGCCTCCTTCAGACGGCGGCCCTTGTCGTTGACCATCGCCCGCACCCGTCCGAAGCAGTTGCCCGCCACAAACGCGTCTCCGACCTTCAGCGTACCGTTCTGCACGAGAATCCGTGCTACCGAACCGCGGCCTTTGTCCAGCTCTGCTTCGATGATGGTTCCGCGTGCGCGCTTGTCAGGATTGGCTTTGTATTCGTTCACTTCCGCAACCAGCAAAATCATTTCCAGCAGGTCTTCCAGACCCATCTTTTGCTTCGCCGACACGTTCACGAAGATGGTATCACCGCCCCATTCTTCCGGAACGAGCTCATATTCCGTCAGCTCTTGCTTCACTTTATCCGGGTTTGCGTCCGGCTTATCAATTTTATTAACCGCTACGATGATCGGCAAACCTGCCGCCTTGGCGTGGTTGATCGCTTCCACCGTTTGCGGCATCACACCGTCATCGGCTGCAACAACGATGATCGTCATATCCGTAACCTGCGCACCACGTGCGCGCATGGCTGTAAAGGCTTCATGACCCGGCGTATCCAGGAACGTAATCTTCTTGCCGTTGATTTCCACCTGATAAGCGCCGATATGCTGCGTAATGCCGCCTGCTTCGCCACCGGTAACATTCGTGGAGCGGATCGCATCGAGCAATGTAGTTTTACCGTGGTCAACGTGTCCCATGATCGTTACTACCGGCGGACGGGTGGTCAGGCTTTCCGGATCATCATTTTCCTCAATAGTTTCAAAACGATCTTCTTCAACCGGAATCTTCACTTCGACTTCTACACCGAATTCGCCTGCGAGCAGGAGAATCGTATCCATGTCAAGCTCCTGGTTGATGGTTGCCATCGTACCCAGCATAATGAGCTTTTTGATGACCTCGGAGGCGTCCTTGTGCAGGAGCTTAGCCGTTTCGCCAACGGTCATTTCACCACGCACGATAATTTTCTTCGGCGTGTTGTCGATTTTCTCGCGGCGTTGTTCCTGCTGTCCACCACGGCCGCGGTTGTTGTTGAACCTTCCGCCTTTGCCGCCGCGTCCACCATTACCGCGGTTTTGGCCACCGCCGGAGCGGTCGTCAAAGCGGTTGTTGCCCTGACGCCCGCCGCCACCGCTATTGCGGTTATTGCCGGCGCTGCGATTACCGCCGCCTTGCCCGCCGCGGTTTTGTCCTCCGCCTTGTCCGCCACCGCTGCGCTCGGCCGTTCTGACTGCAGATCCGCCGTCACGCTGTCCGCTGTTTTGCTGCGGACGGGAGCCTACGCTTGTGCCGCTCTGCTGGCGAGGCGCCGAACCGCCCTGCTGGCGGTTGCCGCCCCCCGCATTGCCTTGCCGCTGCTGTCCACCGCCCCGGTTCTGGCCTCCCTGACCGGAAGGGGAGCTGCTTCTCCTGCTATCCTGACCGCTCTGCGGTCTTGAATTGGTATTGCTCTGGTTTTGGTTGTTTTTTTTATTATTCATACTTACCTGCTTTTCCTGTTGAATTTTGGTTTGCTCTGTCTTTTGTGCATGGATCTGGGCCGTACCTGTCCCGCTTTGCTTCGCCGCGTTGGATTTGATTTCCTTGAAGAAGTTTTCAACCTTGCTTACGGCATCGTTCTCCATAACGCTCATGTGATTGTTAACGGGAATGTCAAGCCTCTTAAGAATCGTAATAATTTCCTTGCTGCTCATATTCAATGACTTGGCGTATTCATAAACCCGCAGTTTGTCTTTGCTTTCCTGTTTACTCAATATACTCCACCTCCGACATAATCCCCGCATGTTTCAAGATCATCTGCGCGAACCCTTGATCCGTAACCGCCAGCACGACCCGTTCGGCCTTGCCGACACTGTTGCCCAAGCTTTCCCGGTCAAACCCTATCAGCAGTGGAATGTTGTAGGATCCGCATTTATCGCGGAATTTCTTTTGAGTATTAACTGAGGCATCTTTCGCAAGGATGACCAGCTTGGCTTCGGAAGAGCGCACAGCCTTCAGCACGATTTCATCACCGGTTACCAGTTTGCCTGCTCTCATGGCCAGGCCTATATTGGACAGCGCCTTATTCATCATCAGCACTGCCTTGTGCCGCCAGGAATTCTTCCTCGGCGGCAGCGAAATCCCGGGCCAATTGATCATGGATTTCCGGATCCACATGATGCTTTAAAGCACGATCCAGCGCTTTATTCTTCCGGGCCAGCTTAAAGCATGCGTCCTTGCCGCATAAATAAGCCCCCCGGCCAGCCTTTTTACCGGTCAGATCAATCAATATTTCGTCTTCAGGGGTTTTGACGATACGGATAAGCTGCTTCTTCGGCATCATTTCCTGGCAGGCCACGCATTTGCGCAGCGGTACCTTTCTCTGTTTCATACGACTCCCCCCTTAACCTTGCGTTTAATCGACGGAAACGGAATCCTGATGCATTTCCCCCTCATTGGTGCGAGGTCTGCCGAACTCTTCTTCCGCCTGGGTTTCGCTCTTGATATCGATCTTCCAGCCAGTCAGCTTCGCGGCAAGCCGCGCGTTCTGTCCCTTGATGCCGATGGCGAGGGAAAGCTGGTAATCGGGAACAATGACACGGGCCATTTTTTCCTCTTCAAATACTTGCACCTCCAGCACCTTGGAAGGACTGAGCGCATTGGCCACATATTCATCGACATTTTCGGAGTAACGAACAATGTCGATTTTCTCGCCGCGCAGCTCATTGACGATGGTCTGCACGCGTGTGCCTCTCGGGCCTACGCAGGAGCCGACCGGATCGACTTCTTCGTTGCGCGAGTAGACGGCGATTTTGGAACGGAATCCGGCTTCACGGGCCACGGAACGAATCTCCACAACCCCGTCGAAAATTTCCGGAACCTCAAGCTCGAACAGGCGTTTGAGCAGGCCGGGATGTGTGCGGGACAATAGAATTTGCGGCCCTTTCGTTGTATTCTCGACTTTTGTGATATATGCCTTGATGCGGTCCAGATGGTTGAACTTCTCGTTTGGCATCAACTCGTTGAGCGGAAGTGCCGCCTCGATCTTGCCCAGATCGACATAAATGTTGCGCTGATCCTGGCGCTGCACGGTGCCTGTGACGATATCTTCCTCTTTATCCACAAAAGCGTTATAGATCAGCCCGCGTTCCGCTTCGCGAATGCGCTGGGTAACCACCTGCTTGGCCGTCTGGGCAGCGATCCGTCCGAAGTCCCGCGGCGTCACTTCGATCTCCGCAATGTCGTCAAGCTGGAAATGCGGGTTGATCTCACGTGCGGCCGGCAGGGAAATTTCAGTTCGGGGATCCAGCACCTCATCCACGATCAGCTTGCGTGCAAACACTTTGATAACCCCGGTGTTGCGATTCATATCGACACGAACATTCTGGGCCGTGTTAAAATTGCGCTTATAGCTGGAAATCAAAGCGGCTTCGATCGCTTCGAACAGCACATCCTTGCTGATGCCTTTTTCCCTTTCCAGCTCATTCATTGCTTCAATAAAATCCATACTCATGGATTATTTCTCCCCCTTTCAAATCATGGCGTCTTGCGCAGAAACGGCTTGTTTCCTTGTTGCAGCCAAGGAGACCGGCCGTTTCAGACGAGACAAATAGTCATTAGTTGCAGTCAAGCATTTAAAGAGGCACTTAAAATATGATCGCCAGCCGCGCTCCCGCTACTTTGGCATACGGAATGACATGCTCTTTTTTACCGGTTTGCACCGTAAGCTCATCATTTTCAAATGAAAGCAATCTGCCCTCAAATTCCTTGAGGCCATTGACAGGCTCGTATGTAGTAATAAATACGTCTTTGCCTACCGCTTTAGCCACATCCTCCGCTTTCTTCAGCGGACGTTCCGCACCGGGAGATGACACTTCCAAAAAATAAGCATCTGAAACCGGATCCTTCTCATCCAGCTTCTGGCCGAGATATTCACTGATCATACTGCAGTCGTCCAGGTCAATACCGCCGTCCTTGTCAACAAAGACGCGCAAAAACCAGTTGCTGCCCTCCTTGACATATTCAACGTCGACCAGTTCGAAGCCATGCTCGATCAAGTAGGGTTGGACCATTTCTTCCACGATGGATTTGATCTTTGGTGTGCTCAAAGATTATAACCTCCAAGAGTATCGTTTCCTATATCTGTATTTGCTGCAGTCACAAAACCACCATAGCAAAGATTAAAGAGTGGGTTTCCCCACTCTTTAGCAACGGTTTTATCTCCATGATTACCAAAAAAATTATAACATAACCAGATGTAAGTGACAAGTGCTGAAGCTTGACTGCTCAAGGAGAAAACAAGCCTAAAAGAGAGAAAGCTGGTTGCTTTCCGGAAGACCGCGGAAGCAGCCCATTTGCGACAGCATTTCCACAATCGTTTTACTTGCCTTCGATTTTTGCTGGAAATCCTCTATCGACAAAAACTCACCCTGCTCGCGGGCAGCGGCAATGTTGCGGGCGGCGTTTTCGCCGATTCCCGCCAGCGCGCCGAACGGAGGAATGAGCGAATCCCCGTCAACTTTAAAACGGGTGGCTTCCGAACGATAAAGATCGATCGGTTTAAAGGTGAAGCCGCGTGCGGTCATCTCCAAGGCCATCTCCAGAATCGGCAGCATGTTTTTCTCCTTCGGTGGTGCCTGGAAGCCGAGCTGCTCGATTTCGACAATTTTACGGCCGATCGCTTCATAGCCCTGGCAGCATAATTCGATATCGAAGTCGGCGGCGCGGACCGAAAAGTAGGTTGCATAAAATTCAATCGGATGATACAGCTTGAAGTAGGCAGTGCGCACGGCAGAAATAACGTAGGCCGCTGCGTGCGCCTTCGGGAACATGTACTGGATTTTGAGACAGGAGTCGATGTACCACTGCGGCACTTTGCATCTCTTCATCTCTTCAATCCATTCCGGCGTCAAGCCTTTGCCTTTACGCACGCTTTCCGTAATTTTAAAGGCCAGACTGGCGTCCATCCCTGCTTTGTAAATAAGGAACAGCATAATGTCGTCACGACAGCCGATTACGGTTTTGATGTTGCACGTACCGTTCTTGATCAGGTCCTGCGCATTGCCAAGCCATACCCCCGTACCGTGCGACAGACCTGAAATCTGCAGCAAATCCGCAAAGGAGGACGGCTGTGACTCGACCAGCATCTGACGTACGAATTTCGTTCCCATTTCCGGGATGCCATAGGTAGCCACCGGCGTCCGGATCTGCTCCGGCGTAACGCCGAGCGCTTCCGTCGAGTTGAACATGCTCATGACTTTGGGGTCATTCATCGGTATCGTGGTCGGATCAACCCCTGTCAGGTCCTGCAGCATTCTCATCATCGTCGGATCATCGTGCCCCAGAATATCGAGCTTAAGCAGGTTCGCGTCAAAAGCATGATAGTCAAAATGGGTGGTCTTCCATTCCGCGGAGGTATCATCCGCCGGGTATTGAACCGGAGTGATATCTTCGACTTCGATATAATCCGGCACGACGACGATCCCGCCCGGATGTTGACCCGTGCTGCGCTTGACGCCGGTACAGCCGGCAGCCAGCCGGTTGAGCTCCGCGCCGCGCCATTTCTGGTTATGCTCTTCTTCATATTTTTTCGCAAAGCCGAAGGCGGTCTTCTCGGCAACGGTGCCGATCGTACCAGCCCGGAATACCGACTTTTCCCCGAACAGCACCTTGGTATAATTGTGGGCATTCGGCTGATACTCACCCGAGAAGTTCAAGTCGATATCGGGAACCTTGTCCCCCTTAAAACCAAGGAATGTCTCGAACGGGATGTCCTGCCCTTCCCCTTTGAGCTTGCCTCCGCATTGCGGGCAATCTTTGTCGGGAAGGTCGAACCCGCTCGGTACGCTGCCGTCCAGGAACCATTCGCTGTGCTTGCATTCCGGATTCAGGCAAATATAATGGGCGGGCAGCGGGTTTACCTCGGAAATGCCGAGGAACGTAGCCACGACCGATGAGCCTACCGAGCCCCGGGAACCGACCAGGTAGCCGTCCTGGTTCGACTTTTTGACAAGCCGCTCGGAGATCAGATAGTTGGCCGAAAAGCCGTATTTAATGATCGGCTCCAATTCCTTTTCCAAACGGGCTACCACAACCTCCGGAAGGTCCTCCCCATAGATGGATCTGGCCGTTTCGTAACAGGTATTGCGGATTTCCTCATCCGCCCCCTCCAGGATCGGTGTAAACAGCTTGTCCGGGAACAGCTCCAGCTCTTCGAAGCGGTCCGCCAATTCGCTTGTGTTGGTAACGACCACTTCATAGGCTTTCTCTTCTCCGAGGAATTCGAATTCAGCCAGCATTTCATCCGTCGTACGCAAATGGGCGTCAGGCTTGCGTATGCCTTTGAGCGGGCTGAAGCCGGTAATACCGTGAATCGTAATGTCCCGGTAAAGCTTGTCCCGCGTCTCCAGATAATGAACATTTCCGGTGGCGATGACTGGTTTGCCGAGCCGCTGTCCGATATCGCATATTTTGCGCAGCGCCGTTTTAATGGCTTCAGGGTCGCTGACAAGCTGCTTTTCTACAAGATGCATGTACATTGTGAGCGGCTGGATTTCCAACACATCATAGAACTGTGCCACTTCTTCAGCCTCTTCCACGGTTTTGTTCAGCACGGTTTCGAAAAATTCGCCTTTTTCGCAGCCGGAAATAATCAGCAGGCCTTCCCGCATCTCGGACAATTTCGATTTCGGGATACAAGGCACCCTTTTAAAATATTCCGTGTGCGACAGGGAAACAAGCTTATATAAATTCTTCTTACCAACCGGGTTCAGCGCATAAATGCAGCAGTGAAACGGCCGGGCCGTGGATAAATCCTTGCCCACATCATCATTAAGCTGGTCCAGCCGCGTCATGCCTTTAAGCTGTGCGGCATCAGCCAGCAGCCCGTTAAGTACTCCGCCGAGCGCTACGGTATCGTCGATCGCACGGTGATGGCTTTCCAGGGCGACCTTGTATTTATCCGTCAGTGTGTTGAGTCTGTGATTTTTCATGGTCGGGAACAGCAGGCGGGCCAGCTCCAGCGTATCCAGCACCGGATTCGTCAGCTCAGGCAGTCCCATTTTCTTCAGGGTAGCCTGGATGAAGCCGATATCGAAGCGCGCATTGTGGGCGACCAGCACCGCATCTCCAACAAATTTCACGAATTCCTCCATCACCGGCTCCACGTCCGGCGCGTCTTTGACCATCTCATCCGTAATATTGGTGAGCTGCTGGATATTATAAGGAATCCGCTCATGCGGGTTGACGAAGGTAGCATAACGGTCGATTTCCTTGCCTTCCTGCATTTTCACAGCTGCGATTTCTATAATCTTGTTCTGTGTAATGGAGAGGCCTGTCGTCTCAATATCGAATACGACATATGTAGCCGTTTTGAGATCAAGCGGCTGAGCCTGCAGGACCACCTCAATGGCATCGTTGACGACGTTGGCTTCCACCCCGTATATCATTTTAATGCCGTTCTTCTTGGCTGCTTTGGCTGCTTCGGGATAACACTGCACCCCGCCGTGATCCGTTACGGCGATCGCTTTATGCCCCCATTTGGCTGCTGTTTTGATATAGGTGTCAATGGAGGTTACCGCATCCATGGTGCTCATTTTGGAATGCAGGTGAAACTCCACCCGCTTCTCGGGCGCATTGTCTTTGCGCGATGGCGGAGCCTGCACCTCCACCAGATCGGAAGGAATCATGGCGAGCTCCGGCACCTGCATGAACCGGTCGTATTCCACCCGTCCGCGCACCTTTACCCATTTGCCGTTGGCAAGCAGGCTGAGAATCTTCAGGTCTTCCTTGGTTTTGGCGAACATTTTCATCTGCAGTGAATCCGTAAAGTCTGTCAGATAAAAAGTGAACAGGGTGCTGCCGTTGCGCAGCTCCTTGCTGTCCAGGCCAAAAATCGTTCCCTGCAGCGTGACCTTCTTTTCCTCGTCCTGAATTTCCTGAATGGGAACAGGCTGTTCTTTAATTTCGTACCCGAACTGGAGCCGCACATCCCCTTCTTCTTCATCCGCCGCCGGCATCTCGGCCTCCATGCTCTCCATCATGCGCTGGATAACCTCGCGCTCTTCTTCCAGCTTCTTCTGCTGGAACTGCTCAAGCGCTTCCTGGTTGCCCTCTCCAGCCTGCATCTTGACCCGGAGCGTGAGATGAAAATATCTCTCGTAAAAACGTACAATCGCCTGGTCGATCTGTTTTTTACGAGCCAGTTCCAGCGACATAGCATCCGTCAATGTCAGCAGCAGCAAACCGTTGTCCCAATCATGGCTAGCCCTGGTCATCCAGCCGTTAACCGAAGGAATTTCGCGTTGGACCCATTCCAGGAACATTTTCCAATATTCGCTGATAACATCAGCTCTGTTTACAGCCTCACTGTATTGAAAGCCAAATGTAATTTTGGCGATATGATTCATTTTTTCCTGTACCTGCAGGCAGAACGTCCGGTACACCTGAGCGGGAACCAGCGTTTCTTTAGCTAAAATAATATGCCACTCTTTGTTGCTGCGGCTGATCTCCACCCTTTCGATCCATCCATCCAGAAAGTAAGGATCTACTATACCGGGGGCTACGCTCGCCTGCTTCATCAGCAGCTCAAATCTCTTTCTCTTGTCGGCAGCATCGCTCATGGTTCTCCCACCTTCCCCAAAAACATGAAGAGCTCCTGGTCCGCAAATGCCATCGATGGCAACAGACACACCGACAATTTCTGCGATCAGAAGCTCATTTAGTTACATCATGCTGCTATTATACCTGATTAATAAGCTCGTGCGAATACAACGGTATGCTTGGCAGGCTGTCCGCAGCACAGGCAGACCGACTTCTCTTCGGACGGCTTGAAAGGAATGTTGCGGCTTGTTGCCCCGGTAACCTCTTTTACCTTGTCTTCACATTCCTCGGAGCCGCACCAGCCAGCCAGCGTAAAGCCGCGCTTCTCCTCCATCAGGGCTTTCATTTCATCAAGTGTATTCACGGAGTAGAAGTTATCCTGCATAAAGGACTTGGCCCGGTCATACATCTCCTGCTGAACCTGAGCCAACATCGCGTTGATTTCCTCAACCAGGTTGGACTGCTGTACTACTTTCTTCTCACCGCTGATGCGGGAGACGAGCACGCAAACTCCGTTTTCCATGTCGCGCGGCCCCAGCTCAAGACGGACAGGCACACCACGCATTTCGTATTCGTTGAATTTCCAGCCGGGGCTGACGTCGGAACGGTCATCAACCTTCACACGTATACCGGCCTTCTTCAATTCGGCATAAAGCTCATCCGTCCGCGCCAGCACCGCATCGCGTGTCTTCGGCGGGCCGATCGGGATCATGATGACCTGGGTAGGTGCAACCTTGGGGGGCAGCGCGAGTCCGCGGTCATCCCCGTGCACCATGATCAATGAACCGATCAGGCGCGTGCTCGTCCCCCAGGAGGTGGTATGCACATACTCAAGCGTGTTGTCACGGCTCAAATACTTGATATCGAACGCAACCGAAAACTTTGTGCCAAGATAATGGGACGTTCCCGCCTGCACCGCACGGCCGTCGCGCATCATCGCTTCCAGCGAGTACGTATTCACGGCGCCTGCAAAGCGCTCGGATGGAGTTTTCTCGCCGACCACAACAGGAATAGCGAGCACATCCTCGATAACTTCGCGGTAAACCTCCAGCATTTTCATCGTTTCCTCGCGCGCTTCCTCTTGCGTCTCGTGCGCGGTATGACCTTCCTGCCACAAAAACTCGCTTGTGCGCAGGAAAGGAAGTGTACGCTTCTCCCATCTCACCACGTTCGCCCATTGGTTAATGAGCACAGGCAAATCGCGGTAGGATTGAATCCATTTGGAGTACATATGGCCGATCATCGTTTCGGAGGTAGGACGGATGGCAAGACGCTCCTCCAGCTTTTCTCCCCCTGCTTCCGTTACCCATGGCAGCTCCGGATTAAAGCCTTCCACATGCTCTTTTTCTTTCTGGAAAAAGCTCTCCGGAATAAACATGGGGAAGTATGCGTTACGGTGTCCCGTCTCTCTGAAACGGACATCCATCGCTTCCTTGATATGCTCCCAGATTTCGAAGCCATCGGGGCGGAATACGATGCATCCCCGCACAGGCGAATAATCCATCAGTTCCGCTTTCTTGATGACATCGATGTACCAGC
Source organism: Paenibacillus terreus (assembly GCF_042138595.1). Classification (NCBI taxonomy): domain Bacteria; kingdom Bacillati; phylum Bacillota; class Bacilli; order Caryophanales; family Paenibacillaceae; genus Paenibacillus; species Paenibacillus terreus. The sequence goes on along the minus strand of NZ_JBHIRX010000001.1, from coordinate 400,378 downwards.
GGGAGAAGTCCTCCCCCTGGGGTGTGATTTCAGACACGAATTGCTTATCTTTTGACATAAAAAGGCCGTCCTCCCATCAGGAGCGGCAATGGCCGCCCCTGGCATAAATTAACCGTTAATCAAACGCAATATATCGTTATAGGTGACCGCAATCATCAGCAGGAACAGCACGGCAAAACCGACGAAATGCACCATGCCTTCCCTGCTCGGATCTATAGGTCTGCCCCGTACAGCTTCCACACCAAGGAAAATCAAGCGGCTGCCATCCAGCGCCGGAATAGGCAGCAGGTTGAAGATGCCGAGATACAGGCTCAGAATAGCTGCCCAGTATGTGAGCTGATCGATGCCCTGCTTGGCGATCTGCCCCGTAACTTCAGCTGTTCGAACCGGTCCTCCCAAATCATCGATGGAGAAATGTTGAACCAGCTGACGGAACCCGTCAAAAATCGCTACAGTTGTATCTACCATCGACCGGCCTGCAACCTGGAACATTTCGCCAAATCCGGCCTGTCTTGTCGGCAGCACCGGCGCAATTCCGACCTTGCCGCCTTGCTGCCCCTCCATCGCCACGGGTGTGATCGTCAGATTCAGCGGCTCATTCCCGCGCAGGATCACCCAGCTCATGGGCCGATCCTGGGACGCTGCAATCAGATCGATCAGCTTCTGCCGGTCTGCTCCAATCTGCTCTCCGTTAATGGATTCGATAATATCCCCTTCACGGATTCCTGCCTTATCGGCAGGCATGCCCTTCGTAACTTCTCCCACGATGACATTCGTCGGATTATCAACCTGGATGCCGGTCATCTGTACATGAATGGCAAACAGCACAAATGCAAGCACAAAGTTCATCAACGGGCCGGCAAAAATAGCCATCGCTCTTTGCCCCACCGTCTTGCTGCCGTACTGGCGGTCCCGCGGAGCGATCTGAACGGATTGGCCCTTGCTCACCGTCATCGCCTGCCGGTGAACCTTGAAGTGCTGGGAATCCCCGTCCACATCAAGTGTAAGCGTAAGGGCGTCCTCCAGATCAACGGACTGTACTTCCCCGCGGGTTACATTTTTGCGGTTATCCAGCTGATCAAGATAGATGGTCTTTACCAAGCCATCCGTTTCACGGACAGCAACGGTCTGACCCGCCTCAATCTGATTCATCTCCGGATCTTCCCCCGCCATGCGCGCGAATCCGCCGAACGGCAGCAGACGAAGCGTGAACTGGGTTTCATTCCTTTTATAGGAGAACAGTTTCGGACCGAAACCGATCGCAAATTCTCTAACCAGGATACCGGCACGTCTGGCAAAATAGTAATGCCCCCATTCATGCACCGTGACAAGAACGAAGAACATGAGTACCGTCAGTAAAACCATTTGAATCGTTTCCAATCGTTTCCTTTCTCCTTTCGTGAGATCGAGTATGTCCTTCTAATTTATCATTATTCTCCGATCCCGTACAAGAGAATCACACAGGTGGGTCTTAATTGGAAAGAAGAAGGTTTTACAGCGCTGCGGCAGCTGCCCGAACCTCCCGGTCGCAGGTTTCAATGGCCTGCAGATCCGGATTCATCGTATTGTGGTGCCGGTCAAGCACCCGCGCGATGATATCCTCAATCGCCAAAAAGGAGATTTCTCCTCTTAAAAACCGGGCCACCGCCACCTCATTGGCCGCGTTAAACGCAGTCGGCGCTGTTCCCCCCATTTTACCACATTCAAAGGCAAGTCTTAAACACGGGAACCGTTCGTAATCCATTTCCCGGAAATGCAGGCTTCCCGCCTCCGCCAAAGACAAGGGCTTGGAAGGAGAGGCCATGCGGTCCGGATAGGTGAGCGCATACTGAATGGGAACACGCATATCCGGATTGCCCAGTTGGGCGATAATGCTCGTATCCTTGAATTCCACAAAAGAATGGATAATGCTTTCCGGATGCAGCAGCACGTGAATCTGATCATATGGCAATCCGAACAGCCAGTGGGCTTCCATCACTTCAAGCCCTTTATTCACCATCGTCGCCGAGTCGATCGTGATTTTCGCGCCCATCGACCAGTTCGGATGCTGCAACGCCTGCTCCACCGTAACACCCTTCAGCTGCTCTCTGGTTAAATCCCGGAACGAGCCGCCGGAGGCTGTCAAAGTAATTCCGGCAACATCCTGCAGCCGCTCCCCGTTCAGACATTGGAAGATGGCCGAGTGCTCGCTGTCGACGGGCAGCAGGCTAACGCCTTTCTTCTGTGCCTTGTCTGTGACGAGATGTCCGGCTGTGACAAGCGCCTCCTTGTTGGCCAGGGCAATATGCTTGCCCGACTCGATTGCGGCAAGTGTTGAAGGCAGTCCCATGCTGCCCATCACAGCCGTCACAACCGTATCCGCTTCAGTTCCTGCAGCTACTTCAATCAGGCCTTCATCGCCCCAATACAGCTCTGTTCCCGGCGGCAGCTGTTCACGAATCTGCTCCGCCAGCTCCTTGGTCGCCACGGACACCTTTTTGGGACGGTGACGCTGCACCTGTTCCAGCAGCAGCGCCGTGTTGGCGCCTGCAGCCAGTCCCTCCACCTGATACAGGTCGGAATGCATGGAGACAACGTCCAGTGTCTGCGTTCCGATCGAGCCTGTTGAGCCAAGCACAGTAATCTTTTTCATGACGCACCTTCCTTTAGAAAATCAGCACATGGTCTTCTGCAGCATCTATTGTGTTCATGCAGGAAGCAGCATCAGCATATGTACAAACGGGAAAACGACGATCCAGCTGTCGCACCGGTCAAGTATGCCGCCATGCCCGGGCAGAAGATTGCCCGTATCCTTAATTCCGTACACCCGTTTATAAGCTGACTGAACCAAATCCCCCAGCTGTCCGACGACCGCACAGGACAAGCCGATGATCAGCGCATTCCCGAAAGACAGCAGCCCCCCAAAAATCACGGCAAAAATAACAGCCGCCACCGCAGCCATAACGATGCCTCCGAGAGCGCCTTCGACCGTTTTATTCGGACTGATGGCAGGCCAAAGCTTCGTTCTGCCAAAAGCCTTGCCCACAAAATAGGCCCCTGCATCACTTGCCCATATGCCGGCCAACAGCAGAAATGTCCAGAACACCCCGTGGTCCATATGGCGCGACTCCGCAATATAAGAAAAGCCGATGCCCACATAGACGGTTCCCAGAAACAAGAGGGCTGACGTCCGGATCGTGACCTGGTTTTTCGTAAATACCGTCAGCAGCATGAACAGAATCAGCAGCAGCCACAGCATATTGGCAAGCGGCAAAGGCGGCTGAATATTCAGCGGCTGATAGGGAAAAACCAGCACCGTGACTCCCAGATAACCCACCCATGCGCTTCCGCTGCTGGAGGAAAGTCCGATCATACGCAAAAATTCATAAAATCCGATCCATGCCATCGCAAGAATGAGCAGATGATAAGGCAAGCCGCCCCACAGGACCATTCCCAAGAACAGGACGCCTGCTACTATACCGGTGATCAATCGCTGTTTCAACGGCTTCCTCCTCCATTATTTCAGACCGCCGTATCTCCGTGATCTGCGTTGATACTCGGCCACTGCTTCGTATAAGTGCTCTTTGTTGAATTCAGGCCAGTAAATGTCTGTAAACCATAGCTCGCTATAGGCTAACTGCCAGAGCATAAAGTTGCTCAATCTCAGTTCACCGCTCGTACGAATCAACAGGTCCGGATCAGGGATTCCTTCCGACAGCAGCGACTTGCCGATGAGCTCAGGTGTAATATCCTCCGCTTTGATCGTACCGCCCTCAATTTCACGGCCAAGCTTTTTCATGGCTTCCGTAATTTCAAGCCGGCTTCCGTAATTGACCGCAAAATTCAGGATAAGCCCCGTATTGTGCTCCGTGCGCCGGATGGCTTCCTCGAAAGCCGCCTGCGTATGTGAAGGCAAATACTCTTTATGTCCCATCATGCGAACCTGTACATTCTTCTCGATCAGTTCATCCAATTCGATAGCCAAAAACTCTTCCGGCAGACGCATCAGAAAATCCACTTCATCTTTTGGACGGGTCCAGTTTTCTGTGGAAAATGCATACATGGTCAGGTACTTGATTCCCAGTTCATCAGCGGCAATGGCTGTTCTTTTGACTGCCTTCATTCCATTCTGATGCCCTACCACTCTTGGCATGCCAAGCCGCTTCGCCCAACGGCCGTTCCCGTCCATAATGACTGCTACGTGCTGCGGAATATTATCTTTTGAAACGGCCGGCTGCTGTTCATCCTTTTGCTCAGCACCCCACCAGGACCGAACCCGATTTATCATACCATTTCCCCCAAGCGTTCTCTGGAAATTAGGCATGGGCGTGAAAAGAGACAAACCCCACCGTAAAGGAGGGGCCGCAAGTCTCTTACACTTCCATGATCTCTTTTTCTTTCGCAGCGAGTACTTTGTCTACTTCCGCAATGAATTTGTCCGTCGTCTTTTGGATATCGTCCTGATGGCGGCGGGATTCATCCTCGGAAATATCGGTTTTTTCAAGTTTTTTGATATCATCATTGGCATCGCGGCGGATATTGCGGATGGCCACCTTCGCCTCTTCACCAAACTTCTTCGTCATCTTCACCAGCTCGGTTCTACGCTCTTCCGTCAGTGCCGGTACCACCAGTCTGATCGCGTTCCCGTCATTGGAAGGCGTCAATCCCAAATCAGACTTCTGAATGGCACGCTCGATGTCAGCCAGTGAGGATTTATCCCAAGGCTGGATCATCAATGTGCGGGAATCCGGTGTGTTGATGTTAGCCAGCTGATTCAGCGGAGTCATGGCTCCGTAATATTCAACCTGAACGCGGTCCAAAAGGCTTGGTGTAGCGCGTCCGGCGCGAAGTGTCGCAAGATCGCGTCTCAACGCCTGAATGGCTTTCTCCATGCGCTCTTCTGCGCTTTTCTTAATGGATTGCGGCATTAATTTACACTCCCTTTAACGATGGTTCCGATTTTTTCCCCCAGCACGACCCGCTTGATATTGCCCTGCTCGGTAATTGCAAATACGATAAGCGGAATGTTGTTGTCCATGCACAGCGACGAAGCTGTCGAGTCCATAACCCCGAGATTTTTGTTCAGCACATCCAGATAAGTAAGCTGCTCATATTTCTCGGCAGTACTGTCTTTAAACGGATCGGCCGAATAAACGCCGTCCACCTTGTTTTTAGCCATAAGGATGACCTCAGCCTCAATCTCCGCCGCACGCAGCGCTGCGGTTGTGTCCGTCGAAAAGAACGGGTTGCCGGTGCCTGCAGCAAAGATCACGACACGCCCCTTCTCCAGATGGCGGATGGCCTTGCGGCGTATGTACGGTTCCGCAATCTGCTGCATGGCGATCGATGTCTGTACACGTGTCGGAACGCCAATTTGCTCCAGCGAATCCTGCAATGCAAGTGAATTCATGACGGTTGCGAGCATCCCCATATAATCTGCGGTAGCACGGTCAATTCCGTTGGCGCTTCCGGCGATTCCGCGCCAGATATTGCCACCTCCGCACACGATAGCGACCTCTACGCCCAAATCCACAACATCCTTGACCTGCTGTGCAATGGATGCAATCGTATCGGCGTCGATGCCGTACCCGTTATTGCCCGCCAGCGACTCGCCGCTTACCTTCAAGACGACACGTTTAAATACAGGCTGTTCCAAATGCTCACCCTCCACTATTCAGTTTCTACCTATTTTAATGTCCATTTGCAAGAAAAGCTCCTGTCTTCAAGCAGGTAGCTTTTCTGGACAAGAGCGCACAATCCGTCCGTATCTGAAAGAAAAGGAACACTGGCGTGTTCCATTTTCCTTCTGACGCCTATACAACCCGTGCAAACGGTATTATTGTTTCACCTGAGACATAACTTCTTCGTAGAAGTTATCTTCTTTTTTCTCCAGACCTTCACCCAGTTCGTAACGTACGAAGCGGCGGATGGAGATGTTCTCGCCAATCGTGCTGATCTTCTCGTTCAGCAGTGTTGCGATCGTTTTGTCCGGATCTTTGATGAAAGCTTGTTCCATCAGGCAGAACTCTTCATAGAACTTGCCGATACGGCCTTCAACCATTTTTTCAACGATTTTCTCAGGTTTGCCTTCGTTCAGCGCTTGTGCTTTCAGAATCTCTTTCTCTTTTTCGATCTCGTCAGCAGCAACCTCTTCACGGCGAACGTAACGAGGGTTGGAAGCTGCGATGTGCATAGCGATGTCACGAGCGAATTCTTTGAATTGGTCTGTTTTTGCAACAAAGTCGGTTTCGCAGTTGATTTCTACGATAACACCGATTCTTCCGCCGCCATGGATGTAGGATTCAACAACACCCTCAGTTGCAATACGGCCCGCTTTGTTAGCGGCAGCAGCCAAACCTTTTTCACGGAGAAACTCGATCGCTTTCTCGATATCACCGTTGGTTTCTTCAAGCGCTTTTTTGCAATCCAGCATCCCTGCGCCTGTTTTTTCACGAAGCTCTTTTACTGCGCTCGCATTTACTGCCATATTAAATTTCCCTCCAAAAAGAATTGATTGTTCTAAGTATTGGTTGCACTACTTGCTTTATTCCCAAAAAAAGGGCAGTGAAAGGTTATCCACCTACCAACCACCCTTTTCATTTAATTCATATATTACGTGCCGCAAAAGCGGTATTAAGCAGTAGTTTCTTCGCCTTGGTTAGCTTCCATAACAGCATCAGCCATTTTACCTGTCAGCAATTTAACGGCACGGATCGCGTCATCGTTACCAGGGATAACATAATCGATTTCATCCGGGTCGCAGTTTGTATCAACGATACCTACGATTGGGATGCCCAGCTTGCGAGCTTCAGCAACCGCGATACGCTCTTTGCGAGGATCGATGATGAACAATGCGCTTGGCAGACCCTTCATGTTCTTGATTCCGCCCAGGAATTTCTCAAGACGATCTTTCTCTTTGCGGAGAATGATAACTTCTTTCTTAGGAAGAACTTCGAATGTGCCGTCTTCTTCCCAAGTTTCCAGCTGCTTCAGACGGTCGATACGCTTTTGAATTGTTTGGAAGTTCGTCAGCGTTCCGCCGAGCCAGCGTTGGTTGATGTAGAATTGTCCAGCGCGTGTTGCTTCCTCTTTAACAGAGTCTTGCGCTTGTTTCTTAGTGCCTACGAACAGAATCGTTCCGTTCTCAGCAGCCACGTTTTTCACAAAGTTGTAAGCTTCCTCAACCTTTTTCACTGTCTTTTGCAAGTCAATGATGTAAATACCGTTTCTTTCAGTGAAGATATAACGATCCATTTTCGGGTTCCAGCGACGAGTCTGATGACCGAAGTGTACCCCAGCTTCCAGAAGCTGTTTCATGGAGATTACTGCCATCTTCACGCACCTCCTAAGTTTGGTTTTTGTGTGTTCCTCCGCTGATATCATCTTCCGTAAAAACTCCCTTCCGGAAGCACCCTTTACGAAATTAACCAGCGTGTGTTTTTAACACCGTCAATTAATATATCATAAGACATAGACCGTTGCAACCTGATTTTGGAGAGCCTCTTTCCAACGGTCATTTCGGAGGAGTTGTTATTTTCGTAATGATAGATTTAAAGGTTTCCCCTTCACGGAAGCTGTAGGTTCCGGAGCGGATTTTCGTATTGATTTTCTGCTCATTTGCCGCTTTCTGAAAAGCGTCTGCATCCGCGATTACTCCCGCCTGCTTCAACCCTTCGGCAACGTTGCTTAGATTGCTGCCCGGTACGATGCGGTACCGGATGGGCGGAGCCTCCGGCGCTGCGGGCTTTTCAGGAGCCTGTACCTTGTCTTTTCCGACTAGCGGAGCTGCAGTCTCGGGGCTGCCGGTCTGAGGCTGCTGAGGGGCTTTCGGCCCGGAAGCGGCATCCGCGCTGTCCGGAGCAGCCGGCTCCTCAGGCGTTTGACTTCCCTTCTCTATCACCTTCTGACGCCACTGCTCCTCGGTCAGTAAAGGTTCCGTGCTGTCGCTGATCTGCAGCCCGAGCCGCTGCGCGGCAGTTTCCACCTCTTCCCGAGTAAGTTCACGGGGAGCGTCGGCCCCCTTCGATTGCCCCTGACCGATGATCGCCAGCTGAAGCAGCAGCGCTCCAACAATCATTCCCGTTCCCATTCCAAGCATAAACGTCCGGTTTTTAAGCATGCCGGCCCTCCCTTTCGGCCAACTGAAGGATCAGCTGCACCTCGCCGCGCTGCATTCCTGTCTGCTTGGCGATGGAGTCGAGCGACTTCCCTTGGCTGTGCAGCGTGAATAGTTCGGCATAACGGTCCCGGATCGTCTCCTGGGGCTCATCCGTTTTCTCTTCAGCAGCATGATCCTCAATTGCAGGGCCGTGTTTATTCTGATCCGCTTCCTGTACAATGGCACCGGAGGACGATTGGTTTAACTGCTCACTTACGCGGGCCGCAGCCTGCTGCGGGACGTCCGTGCCGCGGCGGTCCTGCTTTTCCAGCTCCACTATCCGCTGCCTTAGCTCAACGATTTGCTCCTGCATGGCGGTCAGCCGTGAAGCATGATCCTGTTTCATCTGCGTGACCAGATCAATCAGCTCATCGTTTTCCCGTCCGACATCGGCCATATACTGCTCAAGTGTAGCCTCCATGTTTTTCACCAATGCCTCTTCCGGATTTTTGTTTCCTCCGCGCTTGGGCAGCATCCAGCCGTACATCAGGGCGGCAAGACCCAGCAATATGATATATAACCATGGATCCAAAAAAAATCGTCTCCTTCATGTCCCGTTCATCGCCAATTAAAGCGATAAATCAATATGATGTCCTTTAAACGGATGCTCTGCCTGGTGTACGGCAGGCGGATTATCCTGCGTAGGCTCGGAACCGCGCCGCTTGTCCCGGTGATCCCGGTGGTTCGATTGCCCTTCCCGGTCGCGGACAGCTGCGTCGGCGGACTGCTCGACCGCTTCGCTGCGCTGTCTGACCGTCTCGGTCTCTTTCACGGCCTGCTCCCCGAGAAGAGCCTGGTCATTGACCATTCTGTGCCGGTTTTCGCTTAGTACCTTCCCCGCCTCGCTCGTACGCGGGACGGCAATTTGCAACTCAACGGCTTTCAAACTCATAGGATCACGCCTTTCTTAGCAGCAGCTGCGCTTGCCAGCCTAAGATAACCCATAACATCAAGGGATCAGACCAAGGCGGACATCGTAATGTCCCCATCCTGATGGTGAAACACCATTCTTTGTACAGAATCTTTAATATATTTCGTGTATCTGCCGATAACTATTTTAGAGCCGCTGTAAATAATGCTTCTGACTTCAACTCTGGCCGTATCGGTGTCTTCGAGCATCCTTTCAATTTCAAGAATTCTCGCCCGGTTTTCACCCTGCTCCCGCTCAGTGGATGCCTTGGTGGCCTTCAGCTTGATGCGCATGGCGGTCTTGTCAGGAGTGAGTTGACCGGCGGAGGCGAGCTGATCCAAAATGTTAAGCGCCTTGGTCGTCTTGTCCAGGCTGACGGCCTGTTCTTTGAGGAGATTACGCAGCTCCGTCAATTCGTTGCGAAGCTCGGGCAGAACGCCAACCTCTATGCTGGTGGCGGTCGACATCGTATTGCCGATCGTTCTGGCCGCCACCTTTTCTCCGGCCTGGATGTTTCCGCCGACGATGAGTCCCTTGGCACCGCTGCACAGAACCTGTTTGCCTGCACGCAGATTGGAGTGCATAATGCTTTGCGAGACAACAATATTCGCGCCTGCTGCAACATTGCCATCCTGGATAAAGGAGCATTTGACATTATGGCCCGCTTTAACCAGACCTTTATGATAGCCGATAATACCGCCCGTGATCTCGATTGAACCGGCAGCATCCAGCTCCGCGCCTTCGACTCCGCCGACGACCCTGATGTCGCCGTCAGCCTTGACGCGAAATCCTGTAAGCACATTGCCTCGGATGACAACCGTTCCGACAAAATCGATGTTGCCGATGCTGTAATCCACATCACCGTTCACTTCATAGACGGGAAAAACGTTGATTTTATCTTTATCCGTCGTCGTCACCATTCCGTCTATGGCAGCGTATAAAGCAGAGCCTTCCGGATGCACAACGACATTTTTGCCTACTTTAAACCTGGCTTCCCTGCCTGCGCGAAAAGGAATTTCCTCCCCGGTTACTCCCGTGCCCGGCACCCCCGGTTCAGGATCAAAACGTTCGGCTATAAGCTGGCCCTTGCGGACATTGCTCAAACGAATCAATTCCTTGTAATCCACTTTACCGTCCTGGGTCTCAAGCGGCCTGTGCTCATCAGACCGGTTCATGATTTCCACCATTTTTATGTAGCCATCCTTCCCGCTGATCGGAGCCGTTCCTTCAGCAATCAGGGTTTTGGCGAGAAAGAACTTCTCCGGACGGTCTGCAAGCTGCTGCAGTGTCTGACGTTTGATTCCATAACGTATATTTTGTTTTTCCAAATAATTCTCCAGCTCCTGAAAAGAGCAATGAAAGCCCTCATCATGCTTGGAAAACTCCAGGTAAGCCTCACTCTTGTCCGCGGTCATCGTTATGTTCAAAAACTGATCCAACGCGTATTCCTGCTCCAACCCCATTCTCCTCTCAGATTAAAGTGGTGGAGGTTCAATCCTTCCGCATCAGCAAATCCCGCTGCTTGTCCAGTGTCGCCCTAAGACGCAGAATTGCTTTTGAATGCAGCTGGGATATCCGGGAAGGAGACAATGACATAACCTCCGCAATTTCGCTAAGGGATAAGTCCTCGTAATACAGCAAGGAAACAACCGTCCGCTCCTTTTCAGTAAGCTTCTCAATTCCCTGTACAAGTGCTTCCCGCAGGTAAAACTCATTTACTGTATGGTCGGGATTTTTGGCTTTTTCATCAATCAGAAGAGACAGCCTTGTCTCCGATTCTTCTTCCCGGATCGGATCCTCCAGGGAACAGATGGACATGACGGCAACCTCCTGCAGCATGCTCTGAAACTCTTTTTCCGATACATCAAGATAACTGCTCATTTCCGCGTCGCTGACTGTCCGCAAATATTTTTGTTCAAGTTTTTGATAGGCATCCTCGATCTTTTTGGCCTTTTCTCTGACCGAACGGGGAACCCAGTCGCCTTGACGCAGCCCGTCGAGTATGGCTCCTCGTACTCGCCAGGAAGCATAGGTTTCAAATTGCAGACCACGCTCATAATCAAACTTTTCGATAGCGTCAATCAGTCCCATGACACCATTGCTGGCCAAATCATCCTTGGATACATTTTTGGGCAAGCCAACTGCGAGACGGCCGGAAACATATTCGACAATAGGGAGATAGTTTTCAATCAGCTGCTTTTTGGCCTCCAACTCGCCATGCTCTTTCCAGCGCTCCCATAGTTCAGAGTAATTCAAGTGAGCGGCTTTTCGCTCGGTCATCGGCTTCACCCTCCTCTATTTGTCTGTCAGGTGACGAACTGCCTTCGCCAATTCTTCAGGCTCTTTGCTCGTAACCAGCTTGGGCGGATTGAGCGGCTTAAAGTCCGCTGCCTTCGATGGCTCCGAATCCGGCTGCGGCTTCAGCAGATCGTTCAAATCCTCGCTTTCGTCAGGCGTGGTGAGGTCCAGATGCGTGCCCAGGCCTTCTCCCAGTCCCGCGCCGCTGTCCGCCTGCGGATAAGCGGACGCCGGATGTTCAGGCTGGGTCAGGAACCCCAGGAGAAAACGAACCGCAAAAGCGAGCAGAAACCAGACTGCAGAAGCGATTAATCCGCGTATTAAGCTGGTCATCAGCAAATTGCTGTTCAGGGACAGCAGGAATGTCAGCACAAAACCGACGGCTCCGGACCACAAGTTCATGCGCAAGCTTCCAAATAACATGTTTATAGTTCCTTTACACCTTTTTGTACGCTTCGAATACTCAAAACGCCGGTAAGACAATCGAGCTCAATGGTTCGCCCTGCATTGCCGCCCGTGTCTTCAGCAATCAGGGGAATCCGCAGCTCCGTCAGCATCGCGCGGCATGATTCCACATTGCGGGGACCGATCCTCATCGTGTCTCCCCCGCCCGCAAAAGCAAACATCTGCGCGCCGCCGGCCATTTTGGCCACAACCCGGCTGCGCGCAGCTCCGAGCTGAAGCATTCTGTCCAGCAGCTCAGGCAGGGCGGTATCCGCGTATTTGGCAATGTTGATCTGCCCTTCCCGCGCAATATCGGAAGACGGAAGCATAACATGGGCCATACCGGCAATCTTCAGCTGAGGATCATACATCGTCAAACCGACACAGGATCCCAGACCTGTCGTCCGGATGGCATCCGGGAAGCTCGCGACATTCAAATCCGCCATGCCCACTTTAATAATGTTTTTCTCCTCTATCATAGCTTAGCGGACTCCCAATGACTCGAAAATTTTTTCGAAGGATTCCGGGTCCGGGATGAGGAAAAATTGCCCTTCAATATGATTTTGTCCTTCAAAAAACGATGTGTCAATCAAAAGAGCGTCATCCCCCATTTGCCCGAACTGCAGCAGGCCGTAGCTCAGGATCGCGCCAGCCATATCCATCGCAAGTCCCGGTACGGTAGGATACATGGACAGCTTTGTGAAATCCGCCAGGGAGGAGAGATAAGAACCAGCCAAAATGTTGCCGATCTCCGAGAGCGCGGATTGCTCCATATCCGTGAAGCTGTCCTCGTCCTCCGAAGTTATGCCCGCCAGCCGCTGCAGCAGTCCCTTCGCAGCTTCCGGAGCCAGGATGAAGAACAAATTGCCGGGAGCATCTCCCTCCACGCGAAAAAAGATGGCCACGACCAGCTGCTCGGGTCCGCCCGCTTTATCGGCGATGGCCTCAAACGGTAGCAGCTGGACTTTCGGAACTCCCATATCTATAGGCTTGTTCAGAAGCCGGGACAGCGCGGTGGCGGCATTGCCGGCCCCGATGTTCCCGACCTCCTTCAGAACGTCCATTTTGAAATCCTCTAAGTTGTTGAACACGGGCTTAGTCCTCGATACTTTCCAGCTGAACGATTTCGCTTTTATTCAACACCTCGGACAGGTTCAGCATGATCAGGAGACGCTCTTCGCTGATTTTGGCCACACCGCGCAGGTACTTGGCTTTAATGCCTCCCACGACTTCAGGCGGCGTTTCAATTGTATCTGTGTTCAAATCAATAACGTCGTTCGCGGAATCGACAATAAAGCCAACCTGCATCTCATTGACCGAAACGATAATAATCCGGGTCTGATCCGTATGCTCCGTCTCTTCCAGACCGAAGCGGCCGCGCAGATCGATGACAGGCATAACCACACCTCTCAGGTTGAAAACACCTTTTACGAACGTAAACGTCTTCGGCACCCGGGTAATGGGAACCATACGCTCGATGGACTGGACTTTGTCCACTTCCACCCCGTATTCCTCCTCACCCAATTTAAAGACGATAACTTTAATTTCTTCTCCCATGCTCAAAAACCCTCCCCAATGAAATTCACGATTCGGAAATCATCCTTATTTAATGAAGACGTTAGGATCGATAATCAAAGCAACCTGCCCGTCACCGAGAATGGTTGCGCCGGAAATGCCCGGAATGGCCGGAAGATATTTGCCCATATTTTTGATGACAATTTCGCTTTGTCCCAAAAAGTCCTGCACGGAAACCGCAGCCAGCTTGTCCCCTTTGCGAATGACCACCACCTCGGTTTCCTCTTCCTCATTCTCGTTGAAATCCGGAACCTCAAAGATTTGACTCAGTGAAATCAGCGGGATGTGGGTTTCACGGAAGGCAATCATTTTATTCCCGTGCACCGTACGGATTTTATCGCGCTTCACAATGGCTGTTTCGACAATGGAGGACAACGGAATCGCATATTTCTCCGAACCGATCTGCACCATCATGGCCGCGATAATCGACAGGGTGAGCGGCAGCTGCACAGAGAAGTTCGTTCCTTTACCAGGCGTGGAGAAAATCGTTACATTCCCGCCGAGGGAAGTGATTTTCGATTTGACCACATCAAGTCCCACGCCCCGGCCGGAAATATCGGAGATGACCTCGGCGGTGCTGAAGCCGGGAGCGAACAAAATCTGGTAGGCTTCCTCGTCCGTCATGGCCGCTGCCTGCTCCTGGGTCAGAATCCCTTTATTAATGGCGTTCCGCAGCACCTTCTCACGGTTGATGCCTGCCCCGTCGTCCTCGATCTCGATAAACACGTTATTGCCGCTGTGAAATGCGCGCAGGTGAACGGTTCCCGTTTCAGGCTTGCCTGCAGCAATGCGGTCTGCCACGGATTCAATGCCATGGTCAACCGAGTTGCGTAGCAGGTGAACAAGCGGGTCGCCGATCTCGTCGATCACCGTACGGTCCAGCTCTGTTTCAGCGCCCGTGATGATCAAATCCAGCTTTTTATCCAAAGATTTCGCCAAATCGCGCACCATCCGCGGAAAACGGTTAAACACTGTATCCACCGGCACCATCCGCAGCTTCAGCACGATATTTTGCAAGTCTGCGCTGACGCGACTCATATGCTCAACCGTTTCGGTCAGAGCCGAGTTCCCCGCTTCACTGGCGAGCTGCTCCAGCCGGACACGGTCGATCAGCAGCTCGCTGAACAGATTCATCAGCACATCCAGGCGTTCAATGTCGACACGGATTGTCCGGTTTGGTGCAGGAGCCGCATTTTTCACCGGAGCTTTGGCCGCTGACTTGGCGGCTTGAGGCGAGCTTTTACCGGCATCCGCGGGAGGAGTATGTACAGCTTCAGCAACGGCTGCAGCCATTTCCGCAGAAGCGGCTTTCACGGCTTCCATGCTCTCGTCGCTCATCTGCTTCAGCGACTCTTCATCCAGCTCCGTAAGCTCCGCCTGCTCGACTTCGGAGATGCCGAGAATTTCCTTCTTCAGTTCGTCCGTTTCTTTCTGTGTGATGAAGTACAGCGAGAAGCTGCGGTCGAATTTTTCCTGTTCGATATCCTGCACCGAAGGATTGGCTTTCACGATTTCTCCGGCATTTTCAAGAGCGTTGAATACCATAAAGGCCCGTGCCGCTTTAAGCTGGCTCTCTTCGCTGATGGATACTTGAACGTACAGCACATGGTGCCCTTCCTTGATGGATTGCTCAAGGACGGAATACTGGAACTGGTCTAATACCAATCCCGCAGTGTCCAGCACGCTGACCGAAGCCGAAGCGGGAGCCGCCTCCTGCTTCGCTGACGAGGACTGAAATTCACCGCTCACAATGGATTGCAGTGCAGCAACAATAGAGGAGACGTCCGCTTTTCCTTCACCGCCTGCAGTGATATCCTGAACCATCGACTCCAGGGCGTCCAGACCTTTAAACAAGGTGTCAAATATGAATTCCTGCATCGCCAGCTTTTCGTTACGCACCAGATCAAGCACATTCTCCATCTGATGTGTAAGCGAAGCCAGATCTTCAAAGCCCATCGTTGCAGCCATCCCTTTCAGGGTATGAGCCGAGCGAAAAATCACCTGGACGATTCCGAGATCGGTCGGATTGCTTTCAAGCTGAAGCATGTTTTCGTTAAGAGATTGCAGATGATCATTCGACTCATCAATAAACATGGATAAATACTGGTTCATGTCCATTGTGAGACACCTCCTCAATGAGTTACACTCCGATTATTTCACAACTTGTATTAACTTGGGGCCGATTTCCTGCAGAGGCAGGAGATGCTTTACACAATTTAATTCCACTGCAGAGCGGGGCATGCCGTATACGACGCAGGTTTCTTCATTTTCCGCAAAGGTGGATTGAACGCCTTTGTCATACAGCAGCTTCATCATTCTGGCCCCGTCGCTGCCCATCCCTGTTAACAGAACAAGATGCCGCTCAAGTGAAGTAAAAGGAACAAGGGATTCAAACATGGTGTCCACCGAAGGCCTGTGGCCGTTGCGCGGCTCCTCGGACGTAAGGGAAATCGTGTATTTGCCGCCATTTCCTCCGGCAATTTGCATCTGGTATCCCCCCGGAGCAATGTAGGCCGTTCCGTTCTCCAGAATCATTCCCTGCTCCGCCTCCACCACCTTAAGCCTGCTGAGAGAGTTTAAACGCTGGGCCAGGGAGCGGGTGAAGTTCGGCGGCATATGCTGCACAATCACGATCGGGGCCGGGAAATTACCCGGAAGACTTTCCAGCAGCGTCTTGAGCGCCCTCGGTCCGCCGGTCGAACAGCCGACCGCTACCAGTCTGCGCAGCTCGGCGGCAACTCCAGGGCCTTTGCCCTGAGCCGGCACAGCAGCTGGCTGACCCGTCTTCGCAAGCGGAGCGGCAAGCTTTTTGGGCTGCTCCGGCTTGTTCTGTGCCGCTGGCTTCGCAGCCTCGGGCTGGGGTCTATTGCTGTCTGCTGCCTTGGCGGTTTGACGGGCAGGCATGTCGGAAATGGAAGCTTTCCGGATATGAATGCCCGAAGAGGAAGGCGCTGCTCCAGGACGGTTCAGTTTCGTCCCTTTCAGCTGCGAACCTGCCTCCGGCGGTGAAGCTGGCGGAATGGACGGACGTACAGGCGGCTTTTGCTCGATCGCCTGCTGCTCCGGCTTGCTGCTTTCCTCCTCCACGCGAGCCTTGGCAGCCTCCTTGACAGCCTTCTCCTTGGCCGCTCTTTCCTGAATAGCCTTTTTCAGCGCTTCCTCCCGGTCAGCCCGCCGCTTTACCGCCTGCATGGCGGCTTTCATCTGTTCAAGGAGAGAC
Source organism: Paenibacillus terreus (assembly GCF_042138595.1). Lineage (NCBI taxonomy): Bacteria > Bacillati > Bacillota > Bacilli > Caryophanales > Paenibacillaceae > Paenibacillus > Paenibacillus terreus. Next base: position 383,794 of record NZ_JBHIRX010000001.1, on the reverse strand, counting down.
GCCCCAACCTGCTGAATATCCTGGGAATGGGAGACGGATGGCTTCCGGATAAAATCGAACGCCCCCGCCTCCAGGGCCATAATCGTCTCCTTCATTCCTTGCTCGTTGATCCCTGACAGCATAATCACCGGCAGCGGATGCTCCTGCATAATGATTTTCAATGCCTCAAGGCCATTCATTTCAGGCATTTCCACATCCATTGTCACCAAATCGGGCTTAAGCTCCCGAATCTTGTCCAAGGCTTCCCTGCCATTTGCTGCGGTACCGGCAATTTCAAAAGAAGAGTCCTTTACTATCAAATCGGAGATGATTTTCCGCATAAAGGCAGAATCATCCACGACCAGCACCCGAAAAATTGCCAATTTTCAACACCTCTGTTTCCCTTATCTCAGAATCATTTCGATGGGCGCCGAAGCCATTTCTGCATAAATCCTTTGATTCCGGCTAAGGTTCCAGTTTCCGCCGCGACGGGCATTAAAGCAAAGCGGTGCGCCAAACGCAAAATGTCCCTGGAGGCCGGGCAGCCCGGATAAGCGAGTGAAAAAGGAACCTGCTTTTTGACAGACTGCGTAACATGCTGGTCATCACGGATATAACCGAGAAGCGGGATATTCAACCCGAGAAAGCGGTGCGCAACCAGCGAAATTTTATCGGCAACCTGCAGGGCCTCATTATCGTTATCGGCACGGTTGACGATAATCTTAAATGCCGTCTCCTTTTGCACCCCGTTCACGACCTTAATGAGCGCATAGGCATCTGTAATGGAAGTAGGCTCCGGCGTGGTAATGACTAGACATTCGTCAGCCGAGGTGATGAATTTCAGATTTTCTTTGGACAGGCCGGCACCTGTATCAAAAAAAACATAATCCATCTCAGCCGCCAGCTCTTCCACCTGTTCCGCAAAATATGCCAGATCCTGTTCTGACAGCGAAAACAGCTCGCTGATCCCGGATCCCCCCGGAATATAGGGAAGTGAACCTGCTCCGCTCTGAACAATCTCCGCCATCGTCTTTTCCCGTTTCAGCACATGAGCAAGATTGTATCTGGAGGAGGAACCCATAAGAACATCGATATTCGCCATGCCGATATCCGCATCAAACACCAGCACCCGCTTGCCCAGGCTTTGCAGCGCAAGGGCAAAATTCAGCGTAAAGTTGGACTTGCCTACACCGCCTTTACCGCTGGACACCGTGACAATCCTGGCCTGTGAGCTTCGTTTGGAGAGACGGCCTTTCTCATGCAGCGAAGCCATTTGTCTCAGCGATTGGGCCTGATCGCTCATACACGGTCCCCCAGCAGCATTCCTGTAATCATGTCTTTGCCGGGCATCAGCAGATCGTCGGGAACATTCTGTCCGTTGGTCATATAGGATAAAGACAAAGGATAATGCTGCAGAACATTAAATATGGCGCCAATGCTGCCTGTTTCATCCATTTTGGTAAAAATCACTTTATCCAGTCCGTACTTGTTGAAGTGATCGGTGATCTCTAGCATATCCCTTGATTTCGAGGTCAGGCTCAAGACAAGATAGGTTTCGCTTTCCTCGATCGGCGCCAGCAGGCTCTGCAGTTCGGACACAAGCAGCTCGTTTCTGTAATTCCGTCCGGCTGTGTCCATCAGGATGAGGTCGCACTGCTCAAGCCTGTGCATCGCACGCTGCAGATCCCCCGGAGATTGGACCACCTCCAGCGGAACATTCAAAATCGTGGCATAGGTCCGCAGCTGTTCCACAGCCGAAATCCGGTACGTATCAGAAGTAATGAAGCCGACCTTGCGCTGGAATTTGAAAAGCTGCTCGGCGGCCAGCTTGGCGATCGTCGTCGTTTTGCCCACCCCGGTCGGGCCTGCAATGTACACGATTTTGGTACTTGCAGAAATGCCTCCACCAAACCGGGCGCTGAGGAACTGCTGGACTTCTTCCTCCAGGGCGCTCTTAAAGGAGAACTCCTCTAATGAAACACCGCTTTCCTCCTGACGCTGCAGCACCCGCCCCAGCCATTCGTCCGCCAGTTCCTGCTCAACCTCCTGCTCCAGCAGCCGCTCATGCAGAGCCTGCACTTGCTCGGGCAGAGATGATGACACTTGTGTATAACGCGAAATCCGGCTCATCATCGCTTTCATTTCACGGATCTCTCCAAGCAGCGCGTCTTGCTGCAGTGAGGACAGGGTCCCACGGTCTCTTCCGTTGACATGCTCGTCAGCCAATCCCGCGGCCGTCAAATCGGGCAGGGCAGCTTCACGGCCCGTGCTCATGTCTATGCCCTTCTCCGACGATTCAGCGGATTCACGCTGCGGTTGCGCGGCAGCCTGCCCCTGCTTGTCTTCCCCTTCATTGCTCTTGTTCAGCAGCGCCGCTGTTCTTTTATAAGCGTCAGGTGCTGTCACACGGGCGATGGCCGCCTGCGGAGCAGAGGGCAGCTTTTGCGCTGTTTGGACGGCTGTGCTGGAAGAAGACGTACGGGGAGACGAGTCGGTCTCTTTCTCCACCGCGGCAATGACCTCGATTCTCTTTTTGGAAAACAGCCCCAAGAAACCGCCAACTTTCAATTCTTTGGTGCTTAGAATGACTGCATCATTGCCGAGGTCACCCCTGATTTGCTGCATCGCTTCAGGCATCGTTTCAACAACGTATCGTTTCACTCTCATAAGTTCACCACCCCGACACTTTGAATTTCAACGTTCGGTTCAAGCTCACTGTAGGATAAAACCGGAATATCCTGCATCGTCCGTTCGATGACCTGGCGCAGATACATGCGAATGGTCGGTGATGCCAGGACAATCGGCTGCTGGCCTGATTGAATCAGGCGGTTAATCTGTTCAGTGAGCTTTTGATATACAGTCTGAGTGGAAACCGGATCGAGCGCCAAATAGCTGCCCTGCTCGGTCTGCTGCACGCTTTCCGCTATCTTCTTCTCCAGGGCTGGACCGACCGTGATAACCTTCAGCGTATCTCCCTTCTGGGAATACTGCTGAGTGATCTGGCGTGAAAGCGCCTGTCTTACATATTCCGTAAGCACGTCCGGATCTTTCGTATAGGTGCCGTAATCGGCCAGCGTTTCAAAGATCGTAACCATATCCCGGATCGATATTTTTTCACGAAGCAGCTTCGCCAGCACCTTTTGCACATCCCCCACACCAAGCACGGAAGGAATCAGCTCGTCCACCAATGCCGGATAATTCTCCTTCAGATTATCAATCAGCGCCCTTGTCTCCTGTCTGCCGAGCAGCTCATGGGCATGCTTCTTGATCGTTTCCGTCAAATGGGTGGCTACAACGGACGGAGGATCGACCACTGTGTAACCCGACAGCTCCGCAATATCCTTCGTTGACTCATCGATCCATAATGCTGGAAGCCCAAAAGCCGGTTCTGTCGTTTCGATGCCCGATACAGCATCATCATCATAGCCGGGACTCATCGCCAGGTAGTGATTCAGCAGCAGTTCACCGCTGCCTACGTTGTTGCCTTTAATCTTGATGACATACTCATTGGGCTTAAGCTGGATATTGTCGCGTATCCGGATAACCGGCACAACCAGCCCCAGCTCCAGAGCGCATTGCCGGCGAATCATAATGATCCTGTCCAAAAGGTCTCCCCCCTGCTGGGTATCCGCGAGCGGAATCAGACCGTAGCCGAATTCGAATTCAATCGGGTCTACCTGCAGAAGGTTAATGACACTCTCCGGACTGCGGACTTCTTCAATCTGCTGCTCTTCTTCCAATTGTTCGACCTCGATTGATTTACGCGCAATATTCTGCTGCATTTTACGTGCAACAAAAAACAGCAGCAGCGCAAGCGGAAGCGTCGTAATCACATGAATCGGAGTGAAAAAACCGAGCAGAGCCACGGTAACCGCCACAATATAGATTAGCTTTGGGAATAAAAACAGCTGGCTGGACAGGTCCTGGGCCAGATTGCCTTCGGACGAAGCGCGGGTAACAATCAGACCGGCCGCCGTCGAAATAAGCAGCGCCGGAATCTGACTGACCAGCCCGTCACCGATTGTCAATACGGAGAAGGTTGACAGGGCTTCCTGAAAGCCCAGCCCCATGATAGCCATGCCGATAATAAAACCGCCGACCAGATTGATGATCAGAATAATGATGCTCGCAATAGCATCGCCTTTAACGAATTTACTGGCACCGTCCATCGCTCCGTAAAAGTCGGCCTCACGTTCAATTTTGCCTCGCCGCTCACGCGCCTGCTGCTCATTGATGAGACCCGCGTTCAAATCCGCGTCAATGCTCATCTGTTTCCCTGGCATGGCATCGAGCGTAAAACGTGCCCCTACCTCGGCAACGCGCTCCGAGCCTTTGGTAATGACAATGAATTGCACGACGACCAGAATCAGAAACACGACGAACCCGACGGCAATTTGACCGCCGGCGATCCAGCTGCCGAAGGTGGCGACCACTTCCCCTGCATGCCCGGTCCCCAAAATAAGCTTGGTCGTGGACACGTTCAGCGCCAGGCGGAACAACGTCGTAATCAGCAGCAGGGCCGGGAAAATGGAGAATTCCAGCGCTTCCTTCGTATTCATGGCCACCAGCAGTATCATAAGCGCGAGCGCAATATTAATAACAAGCAGTATGTCGAGCAGCCATGCAGGAATCGGAAGTATCATCATCAGCACGATGCCGATAACGCCTCCAAGGACAGCTATATCTTTTGTTTTCAATGGTCTCTTGCCCTCCGATCCCGCTATTTCGTCTTGCCTTTTAATTTATATACATACGCCAGCACCTCAGCGACTGCCTGGAACAAGTCGCCGGGGATCGTGTCCCCGATTTCCGTTCTTGCATAGAGCGCCCGTGCCAGCGGCTTATTTTCCATCGTTACTACGCCATGCTCCCTGGCAATCTCCTTGATGCGCAGCGCCAGATAATCCTGGCCTTTCGCAATAATTTGCGGGGCCTCCATCTCGGAGCCGTCATACTTGAGAGCTACCGCAAAGTGCGTAGGGTTGGTGACGATAACGTCCGCTTTGGGAATCTCCTGCATCATGCGCTGCATCGCCATACGCCGCTGGCGTTCGCGAATCTTCCCTTTAATCAGCGGATCGCCTTCCATTTTTTTATATTCATCCTTGATGTCCTGCTTGGACATCCGCAAGCTTTTTTCGTGCTCGTATCTTTGGTACATATAATCCAAAACAGCGAGTACAAACAGACAGACACCGATTTTGATACCAAGCTCCATGGTGAGGCCGGCGGCATAGGACAAGATCTGGTCGCCTGTCAGCTCGGACATTTTGGACATATCACCTCTCGTACCCCAGATGACACTGTAAACAAGAAGGCCGATAATGGTCATTTTCAGAATGGATTTCAGAAACTCCACGGCCGAACGCAATGAAAATATATTTTTCAAGCCTTTGATCGGGTTAAGCTTGCTGAATTTGGGAGCCAGGCCTTCACCTGTCAGCAGAAAACCGACCTGTAAATAGTTTGCCAGAATGGCAATCAAAAAAGCGGACACAAAGATGGGGGCCAATATTAACAGAATCTGAATCCCATACTGGCCAAACATCGTGATCACATTTTCCGGCGTGACGTCCATCGTTAGCCTGTTCGTAAAAATATCTGTAAACAGTCTGACCGTACTATCTTTAAAATAGGTGCCAAACATCATCAGGCTCAGTACAGAAATCAGCAGCACCGCGGAAGTCGATATTTCCTGGCTTTTGGCCACCTGGCCTTTTTGCCTGGCTTCCTGCTTCTTCTTGGGTGTAGCTTTTTCTGTCTTTTCCCCGGCAAAAAGCTGCAGATCAAGGGAATATTTCAGCACTCCACAGGCACCTCCAAATCAGCCATTCGGGCGGCTGCCCACAACGTCCAGCAGTGTGCGCATCGCCTCAAACATCACATTAAACAAACGTTCAAAGGAAACAGCGAGCGCCGGCATTAACAAAAACAGCATAATCAGACCGACAATCAGCTTGACCGGTACCCCGATCACAAAAATGTTGAACTGCGGCGCCGTTTTGGCAAGAAAACCAAGTCCGACGTCAGTCAGAAAGGTGGCCACCACAATAGGAGCAGCCATTTGGAACGCCAGCAAAAAGGATTGGCTGAATGTTTTAATTAGGAAATCTGAAATGCTTCCCCCATACAACCTGAGAAAGAAATCATTATCCAAAGGAACCCAGTTATAGCTGTACATAATGGCATCCAGCAGGTAATGATGACCGTTCATGCTGAGAAAGAACAGAAGTGCGATGGTATATTTGAAATTGCCCGTAATCGGTACGGAAGCGCCTGTCATCGGATCAAAGACGCTGGCGATACCAAGTCCGATTTGTATATCTATAAACGAACCGGCCGTCTGAATCGCCATAAACATCAGATAAGCGACGAAACCCAGCAGTAGGCCAATCATAATTTCACGGATAACGAGAAGCGGGTAGCTTAAATCAGCCGGCACCTGCTCCTTGATTCCGAAGGTCAAGTACACCAATATGGACAGTATCGCTGCTATGCCGACCCTAAACTGCATGGGGACCCCACGGGTGGAAAAGACCGGCACAACCACAAAAAACGATGTTATTCGACAAAAGATCAGCAAAAAAACAGGAAAACTCTGCAGTATCATCTCCATTCCGTCCGACCTATCCTATATATCGATACAAATTATCAAGGATGTTGTAGGTAAAATCGACCATGGTCTGCAGGATCCAAGGACCAAACAGCAGCAGAGCAAGCAGAACCGCCACGATTTTAGGTACGAAGGCCAAAGTCTGTTCCTGTATTTGGGTTGTTGCCTGAAATATGCTGATGATCAGCCCCACAACCAGTCCCAGAATAAGCATGGGCGCACTCACGACAAGCACCGTATAAACGGCTTGACCCGCCAGCGAGATAATAAATTCTGATGTCATGGCCGTCCTCCCCGGAGTAAATCACAATCCATAAACTGTCATGTATTGAAGCTGAGCAGCAGTGATTTCACAACCAGATACCAGCCGTCCACAAGAACAAACAGCAGTATTTTGAAAGGAAGCGAAATCATAACCGGCGGCAGCATCATCATCCCCATGGCCATCAGGGTGCTTGATACAACGATGTCAATAATGAGAAAAGGGATGAATATCATAAAACCCATCTGAAAAGCGGTTTTCAATTCACTGATCGCATAAGCCGGCACCATAACGGTCAAAGGAATTTCCTGATAATTGCTTGGCTTCTCCATTTTCGTATATTTCATAAACAGGAGCAGGTCTTTTTCCCGTGTGTGTTTGAACATAAAGGTTTTAATGGGTTCCTGCGCCTTCTCCAGCGCCTCCGACTGTGAGAGCTCCCCTTTCAGATAAGGCTGGAGTGCCGTCTCATTCATGGCCGAAAACGTGGGAGCCATGATAAACAAGGTCAGGAACAGCGCAAGCCCCACCAGCACCTGATTGGGCGGCATTTGCTGCGTACCCAGCGAAGTTCTTACAAACCCGAGTACAATCACGATGCGGGTAAAGCTCGTCATCAGCATGAGCAGTGCAGGAGCAACGCTGATCACGGTAATAAGCAAAATAATGGACAGCGACGATGTACCGGGCTGTCCGCTGTCTTGGCTGCCGATGTCAATGCTGATGTCCGGAATCGGCGCAGCGGCGGAGGCCGCTGTCACGGACAGGAAGCTGAACAAGACAAACAGCAAGCTGGCTAGTATAATCTTTTTTCTCATGCATCTCCCGACCGATCTGTAATATTGTCCTCATTCCGCAGCTTGTCCAGCTTGTCCTTACGGCTCGGCATCTGCCGAAGCTTGGATTCGAACAGCTCATGAAATGTGATGTCGTCACCCAGCTCTTCCGGGGGCTCATGGCTCTTCTTGCGCAGCTTGTCTCCCAGCTTGGAGATGAGCGGGGCAAGCGGACCGCGCTGCAGAGACGACTCCTGCTCAAGGGCGGCCACAATTCGCTCCACTTCCTCCGGATCAGATACTTTGTCGATCAGACGAATTTCTTCCCCAACACCAACCAGATAGATGCTGCTGCCGATCTCAACCAGCTGCAGAGATTTGTTCGGAGCAAGGCCCACACCTCCCAGAACCCGGATGGACCTGCTGCCGAACCAGCTCTGATTCTTTTTGCCCAGAAAGCGAATCAGGTAGAGAATCAATACAATAATGAAGGCAAGCGCAATGAAAACCGTTGCCGCGTTCCAAGCACTGAAGCCTTCAATCCCTCCGCCGCCATTCATTACCGTCCCCTCCTGTCCTGCATTCATCGCTGTAATTTTAAGCTCCCAAAGTTTTGCTGATCGCTTCAATTACGCGGTCAGACTGGAACGGCTTCACAATGAAGTCCTTGGCCCCTGCTTGAATGGCATCGATAACCATAGCCTGCTGGCCCATCGCAGAGCACATAATGACCTTGGCGTTGGCGTCAATTTTCTTAATTTCCTTCAGAGCGGCAATGCCGTCCATTTCCGGCATGGTGATATCCATCGTAATCAGGTCCGGACGAAGCTCCTTGAATTTCTCGATAGCCTGCGCGCCATCCTGAGCTTCCCCAACAACCTCGTAACCGTTCTTCGTCAGGATGTCACGGATCATCATTCTCATAAATGCTGCGTCGTCAACGATCAAAATTCGGTTAGCCATGTAAAATAAATCCTCCCTAAATTATGCTTATTGTATTTTTTGAATCCGGTCCCATTGGCTCACAATATCCGTTACGCGCACACCGAAGTTTTCATCGATAACGACGACTTCGCCTTTTGCGATCAGCTTATTGTTAACCAGTATATCTACGGGCTCGCCGGCGAGCTTGTCCAGCTCGATAATCGAGCCCTGGGACAGCTCCAGAATATCCCTGATCTGCTTCTGGGTTCTTCCCAGCTCTACAGTCACCTTCAGCGGGATGTCCATCAACAGCCCCAGATTGTTTTCATCCACCTGGGCGTAGCCGCCGGACTGCAAATTCGCAAATTGAATGGGCTGCACATTTACATTCCGCCCTGGAGCAGAACCGTAATGCTGAGGTGCTCCATACGGCATTTGCTGTGGCGGCATTGCCCCTTGCATCGGAGGCTGCATATAGCCCATATCCTGCGGCGCCATCGGCTGCTGTGCATACTGCGGAGCAGCTTGTGCAGGCTGCTGCGGCTGCGGTTGAACAGGCGGTGCAGGAGGCTCTGGCGGCGCGCTCTGCTGTGGTGCTGATGCAGACGCTGGCGCTGGGTCTGGAGCAGGCTCGTCACCGCCGCTGATCAGCGTATGAACCATCTCCTTGGCAAAAGGCACAGGCAGCAGCTGCATGATGGTGGAGTCAATCAAATCTCCGATCAAAAGCCGGAAGGATACTGTCACGAGAACTGCATCTTCCGGTAGGCTTGACACCCCATCTCCATGGGTAGGATCGAGAATGTCGATGCCTGGCGGTGATATGTTGACAAACCGGTTAAATATGGTCGACATGGAGGTGGCCGAGGAGCCCATCATTTGATTCATTGCTTCCTGAACGGCGCTGATATGAATTTCATTCAGCTCTTCATCCGCCGGATTTCCTTCCCCGCCCAGCATCAGGTCAGCAATGACCTGTGCGTCCCGCTTCTTGATAACGAGCGAGTTGATCCCTTCAAAGCCATCAACATAATTGACATGCACAGCCACATGCGGCTTGGGGAATGTCGACTCGAATTCAGAACGTGTAATAATGGACACTTTTGGTGTAGTAATATCCACCTTAACGCCAAGCAGTGTTGAAAGTGCCGTAGCGGCACTGCCGAACGTGATGTTGCCGATTTCTCCGAGAGCGTCCTGCTCCAAAGGAGTGAGAAGATCGTCAACCGTTTGATCCGCGGCTGAGGATGTCCCTGCCCCCATTTCGGTCTGCTTCAGGAGAGCGTCGATTTCCTCCTGAGATAAATAATCCTTACTCGTCAATTTCTTCAACTCCTTCGCTGACGATTTCGTCAATCTGGACGGCAACCCGTTCCTTCAGCACACCGGGGCTTCCTTTGAATTTTAATTTGTCCCCCACCTTAATGGCCAGACCATCTTTCACGGATGAATTCAGAGAAATCACATCACCGACAGAAAGGCCCAAAAATTCGGAAACAGAAATACTTGACTCGCCCAATTCAGCTACAATCGGCAGCTTTGCCTTGCTCACGCGCTGTTTTAGCGCATCCACTTCCTCCGGCGCCCTGGACTTTTTCTCCGAGGTAAACCACTGATGCGTGGACAACCTAGACATGATAGGCTCAAGAACAACATGCGGAATACACAGGTTGATCATGCCGCTGGTATCGCCAATTTTGGTGCTGAGCGAAATGAGGGCGATCGTCTCGTTAGGAGACACAATCTGCATAAACTGGGGATTGGTCTCCATTGCTTCAAGCCTTGGTGTTATATCAAGCACCGTTTTCCATGCTTCCTGCAAGCTTTGAAATGCCCTGCTGAAAATCCGCTCCATAATCGTCGTCTCAATCTCGGTCAACGTATTGATTTTGGAAGGTGTGGTCCCGACGCCTCCCAGCAAGCGGTCCAGCATCGCAAAGGCCACGTTCGGATGCACCTCGAGCACCATGCGGCCTTCCAGGGGCTCTGCTTCAAAGATATTCAGTATCGTCATTTTCGGAATGGAACGTATAAATTCGTCATAAGGAAGCTGTTCAACCTGAACGACACTGATTTGTACAAATGTTCTAAGCTGTGCAGAAAAGTAGGTTGTCAGAAAACGTGCAAAATTTTCATGAATTCGTGTCAAGCTGCGGATATGATCCTTGGAAAAACGGACAGCCCGTTTGAAATCATAGGAGCGGATCTTTTTCTCCGTTTCTTCCTTCTTCAGTTCCTCCGCATCCATCTCCCCTGAAGAGAGAGCAGCTAACAAGGCGTCAATTTCACCCTGCGAAAGTACATCCACCAATATTTTCACCCCCTTGCATGTTCACCGGCCGCAAAATTAAAGTAGTGGGGCCAGCATAAAATCAGTAAATTTGATGCTGGTCAGTCGGCCTTCAGGGAGAGTCTTGTTGATCAGGGCCGTCAGCCTGTCCGTGAACTCCTCACGCCCTTTGGCCGTTTTGAGCTGCTCCGGTTTGGTGTCTGCAAAGGTTTGGATCACAATCGGTTTAATGCTGATTTCCTTGATTTTTTCAAATGATTCCTTGGCCTTGCCGTTATTTAATTGGAAAGCAAAATTGACTTTAACAACATAATCCGAATCCGCCAGGTTGGTGCGGATTTCTGTAATTTCAGAAGTCACTTCAACAATTTCATCAGCAGAGAGCTTCGGAGCGGGGCGCTCTTCGGCAGCAGCTTTTGATGATTCCCCGCCTGTCAGCTGGGGCAGGAGCAAAAAGGCGGCTACTACGATTAATGTAATCCCTAGCAGCATTGTTGTGAGCCAAGGCAGCATTCTTTTCATTTTTCTTCCTCCGTTTGTTGCACTTTTATGGTGGCTGCATGCATGCCGATTTCACGGCTGTAATCCTTGATCAAGGCTACTACATCAGCCGCTTTCTCCAGCACAATCAGCCTTTTTCCCGTCACCAGGGTGACATACGTATCAGGCGTTTCTTCCACGGTTTCTATCAACAATGCGTTCAGCCACATCGGTGAACCGTTAAGCCGCGTTACAGGAATCATCGCTGCTTCTACCTCCTGATTGACAGGGGAGCCAGGCTCCCCCGCTGTTCAAAAATTAACGTTTCAGATTTACAACTTCTTCAAGAATGCTATCTCCGGTTGTAATGATCCGGGAGTTCGCCTGGAATCCGCGCTGGGCTATAATCATTTCGGCGAATTCGCTTGTAAGCTCAACGTTGGACATTTCAAGCTGGCCGGCAACAATAGCACCGGTTCCAACCGCAGCATCATTGCCGCCAAAAAACTCATCAATTGTGGCACCTTCAATCGCATTATTGGTAAGCCGATATAAGTTACCGCCAATTTTCTCAAGTCCTTCGGTGTTGGGAACCTTCGCCAGACCGATTTGCGTGTTCAGCTCAATCGTTCCGTCATCCAATGTTTCTGCAATGAATCCATCCTGCTGAATGGTGAAGGAGGTAGTGGTGTCTCCGATTTGGATAGGCTCGCCAGCGACATCACATACATACATACCATCCGAAGTGACCAGATTGCGGTTAGCGTCAACATGGAAATCACCGGCACGTGTCAGGTAAGGCATTTCTTGATCCCCCGTCATTTTGATGAGGAAAAATCCGTCCCCGTTAACGCGCAGGTCTGTCGGATTATTGGTCGTCTGCGCGCTGCCGGGCAAATGGAGCGTATCTATAGAACCAACTGTTACTCCCAGACCGATTTGCTTGGGATTGATACCGCCGCCAGCATCGCCAGGAGCACTCGCCCCGGCAGTTGTCTGGCTTAACATATCCTTAAACATAACCCGGCTTGATTTAAAACCTGTCGTATTCACATTGGCGATGTTGTTACCTATGACATCCAGTTTGGTCTGAAAGCCTTTCATGCCGGAGACGCCAGAGTATAAGGATCTTAACATGAGTATGAATTCCTCCTAGATAGGTGGTGTTGACTCACAACCGCTTCCGTCGATCCGCGGTTGGGCTTCCGGCTTCCTGTCGGGCCAGCCGGTTAAATAATGACGGCGCTGTCGATTTGGGTGAACACATTATCCTTCATGGATTGCTTGTCCATTGCAGTGACGACAGTACGATTTTTGATATTAACGATCAGAGCCATATCCTGCATAAGGATCAACGACTCCTTTGCTCCTTTGGCTGCCGCCTTATCCACTGCGGAATTAATCTTGGCCATTTGCTCGGGGCCCAGCTCAATGCCTCGCTGTTCAAGACGTTTGGCTGCATGGTTACTTAATGTCAGAACCTGCTCCTGCAGCATCTGCTTGAAGGATTTGCCCTCGTTGACTACGGGGGTTCTACTATGCTTTGATACTGCTCCCGGGGGCACGTTGGCAGGGAATAGACGCCCAACGATGATGGATTCATTCATGGCGCTACACTGCTTTCCGCTTCGGGCTCACCCGCCGGCTTCTCCGGTGTTGATTCTTCCGGTTCTTCTCTTGCAGGGTTTTTAATAGAGGTAATATCCGTCAGGGCAATTTTCTCTTTCCCTACAGTCGCATACTGTTTTCCATCCCGTATTACAATGGAATCAACAATTCCGCTTTGTACAGTGCCTTCCGGCTTTTCGCCAGTAATGGGATCCGTCTTGCCTTCATTGATCCAGGTAATTTCCTTGCCGATCATGGCGGAAGATGCACTGAGCGACTCACTCATCGCCGTCAGCTGGGAGGAAATATTCGTCAGCTGTTCTACGGATGTGAATTGCGCCATCTGTGCAATAAACTCCTTATCCTCCATCGGCTGCATCGGGTCCTGGTTTTGCAGCTGGGTAATCAGCAGCTTCAGAAATTCGTCTTTGCCAAGCGAGCTTGTGCCGGTACTGTCGCCTTTTGTTTTGCTTGCAGCCCTATTCACGTTTTGCTCGGTATAGTTCGGCCAAACATTTGGAGTTGATGCTATGCTGTCCGCAGCCATTCGTTGTTCACCTCCATTTTTATGCCTGTGCGGTAAACGAGCTTTGGCCTGCATCGCTCAGACGCTGTTCCTTCGTCCAGGTGCGAAGCTCTTCCGCCATTTCCGCCGCTTTCAAGGCATCGTCATTATCTTCTTTACCGTGTGCTCTGGAACGCCGCTCCTGCTGCTGTTGCTGATTGGCTCCAGATCCCTGACCCTGCTGGTATAAATGGGAGGACAAGGATTCATTGTGCGTGACTTCCACCTTGTTCACCTGGATGCCCTGGTTATGTAAGCTGGCACGGAGATGTGACATCTGCTGCTCAAGCAGATCCTTTGCCCCGCCATGCTCAGTCATAAACTGGGCGACAAGCTGGCCGTTCGACATGCTCAGCTTGACTTCAAGATGGCCCAAATGCTCCGGACGCAGCATGATGGTCGCTTCAGACATTCCGTTTTGCTTGACAATATCCAGCTTTTGCACGATAAATTCCGTCATTTCCTTGGCAAAATGCCTCATATGCACCACAGGACTCTCATGTAATACTGGCGCTGTACCGTTATTTTGCACCGTCAATTGTCCGGCGGTAGTTACGGTGTTCACCGGGAAATTATCGGCAGCTGTATCGGCCGGTCCCGAAACTGCTGCGTCATTCGCCTGTCCGGATTGGGCGTTGCCATTAGCTCTGTCGCCGCTTTGTCCCGTCTGCTGCCCGGTTTGCTGAATCTTTTGCTGAATCTTTTGCTGGAACAAAGGTACAGAATCGGATGGATCTGCTGCCAGCGAAGGTGCTGCTCCATTCTTGGACGCTTGTGACGGATCAATAACCGATTGCAAGGACTGCAAAAGCTTCGTTACCTGTGCTTTATCCTCACCCGCAGTTGAAGCATCCAACAGCTGAGCCAAGCTGTCCTGCAGGGCAAAACGAATGGTCGCAGGGTTTTCGGACAGGCCGGACGCAGTGTTGATATCAGAGCTCCCATCTGAACTACCCTTAGCTCCGTTTAGAAATTGCTGCACCTCGGCCAACCACGCCTGGAGAGCAGTGAAGAGCTCCGGATTGCTTTCCAACAGATCATCCAGTTGATCAGGGTCTTTGACCAGATCAGGCAGAATGTCAAGCAGTTCGTCTCCTGTTCCTTCTTCAAGCCCACCGCCGTTACCTGCCAGCATCTGAAGAGGCGAAGCCGCAAGGCCTGGCGCCGCAGCTGCATTCTGCTCTGCTCCCATAACCTGCACAAGGGCCTCGTTAAATCCCGGGTTTCCCTGAGCCGAAGAAGCTGGTGATGAGCCTGCTGTTGCACCAGTCTGGACCGTTGAAGGAGCACTCGAACTAATTGGTATCGTAGACATTTGTTTTCACCCCCTTTCTCAGACATGCGTATCACATACACAAATCATTTGCCGGCCAGCAGCTTGTTCAAAATTTTGGCTGTCTGTGCCGAATTGCTTTTTGACATCTCTCCAAGCAGACTGGAACGGGTAGAGTCATCCACCGTGCGCAAAATGTTTAACGCTTTATCCGGACTGATCTTGTAGGTCTCCAATATGAGCTTGGCGCCTTCTGCCGGATTCATGGATGCAAAGGTGCTGCCAAGCGCCTTGTCATCAATGGCACCTGCAGCCGCCGGCGGAGACTGCTCATCCTTTTGCAGCCGTGCCTGAAGCGCAGCTACCTTCAGATCGCTGGAATTGGTTGCATTCTTCAAGTCCATTGTAATTTCAGCAGCTTTCTGCGGGTCCATTTTAGCGAGAATTTTCGACTGGTTCTCCGGTGCCATATACGTCAGCAGCTGCACGATCTCCGGATTGGTCAGATTCGATAAAATGGGAGCTGCCTTGCTCGGGCTCATCGTCTCATACATCGAAGACAGGTTCTTGATCTGTTTCAAATACGGATCCTGATCCGTACCCGAATTCGCTGCGGCCGCAGCGGCGGCTGCCGCTTCCTGCTCAGCTTTTGCATTCTGAAGCTGTGCCTCAAGCTCCTGCATCTTCTTGTCCTGATCGGCTTTCGCTGCGGCGGTTTGCTTCAATTCCGCCTCCTGCCGGGACAATTCACTTTTCAGCTTTTCAATAGTGGCCTCAGAGCTTTCGGTCTGGACTTTCTTGTCTGCGGCCTTTTGCTCTTCAGGCGTCAAATCGGGGGCGGGAACCCAATTCTTCACCAGCGGAATTTTGTCGGCTGTCTTTAGCAGACCATTCTTAAAGTCTGTGTTAAACAATGTAAGCAGAACGACAATAAGCACAATGGTAAAAACGATCGGAATCAGAAAGAATAACAATCGTTCAACCCCGCTGGCCGATTCCTTATCAAGCTCCATTTCATTTTGTGGCATTTTCTTCCTCCTCAAGCAGAACCATCATCCCAGAGCGTTCTAGCGGGCTCTCATTGCATAACGAACGGAAGCCAGCTCATCCAGTTCGTTCTGTTCATGAAGCAGCAGTTCCTTTTGAAACCTTGCCTTCGCCTTCTCCTTTGCCTTAAGCCAAACTTGCTCATCCATCATTTTATCGGTCAAAATGCTCTGTTTGCTTTGCACATTCATCTGCGCATGCTCAACATCCTTGTTTTTTCGTTCAATGCATTGCTCCAGATGTCCGATATATGCCTGTAATTGCTGGATGGAGGAAAGCGGGACACAGGCTTCCGCCGCGCTCTGGATGGCATGTGATACCCGCTCCTTTTCGGAGATGAGCTGCTGAAGCGTTTGTTCTTCGGATTGCAGCTTGCCTAATGCACTTGACAGCATCCATTCAGCCTGCGACTTTTCATTCGACTTGAGATCAACGACTTTCTGGAATGAATACTGGAACTTCATCTTTCAGGGTCAACTCCTCATAAACTCGGAAATCAATCGCTCCTGCACTTCCTGCAATTCGACCTTTTCATCTGTTCTTTGCCGGGTGAAATCCCACACATCCTTGATCCGGTCGATCGATTCATCAATTTCGGCGTTCGTACCGCGCTGGTAGGCACCGATGTTGATCAAATCCTCCGAATCTTTGTACACGGCCATCAGCCTTTTTACATTTTCAGCCGCTTCAATTTGCTCCCGGGGCGCAATATCTTTCATAACCCGGCTGATGCTGGCCAGCACATCGATGGCTGGAAAATGGCCCTTGTTGGCAATGGCGCGGTTCAGCACAATATGGCCGTCCAAAATACCGCGCACCGCATCCGCGATCGGTTCATTCATGTCATCCCCGTCCACCAGCACGGTGTAAAAAGCGGTAATGGAGCCCGCGGGACCGGTCCCCGCTCTCTCCAGAAGCTTGGGCAGGCTTGCGAATACTGACGGTGTATAGCCCCTCATCGCTGGCGGCTCGCCGACAGCCAATCCGACTTCACGCTGCGCCATGGCGTAACGGGTAACAGAGTCCATCATGAGCATCACATTCAGCCCCCGGTCCCTGAAATATTCCGCAACCGTAGTGGCAATCAGTGCCGCCTTAATGCGGATCAGGGCAGGCTGGTCGGAGGTGGCCACAATGACAACAGACCTTTCCAGGCCTTCGGGACCGAGATCCCGTTCAATGAAATCCAGCACCTCACGCCCCCGTTCGCCAACAAGCGCAATGACATTGACATCAGCAGCCGTATTGCGCGCGATCATGCCCATCAGTGTGCTTTTTCCAACCCCGGAGCCTGCAAAAATACCTACACGCTGTCCCTTGCCCACTGTCAGCAGACCATCAATCGCTCTAACACCGATGCTGATCGGCTCCTGAACTCGCGGCCGGTTCAACGGATTTGGAGGGGTGTTGAATGTCGAATATCTGGCCATGCGCGAAGGAATCAGGGACCCGTCCAAAGGCTGACCCAGACCGTCCAGAACCTTGCCCAGCAGCTCAGAACCCACCTGAACGTTCAAAGGTTTTCCCGTTCCAACGACATCACAGCCGGGACCGATGGAGTGCAGCTCGCCAAGCGGCATCAGCAGCACTTTATTATCCCTGAAGCCTACAACCTCGGCCTGCAGAGGCTGGGCACTTTTCCCCGGGTAAATGTAGCAGACATCTCCGATGCTTGCGTCAGGACCTTCCGACTCCACCATCAGACCTATGACCTGTGTGACTTTTCCATTTACCCTTACGGGGTCCAAACTTCTTAAATGGTCCAGATAACGACCGGAATTAAATTCCTTCATGCCTTTGCTCCTCGTTATCTAATGCTACTCGCAGCAATTCTTTCTTGATTTCTGCGAGCTGTGTATCTATACGGGCATCCACGCTTCCGAAAGCGGAACGAATGACCACTCCCCTGTCTTTTACCGTTCCATCGGGGATAATTTGCAGTTCGGCCTGCGAATCTACCACCAAGGAGAGCTCCTCGCGCGCGGCGTTCACAAAAGCGAAGTGAGCGGGCGCAACACATAGGGTGATCGTCCCTTGTTCCCGTTTGCGGGCCAGGTTTTTGCGGATAAGTTCAAGCATGTAATCCGGCTCGATGCTGAGCTGCCTGTCAATGACCTTTTCCGCAATCCCGCAGCTGAGCTCCACCAGAAAAGGCTCTGCCTCCAGGATGAGCTGCTCTTTCACCCCATAAGCATGAAGGAGCACCTCCTGCGCTTCTTCCATCATCTTATCCGATCTGGCCTGCCATTCCGCTTCGGCAAGCCGCTGCCCTTCCTCGTATCCCTGCTGAAAGCCTTCTGCCTTAACAGCCTCCGTCAGATGTTCATCCTGCTCGCGTTTTTCCTGCCACCAGGCATTGATTTGTTCCTGGGCCTCCTGGAGAAGGCGCTCCGCTTCCTCCGCTGCATCTCTGATCTGCTTTTCGGCAAATTCCTTGGCATCCGAAAGGATCTCGTCTCTCAGCTTTTCGGTTTCCCGGTCGATTTGCGGTTCAAGGTGCTCCACATAGGCTGTTTCTTCCTCCTCATGGGCAGCTTCTGTTGACTGATAAGCCTGCGCCAGCTCAAGCTTCTTCAATGTTTCGACAGGGGTATACTGGAATGACTTGATCACATTAGACAATGATGTCATCTCCTCCGCCGCGGGCAATTATAATTTCTCCGGCCTCTTCAAGTCTGCGGATGATAGCCACGATACGTGTTTGAGCCTCTTCCACATCGCGCAGCCGGACAGGGCCCATAAATTCCATTTCTTCCTTGAAGGTTTCCGCCATTCGTTTCGACATATTGCGGAAAATAGCGTCACGCACTTCTTCGCTTGATACTTTGAGTGCAAGCTGCAGATCGGCGTTGTCCACATCACGCACAATACGCTGAATGGAACGGTTGTCCACATTGACGATATCCTCGAATACGAACATCCGCTTTTTAATCTCTTCGGCAAGCTCGGGATCCTGTATTTCCAGGGAATCCAGAATGGTTCTCTCGGTACCGCGGTCCACCCCGTTCAGAATCTGCACAATGGACTCGATGCCGCCCGCGTTCGTGTAATCCTGGGTTACTGTGGAAGAAAGCTTCTGCTCCAGCACTCTTTCAACCTGGGCAATAACCTCCGGCGAAGTGCTGTCCATTACCGCCACTCTTCTTGCCACATCCGCCTGCTTCTCCTGCGGGAGAGAGGAGAGGATGGCAGCAGCCTGCTCAAACTGCAGATAAGAAAGCACCAGAGCAATGGTCTGCGGGTTTTCGTTCTGGATAAAGTTCAGAATCTGATTCGGATCAGCCTTTCTGGCAAAATCGAACGGTCTGACCTGCAGCGTCGCTGTCAGCCTGTTGATCACCTCAACCGCTTTTTGCGAGCCGAGCGCCTTCTCCAGAATCTCGCGGGCATAGTTGATGCCGCCTTGCGAAATATACTCCTGGGCCAAGCAAATCTGGTGAAACTCCGTCATAATGGCATCCTTTTCGGATGCTGCTACCGTCCTCACATTGGCAATTTCCAGGGTCAGCTGCTCTATTTCATCATCTCTCAAGTGTTTGAATATTTGCGCGGATACCTCCGGCCCAAGTGTGATCAGCAGGATCGCTGCTTTCTGCCTTCCGGATAATCCATGTCCGCTTGACTTCGCCAATGCATTCACCTCTTCTATTCGTCAGCCAACCATGTACGCAGCAGGTTGACGAAATCATCAGGCTTCTTCTTGGCCAGACTTTCAAGCTGTTTGCGTACTTGATCTTCACTTGTCACACTTTCCAGACTGATGGACGGGAATTCCGTCGGTGGAGGCAGGATCAGATCATCTTCATACTCTTCCTCTGCCTGTTTGCGGCGGTTCCGCACAATCAGAATGATGGCAGTGGCCACCAGTGCAAGCACGGCCGCTCCGATCCCCCATACCCATGGGTTGGAAAGCGACAGCCATGTCGCCGGTTGTTGTGCAGGCGCAGCCGCCTGACTAATAACTTTAACTTTGGCCGCCAGCTGCTGCTGTGTGAATTGCGTTCCGGAATTCGCCAATGAGGCGCCGACAATATTCGTAAGTACGGTTTCCATGTCAGCAATTTGAGTCTGCGATAAAGCCGTTTGTCCCGAACCTGTTTCAACTGCCACATTAATGGTTAAATCTTTTACAGTATAAGGGCTGGAGATAATATCCCTAGCGATTCTGTTGACTTCATAGTTGATCGTGCTGGAAGTTTTCTCGGATTCGCTCGTGCCCGAGGCAGACCCGCCCGGATAACCCGGAACGTCCTGCTGGCCCGTACCGGCAACCCCTCCCGTCTGGCCGCTTGAGCCTGACGTCGTTTCCGAGGTCTGCTGCGTACTGATTTCGATGCCTTTCATCCGGTCCTGATCCACAGGCGTGACCAGCTGCTCCTTGGAAGTGATCTTGTCGAAATTCAGTTGGGAAGCGACCAGCACATGAATCCGGTCAGCACCTACGTATTGGGATAAAAATTGCTCAACTTTTGTTCTGACATCACTTTCAAATTTTTTCTGCAATGCCATATTTTCCTGAACACCGTTGGAAATGCCGCCCTGACCGCCTTTCACGGTCGGTATCAGCTCATATTCGTTATTCGTGATGGTAATATTTTCGACTGGCAGATTCGGAACTGCCGTTTTCACCAAATTAAAGTAACCGTCTATCGCTTCCTGAGAAGGCCGAAACCCCGGCTCAAACTGCATGACAATGGAGGCAGACGCTTTGTCTTCCTCTTCCAGACCCGCAAATATATTCTCCTTCGGGAGATTGATAACGGCTTTGGCGCTCTTGACACCTTCCATCTGTTCCAGCAGCTTCTGTACTTCCCCGTTCAGTGCGTTGTTGTACTTCACATTGAATTCGTTCTCGGTCATGCCGATGGCATTTGAGGACTGGTCGAACGCCCCTAGACCAATCGACCCGTTCTGAATAAGCCCCTGTGATCCGACAGCAACTTTGGCTTCCGCCGCGGAAGCGCTCGGAATGGATATATCCGTCCCGCTGGCACTCAACCGGTAAGGGATGCCCGACGATTTCAAATATTCAGTAACAGCCGCAGCATCATTGGCGTTCAAATCCCGGAAAGCGACCTCGTATTCCGTTTTTGTGAACTGCATGGTCAGTACCGCGGCAGCAAGCACGATAAATGCGAATGTCGAAATGAGCAGTATTTTTTGTTTTTTGCTGAAATTGGTCCAATATCCGACTAGCCTGTCGCGATACTGGGCTATTCTCTCGTTCACTGTGTCACCCCATCCGAAACTTTGCTAATTCTGTGATTAAAGCTGCGTACGCATAATCTCCTGGTAGGCTTCTATCGCTTTGTTCCGTATTTGGGTAGTGAACTGCAATGACAGCAAAGCCTCTTGAGAAGCAATCATAACCTGGTCAACATCCACCTGACCTGTCAGGAATTTGTTGGACATTTCCTGTGAATTGATTTCCTGCTGGTTCACCTGATTCAGCGCATCCCCCAAATAGTCGCCAAACTGACGCAGTGATTCCGCAGGAGTCGCCCCTGTCTTCGAATTGTTCATAGTTGCCGTCTGTTGAACTGATGGGGACTGGATATTGAACATTGTGTTTTGAATCATGTATTTCTCTCCTCCATTAATAAAACGATCTTAGCGATCATTTTCCTATCTCTAATGCTTTGCTGATCATGGCCTTTGAAGCGTTCAGCGCCGTGACGTTCGCCTCGTAGGACCTTGACGCGGAGATCATATCGACCATTTCTTTTGCAATATCCACATTCGGCATATATACATAACCGTTAGCATCCGCATCCGGATGCTCAGGGTTGTAGACAGGCTTGAGCGGCGACGTGTCTTCCCGAATCTCTGCCACCTTCACCCCCGATGCCGTTGTACCGCCGTTCATCTGCGCATTCAGCATATCGGCAAATCTGGGTTGATTAGGCTCAAGAACTACCATTTTTCTGCGATACGGAACCGCCTGCCCATTGACTACCTGCGCCCGGGTGGTTTCTGCATTCGCAATGTTGCTCGAAATGACATCCATCCGCAAACGCTGTGCAGTTAGGGCTGAAGAACTAATACTAAAACTGTTGCTGATTTTCATCTTGTCCTCTCCCTTCCATATCAGAAAATGTCTTCTTATGTCTAAGAAAAAGCATTTTCAACAAATTCCGCTTATTTTGCTTTTCCAGGTGCCAGTTTTTTCGCTTTTACACATGCCTCTTTAGGACTTAAGTAGATACATTTACCATGTTTTTGTATATTCTAAGTTTCGTAGAACTTGGGACTAATTACAATAAGAAAAAAGCCCTATCTTTTCGAAAAAAGTGGGCTTTTGAAGGATATTTTGTTAAATTTTGTTCTTTTTTAGTGAAATCAATCGAATGTTTTTATCGCATAACATCTTTACAAGCTCATTTTTCCTACCAGAGAATCGGGTCATTTTTCTCGTTTTTGCTGATCAACGCAACTTCGTTATCCCGCAAAATCCGGCTTGTTGGTCCCAAACAAAGCATGAAAACCATTTGCTTTACAGGATATACTGACTTAAGTCCCGGTCCTCCGCAATATTCCCCAGCTTTTCCTTCACATATTCCGGGGTTATAACCATTCGGTCCAGCGTTAATTCCGGCGCTTCAAAGGAAAGGTCTTCAAGCAGCTTCTCCAGTATGGTATGCAGTCTGCGGGCACCGATGTTTTCAGTGTTTTTATTGACAGATTCCGCAATTTTCGCAATTTCTCTAATCGCATCTTCAGAGAATTCAATTTCAATATCCTCCGTGCGCAACAGATCCACATACTGCTTCGTCAATGCATTCTGCGGTTCCGTCAGGATGGAGACAAACTCCTCCAGTGTCAGGCTGCTCAGCTCTACCCGGATCGGGAAGCGGCCCTGCAGCTCGGGAATAAGATCCGAAGGTTTGGCCACATGGAAGGCGCCAGCGGCGATAAACAGAATATAGTCCGTTTTTACCGGGCCATATTTCGTCATGATCGTCGAACCTTCTACAATCGGAAGAATATCACGCTGTACCCCTTCACGGGATACATCCGGGCCGTTACCTTTGCCTTGGGCTGCGATTTTGTCGATTTCATCAATAAATATAATTCCGGACTGCTCGGCACGGGTAATAGACTCCTGAACGACATCGTCCATATCGATCAGCTTGGCTGCTTCTTCCTGAGTCAGCACCTTGCGCGCCTCTTTAATGGTCAGCTTGCGCTTCTTCATTCTTTTCGGCAGCAGGCTGCCGAACATCTCCTGCATGTTCATTCCCATCTGCTCATTGCCTTGACCGGCGAACATATCAAACATATTGGGAGCGGTATCTTCAACTTCGATTTCAATCACTTCATTCTCCAGATTTCCGGACAGCAAATCAAACTTCACCTTACGCCGTCTCTCCAGCACCGTTCCATCCTGCTGCTCCGGCTCCTCTTCCTGGGACTGGCCGGTATTGCCGCCGAACAGCATTTCGAACGGATTGCGCTGGTTTTTGCTGCTGCGGCTGCCTGGCACAAGAATTTGCACAATTCGATCATTGGCCAGCTCTTCCGCTCTATCCTTCACCTTTTCGGTGCGTTCTACCCTAACCATGCGTATGGAGGTTTCGATCAGATCCCTCACCATGGATTCCACGTCACGTCCCACATAACCGACCTCTGTAAACTTCGTGGCTTCCACCTTGACAAAAGGGGCCCCGACCAGCCGGGCCAGCCTGCGGGCAATCTCCGTCTTGCCAACGCCTGTCGGTCCGATCATCAGGATATTTTTCGGCACAATTTCATCCCGGATGTCCTCGGCCAGCTTACTGCGGCGGTAGCGGTTACGCAGCGCCACGGCGACCGACTTTTTGGCCTGCTTTTGCCCAACGATATATTTATCCAATTCAGCGACAATCTGTCTCGGTGTTAAAGCATGATTATTCATATCCATTCCTCCAGCCCCTGAGTACTCAAAGCCGATATCTATATTAAAGCTCTTCCACAATGATGTTGCTGTTTGTGTACACACAAATTTCTGAAGCCACCTGCAGCGCTTCCCGCGCCATATCCACGGCTTCAAGGCCACTTCCATGACGCTTCAAGGCGCGGGCGGCAGCAAGCGCAAAGTTGCCTCCTGAACCAATGGCAAGCACATCGTCGTCAGGCTCGATGATTTCGCCGCCACCGGATATGAGCAGCATTCCGCTTTTATCCATAACAATCATAAGAGCTTCAAGCTTGCGCAGAATACGGTCCTGCCGCCAATCCTTGGCCAGTTCAACAGCAGCTCTCTGCAGGTTCCCGTGGTGCTCCTCCAACTTGCCCTCGAATTTTTCAAAAAGGGTAATAGCGTCGGCAACCGAGCCGGCAAAACCGGCGACCACCTGTCCCCGGTATAATCTTCTTACCTTTTTGGCTGTCTGCTTCATCACTACGTTGTTGCCGAATGTCACCTGACCGTCTCCGGCAATCGCCCCCTTGCCGTTATGGCGAACCGCACAAATCGTAGTCGCATGAAATGACATGTCCATGTGGTGCCCTCCTTTATGGCTGAGGCCGCTGCACAATCCATGCAGCAGCCCCCCGTATATTAGGATTATAGAACTTATATATTTTCAGCGAAGCTGAACCATTCTATAATCGCAAGAAAAACTTCCCCTAACTGTGGTCTGTCCTCTTTTGAATGTATGTTTTATGCTTCCTGGCCCGCAGGCATGACGTATGTGTCCCGGATATAGCTTCTGCTGCTGTTCAGCGCACGCTGGGCCAAAGCTTCGTTTTTCTCTTTCTTGTTGCGGATGCGTGCTTCCAGCTTTGGCAACAAGCCGAAGTTGGCGTTCATCGGCTGGAAGTGCTTGAAATCGGCTGTCGTAATATAACGGGCCATGCTTCCAAGGGTCGTATCCGCCGGGAAAACAAGCAGCTCTTGTCCCAGTGCCGAGCGGGCTGCATTGATTCCGGCAAGCAGACCGGAGGCTGCAGACTCCACATAACCTTCAACACCTGTCATCTGGCCGGCAAAGAACAGCCCGCGGCGTCCCTTAAACTCATAGGTGGCTTCCAGCTGCTTGGGGGAATTGATAAAGGTATTGCGGTGCATGACCCCGTAGCGAACAAATTCAGCGTTCTCAAGACCCGGAATCATGGAAAACACACGCTTCTGCTCCCCCCATTTGAGATGGGTTTGGAATCCTACCAGGTTGTAAAGTGTTCCTGCCGCATTATCCTGCCGCAGCTGTACAACCGCGTAGGGCAGCGTCCCCGTATGCGGATTGACGAGGCCGACCGGCTTCATTGGCCCGAACAGTGCGGTCTGTTTCCCGCGCTTCATCATCACTTCAATCGGCATGCAGCCCTCAAAATAAATCTCTTTCTCAAACTCTTTCACCTGCGCCACTTCTGCCGTAATCAGCGCATCATAAAAAGCGTTAAACTCCTCTTCATTCATCGGGCAATTGAGATAAGCTGCTTCGCCCTTATCGTAGCGTGAGGCAAGATATACCTTGCTCATATCAATGGAGTCCTTCTCCACGATCGGGGCTGCAGCGTCATAGAAATAAAAATACTCTTCACCCATCATTGCTTTAATCTGCTCGGAAAGGGCTGGCGAGGTCAAAGGTCCTGTCGCTACAACGACAATCCCTTCCTGCGGAATTTCCTGAAGTTCCTCATTCACGACCTCAATCAGCGGGTGCTGATGAAGCGTGCGCGTAATCTCCCCGGAAAAGCCGTCACGGTCCACGGCAAGCGCTCCTCCAGCAGGGACAGCATTGCGGTCAGCCGCACCCAGAATGAGCGAGTTCAGCATTCTCATCTCTTCCTTCAGCACACCGACCGCATTGGTCAAGCCGTTGGCCCGCAGCGAATTGCTGCAGACCAGCTCGGCGAATTTATCCGTATGATGAGCCGGTGTTTTGACGACCGGACGCATTTCGTATAATCTGACAGGCACGCCACGGCTTGCGATTTGCCAGGCAGCTTCGCTTCCGGCCAAACCTGCGCCGATAACGGTTACCTTTTGTACATCCTCCACTTCAATATCCCCCTGCTTTGTTGTCTTCCATTTTCCTATGCTGATTACATCGTTTCTTCTACAGCATCGTCGTTCTCTTCAACCATTTCCGTGTGATCGCAGGACGTGCATTGCAGCTTCGTTCCCTGTTTGTTCCGTTTCTCCACCATCAGACTGCCGCAATTCGGGCAAGGCTTGACGGAAGGCTTATCCCAGGACACGAAGTCACATTCCGGATAACGTGTGCACCCATAGAAAATACGCCCCTTCTTGCTGCGTCGTTCAACGACACTGCCTTCCTTGCAGGTCGGGCATGTTACACCGATATCTTTTACGATCGGCTTCGTATTACGGCAATCCGGGAATCCTGAGCAAGCAAGAAACTTCCCGAATCTTCCGAGCTTGTATACCATAGGCTTGCCGCATTTATCGCATACCTCATCAGACACTTCGTCCTCGATTTCAATCTCCTTCATTTCTTCCTCGGCTACCTCCAGCCGTTTCTCAAAGGATTCATAGAAATCGTTGAGCACCTTGACCCAGTCTTCTTCCCCTTCCTCCACATGGTCCAGATCCTCCTCCATATTGGCGGTGAATTCCACGTTCAGAATTTCGGGAAAAAACTGCTCCATCTGCTCAATGACCAGTTCTCCGAGTTCGGTAGGCATAAATTTCTTCTCTTCTATAGCTACGTAACCCCGCTTTTGAATGGTTTCAAGCGTCGGAGCATATGTGCTCGGACGTCCGATCCCAAGCTCTTCAAGCGTCTTTACGAGCCGTGCTTCCGTATACCGGGGCGGAGGCTGTGTAAAATGCTGCTTCGGCTCGATCTCTTCCGTCCTCAGCTTATCGCCCTCCGCAAGCGGTGGCAGCAGCTTCTCCTCTTCGGTGTTCCCGTCATCATTGCCCTCGACGTATACCTTCATAAATCCGGGAAACCGTACTTTGGAGCCAGCTGCACGGAAAACGGCCGAACCTGCCTCGATATCTACCGAAAGAGTATCCATAATGGCCGATGACATCTGACTTGCCATAAATCTTTCCCATATCAGCTTGTAGAGCCGCAGCTGGTCCCTGCTTAAATACGGTTTCATGGAGTCCGGGTCGCGCAGCGCGGAAGTTGGACGAATCGCTTCATGGGCGTCCTGCGCATTGGCCGCTTTTTTCGAATATTGACGCGGGCTTTCAGGAACATAAGACTCTCCGAATTTGCCTGTAATGTATTCTTTGGCTTCATCCTGCGCCGAAGCCGCGATACGTGTGGAGTCGGTACGCATGTAGGTAATGAGACCGACCGTGCCTTCCTTGCCGAGATCCACACCTTCATACAGCTGCTGGGCAACGGACATCGTTTTGGAAGCGCGGAAATTCAGTTTGCGTGCCGCCTCTTGCTGCAGCGAGCTGGTCGTAAAGGGCGGCGACGGGTTGCGGAGCCGTTCTTTCTCTTTCACGCTAATGACCGAGAAGGAAGCATTCTCGATGGCTGCCAATACCTCTTTGACATCCGCCTCGCTCGCAAGCTCCTTTTTCTCCCCGTTCAGCTTGTGAAATCTAGCTTCAAAGCTGCTGTCGTTTACAGACAAACGGGCTGTGATCGTCCAGTACTCTTCCGGTACAAACTCGCTGATTTCATTTTCCCGGTCCAGGATGATCTTGACCGCAACGGACTGCACACGCCCGGCCGACAGACCCTTCTTTACTTTTTTCCACAGCAGCGGGCTGATCTTATAACCGACAAGACGGTCCAAAATCCGCCGTGCCTGCTGGGCGTTCACCAGGTCCATATTGATTTTACGCGGTGTTTTAAACGCATCCTTGACCGCCTGCTTGGTTATTTCATTAAATACGACGCGGCAATCTGCCTTGTCATCCAGCTCCAGCGCATGTGCCAAATGCCATGCGATGGCCTCTCCTTCGCGGTCAGGGTCAGCTGCCAGATAGACTTTTTTCACTTTTTTACTGGCATCCTTTAATTCCTTCAAAATAGAACCTTTACCGCGAATGGTTATATATTTTGGATTGAAGTCGTTCTCCACTTCAACCCCGATCTGGCTTTTAGGCAAATCCCGGACATGCCCCATTGAGGCTTTGACGATATATTTGCTGCCTAAATACTTGCCGATCGTTTTCGCCTTGGAAGGCGATTCTACGATGACGAGTGAATCCGCCACAAACCATCCTCCTCTCAATTACTGGTCTTGCTTTTTCATTTAGGCGTTATTCAGCAGTGCCTATCCATTTATAGTTAATATCGTTAAGGCTGATTAAATTAACTCATATTTCAGACCCGGAAGCTGAGCGACCCTTTTTTTTATGATTAACGATAACAGAACTGAGTGCAAAAGTCCAAAATCCCATCCAGTCATCGTCAGCAGCTCATCCACCGTAAGGGTTCCCTGCTCCAGAAGTACAATAATCCGTTCTTCATCAGAAGAAAAGATCTGGCGCAAAAGAGCGTCCGGCCCCGGAGCAAACACAGACGTCGGATCTGACTCCACAACGGCAGCAGGCCACGTGCCGTACTCCACGATGATATCGGAAGCTTCAGTAACCAGCTTAGCTCCTTGCTTGATTAAATTCAAGGTTCCCCGGCTTTTCGGCGATGTAACGGGTCCAGGCACCGCGAAGACATCCCTGCCCGCCTCCAGGGCAAAATCGGCCGTAATCAGCGAACCGCTGCGGATATCTGCTTCCACAACGAGCGTTCCCCGGGTTAATCCGGCAATAATGCGGTTGCGCTGCGGAAACAAGCCGGGATTCGATTTCGTCCCAGGGGGATACTCGGAGATGACGAGCCCCCTGCGGATAATCTCTCTATATAATGATGAGTTTTCCGGAGGATATGCAACGTCGATCGCCGTGCCCAGCACAGCAAGTGTGCTGCCGCCGCAGCGGAGCGCGGCTTCATGGCAGATGCTGTCGATTCCTCGCGCCATTCCGCTGACGATGGTATATCCGTTCGCACACAGCTCCTCAGCCAGCATCTCAGCCATTTTCCGGCCGTAGGCAGTAGCCACGCGGGTACCCACCATTGCCAACGATACGGAACCCAGCAATGATCTGTCGCCAAGGAAATACAAAACCCATGCCGGATCGGAAGTTTCCTTCATTAATATAGGATAATCATCATCCAGATAAGTAATAACACCAATACCCTCCTGCTGAACCTTTAACCATTGCTGTGAGACCCAATCCTTTGTAAACAGGGCTGAGGCTTGGCGTGCCAGCTCCGCCGCAAGTCCAAGCCCCGCCCACTCCATCTCTCCGAAATCAAACAGATCATGCAGCCTGATTCCGCTGGAAAAAATGCGGCCAACCGTTCTGCGGCCCACCCCCTGCAGCATGGTCAGCCCGACCAATACCTGACGTTCATCCATTTTCCGTTTCCTCCCTAAAAGGGAAGGCTGTGCCCTCCCTATTTTGTGACAGAGATCATTTTTTTGCAAGCGTTTCCTATCCAAAAAAATGAAAACGCCAAAAAAGCAACCTTTTCATTCCCGCATGCGGAAACAAAAAGGTTGCTTACCTTTACTACATTATATACCAGCAATAACCCGATTGTTCAAGTCTATTAATGGGTAGTGCAGAGGTTGAGAATACCCCGCTCTTCCAGTACGCTGACCAGAGTAGAGCCCATTTCGGATGGAGTTGGAGCGACTTTAATGCCGCAGGACTCCAGCTTCTCGATCTTTTCCTTCGCTGTACCCTTGCCGCCGGAAATAATCGCACCCGCGTGGCCCATCCGTTTGCCTGGAGGAGCTGTGACGCCGCCGATAAAGCCGACAACAGGCTTGGTCATATTTTCTTTGATCCATTCTGCCGCTTCTTCTTCCGCCGTTCCGCCAATTTCACCGATCATAATGACGGCGTGTGTCTGCGGATCTTCGTTAAAGCGGCGCAAAATGTCGATAAATTCCGACCCTTTCACCGGGTCCCCTCCGATACCTACCGCGGAGGATTGGCCGATACCGCGGGTAGTCAGCTGATGTACAGCCTCATAGGTAAGGGTACCGCTGCGGGAGACGACACCCACGTGGCCAGGCATGTGAATATATCCTGGCATAATGCCGATTTTGCACTCACCAGGTGTAATAACCCCAGGACAGTTTGGTCCGATCAGAACGGTCTTCTTGCCTTCCATAAACCGCTTTACCTTGATCATATCCATTACCGGAATTCCCTCGGTGATACAAATCACAAGATCCATCTCCGCGTCTACCGCTTCCATGATGGAATCCGCGGCAAAAGCCGGTGGTACATAAATAACACTGGCAGTAGCTCCAGTCTTTGCTTTGGCCTCTTCAACCGTGTTGAAGACAGGCAGCTTTACCGTGCTGCCGTTTTCCAGCGTAATTTCCACTTCCGTGCCGCCTTTGCCCGGCGAGGTTCCGCCGACCATCTGTGTTCCGTAATCAAGGGCACCCTTGGCATGAAACAATGCCGTTTTCCCTGTAATCCCTTGCGTAATGACCTTTGTATTTTTGTCGACCAAAATACTCACGCTGCTCACATCCCCTATCTATTATTCTTTCATCCGGAATGCAAAAATGTATATAACTTACTTCACAAGCGAAACAATCTTCTGTGCCCCGTCCGCCATCGAATCCGCGGAAACGATATTCAGGCCGGATTCAGACAAAATCTGCTTGCCGAGATCCACGTTGGTGCCTTCCAGACGGACAACCAGCGGCTGGTTCAGACCGACCTGCTTCGCTGCTTCCACGACACCATTTGCAATGACATCACACTGCATAATGCCCCCGAAGATGTTGACGAAGATGCCTTCCACCTTAGGGTCGGACAAAATGATCTTGAACGCTTCCGTAACCTTCTCCGTTGTGGCGCCGCCCCCTACATCAAGGAAGTTGGCCGGATCGCCGCCGTAATATTTGATAATATCCATCGTCGCCATAGCCAGACCTGCACCATTAACCATACAGCCGATGTTGCCGTCAAGGGCGATGTAGCTCAGATCGAATTTGGAAGCTTCAATTTCCTTCTCGTCTTCCTCGTCCAGATCGCGCAGCGCCTGAATGTCCTTATGGCGGAACAACGCGTTGGAGTCAAAGTTCAGCTTGGCATCCAGCGCCATAACGTTGCCGTCGCCGGTAACCACCAGCGGGTTGATCTCGGCAATGGAGCAGTCCTTGTCGACAAATGCTGCATACAATCCCATCATAAACTGGGCAGCCTTGTTCACCAGCTCATTCGGAATATTGATGCTGTAAGCCAGCTTCCGGGCCTGGAACGTCTGCAAGCCGACGGCCGGATCGATGACTTCCTTGAAAATTTTCTCCGGAGTGGCTGCCGCCACCTCTTCGATTTCCGTACCGCCTTCCTCGGATGCCATCATGACGACACGTCCGGTAGCCCGGTCAACCACAACGCCCACGTAGTATTCCTTGCGGATGTCACAGCCTTCTTCAATCAAGAGACGCTTAACCTCTTTCCCTTCCGGGCCTGTCTGATGAGTAACCAGCACTTTACCGAGAATTTCGGAAGCATAGGTCCGCACCTCATCAAGACTTTTCGCCACCTTCACGCCGCCGGCTTTACCGCGTCCACCGGCATGGATTTGAGCCTTCACTACTGTAACAGCGCTTCCAAGGGACTTGGCGGCCTCTACCGCTTCTTCCACCGTATAGGCTACTTTGCCGTTCGGAACCACTACCCCGTACTGTTTTAAAACTTCTTTACCTTGATATTCATGGATATTCATTCTCGAATCCTCCTATCAACATGACTGCAGCAAGGCGGTTTACAAGGAAATCTGATATAAACCCACATTATTGTAACATGTTTTTAAAACGCTTTCCTTAAAAATAGACAGATGAAATGCAAGCATTTTTATATCAGTATCATTCCTAAAAGCGAATATTTGGATAAATATGTAAAACGGCTCATGAACCCTTTACAGTTTCATTTTATTCATACTGCCCTGGTATTTTACCCGTTTAATGAAATTTTTTCGTTCGGGACGGAATTTTTCTGATGCTTACATGTTATCGCTGAAAAAATTCAATATTAACATAAAGGCTTTCAATTGATCGGAGGGGTACTTGTTATGAAAATGGATAGCAAATTCAGCTATGTGCCGCTGTTTCTGCAATGGGTGCTCAATGTCCTTTTAACTCTGCTGGCTCTCATCCTCTCCGTCTTTCTCGTAAAAGAGACCTTTACCATTTACCAGATTATTTTCAACTCTGACGGAGCCGCGACGATCAAGCTGCTGGAAAGCATACTTAACTTTTTCCTGTATTTCGAATTTATAGCCTTGATCATTAAATATTTTGAAGCCCGCTTTCATTTTCCGCTTCGTTATTTCATCTATATCGGCATTACAGCCATTGTACGGCTCATCATTGTGGATCATAAAAATCCGACGGACACCATTCTATACTCAGGGGCCATCCTGATCATGGTGGTCACATTATTTATTGCAGATCTCCGCAAATAAGGCGGGAGCTGACGAGTAACTTACGCGAACACAAAAAAGTCCCGGCTCATCCGGGACTGATCAAATCAGATACCTAATAGTACGTGTTCAAAAAGTCAGGTTTTCAGCACCAAAGCCTATTCTTCCGATGTGCGTTTTTTCAAAACGCTGGAGTTGGATGAAGCCAGGGACTGAGGAGCGGAGCGTACTTGGGGTACGTGAGCACCTGAAATGTTTCCGCAGGAAACATGCTTCGGAAGCATCCGCTTAGGCCCGGCTGAATTCAAGATTCGATGTCAAGTCCGCTTCCTGACTTCCTTCGTGATCAAAAGATGACTTTTTGAACTTCATCTAATACAGAGATTACTTGTTGCAGTTGTCCTTATTGTATTGGTGCACTCTGTCCAGCAGATTGTTGAACTGCTCCAGCAGTGATCTGAACTCCTCGGTGTCTTTGCAGATTTTACCACCGATTGAATCAGGGATGCTCAACGCCTCATGTCTTAACTGGCTGCCAGCATCCGTCAAAGTAATCAGCACCTTGCGTTCATCCTGGGCTGACCGTTCACGATGAATAAGACCTGCTGTCTGAAGTCTCTTCAATAGCGGAGTCAAGGTACCCGAATCCAGATACAGAGCCTCCCCCAGTTCCTTCACCGTACACTGTCCTCTTTCCCAGAGAACGATAAGCACCAGATACTGCGAATAAGTAACGCCCAGCTGCTCGAGATAAGGCTGGTACAGCTTCGTAATCTCACGTGAGCAGGCATATATGGTAAAACAAAGCTGATTCTCCAATTTCAAAGCTTGATCTGCAGTGTTGCTTTCCATGTCTGTCATTCACCTACTTTCGTCATTATTTTATCACAAAATTAAAAAAAGAAGCATATAAATTTCAAAAAATATATTTACAACATATTTTTATTGTGTTAATTTAAGTTGTGTAAAATATATTTGAGAGGCAGTTGACTTGATATGATGACAATCCAACAAAAAATGTATGAAACCACTGTAAAAGCTGTAGGCGGCCGCGAAGGCTACATAGAATCTTCTTCCCCTGAGCTCCGGCTTGATGTTCGTACTCCAAAAGAAATGGGCGGTGCTGGCGGGGACGGCACCAACCCTGAGCAGTTGTTCGCCGCAGGCTACGGCGCATGCTTCGACAGTGCCCTTAATCTGGTAGCACGCACACAGCGGATCAAACACGAAGGCACAGAAATTAACACTACCGTCTCTTTTGGCAAAGTTGAAGATGGAGGTTTCGGCATCGCCGTTAAAATGGATGTGCTGGTGAAGGGAGTTGACCGCGAAACAGCTTCCAAACTGGTCGAAGAAGCCCACCAGGTGTGCCCTTATTCCCGCGCGACACGTGGTAATATTGTGGTTGAATTTAACGTTCTTTAATCCATGTTCCTTCAATATCTGTCCTGACTTGAACTAAAAAATTCCTGAATGCGCCGTACTGTCCCCCCCTCACTCCACAATTCAGGCAGCGCGGCCTCAGTTCATTTATATATAATGGACGAAAGAACCCTCACATCCGTTGGATGGAGGGTTCTTTCGTCCATTGGCTATATTTAGTTATGGAACAATCCCGAATCGTAACCATGGATGGCTTTTGAAACAGCTAATCGCCATATTTCTGGATCCATTTTTCTCTCCATTCCGTGAAAGTCAAGCCTGTCACTTCCTCCAGTGTTTTGCCTTCTAATGAGTACACACTGCCCACCAGCCCCTCAATATCCGGAAAGGAATAACCGCCAATCACCTTCCCATCAGTAAGCATGATATACAATCTTGTTTTGGCATTGTATTGCTTTTCCAAAGGGTGTTTTGAGACGATGAATCCATATACCGAGATTTCTTTACCAAAATAACGATCGGGCTCCGATGCCTGAACACCCCAGATTTGCCGATAAATCAATGTATCTTGTCCATAAAGCATGTTTTTAGTGAGGTTATACTGATCAAGCTGCCCTAAAAGTGAAGTTACTCTATAGCCCTTGCCCTCAATGAATTCTTTTGCTGTTTTTTCATCGCCGGCCACTTCTCTTTGATTGCAGCCGAGCGTAAAAAGAGCCAGAGCAATAAGCACAAAAAAACCAATGTACCGCCTCATTTCAGCCTCCTTTGTGGACAATTCGTTGCCCTAAATAATCCCTGTTAACTGCTTTTTGCAATATTAGTCACTGAACAGGCACTATTAAATAAAAGAGCCGCTTATCATAATTGCGACTCTAAATTACAAACTATTTAGCTTTTCGATTCATTCTTATGTATTTCTTTATATAGCTTGATGGGGTTAGTACTTCTACGTTGTTATAAGTTTTCAACTTGACCAAGCCATTGCTGAAATCGTTTGTTATTAAGTACGAACATTCTGCTGATCAATAGTACGGGCAAAGATTTTATATAGTTCATTCTTTGTAATCTCAGAGAAAGCAAATCTAAACTGCTCGTTTTCCTCCAGGTCAATTATCCGTTCGTCGTCTTTAAAATAATCAGAGAATATTGCATTAACGAAAACATTTGTATCAACAACGACCAAATCCATACTTTAATCACGACTAGCTCTAATTTTCTTTAGTTCATTTCTCACATCATCAATAGTAATTCCATTTTTCTTCATTGAGTTTTCAGCAATTTGCTTCATTTGTCTCCAACCAGTAACCTTAGCGCTTTTATTAGCTACTGTAGTCATCTTTTTCACTCCTTTTTTCCCAGCCATTTCTATCACTCCCTATCCATTAAGATAAGGAAATATATGATAGATTATTCAGGAAAATTCTAGAAACTCAGAGAGTAACTTTTGAATGTTCGCTTAAAGTCTCCTAGGAATATTATACCAGTGGGATTATACCGTTTCTATAGTAAATTAAACCTCTCGGTGATATTTAGACTCTTTGCCGCTTGCGATTCTACAATCACAGTTTGCCCCACTAATCTTCAGGGACCTCTTCAAAATCACACAAGGGAATAGGTATAGAGGGGACAAAAATTACATTATATCTATCAAACACGGTCAACCTTTCGGCAGCCGACGTACTCTGCTAATGATCTCCAGATACTCGGCGTACACCACACCTACATCTTTTTCCCTGCTTGAATACCAAACTGTCCCCGTCTGTTTCCCGTAAATCAAACAGAAAGCGTCAAGTTTCTCTCATCATAACCCTTTTGGTTCAGAAACCAAACATCTTTCACAAGTAGTCCCAGCCGTTGTTTATATTTTCACATCCAATTTCCGATACTGAATCGCCTCTGCCATATGCTCCACGCCAATCTGTTCTGCGCTGCTCAGGTCGGCAATCGTGCGGGACAGCTTTAAAATGCGGTCATAGGATCGCATGCTGAGTCCGAGGACTTCTACTGTTTGCTGTAGAAGTTTGTATGCCCCCGGCTCCATTTTACAAAATTTGCGCAGCAGTGAGCCTGAAAGCTCACTGTTCCAGGACAGCGGCAGTTCGCGGTATCTTTCCTCCTGAACGGTTTGTGCCTCCAGAACTTGCTTTTTCATCTCGGCGGAGCTGATCGAAGCTTGTTCCTGATACCACTCCTTGGGGCGCGGCACCTCAAGCTGCAGATCAATCCGGTCCAGCATCGGTCCCGAAATCCGCGACCGGTAATGGGCTATTCTTCCCGGACTGCATGTACAGCGCTGTGAGTCCGTTTCGCTCCCATAGTATCCGCAATAGCAACCGTGCAGAGAATACCGTTGGGATTGGCATAACGAAGAGGGAACGCGTTTCTTCTATTAAAAAAGACCAATCAGCAGCTACCCCGGGTGAACGAATCAGACAAGCCCGTATAGAGATGGATATGACCATTCGTGAGCTGGCTTCCCGAGTTTCAATGACTCCCGAAGGATTGGGAATGATCGAGCGCAACATACACCCTCCGAGTCTTCCAATTCTTCATGAGTTATCAAAAGTGTTGCAAAGGCCCATTTCTCATTTAGGCTGTTATGAAAATATGCCAGAAACCACAATCGGAGATAAAATAAAAAAGGCCAGACATTATCATGGTCTGACCAAGCTGGAGCTAAGTAAATTGATAAAGGTGAATGAAAAAACGGTGAGGAACTGGGAAAGCAACCGAACTCGGATATCTGATGAGTACATGAGTTTACTGAAGGAGTATTTAGAAGTGCTACAGTTTTAATTTCACTTAATAAATTTCTGATAACTTGTATATGTAATTTCTGAGCATGTACAAGTTATCAATTATCTGATACCTGTTTAATGTCTAACCAAATCACATTAATCACTACTGCTACTGTCACTGCTGTCATTACTGTCACTATAATCGGAATTATCATCGTCATATTCGGTATCATTATACTCTTCATAATCATCTATCTCGTCAATCTCATTATCTTCACAGTAATCGTTAAATTCTGTTGCTGCCACCCCAGCCCCTGCTACATACGAATTATCATAATAATAGTTATTGCTATTGTAATTATTTGAGGATGAATTGCTTGATGATGTTTTTCGAGAATAACGGGAACTTCCACGAGAACCGCCTCTTTTTCTTTTTTTGGCACGGCGGCTTTTAATTTTGTCTCTAATGTGATAAACCATAAAACTAAGCCAAATCACTCCTACAATAACATAAAAGGCAATAAGAGCTATTTCGAAGATTCCCGAAAAATTCATTAGCAAACTCCCTCTCCAGACTAATACCTTGTTCCTTAAGCTTCATGCCATTTTAGATCCAAAAGTAAGGGTGGTATAAAGATCAGTTCGGCAAATTCATATTCGCAGTTAAGAGTAAGTTGTCCAACAAGAAGTTCGCCTTTATTATCCTTTTTGAGCTTCCAGTGAGCACTAGCCACTTCTTTTCCCTCGTCGAGCAAATTCATGGCCGTGTTCCAGCCCATTTCTGGGCCCTTGTTTCGCTCAAGATCCGCTAGATACTGCTCATACTTCTGCTGCTGCTCGAGCTCGTCTTCTTTCGTGAACTCTGAGTCCCATACTAGATCAAAATCCAAACCCTTCAGACCGGCATCAATTACAGCATTCCGGAATTCATCTGAGACATAAACCTTGGTGCGTATAAGCTCAGGTATTTTGAAAATATGCCTTTTATGTTCTTTTAGCATATCCTCATGAAGATACATCTTGCTATAATCGAACACACGATTAGATTTTATGATAGGGACCGATAGGGACTGATCTACACAATCCAGTACATTTAAAACATTACAGAAGCTAAAATTATATTTCTCATCCTTCAACGGTAAAAATTCTACTAATTCACTTATTAAAAGCGATAGAACTGATATTGATTTATCACTAAAGACCAGTCTGCCAGGGGCATATCTTGGAAAATCAGTGTGTTTCCCTTTGTCTTTTTCATAGTGAATACCGAGTGGTTCCCATTCATGCTTGATCTCGCGGGCAAATGAAATGCTTCGGAGTATATCATCTATTTCAGGAGCTAGCTCATCTATAACATCAATATTTAATGTTTTATAACCAGCACTAATTTTCCAGATTTTCATATCAAGATCATCACCTTTAATCATGGCTAGGCTTATATAGGTGCCAAACTTAAGAATATTTTAGTAAGAATTAAAAGAAGACAGAAACATAATAAAAGGACATAGGGTACTCTGCATTAAGTATCTTTATTTTGTTCTTTGATGCTATCCAAAACATTGGTTGCAGAGTTAATATTGAAACATTGATATAGATTGTATATAAAAGATTTAAACTCTATTATTGAA
Source organism: Paenibacillus terreus (assembly GCF_042138595.1). Lineage (NCBI taxonomy): Bacteria > Bacillati > Bacillota > Bacilli > Caryophanales > Paenibacillaceae > Paenibacillus > Paenibacillus terreus. The sequence goes on along the minus strand of NZ_JBHIRX010000001.1, from coordinate 345,849 downwards.
TTTGCTACTATTGTAAGATACAAAGTAACTAAGACTACACATACAACCCTATTTGTTTTCAATGGTAAAAAAGGAAAGAACCAGTCTGTAGGAACAGTTTTCAAGAAAAGCAAAATCAAATAATTCGTGAATATGATAAACAAATACATAACAGCTAATACAAGAAAAAAACCATTATATTTAATAAGTAGTGATTTTTCTTCATGCTTTGCTATAATAAGCCTTCTCAGGGTACTCCCTGTAGCAAGCGCTTGAAAAATAGCGTACCCTGTTATCACACTACCTAGTAGAGCAATAACAATTGTATTTATTAATTCAACAAATATTATTGTTTTGGAGATGATTCCCGTTGTGAATATTATATAGTATAGCAATAAAAAAACTACCAAACCAAAAACAACCAATATCCATTTTCGCTTTACAGATAATCTCAATTCACCTATTGAAAGCTTTACAGCACTGTCAAAGGTACTCGTATTTAAAATTTGTTCAACGTTTTTTTGAGCTTCATTTTTATCATTTCCATTCATTTTATACCTGCTGCCCTTTTAATTTTTTAATTACATGTAGAAATTTATCATAAAGTCTTTTATTTTCTTCGCTAGTTTCATTAAAGTCCTTATTATTAATAACTTTACCAAGTGCAGTATCCATGTTTTCGATAATATCCTTCTCATTATCGATTTCAACTGTTATATTCTCAGTGAATGATTTATCATTTAAAGTTTTCTCACTTCCATTCTTATCAATTACTCTCAACACAGGTTGAACAGTTCCCTGAGTCTCACTTATTAATTTACTTAATTTCTTATGGTCTTTTGGTGTATTAATGGTTGTACTAGCTGATTTACTACCCACCTCAATCATTTCCTCTCTAAGTGCGTTAAATATACTATTAACAGGAATATCACCATTCAGAGGATAGAACTTTAATTTTATATATTTAACCTTCTTGACTTTTCTTAACTCTTGTTGAATTGTCTCTGAAAATGGAATCGCTACAACGTTCAGATTGGGTTTAGGAAGTTTATCTTTATGTATAGTAATCTCCTTGTTCATGTTTTTCACATATTGCCCTATTATTATTTTAGCTGTAGTATTGAAGCTCCTAATGTCAGGACTTCCTTTTTGATTTTTAATTAAAATCATTCTGTGATTGTTTAATGATATAATAAAGAGAGAATACGGGTCTGATGGCACTCTTTCATTTGTATCTCTGATTCCATCTTTCTCGCTATATCTTGATCTAATTTCTAAAGTAGTTCGTTTAATAAATTCACCTACGATAAAATAATAACCTCTTAACTCGACAATCTGCACATCATCAAAAAGATATCTGTTCCCATCATCTTCCCTCTCTATTTTGGACTTAAAAGCAGGTAATACAATTTCCTCCAAATACTCCAACATTGGTTTATTTTCTTTCCCAAATGTAAGATTAAAATTGGCAATGTTAAGCACTTTTTTTTCTTTCATATGAACTCACTCCTATTTTCATTCCACGATTAGTAAGAAAGGCTTAGTATTTAGGATAAATATACCACTTCCGATTACCAAACACTATATTATTCTCTTGAAAATCAGAATTAACTACATAGACTTGAATTAAATCGGCTAAATTCTATATCTCGAGTGACCGATAACAGTACATATGAACTAACAAAATAAAATCATGAAGGGAAAAGTTAATGAAAAAACCGATCCATAAAAAGTGGTGGTTCTGGCTCATAGTTATCTTAGTGATTGGCGTCATCGCAAATCTTAACAAAAATGAAACTGTAACAACTACACAATCATCCTCTCAAAATGTGGTAGAACAAAATGAATTTAAGGAGACAGGGAATTCAACAGGCGTAGATGTAACATCAGAGCCGTCTACAGAAACAAAACCAAGATTAGCTTGGGTTGGTATAGGAACTGATCTGTCCTCATTTGAGCAAGCGTACGGAGCCTCAAGCAGTGACCCTGATGATATCTTTATTAGTTACAGCAACGAGAAATATCTATGTATGGTACTTGATAACAAGTGTACTAATCTTACGATTAATACCGATGCAGGTAGCATCGATGAAACCATAAATGAAGTGAAAACAATGAGCCCTCCTGACGCCAAGGAAGTTAAAAGATATGAATTAAAAGATAATAGTACAGATTATTTGAGGACAGTTGTGGTCTATAACAGTGATACTCTAAGCAAAAGTTTTGACCAAACAGCATTTGGAGACGCTGAACCTGGGACTTTCATTGCTATTTTCAAGTCGAATCAGGCACAAGGGGTATTTGCAATAGTTCTCGGATTAGGAGACAACCCTTAAATATTTGGCAATCCGTTTGCCTGAATATTTCCGATGTGGTAACATAAAAATAGAAAAAGGACCGGTTGCCGCCGGTCCCCTGTACAACAACCGCTAAAAGAGCGGCCAGCCAGGAAGTACTCAAAGAAATGAGCCGTTATCCTAACCACAGGGCGGCTCATTTCCTTTTATGGAAAGACAGCACGGCAACTACAAACATGCCAGATGCGAGCATTAAAGATAATGCTCCATACACTGTCATAGCCTCATCTCCCTTCCGGGAGATTTGACTACCGCCCTTGTTAGTTTATGTTGTACTGGATAATATATCAGACAAGCTCTGCTTATGGTATTACTAAGTCTTTTAGTATTGGGATAAATATAGCACATGCTTTTATAAAAATTCTATGTAAATATACAAGCCCCGAAACACCTCTACGGGGCCCGAAATATCTTTCACAAGTAATCCCAACTGTTGTCTATATTTTCACATCCAATTTACGATACTGAATAGCCTCTGCCATATGCTCCACGCCAATCTGCTCTGCGCTGCTCAGATCGGCAATCGTGCGGGCCAGCTTTAAAATGCGGTCATAGGATCGCATGCTGAGCCCCAGGACTTCTACTGTTTGCTGTAGAAGTTTGTATGCCCCCGGCTCCATTTTGCAAAATTTGCGCAGCAGTGAGCCTGAAAGCTCACTGTTCCAGGACAGCGGCAGTTCGTGATATCTTTCCGCTTGAATGGCTTGGGCTTCCAGAACTTGCTGTTTCATCTCGGCGGAGCTGATCGAAGCTTGTTCCTGATACCACTCCTTGGGGCGCGGCACCTCAAGCTGCAGATCAATCCGGTCTAGCATCGGTCCCGAAATCCGCGACCGGTAATGGGCTATTCTTCCCGGACTGCATGTACAGCGCTGCGAGTCCGTTTCACTCCCATAATATCCGCAATAGCAAGGATTCATTGAACCTGCAAGTAAAAATTGAGCCGGATAGGTAAACACCGCCCTTGAGCGGCTGATCGTCACATGCTTGTCCTCCAGAGGCTGCCTGAGCACCTCCAGCACCTGGCGGCTGAACTCAGGAAGCTCGTCGAGAAAAAGCACTCCGCGATGCGCGAGACTAACCTCCCCCGGTTTCGGAATCGCGCCACCTCCGATCAGCCCTGCGGCAGAAATTGTATGATGAGGAGCGCGGAAAGGCCTGTTTCGAATCAGGCCGGAGGCGGATTCCTTCAGTTTCCCCGCTGCGCTCAATATTTTGGTCACCTCAAGTGCCTCCCCTTCTTCCAGCATTGGCATGATGGTTGGCAGCCGTCGGATCAGCATCGTTTTGCCCGTACCCGGAGGGCCGATCAGCAGAATATTATGCATGCCCGCCGCAGCAATAACCAGGGCGCGTTTGGCATGCTGCTGTCCCAGGACATCGGCGTAGTCCTCAATCGTCTTTCCAAACAGGGACAGACTGTCCTTGTCTTTCAGCAACAATACCCCCTTTTTATCCGGCAGCAGATGCTCGAAGCTTTCGATACGGACCAGAGCTCTTTCAGTTTCTGCTCCTTTCCGTTTAAGCGGTAAATAGCCATCAGCTTGAGGGATAATATCCTGCAGATGTCTGACACCATACACCCGTATCCCTTTGATCAGCATGGCTTCCTGCACGTTTTCCCAAGGCAGCATCACCGAATCGAAACCCTCCCGCTTGGCAAGATCAACCATGGACAGCACACCGTTTACCGGCCGCACACTGCCGTCCAGGGCCAGCTCGCCGATAAATAATATTCTTTCAGCTTGAGGAAGTATAATCTGGCTGCTCACGGCAAGCAATCCGACCGCAATCGCCAAATCGAACGAAGAACCCTCCTTGCGCAAATCGGCCGGGGCCAGGTTGATGGTCACGCGCTGGGAAGGATACTTGAAGCCGCAGTTTTTAATGGCCGCACGCACCCGTTCAACCGCCTCGCGGATAGCCGAATCCGGCAGCCCGATGATCGAAGTCTGTGGCAGACCATTGGACAAATCCGTCTCTACTTCAATCAGCACGCCGTCAATCCCGTACAGACAAGCGCTGTTCAGTTTTCCATACATCAAAAAAGCACCTCTTTCACCTTTGAAATACCACATGCCTCATGCAGCGGTTTATCGGTCGAAAAGGGTGCTTCCTCTTTTTCAATATTTCAGTTTTAGCGATCAAACACGGTCAGTTTCTCGGCAGCGGATGTGCGCTGCTGGGCTTTTGGCACAACCTCCGGATACCCGGCGTACACCAATCCCACAATTTTTTCACCAGGCTGAATGCCAAGCTGCTCGCGGAACACCGGGGAATAAAAGAACGGCTTTGTCATCCAGAAGGTACCGATTCCTTCGCTCCAGGCGGCAAGCATGAAGTTTTGAATCAAGGCGCTGACAGCGGCGAAATCTTCATCCCAAATGGCTTGGCGCGGATCTTCTTTCATTACGACAATCAACGACACCGGATTATGCAAAATGGTTGGGGCAAATTTATTATCCTCTCCGAGATCTGCTGCTACCGCGTCAGCCAGCTTCTGGCGCCCGTCTCCCGTGAACAGCAGGAAGCGCCATGGTTCACGCAGCTTGTGGTTGGGAGCCCATACGGCGGCATCCAGCAGCCTGGTAACGGTCTCCACCGGTACCGGGTCTGCTTTGAATTTCTTGACTGTTCTGCGTTCCTGAATGACATCTATTACATTTTTAGAAAATACCGCTGATTCGTTCATTTCAGTTCCTCCTTTATGTAAGCCTGCAGCATTGTAAGTAAATGAGAATATTTCTCAATTAAATATACCCATTCCATGTCTCCATGTCAAATGCGGAAAAGCAAAACAGACTGCTCCCCACCAAGTATATGAGAAGCAGCCCGTGTTCTTCACGCGCTTGTTATTGAATTTTTCTAAAATGCAGCCTCGATATGCTCCATAACCTCTGCTTTTTGGTCCGGCAGCAGCCTGACCGCTATCATGTCAAACCGTACCGGAGTATCCGCCACGCCGTGCATATGCAAATAAATCTGAGCGATATGACGAACCTGGGCTATTTTGCGGGCAGTTACAGACTCGGCAGCCGTTCCGTGAGTAGCCCCCGTTCTGCTCCTCACCTCTATAAAAATGAGTGTTCCGTCCTTCTTGGCAATAATATCCACTTCACCGCTGCGGCAGCGCCAATTGCGTTCTATAATTCGCCAGCCTTTAGCGGTTAGATATTGTACGGCCGTTTCCTCACCCAGCGCGCCTTTGCGTCTGCGGTTATCAGACAATTCGGATCACCTGCCTCCTCACTCCGGATACGAACCGCCCCCCGCCAGCTGATCCATACGATACACATAGCTGAGCACCTCGGCAACAAGCAGATATAGCTCTTGCGGAATCTGCTCGTTCAAATCAAGCTTGGACAGTACCTCCACGAGCGACGGATCCTCCTGTACCGGCACTCCATGCTCTCTGGCTTTTTCCAAAATGGTTTCCGCCACTTTGCCGCGACCTTTGGCTACTACAACAGGCGCGTCATTTTCACCCGGGTTATATTTAAGGGCGACCACTTTTTTTTGCGATAGGGAAGGAGCGTCATCCGTCCGTTCTTTCATACTTTGATATCGACTCCTTTATACACCTGCGGGCTGTAATCGCCGACGATATTGGCGGGCATGCCGTTTTCCGTCTGCGAACGGACCGGGAGCGGCTCCGCTTTAAGTGTCAACAGCTGATAACCGATACCATCCAAAGCCTCCGTTATGGATTCGCGTGTGCTGTCCAGCAAAGCTTCCGTCCACTCGCTGTCATTATGCACTTTAACACTGACGATCCGGTTCGCAACCTGCACATCGACCATCGTCAGCCCCAGAGCTTTCATATCAAGATCAAACCACAGCCGGCAATTGGACGAGTCCAGCTCCCCGCGTTTTCCCCTTCTGGATTGAATCTGAACGGAGGCCGTCTCGCGGCCGTCCGGTCCGACAAAAGGGATAAACATGTGCACCTGCGCAAAAGGGGCCGTCCGGTCCGTATTCAGCAGCAACTGCTGTCCGGTCAGCTGCTGCACGACCTGCTGCGCGGCCTCCTTCAGGGCCGGCGGCACGCTGCTGCTGTCCATCAGCTGCAGCAGCAGCCCCTTGACGGTGGCGGCTTCCGCCTGCGCCACCGCCCCCTGCCCTGCCGACGCCGCCCCTGTCGGCAGCTCCCCGCGCGCCGGCGCCAGCCCGGCTGCCGCGCGCAGCGCCTGCTGCTCGTGCTCCGCACCGAGCAGCTTCAGCACCCGCCCCACCCACGGGTCCTCCCGGTGGGTGGCTGCGGGTGCCGCCGCGGCGTCCGCCTGTGCAGCGGATGCCGCGGCTGGCGGGGCGGCCTGCGCTGGAGCAGCCGCTTCCCGCGGAGCTGCCAGCGCAAGCGCCTGCCCCGCACCCGGTCCATCAGCCTGGACCGGGAAGGCCTGCTGCGCCACAAGGCCGCGCAGCTCCTGCAGCAGCGCGCGCAGCTTCGGCAGCGCGTCCTGCCGCGATGCAGCATCGGCCGCCGCGCCCGCCGCACTGCCTGCCATGGGAGCATCCCCTGCACGCTTCTGACCGTCGCTTCTTTCCGTCGCGTCAGCCAACCCGCCCTCTGGGGTGCTCACGCCCCCCCGGCCAGCCGCTGCAGTCGCTCCACCGTTCTGCCCGGAAACCGCAGAACGGGCTGCTCCCTGGCCTGATCCTGCCTCCGCATCAGACTTCGTTATTTTCACGCTTGCAGCCCCTGGAGCTCCCTCTGCTTCCCCTGCCTCCGTTCCAGTAACCTGCTGTGCTGCGGCACCAAGCGCCACCCCCACAGCCGAGGCCGATCCGGCTTTGCCCTCATCTCCTGCGATAGTTCCGGCTGTCCCCGTCCCTGCAGCAGCATTTGCTGTATTCGGTAGCCCGGCGGAGTTTACTTGCCCCTTCGCTGGTAATGTATCGATGGCAGACTGCCCGCCAGCACTCCCGCCGCTTCCCTGCCGTAAAGCCTGCTCCACAAGCTTCTCCAGAGAAGAGAGCAGCTCATCCAGCGGGGGACCAAAAATGGCCTGATGCAGACCTGCCACCGCTTCCGGTGTGACCGGCAGCCCCCGCTGGAAAGCCACCCCGGCCGCCTGCACAATCGTCTCCGGTTTGGCTCCACTTGGCAGCAGGTAATCTGCCGCTTCCCGCACCATCGCCGCATTTTCCGCCGTCAGTGGAATGCCGCTGCGCTGCATCATCTGGATCAGCTCACGGTTCTGCGGCGTATCCGGCAGCTTTACCGTTTGCAGCACCTCAGCCATGTCAATGGCAGGCAGCGGCTGGCCAGGCAGCTGGGACAGCGGCTTTAATACGGTGGTGCCATCCTCACTCGGCGGCTGCACCTGCAGCAGCACCTTCTGCCCCTCCTGAAGCGGAGTCTCCACCTTAGCCCGCACCTGTGTGCCCTGGATCTGCAGCAGAGCCTCTCCACCGTCCTCCGAGACCTTCACCACCGTTCCGCGGACGACCTGTCCGGTTTGCAGCTCCAGCTTTTTCGTCTCTCCTGCCTTGGCATCCCCGAGCAGTCCCCGGATCACTGACCCGATATTCATGCCGCCCATCCTCCTGTCCTTCTTCTATTTATAATATATCGGCGCATGACCGCTTCCCGATGAGCGTGACCAGGCTCATAGATCGAACAGCGTTGGCTGCTGAACCAGCAGATTTCCCAAAAAGCTGCGCCGGTGCATATCTGTCGGCCCGAGGGCTAAAATCTGTTCACGGTGCAGCTTGGTGGCATAGCCCTTATGTATGGCAATTCCGTATTCCGGATATTTGGCTTCCCATTCTCCACGGCACAGCCGGTCTCTTGTCACCTTGGCGATAATGGATGCCGCGGCGATGGATTGGCTCATCGCATCCCCCTTAATAATCGCCAGCTGTGGCAAAGGAAGTTCCACCTTTTCCGCATCGACCAGCAAATAGTCCGGCTGCAGTTCCAGGGCCTGTACCGCTTTTTTCATCGCCAATCGCGCGGCCTGCTTGATATTGATCTCATCGATCACCTTCGCATCGACAGTGCCAATGCCGACCGCAAGAGCATTTTCCATAATCAAGTCATAACAGGCCTCTCTCTTTTTGTCGGTCAGCTTTTTGGAATCTGTCACTCCTTCCAGCACCAGCCCTGTAGGCAAAATAACCGCGGCAGCCACGACATCCCCGAATAAACAGCCCCTGCCTACCTCATCGATCCCCGCGACATATTTATAATTCTGCTGCCAGCAATCCTGTTCATAACGAAGCATCTCCGTCATTGTATTCAACACCCGCTTCACTCTAGTCTTCCATCCATACCGGACGATTTCCATATGTAACGAATAACGACATATCCTTAAGCTTATCATACCGGCTGCTTCGTCAAAAAGGGGGAGTCCGCATTTCGGCGAAACCAGATTTCTCCACAAAAAAACCTCCCGCATCTCCACCAGAGACACGGAAGGTTCTTCCTTTCCGTTCATAGAAGGGCCTTTGCCCGCTCTTTCAAACTAGAAAAACATCATCGACGCAAGCTCTTGCGATTACAGAATTGTGCATCTCTATTGTAAATTTTCTGTAATCTTCAGTAAGGTGCTTCCAGCGAAAAACGTCCCAGCTTGCCTGCCCTCAGCTCACGCAACAGCACACTGGACGCTTTCTCCAGATCAACCCGTCCGCCGCTGACGATGCAGCCCCGTTTCCGTCCGATCGCTTCCATAACGCCGACAATTTCTTCAGGATTCTCGGTATCCTGGGGTCTTTCCGTCAGCTCAAAGCGTTCCGCCAAAGCATCCCAGTAATAGCTTACCAAGTATTTTACCGCAAAAAAGGCAATGTCTTCAACATTAAGTATTTCCTCTTTGATTGCACCTGTAACCGCAAGCCGGTAACCGACATTCTGATCCTCGAATTTCGGCCACAATATTCCCGGTGTATCAAGCAGCTCAATTTCTCCGATTCTGATCCACTGCTGCGCCTTGGTTACGCCGGGCCGATCACCGGTCGCAGCCACGCTTCGTCCCGCCATACGGTTGATCAGCGTCGATTTGCCTACGTTCGGGATGCCGACGATCAAAGCGCGGATGGGCCGTGGCTTCATGCCCTTCGCAATCTGGCGGTCAATCTTCTCCTTGAGCAGTACCTTGGCCTGAACCGGGATATCCTTAATGCCCGTGCCGGTCTGGGCGTCGACCGGCAGCGCCGTATGCCCCTGCTCTTTAAAATAAGCAATCCACTGCTGCGTTACCGCAGCATCCGCAAGGTCCGCTTTGTTCATAATAATCATCCGCGGTTTGCCCTGCAAAATCTCGTCGATCATGGGATTGCGGCTTGACAGCGGAAGCCTCGCATCGATGAGCTCTATCACCAGATCGATCAGCTTCAGCTTCTCCTGTATCTGGCGCCGGGCTCTGGTCATGTGCCCGGGGAACCACTGTATCGTCACCGTATCACCTCACTCTAAAGAAGCATTTATTTTAGAATGCTCTATTCGTCATGGTTAATCCATTTCATATCGTTGACAGGCCAGAAAATGACATCAGCCCGGCCAATGACCTCTTTCAAATCGATAAAGCCCAGCTTGCGGCTGTCCGTACTGTTTGAACGGTTGTCCCCCATGACAAATATTTTGCCCTCTGGAACTTTCGTTTCCTCGTTCATGCCATTCGGGAAATCCATCAACGAATTGTATTCCTCGCCTTTGGCATGCGCCTCCTGAATAGCGTTTTGAATGTACGGCTCCTCAATTTGCTTGCCGTTTACCTTCACAACATCCCCATCGACAGTGACCGTATCACCCGGGACAGCGATCACGCGTTTAATAAAGTCACGGTTCTCTTCAGGCACATGGAACACGATAACCTCGCCGCGCTCCGGCTGGCGAATCTTGTACAAGATTTCATTTACGATCACCCGCTCGCCGGTATGAAAATTTGGCTGCATGGACGGTCCGTCAACGATAAACGGCTTGAAGAGAAGCCAGCGGATGAGAAATACCAGCACCAAAGCAATGACGATCGCTTTTACCCATTCCCAAACTTCGTTTTTTTCTTTCTTTTTTGCTCCGCCGCCCTGATCAGCAGGCTGCTGTGCAGAGCTCTGCTCCAAATCGTGATCCATCGTTCACTGTCCTCTCTTATGGTCAAGTTTCTACGATCCCTATGTAATTCATGTAGAAACATCCAGTCTCTTCCTCCGGTGAGCACAGATAACCGTATTGCGGTTCTCACGCGGAGCAGCTTCAGTGAAACAACAAAAGGGGCTTGCTGAACAAGCCCCTTCCGCCATTCGTGTATTAACGACGAATTTCTTTAATTCTCGCTGCTTTACCGCGCAGTTCACGAAGATAATAAAGCTTCGCACGACGCACTTTACCACGGCGAGCCACTTCGATTTTATCGATTTTCGGGGAATGAAGCGGGAAAGTTCTTTCCACACCTACACCGTAAGAAACTTTACGAACTGTAAAGGTCTCACTGATTCCACCGCCACGGCGCTTGATTACAACACCTTCGAACAGCTGGATACGCTCACGCGAACCCTCGATAACCTTAACGTGCACTTTCAAAGTGTCACCGGGACGAAAGCTTGGCAGATCGCTGCGCAGCTGCTCTTGAGTAATCGCTTGGACGATATTCATCTAGGACTCCCTCCTTCCGCTACAGGTGTTCATGCCTCTTCCGGAAGCTCGTCTGCTTCCTTCATCATCAACAGAGGACCACCGTATTACACACAACGAAAGAATTATAACATGGATTAGTTGGTTTGCGCAACAAAAATTAAGGGACTTGACCATTTAAATATTGAATTATATCTAATTATAAGAAAAACATCTATCGATGTAAATTCACAGCAGACAGACCGCGTTTAGCGGAAGTTTTTCTTGCGATTCCAGGAATCCTACACCAAGAAGCTTATACTTTCTGCAATCTAAAGAAAAACATCTATCGATGTAAATTCACTGAAGAAGTTTGTATTTTCTGCAATCTTAAGAACTCAACTTTTCCAAAGCACATATCCAATTAAACCTTTGCAGCTGCTGGGTTCTGAGGAATTCGGATTCCCTCCTTGCCAGTTTGCCGATTTCATGCTGCGAGAGTGAAGTGAACTCATTTTATGGACTCCACCTAATCGTCCGTGCCTGGCAGTCAAGCTTCCCGTCAATCGTAGCAAGACATGTGAACTCGCTGCCGGGAGCTTTGCACCATTATCCCATTGGATCAGGTAAAGAAAAACAGGAAACCGGGAACCGAAAATATATGCTCTAAGGCGGGTAAAACAAAATAACGGATCAAGTGAGGCGCGAAAATGCCTGTTGTTACGCTATTCAAGACTACCAAATGGGTCTATTATTTTTGAGATCGTGCCTTATGGAGAAACAGATCGGTTCGAGATCATGAGGCGATCTCAGGAAATAGCAGAGCGTTTAGGTGATGTGAAACTGCCCGAGAGTCTGAGTCAAAGGGATAATCATGCAAGGCTGTATGGAGAGACAACAGTGGATCCCTGTTTTGTCCAGTTACGTCAAGGCCTGTTTGCTGATTTCATGCTGCGGAAGTTGAGTTAAGAAAAACGTCCACCGATGTAAATTCTCAGAAGACAGCAGGGCAGACAAGCCCAAAAAGACCGCCCCAACCCCGATAAGCTCGGAGGGAAGCCGTCTTCAGTCTTGCATCTATATCCTCCTGGAAGCGGTCTGATCGCGCAGGGATTGAAGCCATTCCTTTTCCTTGGCGGTCAATTCAGCATGCTCCAGCAGATCGGGGCGCCTTTCCAGCGTACGCCGCAGCGATTCGCGGCGCCGCCACTCCTCAATATTCGCATGATGGCCGGAAAGCAGAATATCTGGAACCTTCCACCCGCGAAAATCAAGCGGTCTCGTGTAATGCGGGTGCTCAAGCAAACCCGTGCTGAACGAGTCAGCCACCGCGCTCGTTTCATTGCCAAGCACGCCGGGCAGAAGCCGTACGACGCTGTCTATAACGGTCATAGCCGGCAGTTCTCCGCCGGTCAGGACATAATCCCCAATGGACAGCTCATCGGTCACCAAATGCTCGCGAATCCGCTCATCATAGCCTTCGTAATGACCGCATATAAAAATCAGATGCTTCTCACGTGCGAGTTCCTCCGCTTTTTTCTGGGTATGAGTCTCCCCCTGCGGGCACATCAAAATAACCCGTGGCGGTTTAGCCGTCTTTTCTGGCTGTTCATCCATGCTCTGACCAGGCTCGCTGCCAACCGCTTCCTTGACTTGTCCCCCTAACAGGTCCTCCACGGCGGCAAAAATGGGATCAGGCTTGAGCACCATGCCCCCTCCCCCGCCGTAAGGAGTATCATCAACCGTGTTATGCTTGTTGCCCGCATAAGGCCGGAAGTTGACCGCTCTGAGCGAGACAATGCCCTTTTCCTGGGCTTTGCCTAGAATGCTGGTGCCGAAGACACCATCGAACATTTCCGGAAAAAGCGTCAATACATCGATTTTCATATTAAAGAAGTCCTTCCATAAGGCGAACTGTCACTTTTTTATTCTGCACATCCACGGACAGCACGACATCATCGATGTACGGTAGCAGCAGCTCCTTGCCCTTCGGCATTTTTACGACCCAGACGTCATTGGCGCCTGGACTCAGTATTTCCTTAATCTCGCCAAGCTCCTCCCCGTCCTCCGTAACAACGGCACAGCCGACGATTTCATGATAGTAGTACTCGTCTTGCTCGAGCTCACCCAGCCGCTCTTCGGAAATCTTCAGCATGCTGCCCTTATATTTTTCCACATCGTTAATATTGCCATATTCCTTGAATTTAGCGATAACGACGTTCTTTTGAAAGCGCGCTTGCTCCACCGTAACGGGCAGCGGAGCCCCGCCTTTTTCCGGGATGATCAGGAGCTCGCTGCCTTTCGCAAACCGGTCCTCGGGAAAATCCGTGGACGGCAGTATTTTCAACTCTCCGCGAATGCCGTGCGTGTTGACGATCTTGCCGACATTATACAGTTTGTGCATATTGCTCCTCCTACATTTGGTACGTTTCATGAGAGCCGGATACAATGTATCAGCATGTACGAAAAAGGGCTAGGACATTCATCCTAACCCCCTTTCGTATATTTTTAAGATATGATATCTACGGTTACCCGTTTATCCATCTTAACAGCTGCCGATGTAACCACAATGCGAAGCGCTTTGGCAATGCGTCCCTGTTTGCCGATCACCTTGCCCACATCATCAGGATGTACGCTAAGCTCATATACGACAAGCCGGTCCTTCTCCACAGTCTTCACGGTCACATCTTCCGGATGATCGACTAAAGCCTTAGCAATATGAATTACTAATTCTTCCATGGTTGACCCTCCGAATCAGCAGCTTATTTCTGCAATTTAGACTCATGAAACTTCTTCAATACGCCAGCCTTGCTGAGCAGGTTGCGGACGGTATCGGATGCTTGCGCACCGTTTTGAAGCCATTTCAGCGCTTTATCTTCATCGATTTTCACCACTGCAGGAACTTCAACAGGGTTGTAGTAACCGATTTCTTCGATAAAACGGCCGTCACGAGGGGAACGGGAATCAGAAACCACCACGCGATAGAAAGGCGCTTTATGCGCACCCATACGTTTCAGACGAATACGAACTGCCACGAAATTCACCTCCTTCAAGAAATAGACTGAATATTCAAACATGAGGCCGAAGCCTTATCTGAAAGGAAAACGCAAACCTTTGCCCATGCCTTTAAGCTGCTTGAGCGCTTTGTTCTTGCCGCCCTTCGGCCCCATCATATCCGAAAACTGCTTCATCATGCGCCGCATCTCGTCAAACTGCTTGATGAGGCGGTTCACCTCTGCAATCGAGGTTCCGCTGCCTGCGGAAATCCGCTTGCGGCGGCTATGATTGATCAGCTCGGGATGCTGCTTCTCTTCTTTCGTCATCGAGTGTACGATGGCCTCAATCCGGCCCATCTGCTTGTCATCCACTTTGATGTCCTTCATTTGCTTCATATTACCCATACCCGGAATCATATCGAGAATCTGGTCAAGCGGCCCCAGCTTCTTCACCTGTTCCATCTGCTCGAGGAAATCCTCGAACGTGAACTCGGCATTGCGCATCTTGCGCTCCATCTCTTTCGCCTTTTCGGCATCGATGTTCGACTGTGCCTTCTCAATCAGGGACAGCATGTCGCCCATGCCCAGAATCCGCGAAGCCATTCGTTCCGGATGGAACGGCTCCAGCGCGTCCAGCTTCTCGCCGAGTGAAGCGAATTTGATCGGACAGCCGGTAACAGCTTTAACCGACAGCGCAGCACCGCCGCGTGTATCCCCGTCCAGCTTGGTCAGGACCACACCAGTCAGCTGAAGCTGGTTGTTGAAATGCTCGGCCACGTTCACGGCGTCCTGGCCTGTCATGGCGTCCACGACAAGCAGCACTTCATCCGGATTGACCGCCTCATGAATCTGACGCAGCTCTTCCATCAGCTCTTCGTCCACATGCAGACGGCCGGCCGTGTCGACGATCACATAATCGTTACCGTTTTCCTTGGCATGTTGCAGGCCCTGCCGTGCGATCTCAACGGGACTCGTCTGATCTCCCAGCGAGAATACAGGGGCTTTAATTTGCTCCCCCAAAATCTGCAGCTGCTTGATGGCAGCCGGACGGTAAATGTCACCCGCTACCAGCAATGGACGGTGGTTTTGTTTCTGCAGCAGCTTGGCCAGCTTGCCGGTAGTTGTCGTCTTACCCGCACCCTGCAGACCGACCATCATAATGACGGTAGGAGGCTTGTTGGCCTTGGCGAGCTTCGCCTGACTCCCGCCCATCAGCTCCGTCAGTTCCTTGTTGACGATGTCGATGATGACCATGCCGGGAGTGAAGCTGTCCATCACTTCCTTGCCGACGGATTTCTCCTTCACCTTGGCAATAAAATCTTTAACAACCTTAAAGTTAACGTCCGCTTCCAGCAGCGCAAGACGAACCTCGCGCATCGCCTGGGACACATCCTCCTCGGATACCTTCCCTTTGCCTCTGAGCTTGCTGAATACGCTCTGCAGCCTTGAGGACAATCCTTCAAACGCCATGCAGTCACACCTCCCTGTACCTATGTTGTGACTCTATTGTATCAAATCAGGACCGCTGCATGCTCTGCAGCCGGTCGACAATATCCTTAATCTGTTGAAGCACATCCGGATCCGGACGCTCCTGCCCGTTCATTAAAAACGCAATCTTCCCGGACAGCTGCTCCAGCTCGCGGTCGCGCCGTTCATGCTTGTCAAGCAGACCGAGCTTGTCTTCATACATTTCAAGCATCTGCTCAGCCCGTTTAATATGCTCGTATACCGCCTGGCGGCTAATTTCAAATTCCGAGGCGATTTCCCCAAGTGAAAAATCGTCATGGAAATAATATTTGAGAAATGTCTGCTGCTTTTCAGTGAGCAATGGTTCATAAAAATCAAACAGCAGGTTGATGCGGTTGGTCTTCTCGAGCCGGTTCTCCTGACTCATTCATTACAACCCCCATCGTCAAGGAAAAACACTTTACAGTTCTTTTCAACGCTCCTTATCATACCTAAAAGGAAAACGTATGTCAAGCATTAAACCTTGTCACATTTTAAGAGGTAGTTCAAAAAGTCATCTTTTGATCACGAAGCAAATCAGGAAGCGGACTCGACATCGAATCTTGAATTCAGCCGGGACTAAGCGGATGCTTACGATGCATGTTTCCTCCGGAAACATTTCAGGTGCTCACGTACCTTAAGTACGCTCCGCTCCTCAGTCCCTATCTTCATCCAACTCAAGCGTTTTGAAAAAACGCACTTCGGAAGCATACGCTTCGGTGCTGAAAAGCTGACTTTTTGAACACACACTTGAAGCAGCTTTTTTCAAATTTTCAGCGGTGTCAAATACAGCAGGACGGCAAAGAAATGCAATATGCTGCCCCCCAGAACGAACACATGCCAAACCGCATGATGGTAGGGAAACGCCTTCCACACATAAAACACGGTGCCCAGCGTATAAAGCACTCCGCCCGCGACAAGCAGCACGATACCGGTATGCGGAAGAACAGCTGTCAGCGGATTCCAGGCAATGACGATGAGCCAGCCCATGGCGAGATAGAAGATCGTCGACATGAACAGAAATTTTTTGGTGAAGAAAGCTTTAAATACCACACCGAGCACTGCAATCCCCCAAATGACGCCGAACAGGCTCCAGCCAAGCGTACCGCGGATTGCTGTTAACAAGAACGGGGTATAGGTACCGGCAATAAAGAGATAGATGCACGAGTGGTCAAGAAATTCAAACAGATCCTTGGCTTTACCCTCTTTGAGGGCATGCAAAAGCGTAGAATTCGTATACAGGAGAAGCATGGTGACCCCGTACACCGTAAAACTGACGACATGCCATGCCGTTCCTTCCGTGGCGGATACAACGATGAGCAGAACCAATGCGGCAATGCTCAGCAGCACGCCAATTCCATGGGTGATGGCATTGGCCACTTCTTCCCTCCGGCTGTACGTGTAGGTATTAGCCATAACATTCCTCCTGTGTTTTCGCAAAATTATAAAGTCTTGCCGTCAGCTCTTCCCGTGCAGACTTTGTATATTAGCCTATGCTCATTATACTATGCCTGCAGCTTAAACACATAATTTGATGTCGAAAAGGCCTGTGTACAAAAAAGAACAGGACCCGGTCCTGTCGTTGTTGCGCACAGTACCTGAAAAGTCCTGTTCGTGATTACCCCCAGATTTAGCTGGCTGTAATTACTTTTCGTTATTCGGCCCGTTCCGCTCCACCCTCTTCGACCGTGGCTTCCTGTATCAAACCCGCAAAGAGCGCGTGCACAAACTGATCGGAATCAAACGGCTGCAGGTCGTCGATTTTCTCGCCGAGACCCACAAATTTGACCGGCAGGTTCATTTCCTGACGGATGGCAATGACAATACCGCCTTTGGCCGTACCGTCCAGCTTTGTCAATACAAGGCCTGTAACGCCGCTCTTTTCTCCGAACAGCTTCGCCTGGTTGAGCGCATTCTGGCCTGTTGTAGCGTCCAGCACGAGCAGCACCTCATGCGGAGCGTCAGGAATTTCACGCTGAATGACGCGGAAAATCTTGTTCAGCTCCTCCATCAGGTTCGTCTTGTTCTGCAGACGTCCGGCCGTATCGCACAGCAGCACATCCACCTTGCGCTGCTTGGCCGCCTGCACCGCATCATACATCACGGCAGCCGGATCGGAGCCGGACTGCTGCTTGATCACCTCAACCCCTGCGCGCTGCCCCCAGACTTCGAGCTGCTCGATGGCGCCGGCACGGAATGTGTCTCCTGCGGCAAGCAGCACCTTCTTGCCCTCCTGCTTAAAACGGTGAGCCATTTTGCCGATCGTAGTCGTCTTGCCAACTCCGTTGACACCGACAAACAGGATCACGGTAATACCGTCCGGATTTGTTTTCAGACCGGAGTTCTCCTCCCCGCGCAGCAGCTCCGACAGCTTCTCCGACAAAACCGGCTGCAGCTCGGCGGCGTTTTCGATTTTGCGCTTCCGCACCTCGTCACGCAGCTCATCAATCAAATTCATGACCGTATTCACACCGACATCGGCGCCAATCAGAATTTCTTCC
Source organism: Paenibacillus terreus (assembly GCF_042138595.1). Taxonomy (NCBI): domain Bacteria; kingdom Bacillati; phylum Bacillota; class Bacilli; order Caryophanales; family Paenibacillaceae; genus Paenibacillus; species Paenibacillus terreus. The sequence continues at coordinate 327,956 of NZ_JBHIRX010000001.1, read as the reverse complement.
AGCTCCTCGTAAAATTCCTCGTCGATCTTCTTGCGCCGGATCATCAGATCTGACACCTTTTCCACAAAGCCTTTACGCGTTTTTTCCAGCCCATCTTTGAACTGCTTTGTCACCGATTCGGTTTTGCTCGCAATGCTCTCTCGCAGCTTTCTGAAAAAACTCAAGTCCGTTCCCTCCTATAGTAAGCCTGATTCAAAATAAATTACGGATTTCAGGCAATTTCCGCTTCATCATCCTCCAGCTTAACGGACACCAGCTTGGACACGCCGCCCTCTTCCATCGTTACCCCGTACAGCACGTCCGATTCTTCCATCGTGCCTTTCCGGTGGGTAACCACGATGAACTGCGTCTGCTCGGAGAATTCACGCAAATACTGTGCGAACCTTACCACATTCGCTTCGTCAAGCGCCGCTTCCACCTCATCCAGTACGCAGAAAGGCACCGGCTTGATATGCAGAATGGCAAACAGCAGCGCCATCGCCGTCAGCGCCCGTTCCCCCCCGGAGAGAAGCTGCAGATTTTGCAGCTTCTTGCCCGGAGGCTGGGCGACGATGTCGATCCCGGTCTCCAGCAGCTTGTCCGGCTCCAGCAGCACCAGATCCGCCCGTCCCCCGCCAAACAGCTTGGAGAATACGGTTCCGAAGCGGGAACGAATCGCGTCAAAGGTCGTTTTGAAGCGCTTGGACATCTCGTCATCCATTTCTTTGATGACCTCATACAGGGTCGTCTTGGCCTCCACCAGATCGGCCTTCTGCTCGTTCAGAAAGGTGAACCTTTCGTTCACCCGCTGATATTCCTCGATGGCGCCAAGGTTGACCTCGCCCAGCGCGGAAATGCTCCGTTTGAGCTTCTGTACCTCCGCCTGTGTGCCTTCCACGTCTTCAGGCACCGGATAGCGCTGCTTCGCCAGTTCGTAGCTCATCTCATAGTCATCCGCAAGCTTGCGCAAAATATTTTCCAGCTCCACGTCCAGCCGGTTTACACCGATCTCCGTCTGTCTGAGCTGCTCTTCCACCGACTTGAGCTGTACGCGCTGCTCCCTCGTTTCGTTTTCTTCCAGCTCCAGCTTTTTGGAAAGCTGGGCGCGGGCGGCCCGTTTGAATTCCAGCTTTGCCGCCGTTTCATCCTTCAGAATGCGGTAGCGATTCAAATCCTCCGTCTGTTTCACGCTCTCCTCCTGATTGATGCGGAGGTCAGCTTCGACGGAGGCGAGCAGGGAACGGTTCTGCTTCGCATCCTTGTATAGAGAATTGTAGTCCCCTTGCAGACGTTTAACCTGCTCTTCCAGCGAGAAGCGTTCCTGCTCAAGCTTGCCTTCCTTAACCCGTAAGTCGGTCAACTGGCTTTGCAGCTCTTCCTTCGCCGACTCGTTTGCTTTCCGGGCGAATTCAGCCGCCTGAATGGCCTGATGTGTCTTCTTCTCTTCCTCTTCGAGCTCCGCCAGCTTGCGCACAGCCTCCGCACGTGCCGTCTCCAGCTCCTTGAGCTCCTGGTCGAATCCTTTTTTCTCCTGGCCAGAAGCCGCAACCTGCTCCAGCACATGCCGCAGCTCATGCTCAATCTGCTTCAGCTCCGAGGCGGCCTGCTGCTCCTCGCCTCGCTTGATGTCGCCGCCCTGCCGCAGCTCGTCCAGCCGGAGCTGGGCCTCTTCAAGCTGCTTTTTGATATCCAGCACGCCACGACGAAGCTTCTCCACCTGCTGTTCAGCATCGGCAATTTCCTGATCCAGCTGGTCCAGCTGCCGCTTGCGCCCAAGCAGGTTGGCATTTTTCTTGAACTGGCTGCCCCCGGTCATGGAACCGCCGGCGTTGACGACATCGCCGTCCAGGGTGACCACTCGGTAGCGGTACTGGCAGCGGGCCGCAATCCGGTTTGCATCCTCAAGTGTCCGGGCAATGACGACATTGCCAAGCAGACTGCCGATGATCCCCGCATAACGCTCGTCGTATTGGATCAGATCCGCGCCGATGCCAACAAAACCTTCCGCTCCTTCGATAATCTGGCGCTCTCCGGGGCCAATCTGGCGCGGGCGGATGACGTCCATCGGCAGAAATGTCGCTCTGCCCAGCTGACGCTGCTTCAGGAAGCCGATCGCCTGTCTGGATACGGCTTCGTTCTCCATGACGATGTGTTGAACGGAAGCGCCAAGTGCCGTCTCCATCGCCTGCTCCAGCTTCTCCGGCACGCGGATCAGCTCGGCCACCGCTCCATGCACACCCTGCAGCTGTCCTTTGCGGGACGCCTTCAGAACTTCCTTAACGCCAAGTATAAAGCCGTCAAAGTCCTCCTGCATTTCCTTCATCGTATCCCGGCGGGAGACGAGTGCCTCACGCTTCTGCTCCCATTTGCGCGCGGCAGACAGGCTTTCCTCCTGCAGCTTCTGCAGCGACTGATAGCGCTCGCTTTCCGTGATGTATCCCGTACGCAGCCCGCTGATTTCCTTTGCGATCCTGGCCGTATCCGCTTCGACTTCCTGCTTGCGTTTCTCCAGCTCCGCTTTGCGGATCTCCCATTTCCCGGACTCGTCGCTGACCCGGTTCATCCGCCGCTCAATGGACTCCTTCTGCTGATCGGCATACCGGATCTCGTTGCGCGCCTGGGCCATCTGGTTCATCAGCTCCAGCAGGCTGCCCTTAAGACTTTCCTCCTGCTCCTGGCTGATCCCGCCGGTCACGCCTTCCAGTTTCGCCTGCTCGGCAGATAAAAGCGACCGCAGCTGTTCCAACTCGTCGGTAACCCGGTCCAGCTTGTCCTCCAGCGCTTCCAGCTCCGTATTACGTTCTCCGCTGCGGGCTTCATTCGCGGCCAGGGCCTGCTGCAGCTGCTCGCGGTTGGCCTCAAGATTGCGCAAACGCTCTTTCAGCAGCTGGCCATAGCCTTCGCTTTTTTCCGTCGCCTCGATGTACTGAAGCAGCTCGCTTTGCAGCTGTTCTATTTCCTCCTCCAGCCGGCGCAGCTCATTGCGGTCATTTTCGAGCTTGGCATCATGCCGGGATACGACGGTAGAGAGCTGAAGCTGCTCTTCCTGCAGGGTTTTCAGCTTTTCACTCGCCGTGCTCCAGGAAGAGTGAATGTTTTCGATCTGATGCACATACATCGAAATTTCCTTCGATTTCAACTCGCCGCGCAGCTCTTTATAATGGATCGCCTTCTCGGACTGCTCCTTCAAAGGCCCGATCTGGTCCTCAAGCTCGGTCAGCAGATCATGGATGCGCAGCAGATTTTGCTCGGTATCGTCCAGTTTGCGCACGGCTTCCCGCTTGCGGGATTTATACTTTACAATTCCGGATGCTTCCTCGAATATGCCTCTCCGGTCTTCGGAGCGGGTACTCAATATTTCCTCGATGCGCCCCTGACCGATAATGGAGTAAGCCTCCTTGCCGATCCCGGTATCCATGAACAGCTCCGTAATATCTTTCAGCCTGCATGCCTGCCGGTTTATAAAATATTCGCTCTCGCCGCTGCGGTGCACCCTGCGGGTTACCGTTACTTCGCCGAAATCGAGCGGCAGGGCTTGATCCTCGTTATCCAGCGTTAATGACACTTCCCCGTAATTGACGGCTTTACGTGCGTCACTGCCCGCAAAAATAACATCTTCCATTTTGCCGCCGCGAAGCGATTTGGCACTCTGTTCGCCAAGCACCCAGCGGATGCCGTCGGAAATATTGCTTTTTCCGCTGCCATTCGGCCCGACCACAGCGGTGATGCCGCGCACAAACTCCATCTCCGTCTTATCTGCGAACGACTTAAAACCCGCCAGCTCAATGCGCTTTAAAAACATGTATGCCTCACCTCTAAATACTGAATATCTTCACCCTGTCAGCCCTTGAACGAAAAAAGAGCAAAAAGCAGTCCGGTCCAAGCGTTCGGCCGGGACGAGCCCGCGGGCTGCTCTTTGCTCTTGCTTTGTCCTTGGCGGTTTATGCTGCAGCATCAGGATTCCGAAAGCTTAAGCTTGCTCAAAGCGACGGCCGCCGCCTGCTGCTCGGCCTCTTTCTTGGAACGTCCCGTACCGGTTCCAAGCCGTTCGCTTCCCATATGCACCTCGGCTACAAATTCCCGCTCATGCGCGGGACCGCGTTCTTCGACAATACGATATTCCAACATGCCCATATTATGATGCTGAGTAAGTTCCTGGAGCTCTGTTTTATAATCACTGATCTGAAGCTTGCCCTGCACCGCGATCTGCGGGAAAATGTGACGCTCCAGAAACGACCGGACGGCCTCCAGACCCTGGTCCAAATACAGCGCCCCTATAAAAGATTCGAACACATCGGCAAGGAGGGCCGGGCGGCTTCTTCCGCCCGTCAGCTCCTCGCCTTTGCCGAGCAGCACATACCGGCCGAAATCCAGACCGACCGCAAATTTCACCAGCGACGGTTCACAGACGATGGCCGCGCGCAGCTTGGTCAGCTCTCCTTCAGGCCTGTTCGGGTACTGATTGTAGAGCTGCTCCGAAACGGTCAGCTCCAGGACCGCATCGCCCAGAAACTCCAGACGTTCGTTATCCTGGTGCTGGCTGAAACGGTGTTCGTTCACATAGGAAGCGTGAGTAAAGGCCTGTTTTAACAGCTGCCGGTTGTTGAATTGAATATGAAGTTTCTGCTGTAACTGCTTCAAATCTCCACTCAACGAACTGACCCCTTACGCTTCGTATTTTTTTAAGATTACCGTAGCATTGTGACCGCCGAACCCAAAGGAATTCGACATAACGACATCCAGTTCCGCCTGACGGGGCTCGTTAGGCACGTAATCGAGATCGCACTCCGGATCCTGGTTCTCCAGGTTAATGGTTGGAGGGATAGTCTGGTTCTTCAGTGCAAGGCCGCAGATGACCGCTTCCACGCCGCCGGCTGCTCCGAGCAGATGGCCCGTCATGGACTTGGTGGAGCTGACGGCCACCTTGTAGGCATCCTCGCCCAGGGCCTTCTTGATCGCTTCCGTCTCGGACTTGTCCCCGGCCGGAGTGGATGTGCCATGGGCATTGATATAGTCCACGTCCGCCGTGGAAATGCCCGCATCGCGGATCGCCATTTTCATGCAGCGTGCAGCTCCGTCCGGATCAGGATCCGTCATATGGTGGGCATCGCCGGAAAGTCCATAGCCGATCACTTCGGCATAGATGTGAGCACCGCGTTTTTGCGCATGCTCCAGGGATTCGAGAATAAGCACACCGGCACCCTCTCCCATAACAAACCCGTCACGCCCGGTATCAAATGGGCGGCTCGCCTTCTCAGGCTCGTCGTTGCGGGTCGACATCGCCCGCATGGAGCAGAAGCCGGCCATGCCCGTCGGACGGATCGTCGCCTCGGCTCCGCCGCAAACCATGACATCGGCATCCCCACGCTGAATCATTCTGAATGAATCTCCGATCGCATGACTTCCTGTCGCGCAAGCCGTAACTGGTGTTGTATTCGGTCCTTTTGCGCCCAGAGTAATGGACAGCTGGCCCGATCCCATGTTGGCGATCATCATCGGGATAAAGAACGGGCTGACCCGTTTAGGGCCCTTTTCCAGCAGGGTATTGTGCTGATCCTCCCAGGTGCCCAGTCCACCGATGCCGGAACCGATCGATACACCGACACGCTCGGCTTCGGCGTTGGTTCCGATTTCAATTCCGCTGTCTTTCATAGCCATCTTGCCTGCTGCCACCGCAAACTGAACAAAACGATCCATTTTGCGTGCATCCTTGCGGTCCATATAGTCCTCCGGATTGAAGTCCTTGATGGAAGCCGCGATTTTCGTAGGGTATTCACTGACATCAAACGAGTCTACGGTGCTGACTCCGGATTTTCCCGCCATAAGGTTGTCCCACAGCGTATTCAAATCCTGTCCGAGTGCGGTGACTACGCCCATTCCTGTTATAACAACACGTTGTTTCAACGATATTCACCTCAATAGTTTAGCTGCAATGTAAGTGTCACAATCTCTTGGCCTGCATGTATATAGAATCAACTAAAGTCAGTAATTCATCATTACCGTAAAATTCGAGCTTTAGTTCAGTCTGTATGGCTGTGCCATCCATGGCAAAATCCTAAATTAGGAGAAAGTCCCGCCTGAATCAGAACGGGACTTGTGTTGACTTAGGTATGAGATTGTATGTAGTTTACAACTTCACCTACAGTTGTAATTTTCTCTGCATCTTCATCAGAGATTTCCATATCAAACTCATCTTCCAATTCCATAACCAATTCAACTACATCGAGAGAATCAGCGCCCAAATCATCTTTGAAAGATGCTTCGAGGGTAACTTCTGCTTCGTCGGCTCCCAAACGGTCAACGACAATGCGCTTTACACGCTCCAATACGTCGGACATCCGGCTCACCTCCTCTTTGGTATTATACGAAAAACACAATAAAAATGCCATAGAAGAGACATTTCCCTCTTCTAAACGGACATGCGTCCGGCTACATATACATGCCGCCGTCCACATGCAGAGTCTGGCCTGTCATGTATGAGGAAGCGTCGGACGCCAAGAACAGCACGACTTCGGCTACTTCCTCAGGCCGTCCAAGACGGGCCAGCGGAATATCTCCAAGAAGCTTTTCACGCAGCTCATCCGGCAAAACCTGCGTCATATCTGTATCAATGAAGCCCGGAGCTACGCAATTGACCGTAATCTGTCTGGAGGCCAGCTCCCTTGCCGCGGATTTGGTCAGACCGATCACCCCGGCCTTAGCTGCAACGTAATTGGCCTGCCCCGGATTGCCAAGCACGCCAACGACGGATGAGATATTGATAATGCGCCCGGAGCGCTGCTTCATCATCGGCCGCGTGGCGGCTTTAAGACAGTTATACACACCTTTGAGATTCGTTTCGATCACCTGATCGAATTCCTCTTCTTTCATGCGCATGATTAAATTATCTCTTGTTATTCCGGCATTATTCACCAGAATATCAATACGGCCCCACGTGTCGGTCACCTGTTTGACCATCTGCTCGGCTTCATCAGCTTTGCCTACATTGGCACGCACCGTAATGGCTTCCACACCCTTGGCCCGAATCAGGTCAGCCGTATCGGCTGCCGCCTGCTCGCTGCCGGCGTAATTGACAGCCACATTTGCTCCAGCTTCCGCCAGGGCAAGGGCAATGCTGCGCCCGATCCCGCGGGACGCCCCCGTCACCAGCGCCGTTTTGCCGCTTAAAGGCTTGGACATGATTTACCCTCCTTCAATTCTCTCACCGTTCAGGAAAGCGCCTTAATTGCACTCTCTAACGATTCCATATCACTTACGTTGATCAGTGTCAACGTTTTATCTATTTTTTTGATCAGGCCAGTCAGCACTTTGCCGGGACCAAATTCCACAAAAGTATCCACTCCCTGGCCAAGGAGCCAAGCCACGCTGTCTTCCCACAGCACTGGGGAGTATACCTGCTCAACCAGCAAGGTACGGATTTCCGCGCCGTCCTGTACCGGAGAGGCTGTAACATTCGCAACCACGGGAACGGAAGCTCTTGCAAAATCCACTTTTCCGAGCTTGGCTGACAGCTTGTCCGCCGCTCCCTTCATTAAGGATGAGTGGAAAGGCCCGCTGACTTCAAGAGTAATGGCGCGCTTCCCGCCTGCCTCCTGCACCCTTTCAGCCACCTGTGCCACGCCTTCCTTCGTTCCGGATACGACAATTTGCCCGGGGCAATTGACATTTGCAAGCTCAACCGTCTGTCCGCCAGCCGTAATATCGCTGCAGAGAGAGGAAAGCAGACTGCGGTCAGCTCCAAGCACAGCCGCCATCGCGCCTTGCCCGCCTGGGACAGCCTCTTCCATGAACAGGCCGCGGGAACGAACCAATTCGACCGCATCCGCGAAGGAGAGCACCTCTGCCGCAACAAGGGCGCTGTATTCCCCGAGACTGTGCCCTGCAACGAAGTCAGGCTTGATGCCGCTGGCTTTAAAAACTCCATATAAGGCCGTGCTGGCCGTGAGCAGCGCCGGCTGCGTATTGGAGGTCTGCTTCAGTTCCGTATCAGGACCTTCAAATACAAGCTTGCTCAGCGAAAAATCCAAACGCTCGTCCGCCTGGCGGAATACCTCCCTGGCTGCCTCGGACGCTTCATATACGTCTTTTGCCATGCCTACACTTTGGGATCCCTGTCCCGGAAATACGAATGCCGTTTTGCCCATTCGTATTCACCTCGCTTCTGTAATGTTTACTGATCATAACAAAGTAAAATGTCCATTGCCAGATAATATCAAAGTATAATGCCCGTTACCAGACAAGTACGGAGGCGCCCCAGGTCAAGCCGCCGCCAAAACCGACCATCAGCACCCGGTCGCCCTCTTTCATGCGACCTTCCTCTGCCGCCTCGACAAGTGCAAGCGGAATGGACGCTGCCGAAGTGTTCGCGTATTTATCCACGTTAATCACTACTTTCTCTTCAGGCAGATCGAGACGCTGCATGGCGGACTGAATAATACGAATGTTGGCCTGATGCGGCACAAACACGTCGATGTCGCTCTTGTCCAGCCCGGCTTTTTCCAGCACCACGTCCGTCGCCGTACCCATGACACGAACGGCAAATTTAAATACCTCCCGTCCGTTCATGTAAATGTAATGAAGCTTGTTCTCAAGCGTCTGTGCTGATGCCGGCAGTCTTGAACCGCCCGCCTCCAGCTTCAGCAGCGGGCCGCCTGCGCCCTCGGCGCCAAGGTCAAAGGATTTGAACCCTCTGCCTTCCGGCACTTCGCCCACCACGACCGCTCCTGCCCCGTCTCCGAACAGCACGCATGTGTTGCGGTCCGTGTAATCCGTAATCCGTGACAGGCAATCCGCTCCGATCACCAGCGCATTTTTATACATGCCAGCCTGGATAAAGCTCGTGGCGGTCGCCAGCCCGTATACAAAGCCCGAACAGGCTGCCGAAAGGTCAAATGCCGCCGCTCCCTTGGCTCCCAGCTTATCCTGAAGAATACATGCCGTTGAAGGGAAAGCCATATCAGGTGTAATTGTGGCTATGATAATAAGATCCAGTTCTTCGGCAGTCATGCCAGCGGATGCGAGGGCCTTCATAGCCGCCTCATATGCAAGATCGGAGGTCGCCTGCTCCGGGGCCGCGATATGTCGCTCGCGGATGCCGGTACGGCTGACAATCCATTCGTCGCTTGTTTCCACCATTTTTTCCAAATCGCTGTTGGTCAATATTTTCTCTGGTACATATTTGCCGGTACCGATAATACCGACTGGTTTCAAGGTATTCATTTCGTCACTCACTTCCCGCTGATTTCCTTCGATATGCTTTCGACAAGACGGTTCTGCAATGCAATCCGCGCCTGTCTCACCGCGTTTTTAACGGCATTCGCGTCCGCCGAACCGTGGCTTTTGACAACAAGACCGCCAAGTCCGAGCAGCGGTGCTCCGCCATGCTCCGTATAATCAAGCTTGCCCTTCAAGCCTCGCAGCTCAGGCATCAGCATGGCGGCCGCCAGCTTCGTCTTCAGCGACTTGGTGAATTGCTCCTTGAGCAGCGAAAAAACAGCTCCTGCCGTCCCTTCCATCGCCTTAAGCAGAATATTGCCCGCAAAGCCGTCACAGACGAGTACGTCGCAGTTGCCTGTCAATACATCCCTGGCTTCCACGTTGCCTACAAAGCGAATCGGAAGCTGCTCCAGCAGCGGATAGGCCAGCTTGGTCAGCTCATTGCCCTTGCCGGCCTCCGTACCTACATTGAGCAGCCCGACGCGCGGCTCGGCTATATTATGCACCTTCTGCCGGTAGAGGCTTCCCATCTGGGCATACTGCGCGAGATGTTCGGGCTTCGCGTCCATATTGGCTCCCAGATCGAGAGCCAGCACACCAAGGTCGTCGAGCGTCGGAATCATCGGCGCCAGCGCAGGGCGCTCAATCCCTTCCATCCGTCCTACAACAAGCAGTCCGGTCGTCATCAGCGCTCCCGTATTGCCGGCGGAGATCATGGCATGCGCTTCCTGCTCTTTCACCATCCGTCCAGCAACGACCATGGAGGAGTCCTTCTTGCGGCGAACGGCCCGTACGGGCTCATCCTCCGCATCGATCACCTCGGAAGCATGTCGAATCGTCAGATTCGCCGGCACCTGCTTCCCCTCCAGCAACGGCTCAATTCTGCTCTGGTCACCGACAAGCACGATCTCCGTATCCTTCCATTCAGCCGCAGCGGCCAGGCCGCCCTCAACTGTAACCTCCGGCGCGTTGTCTCCTCCCATCGCATCAATGGCGATCCGCATGCTGGTTTCCTCCTTCGCTGTATCCTTCCCCGGTGGAACGGTAAATGACAAAGTTCCCCTGGAAGACCATCTCTTCTCCCACATAAGTAAATACTTCTACCTTCGCCTTGCCCTTCTGCTCCGGCTGAGAGCGGACATAGGCCTTGGCTATACATTTCTCGCCCAAATGTACGGGCCGCACAAACCGGATATCGGCTGAAGCGGTCAGCGCAATCTCGTCATTGATGACAGCGACGGCCAGTGAGTTGGCCTGGGCAAATACATAGTGTCCCCGTGCGATGCCTGTCCGTGAAAACACATGCTCGTCACGGATCTCAAATATCGATATGCCGCTCTTATCCAGCTGCAGATCAACGATATCCCCGATGACCTCATGCAGAGGCAGCGACCGGACCTGATCGTAGGACCGCTCGGCCATCAGCTTCATCCGTTCACGAAGCTCGGGAATGCCCAGCTCCATCCGGTCCAGACGGATCGTCTGAATGCTGACCTTGAGCTGGCGCGTCAATTCCTGATCCGTGACGAACGGATTGTCTTCAATTAATTGGGACAGTCTCTGCTGTCTTAGTCTCTTCGGCAGCCGCTCGATAGCCAAGCACCTCCTTCCTCCCACACAATTGCAAAGCATCCGGCTTAAAGAACGTATAAGTTTTAGCGGAGCTGCAGTTTTCTTTAATCGCAGAAAAACTTCTGTCAAATGCGGCCTGTCTTCTATGAAAGCTTCGATAGACATTTTTTAATAGAAATATATGTATAAGCGGCGCTCGCCCGCCTTTTCTTAGAACCAGGTACTAAGCCAGTATATAGCATCGCCCGTCAAAAAGAAAGCCGGGCCGCAAAAAAAATAGCGCCTCACCGGGGTGAAGCACTACTTTTCAACATCAAGACGACATGCTGTTAATCATAGAGGTTGTTCAAAAAGTCATCTTTTGATCACGAAGTAAGTCAGGAAGCAGACTCGACATCGAATCTTGAATTCAGCCGGGACTAAGTGGATGCTTCCGAAGTATGTTTCCTACGGAAACATTTCAGGTGCTCACGTACCTAAGTACGCTCCTCAGTCCCTATCTTCATTCAACTCCAGCGTTTTGAAAAAACGCACTTCGGAAGCATACGCTTTGGTGCTGAAAACCTAACTTTTTGAACACGAACTCATAGCACGCTGCTTCGAATGTTATTGAGAGATAATCTCTCTAGATTTGTATGTTCCGCAAACTTTGCACACGTGGTGAGCAAGCTTCAATTCTCCGCATTGTTCACATTTCACCATGCCTGGCACAGCCAGCTTAAAGTGAGTACGACGTTTGTCGCGGCGCGTTTTGGACGTTCTGCGTTGTGGTACTGCCATCATTCCCACCTCCTTATCGAGATCAACCCCGAAGGGCATATGTGTTATCTCATTCAAGACCGGGCAGGACGACTCATGGCCAATCCTACCGCAGCCGGTGAATAACTCATCGGTTATTTCAATATTTTATTTCTTAAAAAAATCTTTGAGGCCCGCGAGGCGCGGATCTATCCGCTCATTATTGCAGCTGCATGAGCCTTCGTTCCAGTTCTGGCCGCAGGTCGGGCACAGCCCTTTGCAATCAGGCCGGCACAGCGGTGCAAACGGAAGATGCAACAGGAATGATTCCTCACAATAGGGAACGGTGTCGAACGACTCCCCTTCGATCATAATGGACTCCATATCTTCGTCCTCGGCATCCGGCTGCTCCTGCCCCTGCTCGAAGCGTTCCGAAAAAGGAATGTTCATATGCTCGTGAACCGGAGTCAGACAGCGGGAGCACAGCGTGTCCAGCTCGGCTGCCAGCGTTCCGCTCACATCAATCCTTCCTTCTCCCTCGCTCACGGCTGCAAGGTCTGCAGTCAGCGGTGAAACAGAAGTGATATCCTTGCGGTGTGTAATCAGCGACTCGACATTCAAGCTCTCCCGGATCAAAACCGGACCGTCATTCATGGCAATCTTGCGAAAGTGCAAATGCATAATATATCACTCCAAACAAACAAAAATTATTATACCGATTGAACGAGATGTTTGTCAACACCTTTTCCTTTACACCTTCGAGAGCATTGTGCCTATCGGGGCGCGGGCAAAAGCGCCGATGTTCGTGTACAATGTTATACAACTATTATACCCCGATTGACAAGGGAGTTGGCCTGATACCATGAAAACGCTGGGAATGATCGTGGAATATAATCCTCTCCACAACGGTCATGTTCACCACTGGACCGCCTCCAGGGCCGCGACCTCCGCGGACCGGACCGTCGCAGTCATGAGCGGCCCGTTTCTGCAGCGCGGCGAGCCGGCCATTGCGGACAAGTGGTCGCGCGTCGAGATGGCCCTGGCCATGGGCGTTGACCTCGTAATCGAGCTGCCGGCCGCCTACGCCGTGCAGGCGGCCGAGTGGTTCGCCTACGGCGCGGTCGCGCTGCTGCACGCGACCGGCATCGTGGACGCGCTCTGCTTCGGCAGCGAGAGCGGCGACATCGCGCCGCTGCGCAGGCTCGCGCGCGTCCTGGCGGCGGAGCCGGCCGAGCTCAAGGCCGGCATCGCCGCGCGGCTGGCGAGCGGCGCCAGCTACCCCGCGGCTTACGCGGGGGCGGTGGCTGCGCTCGCCGGCGGAGAGGCGGACGGCGCGGAGCTGTCCGCCCTCATGCAGCAGCCCAACAATACGCTTGGGCTGCATTATTTGATCGCGCTGCAGCGGCTGCAGAGCGCGATCGAGCCCTTCACGATAGCCCGCACCGGCGCGGGCTATCACGATACGCTGGCGGCGGGCAGCATCGCCAGCGCCACCGCGGTCCGCCGCCTTTTGCTGGCGGGCGGACCGGATGCCGCGGCGCCCTATGTGCCGGGCGCCGTACTGGACATTCTGCGGCGTGAATGGGCCTCCGGCCGTGCGCCGCAGACATGGGAGGCGTTCAGCCGTCCGCTGCTGAACGCCCTGATCACACGCAGCCCCGCCGAGCTGGCCGGGCTGCACGAGGTGACCGAGGGGCTGGAGCACAGGCTGAAGAAGCTGCTTCCAGCGCTGCCTCAGCCCTCGGTCACAGCCCTGCTGTCAGCGCTGAAGACGAAGCGCTATACGCATGTGAAGCTGCAGCGGATGCTGGCGCATATCCTGCTCAACCATGCCAAGTCCGAGCTGTCTCCGGCCCGGCTTGCGGAGGGCCCCGCTTACATCCGAGTGCTCGGCTTTAACCGGACGGGCCAGGCCATGCTGGCCGAAATGAAGCAGGCCGCATCCCTTCCCGTCCTGACCCGTCCTGCGGGGTTTGAGCATCCGCATTTGCAGATGGACATCAACGCAGCGGCCGTATACACCGCGGGCATGCCTGCGGCGGACGTGCGCAGCCTGTACGAGGACTATTACAGGCCTCCCGTCATTTGGCCTTGACCGGCAGTTGCTCCAGATAGCTCAAGGCATCTTCCAGCGTGCGGACAGGCACAAGCTTCATGCCTGTCCCGATTTGCTTCGCTTTTGCTTCTGCCGCTTCCGCATTGTCCACAGGCACGAAGAAAATGTCCGCATGCTCCCTGTCCGCCGCGACGATTTTGTGGACAACACCGCCGATCGGACCTACCTTGCCGTTCTCGTCGATCGTGCCCGTGCCCGCGATGCGGTATCCTTTGGACAAATCTCCCGGCGTAAGCTGATTATAGATTTCCAATGTGAACATCAGGCCTGCCGACGGGCCTCCGACATCAGTTGAGGAGAAGGTGATTTCATGCCCCGCTTCCTCTGGCACGATTTTTTGGAGTGTAGCTATGCCTACCCCGAAGCCTGTACGCTCTTCCCCGGACGCCGTGTCCTTGACTGTCGTAAGCTTCACCTTTCCGCTCACCGTGTCACCCTTGCGGTCCAGCTTGACGTCTGCACTGTCCCCCGGCTTTTTGCCTTCCAGAATATGCTGAAGATCATCGCTGTCCGCCACGGCTTCGCCGTTAACCTCCACAATTTTATCTCCAGGATGAAAAAACGGATCCGCCCCTGCAGCCGTCTCCAGCACATAAATGTACTGCGGAACGATTCTGTAGGCTACTCCTGCCTTTTTATATGCCGCTTCAATGGCGGAGGATTGCGAATTGTCCATATAATATACCTGCCTGGCCGCATATTCGTCTTCACTGCTTCCCTGCAGACGGCTTTCTTTGGTCTGCACTTCCGCATTGCTGTCGGCCTTCGCCAGCCCCAGCATCAGCAGATTGGCGTAACTGCCCGATACGGTCGTCATCATAAAGGTTCCACTTTCCGCAGGATCGCCATTTCTGACGGATACCATGGGCTTGACTGCTTCGGCGCTGCCCGGACGATAGATCATATACGGGGTCGGCATATAAATCAGCACATAGGCCAATACCGCGATCACGGCGGCATACAGCAGAGTGAACCATAATTGCCGGTTTCCCGCCCTCTTCATATATACTTCCCCCTTCGATATCACTTCAGTAAATCCGGCAGCAGAACAGCCAATGCTGACAAGCACGGTCTGTCCCTGCCCTCGGCCGCATATCCTTATTACTGGCTTGTTCTTTTAGAATAATAGTGAGAGTTCAAAAAGTCAGGTTTTCAGCACCGAAGCCTATGCTTCCGATGTGCGTTTTTTCAAAACGCTGGAGTTGGATGAAGCCAGGGACTGAGGAGCGGAGCGTACTTGGGGTACGTGAGCCCCGGAAGGCCCGGCTGAATTCAAGATTCGATGTCGAGTCCGCTTCCTGACTTCCTTCGTGATCAAAAGATGACTTTTTGAACTACCTCTATAAGAATCCATCCGGAAAGGAGGAGGAATATGCAGACAATACAGGAAAAACAACCCGGCCGGTTGTGGGCGACCTGGCTGCTCGGAGCCTGCTCGCTGCTGCTGGTGGCCGCCGTCGTGGCCGCCCCCGAGCAGGTGTATGAGGCTTCAGGACAAGGGCTGAAGCTGTGGTGGAGCATCGTCTTCCCCGCCCTGCTCCCTTTCCTGATGCTGTCCGAAATGCTGATTGCCTCCGGCTTTGTACATGGGCTGGGCGTATTGCTGGCCCCTTTGATGCGCGCCTGCTTTCACCTTCCGGGCCGCAGCGGATGGGTGATTGCGCTTGGTATGACCGCAGGCGGGCAGGCAGCAGCGGAAGCAGCCAGACAGCTGGGCGGACGGGACGGACTCGGGGAACGGCAGGTCCGCCTGCTGGCAGGAACCGCCAGCTTCTGCAATCCGATGACAATTGTGCTTGTCATCGGAGCCGGCTTCCTGCACAGCCCTTCCACAGGTTATATGCTGCTGCTTGTCCATTGGATTACCGGCATGCTCGCGGGTATGGTTTCCGTCCGCCTTTTCGGGACAAAAGAAAAAGCAGCACAGCAGGGCACACAAGCCGCAGCTTCCTCCAGCGGCTCCGGCCTCCACCCTTCCATGCTGCGTGCTTTATACGCTGAAATGTCCGCCGCCCGGCAAAGGGACGGACGCAGCTTCGGCCGATTGTTGGGTGAAACGGTATCGAACGCCGTTCAAACCCTGATGCTTATCGGCGGTTTTATTATATTTTTCGCCGTGATGACTCGGCTTCTGAATGTCTATTTGACACCACAGGCTCCCATGCTGCTGTGGCCGGCGCTGCTGGAGCAGCATCTTGGCGCCCACGCAGCTGTCCGTTTTTTCAGCGATCCCCGCATGCAGGCTGCGGCGATCGGGGCCATCCTCGGCTGGGGAGGAATGAGCGGACTTATGCAGATCATTGCCATAACAAAGCCCGCTGACAGAGGCTTTTCCTTTGCCGTTACGCGCTTTCTGCATGCAGGCATGTCGTTTCTGGTTATGCTGCTTCTGTGGAAGCCATGGCAGCAGCTCACCTCGTTTGCCGTCCCTGCCTATTTGGAGCTGCTCCCCGTTCGGGAAGGGACTGTTGACCATTCCATCGACCGGCTGCTCACGCTTGCCGCAACACCGTTCGCCTTACTGATCGCAATTCTGGGAGTGCTGCTGGCAGCTTCATTTATGATTCGTTGGCGGACCCGCCGTTCTTCTCGCTGATTTTGCGTCTGAGCGCTTCTTCCACCTCAGGCGACACCAGGTCGATGACGTTGCCGTTGAAATGCGCAATCTCCTTCACCATGCTCGAACTTAAATAGGAATATTTCGGATTGGTCATCATGAAGATCGTCTCCGCCTCCGGGTTCAGCTTATGATTGGTGGAAGCCAGCTGCAGCTCGTATTCAAAATCCGTTACGGACCGAATGCCCCTGACAATGACCTGCGCCCCCTTCTGCCTGACATAATTGGCCGTCAAGTCGCGAAAGGAATCGACTTCAACGTTAGGCATATCCTCCGTCGCCTGCCGCAGAAGGGCGATCCGCTCCTCCACGCTGAACAGCGGATTTTTGCTTATATTGTTCAGCACTGCCACAATCAGGTGGTCGAACTGTTTGGACGCCCGCTGAATAATGTCCATATGCCCCATTGTCACCGGATCGAACGTCCCTGGATAGACGGCGATCCTTTTTTTGTTTGCTGGCTCACTCATGCTGCTCCTCCTCGTCTGCCGCCTCTCTGTGTGGTTCAACTGCGGCCTCTGTTTGTTCACTTGTCTGCTCCCGTACCCGTTCATACCTGTAGATGGACACGGCCGTTTCACCGTATACGGCTTTGCGGATCCCGCTGAAGGCTCCGAACTGCTCCGGATAGCTATAGCCGGATTCGTATTCAAGGACAATGACGGCTTCGTCCCGCAGCAGGCCGAGCTCGTCCATCCTTCCCATCAGCTCATCCCCGTTTTTCATACGGTAAGGCGGGTCCAGAAAAACGGCATCAAAAACAGCCCCGCGCTTGGCTAGGGCCTTGAGGGCACGCCCAGCCTCATTGCGGAACACTTCAGCCTGACTGTCCAGGCCGGTTTTGCGGAGGTTCTCTCTGATCACCTCAATGGCTTTCGGCTCCATATCGATAAAAACCGCTTTCTCCATGCCGCGGCTCAGCGCTTCAATGCCGAGTCCTCCGCTGCCCGCGAACAGATCAAGTGCGGTTCCCCCGTCAAAGTATGGACCAATCATGCTAAACAGCGCTTCCTTCACCTTATCGGTTGTCGGTCTCGTTCCCGTTCCGGGAACTGCCTTAAGCGGTCTGCCTTTAGCACTGCCCGATACGACTCTCACCCTATGTTCACCCATTCTCTATGTAGTCTTGACCGTCTGTCCCTGACAGACCGATATGACGTTATCGTAACATATAGCACATCTATATGGAAAATAGCTCATATCTGCCCGCCGAAAAGATTTTTCACAAAAACCCCCGCATTGCATGTATATTCCTTTCGCAATCGGGTCACAATTGAAGTATCGGCATTTAACCAATGCCGTAGACAACCGCGGAGAAGGCTTACGTTTCCCCATAAGCTCTTCGTCCGGTTTCTCCTCTCCCATCAATGGGCGTCTCGTATGAGGCGCCTAATTTTTTTGTGTTCCAAGCCAGCCGGATTAGATTATAAAACTTTTGGACATATATACAAGAGGACTTTTGAAGCCCTTATTAATTTCGTAGAAAAGGAGAATCTGTCATGCAGCTGAGCTGGACTCCGTCATTTCTTACGGCATGCAATCTGGCCGCAGGCGTCTGTTCTGTACTCGCGATATCCCAGTCCTGGTACGCAGCAGCCGCATTGCTCATTTTTGCGTCCGTGCTGTTCGATCTGCTCGACGGGCTGCTCGCGCGGCGGATCGGCGCAGACGCCGAATTCGGCAAGCAGCTGGATTCCCTTGCCGACATCGTATCCTTCGGGCTGGCCCCTTCCTTCCTGATCTATCTCTCCATCTTCCATAGATGGAACGAAGCGCTCGGAGCCGTGCTTGTAATCATGTTTACGTTATGCGGCGCATTAAGACTGGCTCGCTATAATCTGTCCTCCTTCAGCACAACCTTCACAGGCATGCCGATTACCGCGGCAGGCAGTCTGCTCGCCCTGTTTTCCTTTGCCGGCAGCCGTGTGTCGGAGATTGTTTTTGCCGCCGTCATGCTCGCTTTTTCCGTGCTTATGATCAGCCGTCTTCCGTTTCCGTCCCTGAAAAAACCATCGGCAGCTTACCGGGACCCCGAGTCCGGTAAATGGAAATGAACAAGGCCAGCCCTTTCCAAACCTGTGAAAGAGCTGGCCATATTTATAATTTTGCCTGCGGCACTATTTATTCAAGTGAAAAGGAACTGTAGTAACAATGACATCTTTATAGTTGATCAAGTAGGCCCGAATCAGCAGACTGGTCTGGTTATGAAGGATATTTTCCCACCAGTGCTTGGTAACAAACTGCGGGATAACAACAGTAATATGGTCTTCCTTCCCTTTTTTCCACTGCACCGTATCGATAAATTTGCGCAGAGGCCCGATAATGCTTCTATAGCTCGATTTGATGGTCACCAGCCTGATGCCCGGATTCCACCTTTCCCATTTCCGCTCCATCTTCGCAATGGATTCATCGTCAAAGCCGACATACACCGCAACGACCTGGTCAGAGATCGTTTTGGCATAGCTGATCGTATTGGCGACCACCTTGGTTAGCCCGGCCACTGGAATAATGACAGTATTGCCCTTAATCACCAGCTCGGAATCGAGATTCACACGCAGCTGCTCGGCCGTATTGTTGTAATGCCGGTTGATCTGTGTAAACAGATACAGCACAATCGGCAGGAAAATGAACACCACCCATACCTGACTGAACTTGGTGAATATGAAAATCAGGGTGATGGACATGGTTGTCAGCATACCTACCGTATTGATGGCCAATTTGACGGTCCAGCCTGCAGGCTTGTGTTTGAGCCAGCGCAGCATCATGCCAAGCTGTGACAGGGTAAACGGAATGAATACACCGACGGCGTAGAGGGGAATCAGATTTTCGGTATTTCCGTGAAACGCAATGACCAGAACGGCCGACATTACACTCAGAAAGATGATTCCGTTGGAATACCCGAGCCGGTCTCCGCGGACCATAAACATATGCGGCATAAACTTGTCTTTGGCGAGCATGAAAGCCAGCAGCGGAAAGGCTGAATATGCGGTATTGGCCGCCAGAAACAGAATCAGTGCCGTTGCCCCCTGAATCAGGTAATACATCGTGCTTCTGCCGAATGTGGTGGCTGCGATTTGCGAAATGACCGTTTCCGTCGCGCTTGGCCTTACCCCGTACCAGAATGCCAGCAGACTGATCCCGATGAACATGGAACCCAGGATAATGCCCATCATCATGAGCGTGGCCGCCGCATTGCGCGGAGCCGGGTCGCGGAAATTGGGGATGGCATTAGATACCGCCTCCACTCCCGTCAGCGCCGAGCATCCTGAACTGAATGCCTTCAGCACCAAAAACAGACTGACATTCGATGCCGCTGCCTCCAGGTGAGAAGCTGCAGCCCCGCCGCCGTATACAACATAGTGAAAAACACCGCTGATAATCAGCACAAAGATGGCCACCACAAATAAATAAATAGGAACTGCCAGTACGGTAGCGGATTCGGTTACCCCGCGTAAATTCATAATCGTCAGAAAAATGATCATGACCAGTGCGATTGCGATTCGGTGCTCATGCAGAGAAGGAAACGCCGATGTAATAGCATCCGTGCCCGCAGATGAGCTGACCGCCACCGTTAAAATATAATCGACCAGCAGTGAGCCGCCTGCGACGAGGCTTGGCGCTCTGCCCAGATTGTCTTTGGCTACTATATATGCTCCACCGCCGCTCGGGTAAGCGAATATCGTCTGCCGGTAAGAAATGATTAAAATAACGAGCAGCCCCAATACCGCCATCGATATGGGGACGGAATACCAAAGTGCAGCTGCGCCGGCCGCAATGAGCACGAGCAAAATCTGCTCGGTCCCGTACGCCACCGAGGACAGCGCGTCAGATGAAAGAACGGCCAGCGCTTTCAGTTTGCCCAGCTTCTCCCCTTCGATGTCGGCTGACTTTCTTGGCTTCCCGATCAAAATCCGTTTAAACGTGCTGTACATGCTAATCATCTGCCTTCTCATGTGAAGTAACGGCCGCCATTCCCGCCCTGCCGTGTCTCATCCTGACAGCTAATACGAGTTTTTTCCGAATGGACAATTATTATTTATACCTTTTTAAGGGGGATCAAACTGTGAAAAAAATTACGTTACACGTGTCATTCCAAAAAATCCGGACCTGAAAAATCCGCCACGTAAATGGCGGATCATTCTGGTCGGCGCAGGGCCTCAGGTTATCTGTTCCAGTCGAAATCCAGGGCATTGAGAAACGCCCGCGCAATGATCATATGGCCCGCCTGGTCAGGATGTACTCTATCCCATGCCAGGGATGCCGGATACACATGCTCCCACTGCCTGTCGAACGCCTTTTGCGTATCTACGGCGCTCGCATCAAACTCATTGGCGATGTCCATAACAGCCGCACCATAGACGTCCATCGTCGCCCGCATCGGATCTTCAAGATTGGGCTCCAGATAATAAGGGGTCATAAGCACAAGCCCTTTCACCATGGGACGGACTTCAGCAAGCAGTTCCCGCAGCGTGCGCTTGTACTCATCAAGATATACATGAATCTCAGGACGGCTGAAAGCGTCAAATTGTCTCCACACGTCATTAATGCCAATTTTCACCGAAAGCCAATCCGGTTCCTGGGCGATAACGTCGCCACTCCAGCGTTCCTTCAGATCACGTACGGTATTGCCGCTGATGCCCATGTTGACAACCCGGATGCCAAGTTCGGGATAAACCGCCCGTATAAGCGCATCCACCTGAGCCACATAGCCCGTTCCCAACGCGCCGCTGGAGCCTTCACCGACAGGATGCTGCCGTCCGCAATCTGTAATCGAGTCACCGATAAAAATCAGTTTTTCATTGTTTCCCAGCTTCATGATTCTGGTCCCTCCCCGAAATCTTCCAATGTATATCATTTAATTACAAATCAATCCAAATAACATATAAGCACAGTGGCGGCAGATGTTCAAGCGATTTTCTTCATATTTTAAGTGGGCAAAACAAAGGTTTAATACAGCGTTCTGAACTGCTGCGGTGTGAGCCCCTCCATTTTGCGGAAGGTGGCGACGAAATGGCTCGCGTCACGGAAGCCGACCTGCCGTGCCGTCTCCTTGACGGGCAAGGAGGTGTCGCTCGTCATCAACTCCTTGGCCTTGCGCAGACGAAGCGCAATCAGATATGCGTAGGCGGTAACCCCAAGCGACTGCTTAAAAAGGGTATTCAGATGCCGGACGCTTATATTGAGAACGGCCGCCATATCCTCCAGCCCGATCTCGGGCCGGCTGTAATTCTTCTGCATAAAATCGAGCACCGGCGAAATCCGCTCCACGTGCTCGGACAAGGAGGGCAGCGAGCCGGTCCGGCCGTGTTTTTTGAGCAGGGTCAAAAATCTGTAGAGATCTGCGGAAGCGTCAAGCCCTGACAAATCACGCTCCGGAGCAGCTGTATTCACAATGTCCATGCCGAAGCTTTCCAATCCGCTCCCTGCATCCCAATGATACCAGGAGGCGTGGTTCAGGCCGAGCGAGGACAGCACAGCCGCTGCCGCAGGCCCCCCAAAAGTAATATAAAGTGTCTGCCAATTCGGCGTTGTGCTGAGATAAGCATGCGCTTCGCCGGGAGGAAGCAGCACTCCGGTATGGGGAATAAGCTGCACTTCAGCTCCTCCGAACCGGAAGCGTCCTTCCCCCTTCACCGTCTGCAGCCAATGATACAGCGGATATCCCTCCGGACGGTCAACCTCCTCCTGTCCCCCGTTCCAGCCGATGCTTTCCATATATAAAGGGAGGGGCTGCTCCCTGTGGGCCAGAAAATATCTTTTATGCACAGGCTCCATGAAGGTTCTCCTTAGTAAGTTCCGTATTTTTATACTGATCATTACTTTTATTATATTTAAAAAGATGTTGAATTGATATACCATGGAATTATTCTTATATGATGAGGTGAAGATTGTGATCAGCAGCAAACTGCCAAAAATGTTCTACGGAGGCGACTATAATCCCGAGCAATGGGATCAGGCGACACATCAAGAGGATCTTCGTTTGTTCAAGCTCGCCGGAATCGATATAGCCACAATCAACGTGTTTTCCTGGGCCAAAAATCAGCCGGACGAAAATACGTATAATTTCGGGTGGCTGGATGAATTGATCGACAGTCTTTATGAAAGCGGTGTCTTTGTCTGCCTGGCTACAAGCACCGCCGCCCATCCCGCATGGATGGCGACAAGATACCCGGATGTTCTGCGGGTCGACGCGGACGGGCGCAAGCGCAAATTCGGCGGCCGCCATAACTCCTGCCCGAACAGCCCGACTTACCGCAAATATTCCGAACGGATTGCCGATCAATTGGCTGAGCGCTACCGCAATCATCCTGCCGTGCTGGTATGGCATGTCTCCAACGAATACGGGGGTGATTGTTACTGCGACAATTGCGAAAAGGCCTTCCGAGTCTGGCTAAAAAACAAATACGGCTCGCTTGAAGAAGTCAACCGGGCATGGAACACCGCCTTCTGGGGGCATACCTTCTATGATTGGAGCGAAATTGTGCTTCCCAGCAATCTCAGCGAGCATTGGGGAGACAACAAGTCCTCCTTCCAGGGCATTTCGCTCGATTATGCGCGCTTTAACTCGGACAGCATGCTGGAATGCTACCTGCTGGAGCATGACGCAATCAAGAAGCATATTCCGGATGCTGTCGTGACCACCAACCTGATGGGCTTTTTCAAGCAGCTCGATTACTTCAAATGGGCCCGTCATATGGACATCGTCTCCTGGGACAGCTATCCTGGACTTAACACGCCATACAGCTACACGGCCATGGCCCATGACCTGATGCGCGGACTGAAGGACGGGCAGCCGTTCATGCTGATGGAGCAAACGCCAAGCCAGCAAAACTGGCAGCCTTACAATTCACTGAAGCGGCCGGGGGTTATGCGCCTCTGGAGCTATCAATCCGTTGCCCGCGGTGCGGACACGATCATGTTTTTCCAGCTGCGGCGGTCAGTGGGAGCCTGCGAGAAATTCCATGGTGCGGTCATTGAGCATGCCGGACATGAGAATACGAGAGTATTCAGGGAAGTCGCACAGCTCGGCAAAGAGCTGCAGCAGCTGGGGGATCAGACGCTGGACACGGTTGTGGAAGCCAAAGTGGCGATTCTCTTTGACTGGGATAACTGGTGGGCGGTCGAAAAATCCAGCGGACCAACCGTCGCGCTGAAATATGTCGATCAGGTTCATAAGTACTACGCCGCCCTCTTCAACCGTAATATACAAGTAGATATGATCGGGACCGACACTGACTTTGAGAAATATGACCTTGTCATCGCCCCTGTCATGTACATGGTAAAGCCCGGGGTAGCGGAAAGGCTGGAACGCTTTGTTGAGAGAGGCGGTAGCTTCCTGACGACCTTCTTCAGCGGTATTGTTAATGAAAACGATCTCGTTACACTTGGAGGATATCCTGGAAAACTGCGGAAGCTGCTTGGAATATGGGTGGAAGAGATTGACGCCCTCCTGCCTGAACAGAAAAATCGTATAGTCGTGACTCAGGAATACGGTTTGCTCAAAGGCGAATACGAATGCGGCATGCTGTGCGACCTGCTGCATAGTGAAGGGGCCGAAGTTCTCGCGGAATATGGCGAGGATTTCTATCAAGGCATGCCGGCGCTGACCCGCAACCGGTTTGGCCAAGGCAGTGCATGGTATGTGGCCACCGATCCCGACAAGGAGTTCCTTGACAGGCTGCTGGGTGAAATTTGTGAGGAAAAAGGCATTCATCCGCTGCTTGAAGCTCCGGCAGGCGTCGAAGCAAGCATGCGGACCAAGAACGGCAAGCAGTATTTGTTCGTCATGAACCATAACGCCGAAGCGCAAACCTATCATTTTGGAAATAGAAGCGCCCGTGATTTGCTTAGCGGCACGGAAATAACCGGTTCAGTCACGATCAACGGAAGAGATGTGCAAATACTGGAGCTTGCGTAACAAGCACTGAAATACAGCTGTGAACCAGTGCTGATTTATGTATCCCGTGCCAAGCATTGCCATGGCGCGGGATATTATCATTAAAGGAGCTGAACTTCTTTGAAACGATTATTGTGGATCGGCGGGTTTTCCTACCTGCTGATCGGTCTTGCCCATGTGATTATCGGATCTCTGCTGCCTGTGCTGCTCACACATTACGGCAGAGATTATACGGATGGGGGAACCCTTATATTTGCACAATTTGCCGGCTTTCTGATCGGCGTGCTCATTTCCCCTTCCCTCGCAGCCAGATACGGGAAGCGTCCCGCTCTCGTGCTGGCTCTGTTTTTGCTCTGCGCCGCGCAGCTGCTGTACGCCCTGCTTCCGCCATGGGGCTGGATGTACCTGATAGGCGCGGCGTCCGGATTTGGCTTCGGCATGGTCGAAGCCGTTATCGGCACCATTGTCATTGGCGGTGTCAAGGAAGGCACCGGTTCGGTGATGAGCCGTCTTGAAGTGTTTTTCGGTCTGGGGGCACTGGCCATGCCTGCGCTTGCCGGCTGGCTGATCGTGCTGGGCATGTGGAGATTCTCTTTCCCGATCATCGCCCTGATGGCGGCGGTCATGGCCGTATTCTGGTTGACGGCATCCTTCGGGAAGCTTGACCCTGTACTCAATGAACGGCAGTCTTCCATAGCTGCTGCCTCTGAGCGCAAGGTCATATATACATCGCGAATGCTGCCGCTGCTTGCGCTGTTCATTCTGTTTTTCTTTCTGTATGTCGGTACGGAAATGAGTCTGGCCAACTTCCTGCCTTCCATGCTGCTTGAAAGACTGGAGCTTGGCGAAGCCCAGGCCGCCCTGAGCGTGACCTGCTTCTGGCTTGCCATGTCGGTGGGACGTGTATTTTCGGGGAAAATTGCGGATGCCTACGGATACGGGCGTTATGTGGTCATCAGTTCTGCTGCCGCCGCACTGCTGTTTCTGCTGTTTCCGCTTGCGAACGGAACCGCAGGCACCTTTGCCCTCATCATTTTGCTGGGACTGGGGATGTCCGGCATTTTCTCCATTGCCCTCGTGTTTGCCAGCAGAATGCTGCCGGGTACCGAGGATATGACGACAAGTCTGCTGATTGCGGCAGGCGGCGTCGGAGGAGCGCTGCTTCCGCTCTGGACGGGCAGAAGCATGGATCTTGGCGGAGCTGCCTCATCAGCCTGGCTCTTGGCCGTATTCGGCGGCGCGCTGTGCCTGCTGGGCATCGTGCTGTTTGCCATCCATCGGCGGAACAGCAGCGCGAACAAACATACATTGCTCAACAAAAGCAGCTAGTTCTTCTTCTATCCAGTCCGTTCTTTCAGTCCGGCCAGATGCTAGAATCTTGTGCTATAATATGGAAGCCAACGATTTGGTATTATTGACCCGGTCTGAGGAGCTGAAACAAGAAAAATGAGCAAATTTATTCTGTTCTCACTGTTATGGTGGCTTGTGGGCAATCCCTTTCTGGCGCTGCTGATTTTAGTCGTGGTCATTTATGCGCTGGACCGGAGATTTGTCGGGATATTCCCGAGCCTGACCCGGCCCTGGAAACGAAGACGCAATGAGAGCAAACTGCGCCAGCAGATCGCCTTGAACGCAAATGATGTATCAGCCCGTTTTGATCTTGCCCGCAGCCTGCTTGAGAGGAAGAAGCATGGCGAAGCGCTCAGGCTGCTGCATGACATTCGTTCAAGTTACGAGCAGTCTGCAGATTACTGGTGCGCTGTAGGGACTGCCGAGCTGATGGACGGCGACAAGGAGCAGGGGGAAGCGCATCTGCTGCAAGCTCTCGAAATTAATCCGCGTGTACAATATGGCGAGCCTTACCTGCGCCTGGCAGCCGCATTCAGGGGCACAGACCATAACAAGGCTCTCGCTTACCTGGGGCAGTTTCAGGACATACAGAGCTCCTCAAGCGAAGGTTATTATCTGTCAGGCATGCTGTACCGCTCCCTCGGCATGAAACCCGAAGCGGCCGAGGCATTTGCGCAATCCTTGGCCGTCTATCGCTCCCTGCCCAAATACCGGCGGCGCAGCGAACGCAAATGGGCGCTGCGCAGCTGGTACCGCAAGCTGACAGGCTGACCTGTGTGCAACACGAAAAAAAGGAAGTTCTCGCCATTGTGCAAGAACTTCCTTTTTTCCGTGCTTCACTATGTTCCCCTCAAAACAACGGCGCAAAGCCGAGCTTATCAAGCCGGGCAGCAATCACGCGATAGCCGCGCCCATTAGGATGAACCCTGTCAACCGAAAGCAGCTGCCGCTCCCTGCCCTCAAATTCGTCATAAATATGAGCCACACGGCAGTATGGACCACTCAAGGAGCTTAAAGACGCATTGAAGCTGCGAACTCCCCAGACGGCTGCAGGCAGCCCCGGGAATGGGTTGTACAGGCCGACGAAGCGAATCAGAAACGGTGAACGGCTGCCTGATTTTATGCTGTATAATACGGCAAGGGTCTGACGCAAGCATCCCTGCAGCCGAGCCAATTCGGAGCGGATATTTATGCCCCCGGAGGATCTCGCCAGACGAATCAGGTCATTTCCCCCAATGGAGACCGTTATAATATCAGCCTGTGCCAGAGCGGTTCTGTAGACAGGGGAGCTTGTTACATTCCGCAGCAGCTCAGGGCAAGTCATTCCATTGACGCCCAAATTTTGATAGAGAACCCGGCGGCCCGAATATCTCTCAATGGACCTCCAATATAACGGTGCAAAACCATTTCCCGGCAAAGCCCCTGCCCCAGCTGTAAGTGAATCGCCAATGGCCGTATAGCGGTACACCAACTCTCTCACCTCCTGGCCGGCGGATCATCAGATTTTCATTCCCGATATCCTAGCTTATGAGATGAGAGACAGTTGCGGCACGGTATATGCTTATTCTTCGTCCACCATATTATAGACACAGTGAAAAGACTCCAGGCCTGTCAAAGGGTCCGCTGATCCGTATACAGTAAAGCTGAGATTCCGGAAAAATTGCGCACCCTCTTCGTCAGTATCCGCAATGATTTGCTGCGGATCAAGATCCTTGATCACCTGCAGCAGCATTCCCCGCCCGTAACCCTTAAGCCGGTTCTCCGGCAGCACCGCGATATGATGCAGGTGAATAATCCTTTCTTCCTTGCGCTCGAACCCCAGCAATCCTACAATGAGCCCGTCATCCTCATAACCATATAAATACAGACGGTCATCCGTCTTGTAGCGGTTGATGAGCTCATCTTCATCCACTCTGCCCGCTACATCGGCATAACCGAGCAGCTCCCGCACTTCGGGCCGGTCCGTTTCGGATTTAATATTTTTTAACATTCGTACTTTAACCCCTTTCATCGTGCTTCCTAATTGACTCATCTCTATACATCCATAATGAGCAGCGGCCAGGTGTCAAGCCATTCCTTTTGAAACACACGCACACGGAACGCGGTCGTATTTCGGAAATATGGGCTTTTTCTGACCCTCATCTCAAACAAGTCGTCAAGGCCGAATGGCGCAACAGTATGCATAACATCCTGAACATCCAAGTATATCCCTATGGCAGTCGCCGTCTCGGGCCAATACCGCATGGCATCCTCTGCGGAAGTATAAGGGGGATCGCCGTTGCGTTCATGCATGCGTGCCTGGTTTTTAACGGACCAGTGGCGGTTGATTTGCCCCCGGTTCAGCAGTTGCTGCAAATGATGATCCCTCTCCTCCAGCGTATTGTCGGGGTCATAATAAATGACATCAATATCATTCAAGGGCGTCAGAGCTACATAACCATGCAGCTTGTCCCAGACCCGATTCCTTACATAACCGGCGGCGATGCAGCTCTGCGGAAGGCCAAGTTCTCTGACCCGCTTCAGATCCTCAATCACCTGCGGATCATCCATATATGAATACAGAAGCTCCTCATGTTTCATGACCATCCCCCTCCAATTGCGGCACACAAATCCGTTTGGCAAAAAAAGTACCGGTCATGCAAACCGGTACGGTAGAAAAACGTTATATGACAGATACCCTTAAAGAGAGCCTTCGGCTGAAAGCCCCAGCTTTTTCAGTAGAGCCACAGCCTGCTCCTTCTCCTCTGGCGAAAGACCGCTGACAGTGTCAAAAATAACCTGCTTGTGCTGCGGAAAAATTTGCTCAAAGAAGTGTCTGCCTTCTTCCGTCAGCTCTGCAAAAATAACCCGGCGGTCATCCTGAGAGGCGCGCCGTCTAAGCAGATTCTTCTTCTGCAGTTTATCCACAACATACGTTATATTCCCGCTGGAAATAAGAACCTTCTCCCCGATCTTCTGCAGAGGCTGCGGCCCCCGATGATAGAGCAGATCCAGTACACCAAATTCCGTCGTGTTCAGGCCATGGCTTTGAATATCACGGTTCGTGCGGGAGGTGACCGAGTTATAGGCCCGGGCGAGCACGACAAATAAATTGAGAGCTAATTCATGTTCATCAAGAGTTTTTGACATATCAGAAATCCTCCATACAATTATCTTCATTCGAAGATATCTCAATTGCATGTAGTTGTCAAGTTTGCCGCTGTCTCTTCCCGGAAAAAACTCTTGCCGCGAGAATCCAGCCCAAGCATGCCCCTGCCGCATTGAGCAGCACATCATCCACATCAAAACTGCCTGCCCTGAGCAGCATTTGCAGCAGCTCAAGCAAAAGCAAGGCCGGAAGAAAACCGGCCAGCATATGCAGCAGGCGCAGACGGCGGCGCATCATGACAGCAAGCAGCGCTCCGACCGGAATAAATACAGCAACATTACCCAGCAAATTAACTCCCCATACACTGAACGGGAGAATATCAGCCGACCTTATGTAGCTGTGAATCGTTCGCAAAGGATGTAAATTGTATCTGTAAGGCGCTGAAAAATCCCATGTCCTGCCAAAGCCCAGAAACATCCAGTACATCAGCAGAATCACATAGACGAGCAGGAGCACCGCCGCTATTTTGGAGCTGCCTGCTTTCATTTTACCCGAATATCCAGCTCTCCGTCGGACTTGGCGATAATGACTTTATCAGCCATCCCGACGAACAATCCGTTGTCCACCACACCAGGAATGCTGTTCAGCATGGCTTCCAGCTCCGCCGGATCATGGATCTCTCCGTACCTGCAGTCGGCGATGTAGTTACCATTATCGGTAATATACTTCACACCGTCCTTAACCCGCCACTGTACGTCCGGGCAGGAAGCCTCCAGCCTTCTCTTTGTCCATTCGCTGGCAAAAGGCACAACCTCAACCGGAAGCGCAAAGCTCCCCAGCGTATCCACGGCCTTGCTTTCATCGGCAACTACGATAAAATAATCCGTATTGGCCGCGACAATCTTCTCGCGCAGCAGCGCTCCGCCGCCGCCTTTGATTAAATGCAGCTGCGGGCTAACTTCATCGGCTCCATCAATCGTAATATCCAGTCTCGTAATATTTTCAAAGGGGACGATGGGAATACCGAGCTGAACCGCCAGCTCTTCCGAAGCTACAGACGTCGCAACAGCTTCAATTTTCAATCCCTCTCTGACCCGTTCCCCGATTTTCTGTATCGCCCAATATGCCGTTGAGCCTGTTCCAAGCCCGATGCACATGCCGTCTTTGATCGCTTCCACCGCTTTTTCCGCGGCCGTTTTTTTCAAATTCATCTTATCAACTCCCGAGCTTATTGAGTACAATCAATACACAGCTTAGTTTATTGCCGTTCCTTCATCAAGCATTCTGCTACATATTATTGGTCTTCTTTTAGATTCAGGCTAATTATAGCGTGTTTCATAGAATTATCCACCATTTATTGATGTTTTTTTGGTCAAGATCGATTATGATAAATTTGTCGGCCATTGTCGATTCATCGCAATTTTAGGAGTGAATTTCGTGTTTAATTGGCGTACGCTTTCTTTTTTTCACAAAAATCTATTGCTGTCGTTCATGAATATCATCCTGATCGGTACGGCGCTCATATGCTCAAGCTATTTTAACCAGCGAAGCGTGCTCACGGATCAGCTGCGCAATCAAATTGAAAAAAACACGGCGGAATGGTTTTCAGGATTGGATGCCGGTCTTGTCCGCAAAGCCGTGAAGGAACAAAGCTATGACGGTCCTGCCCAGACAAAGCTGCGGGCCTTTCTGGATGCCGTGTCCGAGCACAATCCCAATATCGAGCATGCTTATATTTTCGGCACAGAGCTTGGCGGGAAAAACCGTCTCAGTACGTCCATTGTAGCCATGCCAACCCCCTTGAGACAGGATATGGAGCGGAAATGGAAACTGGGTGTCGGTGATATGTACCAGCAGCCGGCCGAAGTAGCGCAGGCCTTGGGCAAAATGCTCGATACGAGCCAGCCTGTGTTTACCGACATTTATCAGGACAGCTTCGGTGAATTCACCACCATTATCTATCCGATCATGGACGAAACGAACAAAAAATTCGCCTATTTTGCCGTAGACGCCGATGCCAGCGCCATTCGCGACGGCCTGCAGAGGCTGCTTGTCCATAATATCCTTATTCTTGCGGGCTTCCTCGTCATTTGTCTGCTGCTGCAGTATCTTGTCGTCAAAGGAACGCTCGCTCCCGTCAAGGCCCTGATCTCGGGCATTGAGGAGGTCAGCCGCGGCAGGCTGGATATCCGCATTCAGACCGGAAGGGATGACCTTGGCCGGGTGAATGAAAGATTTAACCATATGATCTGCAGAATGAACGAAATTATGGCAAAGGTAAAACAAACCACTGATGAAGTAAGCGAATCGGCCAAGGAGCTGTCGGTGATCTGTGAGCAAAACGACAGCAATGCCAATATTATCAACCGGAACATTAATGAAATTTCCGATAATTTGCGAGTACAGGCCAAAGCCACTGCCGACAGTGCGCTCGCCATGTCCGATATGGCCGCCGTGATTCAGTCCGTAACCGAAAATTCCACCAGTCTGGCAAGAGAAGCGGAGCTCCTGCGGCAGCGGTCTGAGGAAGGCATGGAAATCGTTCACCGCTTGATAGAAAGTGTTCAAACGGCGGACGATGCGCCGGAAATGGTAAAAAGGGCCACCGACGTTTTTATGAACATGCAGCAAGCCATCGCACAGGTGGCGGAGCAGGTTCAGCATACGTGGGCGGCAACAGCCGAAATTTCGGCCGGCATACAGGAAATGAAGGCTTCATCCGATCACCTGTCTGCCATGATCACCAGTACGGCGGCCAGCAGTGGCCAAATTTCCCGGTCCGTGGAGGAGCAATGGGCATCCATCGCGGCCATCACCGCTTCGTCCAATAAACTGAGCATGATGGCTGAAGAGCTGCAGGAACTTACCTCTTATTTCATGGTCGCCGAGGAAGAGCCGCCAAAAACATAAACCGTTTGCAGAAGAAGGGAGTGCCTTAAAAGGTCTGTTGACCTGAGGCGCTCTTTTCATTTGCGGTAAAACGCCCGATGCTACCTGTACTCGGCATAGAAATCGTTGGCAATTTTCTGCAGCACCGGATCAAAACCGGACTGGTAAATAACAACAAGCGCAATAACTGCCAGATGAACGGGGTAGAAGCTGATCCACAGCCAGCGTGGAACCGTCCTGCGGAACACCCCTGGACTTGACTGAAAGAGACTGATCACAACGGTGGAGATAATGCTGTAATGCTGAACCATCGTAAATGGCTGATAATACATGTAGCCGATATATCGATAATTCCATAGCTCATACAGAAGATTCAGTATAAAATGCGCGATCACCATCCACACTCCCCGCGTATAGCGGAAGATCAGCACAAGCACAAGCCCATATGCGCCGTAATCCATATTGGACCATTCCATTAATGCCCCGACAACAACATAAAAAGGAATCATCAGTCCCGGACTCTTTAGCCTGTCAGCACCCGCCAGCGCAAGCAGTGACACGAGCAGGGTGAAAATAACGTTCAACCCGGCTGTACCAAACGCAAACATAAAGGGCGGCTGTGACAGCAAAGCGAGCACAAATAAACGAAACATGTAGCGTTTCATATTCCTGGTGTGCAGATACCCCAGGTACAATGCAAAAGTGTAAATCGGGAAGGCAATCCTTCCTATAATTCGCCATGGAGCAAGTTCATCTGGATGAAACACCGCTCCAATGTGGTCAATCAGCATCGTGATCATCGCAATCCAGTGCAATAGCATGCCTCCCGTTTTCTTATTCGGATATCCTAAATTATAATCTGCCGTTTCAGCAGCATTATGGTGATTACCTCCTTGTCCAAATGGGTAATATAACGTTGCCAAAGGTTTCTGAAAATGTATGTAAAATCAATATTAAATTACATCTAAGCAGATCACCATATCTTGTTTTGGAATTTAAAGTATGTCACAATTTAAGATATGGTACATACTAAATTATAGTTTTTAAGCCTGTACACTGCTACTTTAAGTATTTTTGCTGAATTGTAGGTTGTTTTCCGGGTATTTTGCAAAATCTAAACCGAGCACAAACACTGAGGAGGAGTTCTTTCATGAAGTTTTTCTTGGACACCGGTAATATCGAGGAAATCAAACGCATTGAGCGTCTTGGCCTGGTTGACGGCGTGACCACCAACCCTTCCCTGATTGCCAAGGAAGGAAGAGTGTTCAAGGAAGTCATTCAGGAAATCTGCGGCATCGTCAAAGGGCCGGTAAGCGCTGAGGTGATCGGCCTTAAGGCGGAACAGATGCTGGAGGAAGCTTACGAAATCGCAAAATGGGCCTCCAACGTGGTGATCAAGCTGCCGATGACCGAGGACGGTCTGTATGCCTGCAATGAGCTGACCAAGAACGGAATCAAGACCAATGTGACACTGATCTTTTCCGCCGCTCAGGGCCTGATGGCCGCCAAAGCCGGCGCTACCTTTATCAGCCCGTTTGTCGGACGTTTGGATGATATTGCTGTAGATGGCATGCAGCTGATCCGTGATCTGAGACAAATTCTCGATTTCCATGATCTCAAGTCTGAAATCATTGCCGCCTCCATCCGCAATATCAAGCATGTGGAGGACGCCGCCCTGGCCGGAGCACATATCGCAACGATCCCCGGCTCCCTTCTTCCTTCCCTCTGGAAGCATCCGCTTACGGACATCGGAATTGAACGCTTCCTGAAGGATTGGGAAAAAGTTCCGCAAACGAAGTAACTTATAATCAGCAAGGCTGCATTTCATGCAGCCTTTTTTTCTTTGTAAATCACCTTTCCTATCTGTAATACGATGAAAATTTTCACAGCCCAACTCTTTATTTTCTTTTTTTCTTTGACAAAAGAATAAACTTCCATATATACTTGTTAAGACAAGTATTTTCCCCAGCAGAAAGGAGCAGCTATGTATATCACTCCTCATGAACGTTCGATTGGCGCCATTCTTGGCTTAACCTACCGCCGCATGAGCCAGCTTCTAATGAACAGATTGAAAGATTATGATATTACACCTGAACAGTGGTCCGTACTGCATCAGATTTACAGGGAAGAAGGTCTGAATCAGAAGGAGATCGCCCACCGTTCGGCGAAGGATCAGCCGACGACCGCGCGGTTGATGGATGTTCTAGACCGCAAGGGCTGGGCGCGCCGTGCCCCGTCCGCACAGGACCGCCGGGCGTATCTGTTGTACCTGACCGACGCCGGCCGCAAGCTGATAGAAGAGACTTTGCCCATTGAAAAGCAGATCAGCAGCGAGTTTCTGAAAGGTATTGACGAACGTAATTTTGAGCACTTTATGACCATCCTTCGCCAGATTCAAGCCAACATCACCGAGTTAGAACAACAAGGAGAGAAACAATAATATGCAGCAAGTGAAAGAACCGTTGTGGACAAAGGGTTTTATTGTTCTGACGGTATCGAATCTTTTTTTATTTTTGGAATTGCAAATGATCGTATCCTCCATTCCGTCTTATGTAAAAACCGCCTTTAACGCCAACTCCGTTCAGGTCAGTCTTGTCACCACGCTATTTGCCCTGAGTGCCATTATCGCGAGACTTTTCTCCGCACGGCTCCTTGAAAAAGGACACCGCAGTCAGCTTATATTTATAGGCCTGCTGCTTGCCTTGGTCGGAACGCTGGGCTACAGTGTGGCTCCTGCTATCGCTATGCTGCTGGCCATGCGCATGCTGTTTGGCATCGGCTTTGGCATGAGCAGCACCGCTTTTCCGACGATGGCCTCCGATATTATTCCCGCAAAGCGCCTGGGAGAAGGCATGGGATACTTCGGACTGTCCACAAGCCTTGCGATGTCCATCGGCCCGACCATCGGGATTTCACTGCTTCAATACAGCGGATTTAACACGCTTGTATTTTCGACCGCATTTGTCATTGCCGTGATCTTCCCGCTCGCGTTGTGGCTAGTTAGAAAGCTTCCAAAAGGGCATATCGAGCCGCCAATGGTACCGCTTGAAGACGGGAAAAAGCCGGGCTTTAACCGCCGCCTGCTCATCCCCGGGGCCCTTAATTTTTTGATGTCCATCACCTACGGCGGCCTGATAGGCTTCATGGCCTTGTACGGTGAAGAGGCCCATTTGGCTCATCCGGCCTTTTTCTTTTTATTTAATGCGCTGGCGGTGCTGCTTGTCAGACCATTTTCCGGACGAATCTATGATCGCTACGGTCATAAAGCACTGCTGCTGCCCGGCTCCCTGTTCCTGATCGGTGGCCTGGTGCTGCTCTCCTTTGCCCATACGGATGCCTGGATGTATCTATCCGCCCTCTGTTACGGCATTGGCTTCGGAGCGATGCAGCCGGCCTTGCAGACCTGGATGATCCAGGTTGTGTCTCCCAAGCAGCGGGGCATGGCTAACGGCATGTTTCTTAACTCGCTTGATTTGGGTGTGGCCATAGGCGCACTCATCCTGGGGGTCATTGCCAAAGCCTCCGATTACGCGGCCATGTACCGCTTTTCGGCCATTGCCATTGTAATCATGATCGTTATTTACGTTCTGGGAGCTTCCAAGCAGACATCCCCGCAAAAAAGCACCATATAAGAAACACGCCTAACGAGGAACATTCACTGAAGTCAGACGCACTGAGTGAGCGATTTTAATTGTTGCGAGTAAAGCCCAGGTTTCCAGCAAATGGAGACCTGGGCTTTCGTTATTTTACCGACGTTTTGCGCCGCATTCCCGGGACAGCGTTGACAGATCCATGGGGGAAACGACTCCTTCTTTTCCTGCGGTCTCCGCTGTCTCCCCTCTCCGGATCACCTTGCTTTGGCTTGACAGCCATCAGCATCAGCAGTGCAGCAGCGCAGCCCATCCCGGCCAGCACGCCGAAGAGGAGGCTGTGCCCCCCTGCAAGCAGCAGCGATACAGCCGGCGGACCCAGGGAGACTCCCAGAAAACGCATGCTGCTGTATATGGAGGTGATGGTCCCCCTCTCCTTCTTGCCGATTCCTTTCGTAATCAGCGCATCCAGGCAGGGAAGCACGAGGCCAATACCAGCCCCTCCCAGGGCAAACAGGCCTGTAACTGCATAAATATTGCGGAACAAGCCGATAACGGCAAGGCTTCCGGCCATAAGCGCAAGCCCTGCGAAGCTGAGCCATTTCATCCGTTTCTTATTTTTCCCCGCCGCTTTCCCTCCAAGATACGAGAACAGACATAGGGCTGCCAGCGGGATGGCCAGCACAAGCCCCTTCAGAATACCATGAAGCCCGTAGTCCGACTCCAGTGTCTCCGACAGATAAAAAAGCGTTCCAAAAATAATGAGCATGCATATGCAGCCAACAGCAAAAATGGCATAAAGCCATCTTCCCTTTTCAGCCAGGATGTTTTTTATCCCTACTGCAAATTCCTTGATGGTTGTAGAATCCTTCTTTCGCTTCGGAGCTCGGATAATGAACAGCACAAGCAGCATGGAAATGAGAAACAATACAGGGATCACGAGCAGCGGAAGATACCAGAGCAGAACCCCCAAAGCTGCTCCCAGAATGGGGCTTAACACTTTCCCAAACGTATTGTAGGTTTCAATAACTCCAAGGCCGCGGCTGGCCGCTTCCTCGTCCTCATACAGATCACCGACCAAAGGAATGACAATCGGAAAAGCGCCTGCAGCGCCAATCCCCTGCAACAACCGTCCCCCGATAATGGTCCAGTACGCCGCGCCATCCTTCAGGAGCCAGGCACCTACGGCAGAAACACCCGCTCCCGCGATAGCAATAATCAGGCTAGGAACAATCACAGCTTTCCGACCAAATTTATCGGATAAATAACCTGCAAAAGGAATGAGCACAATCGCCGCAACCGCATACACCGTAATCAGCATGCTTACCCGCAAGGAGCCGACATGCAATTCCCTGCCGATTTCGGGCAGAACGGGAATAAGCATGGAATTCCCGAGTGTTGCCATGAGCGGGATGGAGCCAAGGGCAATCAAATTCAGTTGGTTATGACGCATCCCCAAAAACCACCTTTGCACAGAATAAAGTTATTGTGGTTGGGCGACGTCTTTATTATACAGGGCAGCAACTTGCCTTTGTTTGCGAATAATGACTGTTTGCATCTGGGATGAATCTCATGTATAGTTTAGTTAGTGATCGATTAATTACTATACACCAAGGATAAGGATGATTCAGCCTATGGCCAAAAATTCAGCAGTTTCCGTCAGCCGCCAGAATGAAATCATTTCTGCAGCCATCGAAGTTTTTGCGGAAATGGGGTTTTACAGGGCTACCACAGCGAAAGTAGCGGAACGGACAAATATTTCACAACCGTACATTTTCAAGTTTTTTTCTACCAAGGAGGAGCTGCTGCGTGCGGCATTGAAGACATCCTGGACTCGGATCGCAGATTCCTTCAACCAGGTTGTGAGTACTGTTCCGCCTGAACTGCTGGAGAAAGAACTCATAACTGCCTATGAGAAGATTATGTATGAACACCGCAATGAAGTGCTGCTGCAAATGCAGGCCCAGACGATTATGGATGCACCGATCGTTGAGGTAATGCGGGAAGGCTTTGACAACATCAGACAGATCGTGCTTAATGCTTTTGTGGAAGCAGGCATTCCCGAGCCTGCCGAAAGAACGATGCTTTTTCTGGCAAGAGGGATGCTGTGCAACATTTCCATGGCATTGGATATGCCGGAATTAATGAAGACAGATGATTGATGATTGAGGAAATTACATGATGATGAACAAATGGCCGTCCAATGTTATCCATGATAACAGGACGGCCATTTCCATACATCCGGTATTAAAGAGTTACTGTTACAGATCCATTCGGATCGGCCGGTGTGATGACAACCCCTTGGGTTCCCTGCTCGCTGCTTCCCCCGTCAATACCTGACAGCCCGCTGATTCCGCGCAGCACGACGCTCCAAGGCTTGCCGGCTCCTTCGGACACGATGGACAGCTTTCCGCCTTCACGCTTGACGGACACAGTCAGCTCTACTTCTCCGGCTGTGCTGCTCACAACGCTCTCGGCGGAAGCACCGTCTTCCAGCTCGAACAGATGAAGCTGTACGCCATCGGCATAATCGTAATCCGGGCGGCTGTCTTCACGCCCGATCGCGATCAGGCCGTTCGGCTTCACCAGCAGCGGCAGTGTCATGAAGCTGTGATTTTCCGTGCGCCAGCGCCCGCCTTCCACGACCTCCCCTGTAAGCAGGTTCGTCCAGCGGCCTTCCGGCAGGTAATACTGCGCGCTGCCTTCCGCGTTGAAGATCGGCGCGACCAGCAGCGAGTCGCCGAACATGTACTGGCGGTCAAGCGCATGTGTCGTCGGATCGTCCGGGAACTCCAGCAGCATCGCCCGCATCATAGGCAGCCCGCGTACGGAGGATTCAACAGCCGAGCTGTACAGATACGGCATCAGAGAGCATTTCAGCTTCGTAAACACGCGCACCACGTCCACCGCTTCCTCATCAAACAGCCATGGCACACGATAGGAAGAACTGCCGTGCAGCCTGCTGTGGGAGGACAGCAAGCCAAATTGCACCCACCGCTTGTAGACATCAGGTGTTGCCGTATTTTCAAAACCGCTGATATCATGACTCCAGAAGCCAAATCCGCTCAAGCCCAGCGACAGCCCTCCCCGCAGGGATTCAGCCATGGATTCATAGGTGGAGGAGCAATCGCCGCCCCAGTGAATGGGGAACTGCTGGCCTCCGGCGGTAGCGGAGCGTGCAAACAGGGCGGCTTCATTTTTGCCCAGCTTCTGCTCCAACAGCTCGAAAACAGCTTTATTGTATAAATGAGTATAATAATTGTGCATTTTATAAGGATCGGAGCCGTCATAATAAACAACATCGGTCGGGATACGCTCGCCGAAATCCGTTTTGAAGCAGTCGACGCCCTGGTCAATCAGCGCTGCCAGCTTGCCTTGGTACCACGCCACCGCATCCGGGTTGGTGAAATCCACAAGTCCCATGCCCGCCTGCCACATATCCCACTGCCATACACTGCCGTCGGCTCTTTTTACCAGATACCCGTTTTCCATGCCTTCATCGAACAGAATTGATTTTTCCGCAATGTACGGATTGATCCAGGCGCAGATTTTAAGGCCTTTCTCCTTCAGCCGGCGCAGCATGCCCTCCGGATCGGGGAACATATCCTTATCCCACTGAAAATCGCACCACTGGTACTCCTTCATCCAGAAACAGTCGAAGTGAAAGACAGACAGCGGAAGATCACGCTCTGCCATGCCGTCCACGAAATGGTTTACGGTCGCTTCATCGTAATCCGTTGTAAAGGAGGTTGTCAGCCACAGACCAAACGTCCATGCAGGCGGAAGCGCAGGCTTGCCGGTCAGCTTCGTATAATTATCCAGCACCTCTTTCGGATCTTTGCCGCCGATAATGAAATATTCCAGCGTTTCGCCTTCCACACTGAACTGTACCTTGGATACGTTCTCGGATGCGATCTCGTAGGAGACGCGCTCAGGATGGTTGACGAACACGCCGTATCCCTTGCTCGACAGGTAAAAAGGAACATTTTTATACGCCTGCTCACTGCTTGTTCCCCCGTCTTCATTCCATATATCCACGATCTGCCCGTTTTTCACAAATGGTGTAAAGCGTTCGCCCAGGCCATAGACATATTCGCCCACCCCAAGCTCCAGCTGCTCCCTGAAGTACGCTTTTTCGGAAGGATCCTTGATATAACCCGGCCCGCGGTAGCCGCTGCCGGTCATCCGCTTGCCGTCATAATAAAAGCCGACATTCCAGCCCTTGCCTCGTCCAACACGGACACTGAGCTTGCCGCTTTGCAGAACAACCTCTTCCTCCTGCTCGGAAATTTGCACTTCTGTAGGCAGCGTACGGATATCGAACTCAGGTCCTTTTTTCACAAGTCCTTTATGGTGATTCAATCTTACCCGGATGACGTTGGGCATCGGAGAGCTGTAGGTTGCCTTCAGGAGAGTTCCATTCAAGGTGTCTCCTTTACGTTCAATACGTCTGGTAGCGGCATACGCCGTAATGGAAGCGCCGTTCGTGACAATATCGCGTACATCCTCCGGGTTTTGAATTTCATAGCCTTTACGGACCATCCAATAGCCGTCTGTAAATTTCATTGCTTGCTTCCTCCTTGTATCATCATCTGCATCGGTATAAACTACTATAGTATTTGGAATTTGCTGAATTCTTAATTATAATAATATTGATTTAAGAAAGGGTTTTCTTTTGATATTTTGATGAATAGTAACAAAATATTGATATATTTAATACGAATAGCCTCTGAAAAAAAAGAAAAAGGCCGGGTCTGCCAGACCCGGCATGCCATGGGCGTATTCACTTATATTTGAAGCCTTGCTTGCGCAGCACATCCGCTGTGCGCAGGTTGCCTGCACCGCTGTAATAAGCAACCAGAGTGTCGGACCAATTTTTCTGTGCCGCTCCCTGACTGCGTTTGGCAACATATTCGGCAAATTCTTTGTCATACTGCTGCGAATATGGCAATTGATCGGCATTATATTTTTCCGTATGGTAGAAGGATTCGAGCGGCAGGCGCGGCTTCAGGTCAGGCGTATCGTCAGGATATCCGATCACCAGGCCCGACACCGGGAACACATGCTCAGGCAGCTCAAACATATCGATTACAGTCTGGGAATCCCGGCGGACAGCGCCGATCGGCACAATGCCAAGGCCCATGGATTCCGCCGCCGCGATGGCGAAGCCCATATTAAGACCAACGTCAGTCGAGCCGATCAGAAGCAGCTCCACATTTTCCGCCGAGCCCAGATCATGCCCCTTGTCCTGAAGCACCTGCCGTGCACGGTAATAATCGATGGTGAACAGCAGGAAAAGCGGAGCCTCGGCTATCCAGGACTGCCCCCCGGTCAATTCGGCGAGCTTGCGCTTTTTGTCCGGATCCTGCACGCCGATGATGCTGACCTGCTGGCCGTTGCCCCAGGTTGGGGCGGATTGGGCCGCTTTGATGATCGTCATGATTTGCTGCTCGGTCAACGGGTCCTTTTTATATTTGCGGATGGAACGATGTTCAGTTAGTGTGTCAATTACTTCATTCATGCCTGCACAACCTTTCATGGTTAGATAATTTTGGAATGAAAATAACCTATTGTATTTCAATTATAGGCACAATATATGTGGCTATTCAAGCCTCAGTTAGGAGTATGTAAAATGAGACGCGAAACGCTCCGCGAAAACCGGATCCATGGCAACCCGTCCTTCCCCGTAAGCGTATATCCCGATGTCGAACAGTTGAACGGCAATTGTGTGCTGGACTGCCATTGGCATGACGAAATGGAGTTTATCCTGGTGCGCAGCGGAAGCGCCCTCTTTCAGACAGATATGCAGCATACCGAGGTCAACGCAGGCGAAGCGCTGTTTGTGAACAGCGGAACGCTGCATGCCGGTTATTTGCATCACGATGATCACTGTGTCTTCTCCGCCATCGTTTTTGATCTTAAAATGCTGCTCAGCCCCGTCCCCGATGTGATCCAGCAGCGCTTTATCGAGCCGGTGCTTCACAAAGCACTGCTGCCGCCGATTCATATTAAAGGAACGGAAGCCTGGGAACGGGAGGTACTGGAATCGTTGGACAAAATTTTGCGGGATCATGAAACCCGTCATCCTGCCAAGGAAATCTCAACGAAAGCCCAGTTGTACGCCATTTTCGCCAGCATGTACCCGCATATGATCTCAGCCGCAGGAGAACCACCGGAAGCAAATACCGGTCTATCCAAGGTTGAACGCGTCAAAATGGCGATCGGTTATATCCACGAGCACTATCAGGAGCCTGTCCGGCTGAAATCCATCGCAGACAAGGCGGGCATGAGCGAGGGGCACTTTTGCCGCTTCTTCAAACAGATGGTGCAAAAAAGCCCCATCGAATATATGAACCATTACCGTGTCCAAAAAGCCAGCCTGCTGCTGGAGCAAACC
Organism: Paenibacillus terreus; assembly: GCF_042138595.1. NCBI lineage: Bacteria > Bacillati > Bacillota > Bacilli > Caryophanales > Paenibacillaceae > Paenibacillus > Paenibacillus terreus. The sequence continues at coordinate 286,508 of NZ_JBHIRX010000001.1, read as the reverse complement.
AACCGCAAGGTGGTGGATATCGCGCTGGAGGTGGGCTTTGACAATTTAAGCTACTTTATTGCCACCTTCAAAAAATGGAACGGAGTTACTCCTTCCCGCTACCGTAAGGAGCATGGCTCTCAGCAGGCTGCGTTCCCACCTCTTTCGCTTTGATGCAGCCCTCCAGGGCACAAGCAGGCAGCTTCCCGGTGGAAGTCGCCTGCTTGCAAATTCGCAACGCTGCATGTCCTTGTTGTTTCCTTCTACACCTTCTCTTTCAGCTCAGCCGTGAACAGCGGTACCATATGGATACCGTCCGCGCCAATGGCTACGAGTCCCTTGTCAGACAGCCGGATTTCCGGAATGACAGCAAGCGACAGCAGCGACAGTGTCATAAACGCGTTGTTGAGCATACAGCCTGCACGCTGCAAAGCTGTGCTGATGCCTTCGGACTGCTCCGCAACCTCGGCAAATGGAGCGGGAGACATTAGTCCGGCAATCGGCAGCGGCATTACAGCTTCCCCTGAAGCCGATATCACCACAGACCCGCCCTTCATGGAAATGACCTGATTGGCGGCGCGCGCCATCATTTCGTCATCGTTCCCGATCACGAGCAGATTGTGGCTGTCATGCGCCACGGTCATGGCTATGGCGGCCGGCTCTGTAAATCCGATACCTGTAACCAAAGCGACAGAGCTGTTGCCTGTTCCCTTATGGCGCTCGAAGACGGCAATTTTGCACAAATCTTTGCCTGGGCCTGTAACAACCTTCCCCGCTTCTACAGGAACGATCATTTTAACTTCCTTGGTTTCGACGTGGTTTTCCGTTACCTTGATGACCCTCGCTTCAGTTTCGCCTGCATGAACAGGAGCCTGCAGCGCGAAATCGGCAGCATGAATCGTCCGGTCAATATGCACGGTATTCAAGGCCTCTTCCGGATACGTAAAGCCGTCCCATGCTGCAATCATTTTGCCGTTCTCGGCCACGAGACGACCTGCGGCAATTGTTGCCGACACTCTTACATCCGCAAGTCTGCCGTCCAGCAGAATGATATCCGCAATGGAGCCGGGAGTAACTGATCCGATATCCCGCGCCACTCCAAAACGTTCCGCCGTATTAATCGTTGCCATCTGGAAAGCGGTGACAGGCTTAACCCCCTGCCCGATGGCATGTCTAACGACAAAATTCATATGCCCTTCCTTGAGCAGCGACTCCGAGCTGCGGTCATCCGTGACCAGCATCATGCGGCGGGTATCCAGCCCCATCTCCGTGCAGGCTTTGATCGTTTCAGCCACATCATGCCAGGCAGAGCCCTGCCGCATCTTGGCGTACATGCCCAGCCGGATGCGCTCAGCTACATCCTCCGGGGTCACGCACTCATGATCTCCCGTAATGCCGCTGGCCGCATACACCGGCAGTCTCCAATCGTCAGACGCCCATGTGAAGTGTCCGTCGGCCACTTTGCCCGCACGCAGTGTTGCCTGTATTTCGCCAATCATCGTTTCTTCACCATACACGACACCGGGAAAATTCATTACTTCCCCAAGACCAATCATGTCCGGTCCCCAGCTTAGCGCCTCGGCCACCTCTTCCGGGCCGAATGCGGCGCCTGTTGTTTCCAGCTCCGCATTTGTAGAGGGCACACAGGAAGCGACCTGCATATATGCGGCCATCGGTGTTGTCCGCGCTTCTTCAAGCATAAGGCGAAGTCCCTTGAGACCGAGCACGTTGGAAATTTCATGGGCATCAAAAAATCCTCCGGTGACGCCCAGTGGAAGCACGGCTTTTGCAAATTCGGTCACGGTCAGCTGGGTGCTTTCGATATGACAATGTCCATCCAGCAGACCAGGCGCGATATAACGTCCTTCCGCTTCAATGATGATCGTTTCCGGGCCGATCGTATGGCTGACATCCTTGCCGACATAGGCGATCCGGGACCCCTGTACGGCTACGGACATGCCCGGAATCATTTCGCCTGAAACGACATTGACGAGCGTTCCTCCACGAATGACGAGCGAAGCCGGACGGGCCCCTCTTGCGGTGGCCACAAGCTCAGGGACACAATCCGCAAGCGCTGGACGTTTAAATAAACTCATATGGACTTCCTCCATTTTCTCTAAATTGCTGATCCGGCGAAAAATATATGACTCGTATTATAAGCCCGCAGCTAAGGGTTTGTAAAATCCCATGACATAATGCTGTTGTAATAACTAAAATCGGCACTGTCCGTTGTGCATCCATATTATAGTCTTCCCATTGATGGGATAAATTGTGACAGCGATCACCTAGACGCTCCGAGAACGAACCATTCCTACCATCGCTGTTGCCCCCAAACCCTGATCATTTTTTGAATCAAAGCGGCAATTGGTGCTTGATCGAGGAATAGGTGTGAGTACGTATAAACTGCGCGAAAATTCTAGCGGTTGTGAGCAGCGCTATTTGGGTAAAAAAGGTCAGAAACAAGATGTAACGGTTACCAGTGAGCCTATTTCCCGTTTTTCGAAGATAAAAGAGCTGTTTCGCCATAATAAGCGCGCCTGCAACCGTTAGAAGAGAAACCTTGTTTTTCTAGGCTGAATAAGCGCGATGATAACCGTTAGCATAGAAAATGTTCGTTCGCTTGACCATTCGATAGCAAAAAAGGCAGGAAACAGGGGAGTTCCCACCTGTCCTCTGCCTTTTTTCCCTTTATCCCCTTTGCCATGGATGATTATTTATTGGATAGCGCGCTATAAACGAACGTGTCGGGAGATTGCTCTGTTACAAAAGGTGTCGCTTCACCAAGAGAATAGACATGCAACAAATGCATGGCCCGGGTGCATGCCGTATAGAACAGCTTGCGCTCGCTTTCCCGTGAATACTGCCGGCTGGAACCGTCATAAATCAGGACGGCGTCGAACTCGACGCCTTTTGCCAGGTAGGCCGGGATGATGTGAATTCCTTTTTCGAAGGCAGGCGTTGTTTTTTTGATCAGCCGGGGCTTGACGGACAGCAGCTTCTCCAGCGCTTCATGTGCCGCTGCGCTTTCTTCAGCCGTCTTGCAGATGACAGCTATGGATTCATAGCCTTCACCCAGCAAACCCTCAACATCCCTTGCTATCCTTTGATGAAGTTCACCCCGAGTGCCCATCTCCGTTACCTCCGGCTTGCCGCCGCTGCGGTTGAACGGAATAATATGCTCTCCGCCAGCAACCATTCCTCTTGTAAACTCCACAATTTCCTTGGTGGAACGGTAGCTCCTGGTCAGGGAAATCAGTTCCGTCTGCTCGGGACCGTATAGTTGCGCCAAAGGCCCTGCATTCTGAAGCACCGAAGCATGGGCATAGATCGCCTGATTGAAGTCACCGAGAGCCGTCATTTTTGCCCTTGGAAAGAGCCGCTTCAGGAAAAACATCTGAAACGGCGAATAGTCCTGCGCCTCATCGATAAATACATGATGAATTCCACTGTTGGAGCGAAACCCGAGCGTGATCTCGCGCAGGTACAAATACGGTGTCGCATCCTCGTAGGCGAGTCCGCCTTCGCCGATCCGCTCCAGCGTCAGCCTGCCCAGCTCTTCCCAGCGTGCGGGCAGCTCCGTACCACCGGACAGCTGCTCCGCAAGCTCCCTGCTGCGGAACAGCTCGCTGTACAGCCGCGTAATATCAACAAAGCGTAGCGCTTTAATCCATTTGCGCAAAGGCTTGAGCCGATCACTGACCACCATTTTGGCCAGAATGCTCCGCTCGCGGTCAAAATCGTCAAAAGTCTCGCTAAGCCCCTTGTTCTTGCGGCGGAGCCGGTTGTAGGCCCGCTGGTAATCTTCGCTGGACAGAAGTTCGATCTGCTGGTCGACCCACGGAGCTGAAATCTCCGCTTTCCCGAACGCCGCCAATTCCTTCAGCAGCCATTCACGCAGCAGCTCCAGGCGGTTGGCCAAACGGATGGAAGGATCAAAGCCATAAAATTTCCGGACCATCTCATCGCCGGATACGACCTCGCGGCCTTGAAAGCGGACGGGTTTGAACATCATGCCTTCCCGCTCCAGCCGCTGCTTATAGCCCTCAATCATTCCCTGAAAGGTTTGGGAGGATTTAAACCGGATGCCTTCCATCCTCGCCTCATATTCCGGCTGCCCTGAAGCGGACAGCACGTATTCAAGCTGCTCGAACGGATCCTCAAGCTGAAATTCTCTGCCCAGACGGCGCTCAAGGTATTCCTGGAAGGTCGTCTGGCTCATATTCTCCTCGCCAAGCTCCGGCAGAACGGTGGACACATAGCTGTTAAACATCGGATTTGGCGAGAAAAGCACGACCTGATCCGCGCTCAGGCGGTCACGGTACTTATAAAGCAGATAAGCTACACGCTGGAGCGCGGCAGACGTTTTGCCGCTGCCTGCCGCCCCCTGGACAATAAGCATGCGGCTGCGGTCATCGCGGATAATCCGGTTTTGCTCCTTCTGGATGGTGGCCACAATGCTTTTCATCTGGGCATCGGAGCTGCGGCTCAGAACAGCCTGCAGCAGTTCATCCCCGATCGTTACACCTGTATCGAACATAAAACGGATACGCCCGTCACGGATGACAAACTGCCGTTTCAGGGTGATTTCACCCTCTATGGCTCCTGAGGGAGTCTCATAGGAAGCAGGTCCCGGGGTGCTGTCATAATACAAATTGGATATCGGAGCACGCCAGTCATAGACAAGAAAATCCACCTCATCATCATCCAGCAGGGATGCGATGCCAAGATATATTTTCTCCTCCGTGCCCCCCGACTCCGCAAAATCAATTCTTCCGAAATAGGGCGACTGCAGCAGACGGTTTAACCGGGCCAGCATAGCTGCCGACTGCTTGTGCCGCTGTTCACGGTCCGACAGCACCTGGGACTGCTGACGAAGGCTTGTGGACGTTTCACCCACATCATCCGCTTCGCTAAAGTTCATCGTTACTTCATCCCAGAAATCCTTCCTCATGGAGACGACATCCTCACGGACACTGCCAACTTCGGCTTCCAGCTTGCGGATGCGGCCGTGGATAACGGAAGTAACTTTGTCCACCCTTTGTTGTTCCTTTGTCCATTCCTGATCCATTTTTGTCATCTCTCCTCTTTCTCATCCACATCCGGACTAGTTTTAGTATGAACTTCGAGCAGCAGATCAAGTCCCGGAGGGGAGGATGTTGACATCCTCGATTTCATTTGCTATAATAGTCAACAATAATGTGTATTTTGGATTATTTACGAATCATTTAACAAAAGCATTCTATATTTTAACAGCTTCAGCTTCCGTAATCAATCGGTAAGCTTTTTTTTAGTTTTTTGTCATCTATATGATGTAAGTCAGTTTAAAAAGGACGCCGGCGGCGTCCTTTTGTTTTTTGTACGATGTAGATCCCGGCGGTTACTATCTGCGCAGCCATGCTTTCAGGCCATCCGCCTGATCCTTGCCCTCATCCCCGCGGTGAATATGATCGGCAAGCCTGCTCAAACGGCTGAGCTGATGACCGTAATCATACATGGCGGCCGCCACGATGGCCAGCCTCAGCACTCCCTCCTGGGTTCGGTCATAACGGGCAATGGCTGATTCCATAAAACTACAGTTTTCCTCTTCAAAAATATGCGATTCATCATCGTTCGGCTTCAGCTTATCCTCAAATTTCAAAAGCGCGTGCTCATGGAAGCGGATAAGCTGCTCCAGATGATTGTCGAAAAACTGGTCCGTCCCGTCAGGACGCTCAGCCTGGAAGTAATGCCGCTCAACCGCGTCCAGCACCTCAAAGCCTTTTTCAAGACTGAGCAGCATTTGCTTGTACACAACCATCTCGCGGGTCTGGCTGTACCGCGCTTTCCTGAGCTTCTTCTGCTCTTCCTCGAACAGATTGTACTTGTCAGACAGGCCTTTTATGGCGCCTTCCAGATTGTTCTTTTCTTCACGGAACACCGTTTCTTTGATTTCATCCGAAATAGCCGTCCGCAGCAGCAGCGACATTTTTGCGAACACGCTTTGAATATGACCGACAAACTGCTTCTTCGGTTTGGGCGGGAAGACCAATATATTAATGACAAAAGCTGAAACGATGCCGATCAGGGTAAGCGCAAAGCGAGAAACCGCAAACTGCCAGTCTCCGGTAGTCTCAATGACGGAAACGACGGTCACCAGTGTCAGACCGATAGTATCGGCCATTTTAAGCTGAAGACAAATGATAATAACAAGACTGCAGACAAGTCCAACGGCAATAGGCTGATTACCAAGCACCATTCCCCCCACCAGAGCCACAATCGCGCCCAATGTGCTGGTCTGCAGCTGATCCAGAAAATAGCGCCAGGAGCGGTAAATGGAAGGCTGCATGGCGAAAATGGCAGCGATAGCGGCGCCCACGGGCGATTGGGTATTGAGTAATGAGCTTAAAAAGAGGGCCAGTGTCACGGCAATGCCCGTCTTTAACACCCGTGCTCCAAATGCCAAAAAAATCCCTCCTGCGGTAAAATGCTGTTTCTCCAAAATAATTCATACCGAAATAATATAAACAAATTAAGGGAAACTGTCCATTGATTATTATTACCCATCTTATTTCAAATCGCGGCTCAGGCAAAATAGCCCCTCTTCTTCCTGTAATTGATTAAGCCTGCTAGAATGGAAAGGTCGCATTTAACAACCGGGTGGAGGAGCTTTCATGCAATCATTTCAAAAATGGCCGCGGAATATCAGGCTATTTTTCTTAGCTAACGTTTTGTACCAGATCGGTACAGGCATGTTCTCTGTACTGTATAACCTATATATCGAAAGCCTCGGCTATAACGAATCGATGACCGGCAATGTCGTCAGCCTCCAGTCCCTGGCAACCGCCCTCATGTTCATCCCGGTCGGCCTGCTCGGTGACAGGCTTAGCCGCAAGTGGATGCTGATGGCCGGAGCTTTGGTCAGCGGTGCCGTCTTTGCCGGCCGCTCCCTGCTGGAAGCACAGCCTTGCATGCTTCTGCTCGCCGTCCTCAGCGGCATATTCGCCGCTTTCTTTCAGGTGCTGGCCATTCCCTTTTTATCTGAAAATGTAAAACCGTCCGACCGACTGCGCATGTTCAGCTACTATTCATCGCTTGTGCTTGCCGCACAGGTTATCGGCAGCCTTGGCGGCGGCGTCATTGCGGACCTGCTGCAATCCTTCGGCTTTGGCAAGACGGCCAGCCTGCAGGCCGTGCTGATGGCCGGGGGCATTTCCACGCTTGCCTCCTTCCTGCCTCTTATCCGCATCACCGAGACCCGGGAGGTTGCTTGTCCTGCCGACAGCAATCCGATGGCAACTGACAGCGGAGAGGAGACAGTACAGCCGGGACGCGATTATGTGCTTATCGCGCAATTTGTGATCACTCAGCTGCTGATCGGCTTTGGCTCCGGTCTGGTCATCCCTTACCTGAATTTATACTTTACAAACCGCTTCGAAGTTTCATGGAGCGGCATGAGCCTGCTGATTGCCCTGGGGCAGATTATGACGATTGTCTCTATGCTGATCGGTCCGTCCCTTGCAGCAAGGCTCGGTTCCGTCAAGGCAGTCGTCTGCTTTCAAATGCTGTCACTTCCGTTCCTGCTGATCACAGGCTTTACCAATCTGCTGTGGGCCGCATCCGTCAGCTTTCTGTTCAGGCAAGCGCTCATGAATGCGGCGAATCCCATCCAGTCTGCCATTATGACGGATAAAATATCAGCGAAACGGCGCGGCACAGCCAACTCCCTGATGCAGACCGCCTTTATGCTCGGGTGGGCCACCATGGGACCGGTACAGTCGCACCTCGTAACGACTTACGGGAACTATTGGGGATACGCCATCACCTTCAGCATCACGGGTCTGCTGTATGTTGTTTCATCTTTTCTATACTACATCATGTTCCGGGAACGCCGGACCATCGGGGCCAAAGCTAATATACATGGATAGACAGGTTGTCTGTTTTCATCTGTGACGCTGCCTTTACATTAAGCTGAATTTCAGCATACATTGCCCTGTCATAATGAAGAAAAACGTCTTTCGACGTACTTGCAGAGAAGACAGACCGAGTTCAGGTCTTTCATCGGATTGCGATGATGAGGGAGGAATTGTATGCTTCGGGTGGCGCTTTTTACGGATACCTTTACACCGGATGTTAACGGTGCGGCATTGACCTTGGCGAGATGGACGGAGTACTTGCGCGAGCACAGAGTGCCTTGTATCGTGTTCGCGCCGGAGGGGGACAGGACGCAGCCTGGAGGCCCGGATGTAGAGCGCTTTCGCAGCATCCCCTTTTTTCTGTACAAGGAATGCCAGCTGGCAATCCCCAACGCCAAACAGATCAACAATCGGCTCCGCGCCTTCTCTCCCACGCTCATTCATGTCGCCACGCCCTTCAATCTCGGATTGTTCGGCGCCTCGTATGCGGCAAAGCATCATATACCTCTTGTTGCATCCTATCATACCCATTTCGATAAATATCTCGACTACTACAGGCTCCGCTGGCTGGAACCCGCGCTCTGGAGGTATATGCTGTGGTTTCACAGAAACTGCGGGCGAATCTATGTGCCTTCGCGGTCCACTTATACCGAATTGAAAAATAAAGGCTTCCGCAATCTCGAAATCTGGAGCAGGGGCATCGATTCAACCCTTTTCTCCCCTGCAGGACAAAGGGAGCAGTTATGGTCAAAATGGAATATTAGACCTCGTAAACACATCATTTTATATGTAGGCCGCCTGGCACCCGAGAAAGGCATTGATGTTCTTATGGAATCGTTCAAACGGCTTCCGGAGCGGCTTCGCTCCGAATCCGTCCTGGTTGTCGCGGGGGACGGTCCGCTCAGCCGCAGCCTGGATGCCGCCGCCCACGGGCTGCCCGCAGATGCGGTGCAGAGACTCGGTTTCGTTAGCGGAAAGGATTTGGCCCAGTGGTATGCGGCAGCCGATCTGTTCCTCTTTCCGTCGGCCACCGAGACGTTCGGCAATGTTGTGCTGGAGGCGATGGCCAGCGGGACCGCGGTGATCGGGGCCGGGGAAGGCGGCGTAAAGGACCTGGTCATGCACGGGCACAACGGCTGGCTGTGCCCTGCCAATGACGCCGCGGCTTTCGCAGAGGCGGCAGCTACGCTGCTGGACAACGCCCCTCTGCGCCTCCGGCTTGCTGCGGCTGGCCGCGAAACCAGCAGAACCCATTCATGGGACAGCATATTCGGCCGTCTGCTGGCAAGTTACCGGAGCGCAGCTTCTCCACAAATGAAACCGGCGGCACGCATGTAGCAGCATGCTCCTATCGATCACTAACAATATGCTGCACCCGTCCAACCTGCCCGTCCGTCAAACGCACCTTAATGCCATGGGGATGGGCAGGTGAATTGGTCAGAATGTCCTTGACCGTTCCCCGCGTCAGCTTGCCTGTACGCTGGTCCTGCTTTAAAACGATATCAACGAGCAGCCCTGGGCGAATATCCGCTCTTTTGTGTCCATTCATATGCTTGTACACCTCATTTCTCTTTATCGTTTACGCGGTTCGCTCTCCCTTGGCAGACTTCCGGTTCAAAGACGCGGCCAAGGTCAGCATATAAGCTGCCGCAAGAACAGCAAAAATCATCCCGCAAAAATGCAGCAGGTGCTCCTTCCCGGCAGGCGCAGACCAAATCTCGGCCAATTGGTTGTACAGCGAGACCGGATCTTTCACGATATCCCAGGAGTTGCCGCGGATAAATCGTCCGATATAAATGGCAAAGCTGCTGAGCAGCAGCACCATGACAACGAACAACACACCCGCCACCCAGCCGAACGACCTGCGCACCAATTGCCTTACGGAATCCAGCAGCACACCTCCCATCATCAAGCCTGTCAAGCTTACGAGCATCATGGCAAACGTATGGTTCCAGAAACCGGTGGCGACCCAGAAGCGTTCATTGGGATCAAAAGGATATCTTGCAAACACATGCAGCATGTCTGTGATCAAATAAGGCGTATTCGGATAAAAAACCAGCCACACCAGGCCCGCACCCGCCAGCAGCAGGTTTCTGGCCCCACCCCGCTTCATGGCATAACAAACATCCAGTATGATGGTCAGTACGGCAGGAATCCATGCCAGCAGCATATTCCACCAGATAAAGGTGTAGGGAGCCCTGCCCGACGGCAGCTTGATGTTTAAAATCCACAGGGTACTTGCAAGGGACACCAGGGCAAGCAGTCCAAACACGATTAATTTGCCGGGATAATTCAGCGATTTCAATCCAGTGTACATGCAGCCTCCTTTTCATCGATAAACCCGATCAGCGTTTGATAAAATAACTCCTTCTCCACAGAACGGATATCGTGGCCTGAACGGCTGAAATTTTGGACAGTAACCTGATCAGAGCCCAGGTATGCCTGCAGCTCTTCATCTGGCAGCAGCGATCCCTCCAAGGTCCCTCTCATGACCAGTATTGGGAAAGGGAAGTCAATTTCAAACGGATGATTCTCCGATTCCGCACCAATTGCGCGTACTGCAGCAGGGCGGATATTGGAGGTGCGGCCAAAGGGCTCAAGATAGTTTGTAACATAATCCTCCGCCCAGCCGGACGGCATGGCCAAATGGCGGGCAGGATAGTCCTGCAATGAAAGGGACGCGATCCCCTCCGTATGCGCGGAAGCATAACCCAAGGCATAGGATACCCCGCGCGAATAAGCGAAAAGGTGAAACCTGTTCAGCCCCCTCTCCCGAATCACCGCAGCCAGATCGGACACATGCTGCTTCAGCCCGTACCCGGAATCAGGAGTCGCACTCTGTCCGCGCCCGCGGTAGGACAGCACCACCGTTCTGCGCGGCAGTATTTCCCGCATAAATTCCTCATACTCTTCCGCTGTTTCCGACAATCCGGGAGACACCATGACAGGACAAAGCGAGGAAGACGCCTCATCGCCGGAATCAAGCACATGAAGCTTTACATCTCCCGACTGAACATAAAATGATTGCATAACCGCTCCTCCCCATCATTTCCTCTGTTCCCGCAAGTGTACAACAGATTGTTTTATTCCACAATGTTCCAAAAGTTAAGAAAAACTTAAACAAAATGCCCGCCTCCCCCATAAACTGCTTGTGTGACTACAAAGGAGGAGTGATCAGGTTGGCAACTTTCGCAGCAGCGCTGAAAATGAAAAATAAACATGCAAAAAAATGGCTTGCCGCCAAAGGAGTTTTTGGAGTAGGCGTCGGATACAAAGACCCGAAGAATCGCAAAAAAGGGGCAGCCGTCATCATTTATACGGAATCATTGGCTGCAGCCAAATCCGCTCTTTCCACAGTAGCGGTCCATTCGACAGGGACAAGTGCGCCGGTCCGCATCGTGCGTTCAAAGCCCTTCAGGACAAATGCCAGCTATAAGCGGCGAATCCGTCCCGTACCTGCCGGCTACAGCATCGGAACGTCGGAGTATTCCGGCAGCCTGGGACTTATCGTTGCCGACGCCAATCAGCCGGGCGTAACCTATATGCTCAGCAATAATCATGTGCTGAATCCGGACAACGAGGGGGGATTAATCCCTACTCTTCAGCCCGGCGGAGCAGATGGCGGAAAGGCATCTTCCGACCGTATCGGAACGCTGTATCGTTATGTCAAACTGCGCAAATCCGGGCAAAATTTGATGGATGCCGCCATTTCCGCCCCGCGCCTCAGCAATCTTGTTACTCCCCGCTACGCTACTGTCGGGGCCGTACCAGGATATGTTACATCGTATAAAGTTGGGGAACAGATGAAAAAAGTCGGACGCACGACAGGGCTGGTGTCCGGAAAGGTAGAGTCCATCCATACGGATGTAAAGGTGGAGTACGGTGAAAATTTAGGGGTGTTAAGCTTCCGTAACCAAAGCGTCATACGTGGATCAAAGCCTGTCTCGCTGCCGGGGGATTCAGGCTCCGTGTGGCTGCGGAGCAGCGACAATTATGCGGCGGCTGTTAATTTTGCAGGCTCGCAGGATGGGCGCATCTCCCTCGCTTTTCCCGTGGAAAGGGCGATGCGGGCCCTCAATCTGCAAGTAGCGCAGCCGTCCGGAAGCTCCTCGTCAGTAAAACGCCGGTCCGCTTCTTCATGCTCCTGCACCCGTCCGCTTACAGCCAAAGAGCTTAGCCGCTGCAAACCTAGAACTGCAAAGCGAAGGGGGCAGAGATAACTTCGATATAAGGTAATTTCAATTCAAAGAAGATTTTGCTCCACCGTCATCCTTCGTCCGGTTGACACTGAAAAAGGCATTCAGCCTTTCCGAGGAGAACATCATGGCCGCTACTGAAATCAGAATAAACAACGGCAAAATCGCAATGCTTAAGCTGGAAGCCAGATAACCAAGCAGCGGCGGGATAAAGGTGCTGCCTGTATAGGCTACCGCCATCTGATAGCCCATAATGCTCTGGGAATGCTTTTTCCCGAAGCGCAGTGGTGTCTCATGCAGCATGGACGGATAGATGGGGGCAAGCCCCAGACCTACGAGCATAAATGCCGCCATCGAAAAGCCGGACGAAAGCGGCAGGCACAAGAGCAATGTCCCCGACAAAGCCGTAATTTGTCCGGCACGAATCAAAGTACGATTGCTCAGCTTGAAGGTTATAAATCCGGCAATAAAACGGCCGATCGTAATTCCGGCAAAATACAGGGAAGTAGCCTGTGCTGCCATTTCAGGGGAAGCATCCTTCACATTTACCAGGAAGCTGCTTCCCCACAGCCCCAGTGTCGCCTCCGCCCCGCAGTAGAACAAGAAAGCGGCCAGCCCCAGCTTCACTCCCCGGATGTGCAGCGGCCTAACCGGCGCCCCCCCATGCATATCCCCCTCATCTTCTGAAAGCGGCTCATCTTGCATCGCAGAAACCGTGCTTCTTGCGACCTTATCCCACAGCGGCAGCGATATCAGGAGAATCAGCACCAGCACGAACTGGATGGCAGCAATGGTCAGATACCCCTGTCTCCAGGAGCCGTCACCTGAAATAAATTGCGCCATGACCATCGGACTGAGCGTGGCTCCCACACCCCAGAAGCAGTGCAGCCAGCTCATATGATGGGCTTTATAGTGGGCAGCTACATAATTGTTCAATGCCGCGTCAACGGAGCCTGCGCCCAAGCCGAGCGGCACAGTGCACAGAAACAGCCATATGACGGAAGGAGTCAGACTGAAACCGAGCAATGCGCAGGCTGTCATCAGGCAGCTCGCCAGAGTGACCTTGCCTGTGCCGAAGCGCCTGACGACCGTTCCGCTGGCCAGGCTGGAGACAATAGTACCGGCCGCAATGCTCATAAACAGCCAGCCGGCCATTCCCAGCGGAGCTCCGTAATCAAGCTGCATCACAGGCCAGGCCGATCCGAGCAGCGAATCGGGCAAGCCCAGACTTATGAATGCGAGATAAATAATAATGATAAAATAGGTGGCCATGTTGTTCTCCTACTCATCGTTTTTATCTGCCTCGGTCAGCATAAGCTCCAGTCCGAGGCCCTGCAAGCCATTAAAATAGTCCATCCTCAAGTTGCTGACCGCCATCTCCGGCAGGTGCTCTGCCGGTATATATGCCGTGCAGCCTGTCGCAATTTGCGCCAGCATGACAGGCGTGACTTCATCATGGCAAAAGATAACCCTGTGCGGATTCAAAATTGCCGCAATCGAAGCAATCAATCTGCTCACCGGATCGAAATCAGCCCCTGCGCCTAACGCTTTCTCCTTCACAAATTGCATAGCCTGCAGGAAGTTCCGGTTATCGTACTGCGGAACGAAGGAGATTTCACCCGAAAAAGAAGTGCTGCCCCGCACCAACTGGCCATTGACCATAACGCCGGCACCGGGACCGTTCTGGCCAAAGTACAGATATACGAGTGAAGAGGCATCCTTATGCCTGCAGTGCAAATGATAGCCGAGCACTGCGGCGTTCATATCATTTTCCACAACAACCGGTATGGAAAAGCGCTGTTCACAAAGGCCCTTTAAATTCAAATCCTGAAATTGCTCATAGCCTGGTATGTAAATGATGCGTCCGTTGCTGACGGCTCCGGGAACGCCAATCGAGAGCCCGCTGATCTTCGGATATTTGGCAATCAGGGGCTCGACATGCCCGGCAAAGCTCTCGATATCTTTGGTCAGCACACTTGCAGTCTCCTTCCGCTCCTTCACTTCGCCACGGCAGTTGAAGACAATATATCCTGTTTCATTACGTTCCAAAAATACGGCCAAACCAAGCCTGTAATCCGCATTGTATTCGTATCTGGCCGCTCTTCTTCCACCCCCGGAATGATCCAGTCCGCGCGAAAATACTTCCCCGCTCTTCTCCATCTGATTAATAAACTTGCTTACTGTCGGAAAACTGATGCCCAGCTTGCGGCTGAGCTCAATCTTCGTTGCACTTCCATGCTTCAACAATTCGGTACGGATGCCGCGCAGAATGATTTTTCTCAAAGACTTTGGACTTGATGTTAATTCGCTCATTTCATCCACCCCAATGCAGACTTATTAAATGCGTTTAATAAGTTGCGATTAGCATATCATACCAATTAATTGGCGTAAAGAAATTTTCCATTGCCCATCGGCCAATACGAACTTCAGATGATTGTAAAGAAAAAATCCGATGCATCAGCATCGGACGGGTAAGTTCACTTCATATGAGGGTTGCTTTCTGCAGCATTATTAAGTTCATGCTCACGGTCGAGCAGCTGTTTGTTTAATAAAATCTGTAATAGAGCGGACCGTAACCTGCCCCGGCGCCTGCGGCCGGAAATAAGGGCTGTCTCCTCCACCGCTCAAAAAGCCTACGGTCTTGGGGATTCCTGGGACAAGATCAAAGTCATTATCCGTAAAAATGCCTTCACGCTCGGCGGACAGCCACACATGTCTGGCTAAAACATCTGATTTCAGCGTAAGCGTCCAGTTGCCACCTTCTACGCTTTCCCGGCATTCGATGAGCGGGACGGGCAGTGCCATATCTTTGATTGCTGCAAAGTAATGCTCGCGCGTTGCCTTCGTATTGCCCAGCTCATCCTGAAGTTCTGCAACAAGCATATGCTCTGCCGGATTTTTGCCCTCAAGCAGTCCTTCGACACCAAGAGTTAAAACCGTTTCGCTTCCATTGGGGTCGACCTGTACCTCCTGTTCGAGCTGCCTGACCGTCCCTCCCAGAATATGCAGTACACTCACATTCAGCTTGCCTGTAACGGTCTGAAGGGTGTCATTCACCACATGGAACGATACAATCCCCTTGTTATGCCCGGCCACCGACAGCAGCACATCGCTGAAGCTGCGCTTGGCTCTGTACTGCAGCGCTTTCCAGCGCCCAAAATAATCCATCCCTGCCCATGATGCAACCGGCCAGCAATCATTCATCTGCCAATACAGGGAGCCCATGCAGTAGGGCTTGCTGCGGCGGTGAGCTTCAATCGCCATTTCCATTGCATCCGCTTGCAAAATCTGACTCATATGCAAAAAGGCTTTAAAATCCTTCGGCTCCTGCAAATACATATCCATATACTGCTTGATCAGCCGGTTGCCGGCCCCGTTCTTCTGATGGGCAAGCATTGTCTCTGATTCCAGTTCCAGCTCATGCTCCTCAGCGTAGGAGCGAACGGACCGGTATTCCGGGAAGGACTGAAAGCCATATTCGCTCATGAAACGGCCTACATATACGTTATAATTTTCAAATGGCTCAACCGCATGCCATACACCCCAATAGTGAATATCCCCTTCTGCCGATGAAGGATGCGCATGCTGCCCTTCGTCGCCGGTCAGGGCAATCAGAGGAGATGACGGCCAATAGTCGCTGCCAGGCGCAAGCCGCTCTACCACTTCAGGCAGAACACGGTGAAAAATTGCTTCATAATCCGCCCAAATCCGTTCACGCTGATCAAGAGTATAATCCTTCTTCCAGCCCCAGCCTCCCTGTTCGTTATACTGCGCCCATGCCGAGTCAATCTCATTGTTGCCACACCAGAGGGCAATGCTGGGGTGATTCCGCAGACGCCGCACATTGTCCTCCGCTTCCAGACGGATGCTGTTCAGAAACGCCTCATCCCCCGGATACATGCTGCAGGCAAACATGAAGTCCTGCCATACCAGAATCCCGTATTCGTCGCACAGCTCGTAAAACACATCCTCCTCATAAATGCCGCCTCCCCATACGCGCAGCATATTCATGCCGGATTCAGCCGCACTGGCCACCTCGTGCTGGTACCGATCAGCCGTAACCTCCGTAATAAAGCTATCGCCCGGAATGTGATTGGCTCCCTTGGCGAATACAGGAACACCGTTGAGCTCAAAATAAAAGCTTGCGCCTTTGTCATCCTTCTCACGCACGAGCCGAATTGAGCGCAGCCCTGTCCGTACGGAGCGCTCTGCAATCGACTGCTCTTCAAAAATCAGCTCGGCATGAAAATCATACAGATGCTGTTCCCCGAGCCCCCGGCTCCACCACAGCTTCGGATCAGCTATCGTCATGGGAATTTCAACCGTCTGGACCCCCTTCTTCAATTCAGCCTGGCTGCTCCATTCCTGGCCGTCCGCAGTCAGCCGCAGCTTGAATGAGCCTCCCTCAGCCGCCTCGATCTTCACCAGAGCTGTGAGCTTCGCTTCCTTGGCCTGAACTTCATCCTGACGGATGAACAGATCCGAGATGCGGCAGGCCGACCAGCCCTCCAGCCTCATCTCACGCCAGATGCCGCTCGTAACAAAACGCGGCCCCCAATCCCAGCCATAATGATACGGAGCCTTGCGGGCAAATACACTCAGCTTGCGGTCCCCCAGCCCGCCAAGCTCGGACTGGTCGTTGGACGCAGGAAGCCCGTATCCAAGCTTCTCCAGCTTCGGCAGGTCCTCCTGAATGGGGGAGCGGAAGCGGATGTGGATCACATTATCGCCGGCATGAACAAACGGCTTGATATCATGCCTCCAGGTACGGAACATATTATCTCCGGAAAAGACCAGCTCACCGTTAACGCTTACATCCGCATACGTATCCAGACCGTCGCACACCAGGTCCAGCTGCTGTAAAGCCATTGCGGCAGGCGGGATCGCAAAATTAGCCTCATATTCCCAATCCTGCTTGTCGATCCACTGCAGGCCCCGTTCATTCGTTCCGTAGAACGGATCGGAAATCTTGCCGCAGCGCAGCAGATCGGTATGTACGCAGCCCGGAACCTGCGCCGGCAGCCATTCCTTATCTTCTATGGCCTTAAATCTCCATTCATCCAGCCGTTGTGCCCACTTCTCCATCATCAGCCCTCCGCTCGCCGTTTTTTAACCTAACAGTTAGGTTTATTACATAACAAAAATAACATCTGACTTCATCAAGGTCAACCAGCTTCTGGAATATTCAAAAAAACCGTCCGGCTCCCCGGACGGCTTCCACATGTTATTTAGTCACTTTTTCCCTGCCTGCAGCAGAAAGATACTGCCCCCTCACTACCACTTCTGCATCCATCGCTATCTTCTCATAAGGAGAGGCAGGGTTCAGGATCCTCCAGAGCAGCTGATCCACCGAGCGGCCGCCAAGAAGCTCCTTGTCCATCCTGACGGTCGCCGCAATGGGATGCTGCTCATGCGTATGATCAAATCCGGTAACGCCGCAATCTGCGGGAACACGGACCCCGCAGCCTTCAAGGGTGGCAATCACCAGTTGGGCGGTATAGTCATTGACACATACAAACAGTTCAGGCAAACCTTGAGCCGCAATGTCTACGAGACAAGCAGCCAAATCGGCGGTTTCCGCTGCAAACAGTCTCTCGTCCTGCTGCACATCGATTCCGTTTCTTTCAAGCGTTGCACGGTATGCGGCCCAGCGCTCCTGAAAGCTGAAGGCGTCATGGATATTGCCCACGAACTGCATTCGTCTGTAACCTTTGGCGATCATGGAATGAAGTATCCCCTCCATGCATGCCCAATTATCTATAAAAAGAGTATCCGTACGAACGGCCGGATCTCTGTGATCGACCATGACAAACGGTATGCCAAGACGCCGGATATTCAGCAGAATTCCTGTCGATATCGAACCCACCGTAATAATGCCGCGGATAGCTCCAGGATTCAGCAGCGAAAATACGTCATCCGAGGATGGCTCCGTCAATGTAAGCACATCCAGCCCTTTTGCATTCAGTTGATCCGCTATGCCTTCAAAAACAGGCCCCCAGTATTTGGACTCCCTGTTCTGGCTCCGTATATTGGGAAACAGCACAGCAATCGTCCCCTTCCAGGTGGTCTGCTCCGCGGGCTGTCCCGCTGCAAATCCTCGCTGCTCCTGCCTGAAGTAACCGAGCTTTCCGGCCAATTCCACAATCGCTGCCCTGGTGTCTTCACTTACCCCCGGTTTACCCGCCAGCGCACGGGAGACGGCAAACTTGGAGACGCCTGCCGCATCTGCGATCTCCTGTAAGGTTACTTTCCCTCGCATATCTTCCATCACCCGTTGATTTATTTGTTCTATCGTAGCATAAATGTTTCATGATAACAAAACCTAACAAACAGCAAAACATTTTTAACATTTTTCTTGACTGTTAGCCTGCGTTTTTTTAGAATTCTCTTATGAAAACACTTTCATTGGTATATTCATTTTTCTCAGAAGGGGGATTATTAATGACCAAAACGAAAGCAGTGCGCCGGATTTCCACCATTCTTCTCTCCTCGCTGCTATTGCTGGCTGCCGGCTGCGGCGGTCCGGAAGCCGCTTCAAGCAACCAGGATGATCCGAACGATACCAGTCCGCTGACATTGACCTATTTTAGCGGCGAGGGCAGTGCGAACTGGAACAACATGCAGGACGACATCGGCAAGAAAGTTACGGAGAAAACAGGTGTTACCGTAGACGCGGAATTTGCCGTGAACGGCAGCGGCCAGGACAAAATCGCCCTGATGATCGCCAGCGGGGATTATCCGGACATGATCTACCCCAAGGACAGTGTGGGCAAGCTGGTGGATGCAGGCGCTCTCATTGACCTGACTGATCTGATCGATCAATACGCGCCGAACATTAAAAAAGTTTATGGCGAATATTTCAACAGGATTAAATACAGCCTTGACGATCCTGGAATCTATACAATTCCGACCAATATGGGCGTGGACAGCGTCACCTTCGATACCGTAGGCGGCTTTGAGATCCAGCACCAAGCCTTGGAGAAGCTGGGGTATCCGAAGATTCGTACGGTCAAAGATTTTGAAAACGCTCTCCGGACTTATAAAGAAAAATACCCAACCACCAACGGTCAGCCTACCATCCCCCTCTCTCTCGATGCTGACGATTGGAAAATCATGATTACCGTGACCAACCCCGCAGTTCAAACTACAGGCGCTCCAAACGACGGGGAGTATTATATCGATCCTGAAACCCACGAAGCGATCCTGCATTACCGCCGGCCGGAAGAGCGCGAGTACTTCCGCTGGCTGAACCATATGTACAACGAAGGCCTGTTGGACCCGGAAACTTTTGTGCAAAAAAGCGACCAGTATAAGTCCAAAATTGCCAGCGGCCGCGTCATCGGGCTTATCGATCAAAAATGGAATTACCAGGATGCGGAGAACGCTTTGAAAGCAGCGGGCAAATCCGAATATACTTACGCGCATTTTCCGGTGACTTTGAGCGAGGAATACGATGATCCCTCCTTCCAGTCCATTGGCTTTGATACCGCCTATGGTATTGGCATTTCCGTGGATAACAAAAACCCGATCCGCACCATTAAATTTCTGGACTACCTTGCCTCCGAAGAAGGACAAATCCTGCGCAACTGGGGCATTGAAGGCAAGCATTACAACATGGAAAACGGCAAGAGAGTCGTTCCGCCCGATGTGCAGGAGCGCAAAAACAACGATAACATCAATTTTCAGAAGGAATCCGGAATCGGGCTGTACTGGAGCTGGGGACCTCATTATGGGGATGGCATAAAGGATTCGACAGGCAACTATTACACGACTCTCTATCCAGAAATGATCACAGCCAACTACAGTGAAGCAGAGAAAAAATCGCTGAAGGCGTATAATATTACGATGTGGAAGGATCTCTTCAAGACTGAGGAAGACTTCCCGGTAAAAGAATGGGGTGCGGCCTACAACATGCCTGTGCCGACAAACACCGATTACAATGTCATCTACCAGAAGTCTCAGGATATCGTGCGCAAAAGGATACCGGAAGCCATTCTCGCCCCCAAGGACCAGTTTGACGCCATCTATGATACAATGCTGAAGGAATTCGACGAAGCGGGTGTCCCGGAAGCGGAGAAAACGTACACCCAGCTGATCAAGAACCGCCTGGAGCTTTGGTACGGGGACAGCAAATAATACGAAGAAGAGAGGATGCCAGGAGGTATCCTCTCAATTTCTGGTAATAAACGTCATTTAACACTGCTTTCCTACTGATTCAGATATGACTTCACAACCTGCCCCAACTGCTCCTGCAAATGCCGGTCATCCGCATAAATGATTATGCGGTCGGCAATTCCCTGTACTGTAAAAGATAGATCCGTGCCCCATTTGGCGATAACAATAACCGGCTTTTTACGGGCATGCGCATACCCGGCTTCGATGCCGAGACCCACTCCTTTTTCCGATAGCTCAAGCAGCACCAAATCACAGCGGTCTATTTGCTTCAGGCTTTCCTCCATGAGCAAAACCGGAGGCACATGCTTCCTCCCCCAGGCTTCCATATCTCTGACCGTACAATAAGTCCGCGCCCCCGCTGCCTCAAGAAAAGCGCATATCCGTTCAATATCAGCCTGGTTGGACATGTCCTCCTTATATTTAATCCCTATGTATATATTGAAAAATGGCGATTTCTCCTTTTGAGGCTGGAGGATGCTTTGCAGCTCGACACTGCGGTATTTACGTTCAGGAACCAGCCGAAAATAATCGTCGGCCTCCGTAATGATGACATCCAGCTCGTTGCTGTCTTCTACCGGTTTGATGTGAATGATGTCCTTTGTCGGTACAAATTTCAGAGACAGAGCAAGACCATTCGAGCCGTACTCAAAGCGGTTAAGCCAATGAAGCAGGAGCGCAATCCCCATAGCTATGAGGAAACCTCTGCCACCGCCGTTTTCTTGCGAGATCACAAAATAAATGATACCCGTGATCAAATCCGCCCATAAAATCCAGTGCATTTTCTCCGGTTTGCCGCGAAACAGAATCGTCCCTGCACGCTTCCGCACCTGCAGTCTGCGTACAATTAACGCCAGATTCAGCACCACCAGAACCGTCAACATTACAGGCAATACCAATCTACCACCCCTGACTTAAAACAATGTATGCACCCTTAATCCAATCCTGTCCCTGGCAGCTCCACACTTTTGAGATACAGGCTGCCACCTGCTTTCATGATGATCAGTAATTTGAATTGTGTGCCGGAAGCCGTTCAAACGCCTTAAAACGTGTCCCCTGGTACACCAGTTTCCCGCGGTCTCCTTCCACAATCAAGCCGTACTGCTCTCCCTTGACTTCAAGCTCCTTGCGTTCGCCGTTTTGGAACTCAAACGTAACATAATAATCGGTGCTGGAGCTCATGTCTCCACTTCCTCCCCACACCTTGGTGCGTTTCGTGACAGCTGTGCATTCCTCGGACAGCTCTGGTGCGGCATTATTGGAGGACCAGTTTTTGATCCCTTTCGTTATAGCAATAATGAACAAAAGGAAAAAAAGTCCGATAAAAATAAATACGACGATCGGAAAATAATCAAATAAATCCCAAAACCAAGAATTGCTCCATGGGTCCATTATTTAGACTCCTTCCGCAGCATGTATTCCGGGCGAAGCTGGGACATGATGACGAGGGACTCAAACACGCTGCCCCGTTTGGACGCATCCCGCAGTGTGCCTTCGGTGATAAAACCTGCCGATTGGTACACATGCCTTGCGCGCGCATTAAACACCTTCACATCCAGCCAGAAACGATGTGCCCCGGTGTGCTCGAATACCCAGGTCGTCACCAGTCGCACGGCTTCCTTGCCGTATCCCTTGCCCTTCATCTGCATCGCGATCCTTTCCAGGCATACCGATTGATTCGGGTCCTGCAGACCTGTCAAAATGATAAACCCGGCCTGTTCCCCCTCCGTATTCTCGATAATCATATACAGCATATTGGGGTCCTTCAATCCTGCCAAATGCCGCTCATAATCCCACTGCCCGATAAAATTCGTATTTTCCGGGTGGCACTCCGTATCCATAATGAACTGGATATCCAGCTCCACTGCCGCCCGCAAGCGCAGCAGCTCCGATTGTATCAGCATCATTGATCCTCCTTGTGTTAAGATAAGCGTTTTCAGATCATCTAAATTCTAAGTTTATCGCTATATTGTACCAGTTTTTGCTTAAAAACGGAGCATAAATTGCAAAGAAAAAGAAGCCCTTGCAAAAAAAGGACTTCCGGATCATTAGCTCAATTCTTCTTTTGTATGACGATTACACACGTGCTGTCAGGCAGAGGCGACAGATCGCCGCTTTCTTCCATAAACTCTATTCTCCCGCTCAGGGCCTCCGTATACCCTTCCTGCAGATAATGCCGGTCAACGATAATCTCAGCCTGCTCTCCCAGTGTTCTGCGAACAAAATTAACATAGGACGAAGGCGTAAAATAGCCAAATTGCTCCTGTACTTCATACACGTACGCTTCCTCGCCCCACGTATAGGTGTACAAAAATTCCATCGCGTCATTTACAGGCATGATCACCTCGTGATCGCTAATCCGTGTAAACTGAATCGGTCTGCCTGCAAAATCATTCCGGTACCGCTCCAGCCATTGCATGCCGTCAGGCTCCAGAAAACGAATCCGCCGGAGCTGCTGCTCAGGCTCGGTCATAATACCGTCTCGTATGATGACCCTTCCTCCTGGCCGCAGTACCCGGAAAGCGCTTCGCAGCGCATCGGCAACCGTTTCTGTGTTGAATTTGCGTCCATCCCGTTCAATATAGGAATACAGCTCATGCAGAATGGAAGAGAAAATAACGGTATCCACGCTGCCAGGCTCAAGGTAATGTTCAAGCTGCAGCGCGTTTCCCTTGATCACGTGCCAGCGATGCCCTTCCAGCTTCTTCTTGCGTTCCAGGACTTCAATCACATTGGCGGAAATATCGATTCCAACAGGCCTGGTGTCAGGCAGCTCGCGTTCAAGCAAGTCCAGCAGCACACCGCCGCCCGGGCCGATATCAACAATATTTTTGCCAACTACATAATCAAGGATGACCCTCTTATAATCCGCTGTCCGGTTCATATCCGCAAGATAGGCGTCCTCATTGTGGAACCGGTCATAGGCATCTCTTCGTAATCCAAACAGGTCAAAGAGCAGCAGTACCGCTTTTTCATACAGCGGGGATTTCTCGGCCTCTATGCAAAACTCGATCAGCTTTTCGGCTGCCGCGGAAAATATAAATTTAAAAAACACCGTATCAGGCAGCAGAGAGGTCCGCTCCACGGCGTGCGTTAAATGAGGATTATCCACATGTTCCCCCACCAGCGCCTGCTCCGGGGTCAAATCTGCCAGATACTTTTCGATAATGCGCATTTTGTACACATTAACCTTCTTGGCCCCTTTGTAGTCGTAATACATGCTGTTCATGAGCGGCTCAAAGCTGATATGCCGAATATTACCGCCGTTTTTCGTCATCTGTCCGGTTTCATGCTGGATCAGCAGAAAAATTTTGATAAACTCGTCCAGCTTAAAATCCTGCAGTGCCGATTCCACAAACCATAACGTTTTGTCCTGCAAAGGAGCAAAGACCTGTTCAATATCAAGCTGTTCCTTAAGTCTGTCGTATTCCTCGTCAAAGTCCTCGCCGAGCTGCAGCGACCTGCCGCGCAGCCTCTTTAGCCGTTCCTTCACATCCCATCCGCTCGGCGTATTCCAAGCCACCCTGCGGATTACGGCTTCCACTTCGTCCCGAACCTTATGCCATAAGGATGAGTCTACGGCTGCAATAATACATTCGTTCAGCGGCAGCAGTACCGCATAAAGCTCTTCCGGGGAAAGAAGCCCTTCCAGCACCAGCTCAGTCAAAGGCTGATGAACCGCAAAAGGCACCTCTCCCCGGATGTACTGTCCTGTTAATCCGTGGGTTGCAATCAGGGTGCGTATCACCCGGCTTCGTGTCTGATCCCCTCCCGGTTTGCAGCGTGCATATAACTCGGCTGATCCGATATTATGCACAAACAGGTTGATGCCTTCTTCCTGCCATTCCAGACGCTGCCGGACCGTTCCGCCTTTAGCGGTTTCCGACCAGACCAGCACTTCCTCAAGGATCTCCCTGATCCAAAAGGATAATTGCAGGCTGTCCAACCTACGAAGCGTCCGCTCCACATAATCCAGCACGGGATTCGCTTCCGCCAGCTCGCTGATGGAGCTGATCCTCTCCATGTTGACAATCCGCTCTTCCGCGGAAGCCATCAGCATCAGCCATTCCTGTTCTTCAAGTGCTTCTGTTTTCCCCGAACGATAATCAATCAATGCTTTCAATGATTGCAGCATTCCTGATGCTCACCTTTCTTCCCTCAGCAGCTCTGTGATCAATTTCTTCTGATCTTCCGGCAATCCCTCCGGCCACTCTCCCGGCCTGCACAGCAGCATTTCCGATATTTCACTGCAGGACTGGAAGACTCTTTCACCGGGCTCCTCATCGAGTTCTCCTCTGAATATAAGGTCAACTCTGGCGGGCTTCTGCCCATATATGGCTTTAGCCAACCTTAACCGCTCTACGCTAAGACCTGTTTCTTCCCAAATTTCTCTTGCCATCCCCTCTTCCGGCTTCTCTTCCTCCATCCAGCCCCCTGGTATGCCCCACGGCTGCTCGCGGTATGTATGCTTGAGCAGCATCACTCTGCCGGTGCTGTCCGTAATGACACCAAGCACGGACACCATAAATTTTACCTGGGTCCGACGTACAGCAAAGTCTTTAAGCCCCTGAAATGGTACAGCCTTGTACATCCAGACAAGCCAGTCCCTGGGCAGCGCCCGGATCAGTCGCGACAGCATTTACACAGCTCCTTTTTATGATTTTCCAGTCTGCACTCTGTACCAGTAGGCGTAAACCTCGCGGTAACCGAGCTTGCCGTACAGCCTCAAGGCAGGACCGTTATCCTTCAGTACCTGTAAATAGCTGTACCCGGCTCCCTGGCGCTTGCCCCACTGCAGCAGCTTTAAAACAAGCTCGCGGGCATATCCCTGGCCGCGATGCTCGGGATGGGTGGCAAGATCGTAGATTCCGAGCCATTCCCGTTCCATTATCCCCGTTACACAAGCCACTGGCGCAGAATTTTTATACAGAATCATAAAGGCCTTGTTTAATAACGGCAGGGACAGCATTTTACGCTTGATCGCCATATGCTCTGCAGGTAAAGCAGTAAAACGAGCAAACACGTCCATCCACTCATCATCAATTTCTGCCGAAATTTTCACATCCTCCATTTGAGCCTCATCGATATGATCCAGCTTTAATGTCTGCACACTGGACAAATCCGCTTTTTCATACCCCATGTGCTCCAGCAGTTCATCCAGATTGTCCGGGTGAACAAAAGGTGTCATTTTAAATACAGGATTAAGGCCTACGTTTGTATAAAAATTTTCGCACGCCAAAAGCTTCCTCTCAACACTGATGCCTTCGCCGCAATAGATAGGATTTACCGAGTTAGCTCTTTTGGTATACCCGTCGGCATAACGCGCAATCCAGCCGTCAATGGACATTTGATGGAACGCCGGCAGCGCGTTCAGGGAGAGTTCTTCAATATATTTATGCACAAATTATACCTCTTTCTCTTAATTTGTAGCATAAATATACAATTAAATGATTATTTACTCAAATCTAAAAATGGATTTTATTTTACTCCAGCCACGCCTTCTGTTCCGGATTCCGGTAATAATCAAAGCATCGTTTCAGTTGGGCTTCCGTATTCCTGGATATGGACAAAGGCGGTAAATTGTCCTCTTTGAAGAAACCGACCCCGGAAGTCTCCAATCCTTCAAGCGCGCTCCCGCCCGTAATTTCGCAGTGGATAAATATTTTATAAATATGGTACGCATCCGGCGGATGATCGTGAAATTTTTTATCCAGAATGCCGATCAAGCCAGCCGCGCGCACCTCAAAGCCGGATTCCTCGCGGACCTCCTTGACCGCCACTTCCGCCGGGGACAGCCCGATATCCGCCCATCCGCCAGGAAGCGCCCACGCTCCGTCCGACTTTTCCCTGACCAGCAAAATTTCATCAGCATGAAAAACGACACCCCGCACATCCACCTTCGGGGTTGCATATCCCGTTTCCGCTGCAAACAGTGAGCGCAGCTTGTCCGTCTCCATCCCGGTGTATTCCTGCATCATCGTAATGCTTAAATCCCGCAGCTGCTCAAACCGTTCGATATCATACACATCCCGGCCGTATGCAAGTCCTGTCTGGCTGATGGCCTGAATTTGCTTTGCCCACGTAAGCCATTTTGGTTCCATGACATGATCCATCCTTTATATGAGAAATCGGATTTCGACGCTCCCTATGCTCCATGTTTACTGCCTGTCGAGCAGCTCCGCCATTCTGCCGCTCAGTGATTCATACTGCTCCTGATTCGTATCGCTGAACGCGTCCGCTCTGGAAGAAAGCACATGCAAATATTCAATCTCCCCTGCAAATTGCGATGCGGTGAAATCATAGACTTTATTGTTGATACGGTTATAGTAATGCCAGCCCCCTGCGGTCATCGTCTTCAGGATTTCTCCACCGAGACGGTCCTGAACGACTAATGCGGTTACACCGCACTGTCCACGGGCCGGATTGTCCGCCGTCCATTTTGAGCTGGTCTGCAGTGACCATGATTCCAGCAGGGCTGCGGATATCTGATCATATAAAGTGTCTGAAAATGAGCATGTTTTCATAAATCATTCCCTGCCCTCCGTTATGAGTTAACTAAATCTTACCTTTTTCACCATACCGCGGGCAACCCGTAGAGCATAATGTCCGTGCTGAATTTGGTATGTAATTTTAGGAACTTGGTTAAGGAAATTCAGATCATGCACGGATGCGGAAGGAATTGACAGACCCGAAAAGAAGCATTTCAGGAGAACGGTTTCGCCAAATGAAAGGAGCTGTGAGCTGTGAAGTACGGTTTTTTTGACGACAAAAACAAGGAATATGTCATTACCACCCCGCAAACGCCTTATCCATGGATTAATTATCTTGGCAATGAGCAATTTTTCGGGCTGATGTCCAACACGGCAGGAGGTTACGCCTTTTACCGGGACGCGCGGCTGCGGAGGCTGACCCGTTACCGCTATAACAATATTCCTGTGGATAACGGCGGACGTTATTTCTACCTCTACGATCAAGGCGATTTCTGGACACCAGGCTGGATGCCGGTCAAAAAGGAGCTTGATCACTATGAATGCAGGCACGGCCTCGGTTATACGTCCATCACCGGCGAGCGGGGCGGAATCCGTATCAATCAGCTGGCGCTGGTGCCGCTTGGCTTTAACGGCGAAGTGCATCAGGTAACGGTCAGCAACACATCCGATGTCGAAAAACGAGTGAAGCTGTTCTCTTTTGTTGAATTTTGCCTTTGGAACGCGTATGACGATATGACCAACTTCCAACGCAATCTCAGCACCGGGGAAGTGGAAGTCAAGGACTCCGTCATCTACCATAAAACAGAGTACCGCGAGCGGCGGAATCATTATGCCTTCTTCTCCGTCAACGCACCCATTGCGGGATTTGACACCGACCGTGAAGCATTCCTCGGCTTGTACAACGGTCTCAACGAACCACAAACCGTGGCTGCCGGTCAGCCTTCCAACTCTCTGGCCAGCGGCTGGTCGCCGATTGGGTCCCATTGCCTGGAAATTACGCTCCGGCCCGGCGAATCAGCCAGCTACAATTTTATCCTTGGTTATGTGGAAAATGCCGAAGAGGACAAATGGGAAGCTCCCGGCGTCATCAATAAGGCACCGGCCGATTCCATGATCAAGCGCTTCAGCGATGAAAGCGATGTCGAACAGGCACTGGCCGATCTGGCCGCTTATTGGGAAAGCCTTCTTTCCAAGTTCAACCTGCAGAGTCATGAAGAGAAGCTCGACCGTATGGTCAACATCTGGAACCCGTATCAATGCATGGTTACGTTTAACATGTCGCGTTCCTCCTCCTATTTCGAATCCGGCATCGGACGCGGCATGGGCTTTCGGGATTCCAATCAGGACCTGCTTGGTTTCGTGCACCAGATCCCCGAACGGGCACGCGAGCGGATTCTCGACATTGCCTCCACCCAGTTCGAAGACGGGGGAGCTTACCATCAGTACCAGCCGCTCACCAAGAAAGGTAATCATGAGGTCGGCGGCGGTTTTAATGATGATCCGCTGTGGCTCATTCTCGGCACGGCCGCTTATATCAAGGAGACGGGCGATTTTGGCATCCTTGATGAACAGGTTCCGTTCGATTGCAACCCGGACAATACGGCCACGCTGTTTGAGCATTTGAAGCGTTCCTTCTATCATGTCGTGGAAAATTTAGGACCACACGGCCTTCCTCTGATCGGACGGGCGGACTGGAACGATTGTCTGAATTTGAACTGCTTTTCCACTATACCGGATGAGTCCTACCAGACAACGCAAAACATTGAAGGCCGCGTAGCGGAATCTGTATTTATTGCCGGCCTGTTCGTATATACCGGACCGGATTTTATCGAGCTGTGCCGGCGCAGGGGGCTTGCAGAAGAAGCGGAGGCCGCACAGGAGCATGTCAACCGGATGCGGGCCGTTACACTGGAGCACGGCTTTGACGGTGAGTGGTTTCTGCGGGCCTACGATCATTACGGGAACAAGGTGGGCAGCAAAGAGAACGAAGAAGGGCAAATTTTTATCGAACCGCAGGGCTTCTGTGTGATGGCCGGAATCGGTGTGGAGGAAGGCCTCGCCGTCAAAGCGCTGGATGCGGTGGCTGACAGGCTGGAAACCAAATACGGCATTGTGCTGCAAAACCCGCCATACTCCAAGTATTACCTGAATTTGGGCGAGATCTCTTCTTATCCGCCGGGCTATAAGGAAAATGCGGGCATCTTCTGTCACAACAATCCGTGGATCATGATGGCGGAGACGGTGATCGGACGTGGCGACCGCGCTTTTGAGCTGTACAGCAAAATCGCTCCGGCATATCTGGAGGAAATCAGCGATATCCATCGCACGGAGCCATATGTATATTCACAGATGATTGCCGGCAAAGACGCTGTCCGCGAAGGCGAAGCTAAGAACAGCTGGCTGACGGGAACGGCGGCCTGGAATTTCGTAGCCATCACCCAGTCGATTCTCGGCATTCAGCCCCAGTTTGACGGTTTGAAGATCGACCCCTGCATTCCGGCGGCCTGGGAGGAATTTACTATTACCCGGGTTTATCGGGGCGATACCTTCGTGATTCATGTGTCCAATCCGGATCGGGTCAGCAAAGGAATCGCATCAATTATGCTGGACGACAAGATTCTGAACGGCAATGTGATTCCTCCCGTGGGCGACGGGGGGATCCATCAAGTGAGGGTGGTTATGGGGCATGCTGTGACAGTAGAAGCATAATTCTCCCGCCTGCCGTTTATGGGTATGTCCGAATATTCTGCGGACATACCCCTTTTTTAAGATTGCAGAATTTATAACTCAACTTTCGCTGAGGACAAACCCACTTAAATCTTTGTAGCCGCTGGCTGGGTTCTGAGGAATTCGAATTCGAATCCCCTCCTTGCAAGTTTGCCGATTTCGTGCTGCGAAAGTGAAGTGAACTCATTTTATTGGACTCCATCTAATCATCCGCGCTTGACAGTCAAGCCGCCCGTCGACCGTAGCAAGGCATGTGAACTCGCTGTCCGGAAGCCTTGCACGATTATCCCGTTGGATCAGGTAAAGGTAAACAGAAAACCGGGAACCGAAAATATACTTTAGGCGCGTTAAAGAAAATAACGGATCAAGTGTGGCATGAAAATGCCTGTTGTTACGCTATTCAGGACAATCGAACGGGTCTATTGTTTTGGGTTTGTGCCTTATGGAGAAGCAGATCGATTCGAGATTATGAGGTTATCTTAGCAAAAAGCAGATCGATTCGAGATTATGAGGTTATCTTAGGAGAATGCAGATCGGTTCGAGATCATAAGGGATCTTAGGAAAAAGCAGATCGGTTCGAGATTATGAAGCGATCTTAGGAGAAAGCAGAGCGTTTAGGTGATGTGAAACCGACCGAGAGAGAAGGAAGGAGCGGAGAAAAAAACCTGGAAAAATAAAAGCCCCTGGCCCTCGTTGCCGCTTGAACCTGAATTTTTCCGATGTCCTCGTTCATCCTAACCCACACCGTTCAAGCCACGCACTTGATGCTCACCTTTCCTCGTTCAAGCACTGTGATCAGGACGCAGCCGCAAGAGGCTGAATCGGTTGGCGCGCGATCAATCGGCGGTAAGGGATCGCCGGAATCGCCACGCCCATGTACAGCAACTTCTGCCACATTGGTTCTTCCGCTCCGGGCAGGCGCAATCGGCGGCGTCCAGTGTACTCGTTGAGGTATGCCTGCAGATGCTTCGTCCCTAAGGCAATATATGTACGCTTCAGCGATGTCCACGCCTCGCTCACGACTTTCCACAAGGGTCTATACAGCCGAAAGGCTTGAGGGAACGACTGTACCGCCGATGCACGGACATCTACCTGTTCATGGATAAACGCAGCGAGTTCGAGTCGATTCGCTCCGTACCCATCTCCCCTCCTCTGCGGCACCAGACGGATTTTGACCTGCTCCGGCTCGCCCGACTCCGTGACCGTGCATCCCGCTACGACCGCCGAAGCATACGGATGAGGAAACTGTGGCCGGGCCGGATTACGCCCATACAGGTCGCTGTTCACCTTCACGTCTCCGCAGAGCAGCTCCCGGACATCGAACTCCCCGATGGCATGGCGGATGCGGTGCAGCATCAGCCAGGCGGTCTTGTAGGTGACCTGGATCACCTGGCTCAGCCGCATCGCCGAGATGCCATCGGGCAGCAGGAACAACTCCAGCGCCTGGAACCACTTGGTTAGGGGGAGATGGGTTCGTTCAAAAATCGTACCGACCAAAGCCGATGTTTGATGCGCACACCTGGTGCACTCGAACAGGGGAATGCGCCGGGAAGTCAGACGGCTGCAGCGGGTGTGAGCGCAACGCGGGCAGACGAAGCCGTTCGGCCACTTCATCGCGATCAATGCCTCCATGCAGTCCTGCTCGTTGTGATAACGACTGCTAAAGGATTGAAGTTCCGTTTCCGCTTGGACTTCCATGTCTGCTCGCCCCCCGAATCAATGATACACGAACATAAGTTCTTTTCCTCATTATACCAAACGTATGTTCCTATTTCAAGCCGAACATCCCACTAAAGCTGCCTCTTTTTTTCGTATCTCTTTTCTCTTTATTCCTTCCCCTGGGCCCTCTCACCCCCCTACCCTCTGAATAAAAGGGATAATCATGCAAAGCTGTATGAAGAGGCAACAGGCAACAGGCAACAGACAACAAGCAACAGTAACAGGCAACAGGCAACAGGCAACAGGCAACAGACAACAAGCAACAGTAACAGGTAACAGGTAACAGACAAAAGGCATCAGGCAACGGACACCAGACACCAGTTACCAGATACCAGACAACAGATACCAGATTCCAAACGCCAACTATAGACACCCGTCTTCACTCTGGATACTAGACTCTGAGCGGAGCGAATCTCCTCCTTCAAGAAAGTTAGAAAAAAGCTGTCTGCTTTGATTCAGCGTCAACTCCAGCAGTGGATCTCCGTTTTGCCCAGTTACATCAAGGCCTGTTTGCCGACTTCATGCAGCGAAAGTTGAGTTATATGTTCTCAGCGGACCTGAGCAATTCTGTAATCTCAAGAAAAACTATTGCTAAACGCGGTCTGTCTTCTGTGAATGTACGTCGATAGACGTTTTTCTTATGGTTTGATAATTTATATTACTCGGCAGCCTTCATCGGCTTAACAAAACGGTCGAAGTAAGGCTGAAGGGATTGCTCAAGCTGCCTGTATTCCTCTTGCTCTGCAGCGGACAAATGACCAGAGCTCTTCTGATCGGAAACGGCTTCAACGTATTCCTCCAACTTGGCAAGCTTGCTTTCGAATTCGGCATACTCCTCGCTGCTCAATTCTTTCTTTGCCAAATCCATGTCCAGGATCAAATCCCCCGCTTCGGCGGATGGACCGGCTTCTTTCGCCCCACTCAGCTTCTCAAAATATGGTTCCAGCTTCTTCTGCAGCTGATCATAGTTTTGCTGTTCTTCCTTCGTGAGCCGTTCCGGATGAACCGTTCCCTGAACGTCGGCAATTCGGGTGTTATATTCCGCCAATTGCTTATTCAGAGACATAAACTCGGTGAACTCCTGTTCGTTCAGCACCTGTTTGGCTCTCTCAAGCTTGGTTTCAAGCTTTTCATATTGCTGCTCCGTTCCCCCTGCTTGAATAAGAGCCTCCTTTGAACCGTAAATGCCGTCCGCCAGATAAGAATACGCGGCAAACGCACCAGTAGGGATCAACAAAGCAGCTGCCAAAATACCAGTCATCACTATTTTTTTCTTCATCAGAGTTCCTCCCGTTTGCTTATAAATGCTATTCATTACTTTTTGCTTCAGTTGCGGCGGTGCATTCAAATCATCGGATTCTTCAACAAATGCCTTTTTTAGCTTCTGGTCAAGACTCATGTAATTTCTCCACCTTTCCAGGAATAAGAATACGGCGAGTGTACCGCTGCCGAAGCTTTTGTAAGGCCGCATGAATACGGGACTTCACCGTACCGACCGGAATATCAAGTATTTCGGCGATTTCCTCCTGTGAATACTCGTTCAAATAACGCAAAACAACGGCCTGCTTTTGCTTAAAGGGCAGCTGGTCCACATCCGCCAGCAAGGAGCGGTTCGAAATTTTCTCGACAATCTGATGTGAAAAATCCTCTTCCTTTGCCGCCGCATAATTCAGAGCTTTGATGTCAATCCTAAACCGCATCCATCTCTTTTTGCGGTATGTCTGGATCTGCAGTATGGCGAGGCCTGTTAACCAGGGTCTGAAAGGCTTGGACACATCATACCTTTTCAGCGACTTGTGTACCTGGATATAGATCTCTTGCACAATATCGTCAACATCCGCTTTTTCCTCCGTCAAATAATGAACGGTCTTGTACACGTCCTGAATGGTTGCTTCATAAAGCGCACTGAATGCCTCCCTGCTGCCCTCAAGACTAAGCTGAACCAGCCTGCCGTATTCCTCCGGGTGCTTCATCCCCCATCCTCCTTTGTGACTTACGTTATATATTGGCAGGATGTCTGATTTTCGTTCGATTTTTTTAAATTCTTTTTTCCTTCAGCACTCTGTAAAATGTATACTAACTTTGATTCCAGTAACAGGAAGAGAATGGAGGGAACAGCTTGAAAGACAGGTTAAGAGAGGCCTATGGCAAGCTTGCTGCCGACTATGAAATGCATTTGGATGATGACAGCCCGTTTAACGCTTATTACGAGCGGCCGGCCATGATCAAGCTGCTGCCTCCCGATTTAAAAGGGCGCACCGTGCTGGACGCAGGCTGCGCTGCCGGCTGGTATACAGACCAGCTGCTTAAGAGAGGCGCAGATGTCACAGCGGTAGATATGAGTCCAGAAATGTGCGCGGCCGTCATACGGAGAACCGTAGGACGAGCGGAGGTGCGGAATCTTGATCTAAGCGAGCCTCTTCCATTTGAGAGAGATTATTTTGATCTGATTCTGAGCTCGCTTACGCTTCATTATATAGAAGACTGGGAAGATACCTTTAAAGAATTGCAGCGGATATTAAAACCGGGAGGAAGGCTGATCTATTCGGTTCATCACCCTTTTATGGACTTCACAAAGTTTCAGAGCCCGGATTATTTCGCGCGTGAGCTGTTGACGGATACCTGGAACAAAAAAGAGGCGGGCCATATTGAGGTACCCTTCTTCCGTCGTCCGCTGCAGGAAATCATCAATATCACCATCTCTTTCTTCACGCTGGAACAGCTGCTTGAACCTCAGCCGGTGTCGGAATTCAAGAACAGGACAGAGTGGCTGCAGTCGTATGAAAAGCTGATGACGGAGCCCTGGTTTTTAATTGTGGAAGCTTCCAAGCGAGCCCGGTAAATAAATGCAAGCACAACAAAAAGCCCCCTCGCGGGGGCGGAAACTGCATGTGGAACTATTATTGATCTAAAGTATAAGGAGCCAGGCCTTGCGGAAGCGGAGAAGGACGTGTGCAGGTGCTCTTCATTTCGTAGAAGGTCCCCTGCTCCGCCGCTTCGTGGAACGCCCACATGGCTTCAAGCACATGATAGGCAAGCTCGCCGCTCGCCCTGTGCGGGCGGCCGCTGTTGATCGCATACGCCATGTCGGCCGGTCCGATGCCGCGGGTATTCTGATCATAACCGGGCAGCAGCGGCTGCTCTGTCCATTCCTTTTCCCCTTTTCTGCGGAACCTGACCGGACCTCCGAATGTGTTCGGATCAGGAACCAGCATCGTTCCCTCTGTTCCGTAAATCTCTATATTCGGCAGGATACTGCCGCCGGAGATATCAAAGCTTGTAATCAGCGTGCCGATCGCTCCTTTTTCAAATTCCAGCAGACCGGCCACATGTGTCGGAATATCCACGCGGATCTTCTGCCCGTATTTTTTTTCGCTTGTGATCGTGCGTTCATCCCACGCCTTTCCGGTCATGCCGGAAATTTTGCGGATCGGGCCGAGCAGCTGTACCAAGGCGGTCAAGTAGTACGGTCCCATATCAAACATCGGGCCGCCGCCGGCCGCATAATAAAATTCTGGATCGGGATGCCAGGATTCATGCCCGCCGGACATCATAAACGCGGTTGCGCCCACCGGCCTTCCAATCACGCCGTCCTCCAGCAGATTCAGCGCTGTCTGGATGCCTGCTCCCATAAAGGTTTCAGGGGCGCAGCCAACCAGCAGGCCCTTGGCCGCGGCTGTCTCCAGCACCCTGCGCCCGTCCTCGCGGCTGACCGTCAGCGGTTTCTCCACGTACACATGCTTGCCCGCCTCCAGCGCCCGCAGACTCACATCCGCATGCACCGCCGGAATCGTCAAATTGATAACCAGCTCAACATCCGGATCGGCCAGCAGCTCGTCAGTGGAATACACACGCGGAATTTCGTATTTGGCAGCCTGCTCCCTCGCCCGTTCCAGGTCGATATCCGCACAGGCGATCAATTCGAGCACCTCGAACTTGC
The DNA here is from genome assembly GCF_042138595.1 of Paenibacillus terreus. Taxonomy (NCBI): domain Bacteria; kingdom Bacillati; phylum Bacillota; class Bacilli; order Caryophanales; family Paenibacillaceae; genus Paenibacillus; species Paenibacillus terreus. Next base: position 251,392 of record NZ_JBHIRX010000001.1, on the reverse strand, counting down.
GGCAGTTCTCCATGTAAATGCTGCTGATTTTCCCGCAGCCGATGACTCCGACCTTCACTTTATGCATGTTGCTTCCCCTTTCCCGCCTATTGGCTGTCTCCCATACCGGTATAAACGCCGCTGTTCCCTGCGGCTGCAACACTTGCCGAGTGCTCTTTGCCTTCCGCCGCCCACAGGAAGCCCCGGCGTATCATTTCTTTCACCTGCGGCATCTCGACAATATTGGCCTGATGCCCGAGCGAGTTGTAATAGACACGGCCTGCCCCCCAGTATTTCGTCCACGCTACGGGCATATCCACCGCCTTGTTCGTGCGGTGCGGGCCATCGGCTACCGGAAAGCGGGTCGTAGCCAGCACCTCCACTGCCGGATCCACATGCAGATAATACTGCTCAGACTGGACCGTAAAATCCTCAAGTCCCGCCACAAGCGGACTGGAGCCTGGTCTGATCTCAACAATGTACTCCACGCCATCATTCCCTGGATGAGCGACCCACTGTCCCCCAGTCATGAACTGCCAATCCACATTTTTGCGGAAGGCGTCGCACATGCCTCCATGAATGCCTGCGAGGCCCGTTCCGTTCTGCACCGCTGCCGAGACGTTGTTCACCAGTTCCTGCTCAATCTCCCCCATCGTCCAGACCGGAACAATAAGGTCCAATCCCAGCAATTTCTCCGCATCCGCATAAGCCTGCAGCGAATCAGCGACCTCCACCTCGAACTGCTCCTGCCGCAGTATATCTGCGAATATAGCAGCAACCTGCTCCGGCTGATGCCCATCCCAGCCGCCCCATACGATTAACGCCTTTTTCATCCTAAGCCCTCCCGATAATTAAATGTTTAGAGACAACGCTTACATTTCACTGATTTTAACCCATCTCCGCTCGTCGATGGAGCGCTCCACTGCTTCCAGTACCGCCTGACAGCGCACCCCGTCATGGAAGCTTGGTTCAGGCTGGCGGTTCTCCGCAATCGCGGATGACAGCTCCAGCACTTCATGGATGAACGTATGCTCAAAGCCGATCGTATGGCCCGGCGGCCACCAGGCCTCGGCATAATCATGGGCCGGATCGGTAGCCAGCACCCGGCGGAAGCCCTGCACGTCCCCATCGTCTGAAGTAAAATAAACCTCCAGCTCATTCATGCGCTCGAAATCAAATCTCACGCTGCCAAGGCTGCCGTTGATCTCAAACGCATTCGTAGACCGGTGTCCGGCCGCAAAACGGGTTGCCTCAAAGCTGCCGAGTGCGCCGTTTTCAAACCGGGCCAGAAACAGCGTCGCATCATCTACGGTGACTTCCCCTCTTGGAGCATCGGATGCCGTGTTTCCCTTGGCGCTCAAGCCCGTCATTTCGGCGGCCAGCGGGCGCTCCTTGATAAAGGTCTCACTCATGCCGATCACTTCGTCCATGCCGCCGACGAGGAAATGCGCCAGATCGATCAGATGGGCGCCGAGGTCGCCATGGGAGCCGGAGCCCGCCACGTCCTTCTGCAGCCGCCATACGAGCGGGAAGTCGGGGTCCATGATCCAGTCCTGCAGGAACCAGGCGCGGAAATGATAGATTTTGCCGAGCCTGCCGCTGTCGATCAGCCTTTTGGCCAGCCGGACCGCAGGAGAAAAGCGGTAGTTGAAGCCGACCATATGCTTGATCCCCGCCTCTTCAGCCGCATCAAGCATTTCACGGGCATCTTTAAGTGAGAGCGCAAGCGGCTTTTCGCAGAAAATATGTTTACCCGCCTGCGCCGCTGCAATCGCAATTTCCTTATGAGCGTCACTTGGCGCATTGATATCGATCAGGTCGATGTCTTCACGTCCAACCAGCTCCTTCCAGTCCGTGCTGCTCGACTGCCATCCCAGCTGCTGCGCCGCCTGCTTGACCGCCTCTTCATTGCGGCCGCAAATCACCGACATCTCCGGTTTTAACGCCTGCGGGAAAAACATGGGCAGACTGCGGTAAGCGTTACTGTGAGCCTTGCCCATAAACTTGTAACCGATCATTCCGATACGAAGCTGTTGCATGGAAGTCCTCCTTTGCAAATGGTTTAGTCTTTTAATTGTTTTTTACGGAAGAAGCACGGACTACCAGCTCCACCGGAAGCCTGACTTTAAAAGGGGGGGTCTCCTCATTCTTCTCCGGTTCCTCCAGCAGACGAAGCACTCGTGCTGCCGCCATTTCTCCAAGCTCATAAAATGGAACTCTTACACTGCTTAACCCCGGAGAAGTCATTTCCGCCGCATCCGAGTCGTCGTATCCTACGATGGCGGGCATATGCTCCGGTAAAACCCCCGCCTGTCGCAATCCCTGCTGAATGCCGATGGCCATACGGTCATTGGCCGCAAAGATGCTGTCGATGCGGTTCAGGTCGCCCAGAATCTCCTCCGCAACCCTCAATCCGCTGGTTCTGCTGAAATTACCAGCAAACAGCAAATCAGACTCAATCGGCAGGCCTGCTTCCTGCAGCGCACGCTCGTAACCTGCCCTGCGGTCACTGCTGTTCGAGTAGACCTCGGGGCCGTTCACAAAAGCGATGCGCCGGAAGCCCTGTTCCAGTAAATGGCGGACTGCCTGATAGCTGCCCTCCGTATGATCCGCATCCACTTCGTTAAAGGATTCACCCGCAAAATGCTGGTTGATCAGGCAAAACGGATATCCTTTCTCCTGCATGCGGCGCAGTGTTTCCCTCTCCTCTGCTTCCTCCTTGGCCCCGAGAATGAGGCAGGCATCGATCTTCTGCATGCGGAACAGCCCTTCAACATCTGTTGCACCATCCGGGTCACGAAATATGATCAGGAGATCATAGCCCTCTTCCCGCGCCCGGCTTCCGATCCCGCTCAAAATTTCGGAGAAATAATGAGCGGAAAAGAGGCGTGCCTTGGGCAAATAGGGCATTACCACCCCCAGGTTGCCGCTGCGTCTGCGGGCAAGGCTGCGGGCCATGGCGTTCGGTGTATACCCCAGCCTTTCAGCTGCCTCTAGAACCCGCTGCCTTGTTTCTTCCTTGATGGGGCCAACTCCGTTAAGGACGCGGGATACCGTAGCCTCCGAGACACCGGCCAGCTCAGCCACTTCGATTCTTCTTACGATGTTCATCAACCCTTTATGCATGAATGTACGCGCGTACATTTTCTCATGAAAGGGCTATTCCGTCAAGCGCTTACATTCTATTTTTACAAAAAAAGCAGGCGAAAACCTGCCTTAAAGCTTCCAACCCGCCACCTTATCCCATTCATCAAAGAGCGGCATCAGCTTCTCCGCCGTATCTGTCACAAATCCTTGAATCAGCGCATCCGAAAAGTACTCTGGCTTGATTTGCGGCTCCTTCGCCGGGTCCGCGAAGAAGGCGGACGTACGGTCCCTCCATCTGCTGATTTCGTCAGCACTTAGCAAATCTCCGAAGTCATAAATCTCCGCATCGTCCATGGCCAACCAGACGCGCTCCCGCCAAGGCTGCTGCCTGAACAGATGAAAGTCAGCCTGATCCGTTTCCTGATAATAATAGGTTCTCTTCTCCTGGTCTGACAGCCCAAGCCTGTCAGCATACCCAACATATCCGGGGTATAACAGCTTGAACCAATAATAATCGGTTAGCACATGCATAAAATAACCTTTAACGAACCATTTCCAAGCGGCAGCTTCATGATGAGCCATATATTCCATGTACAAAAATTTGACGTCTTTCAGGTCTTCCCCTTGACTCTTATGCTCAAAATGGGTTCTCTGCTTGTCCTCGCTTGTGCTCCCATCTCTCATATGGATGGCATCCGGCGCGATATTGCCCAGATAGAACAGTCCCGGAATCTCCTGCAGATTTTTTCGCTCCACATAGGTTACGGCAGTGCTTAAATGAACCATAGGCAATGGCATGTTTATTCCTCCCACCCTGAAATCATGGCAAATCGAAAATTATGTCATGATGCAGTTCATGCTGCGCTCTACACGCTGCTCAACCGTCAGTTCCCCCTCCAGAGCACCTCTTCACTATACCTCATACTTATGATTTGGAAAAACAAAAAAGATCTTAGGCGGTATTACTACTGCGCTAAGACCTGTAAATTAGTGTGCCTCCACTAAATATAGAAGCTTTGTACCCATTCTCTCATAACTTAACTGTTTCTTTTTTTCTTCAAATCCTCGGCAAGCTGAAGAGTTCGATTTTTGCTTAACGGATAAATGAGAGCAATAATTAAAAATACAACCAGTACAATAATCGCTGGCGCAAGTGTACCCAGCATATGGATTCCATCCAGTGTTTTCTGATCCTGGACCTCAAGATTAACATTGTAGCCTACAAGACCAATGGCGAAGCCGCCAACTCCGCCGGCGACCGCCTGACCAACCTTGCGGGAAAATGAATAAACAGAATAGATGGTCCCGTCTTCCCTCAAACCTGTTAAAGATTCATGATAATCAATAATGTCCGTTACAAAAGCCCAGATCATCAAATTAAAGAAAGCATATCCGAACATGCCGACAGCTGAGACAATCACAAATTGAGTTGCTGTAAGATCCGGTAAAAAGTACAGGATTCCGTATACTATGACGGTCAGAAGCAAACCGGCAGAGGTTACCTCTTTCTTGCCAAATTTCGCAACAAGAGGCTTTGCTAACGGAATAGCTATGATTACGGTTGCCACCTGCATAACGCCCACCAGACTCAATGCTGAAGCGCTGCCAAAATAGTCTTTGAACAAATATACGTTGGCAGTTGAAATTAAGATCAGAAATACCATGAATATTAACGAAGCAACCAAAATTGAAATCAAAGGCTTGTTTTTCACCAATCCTTTTAGCGTTGCAGACATAGAGGATTGTGTCTTATTACTTGAATTGTTGGACGTAATTCGCTCTGTAGACAATCGGAAACATCCGATATAAGAAGTCAAGGACAAAATGGCGAAAAGAATGGCAGCAAGTAATATCCGGTTTGCATCTAACTTGTTGTCTACAAAGACAATTAAAGGGGCAATTGCGTTGATAAACAGTTGAGCGATGGTCGCTCCCAGCGTACGGAACGTAGATAAGGTCGTACGTTCAACAGGATTGCCTGTGATGACGGATGCCATGGATCCGTACGGTATATTGACAGTGCTGTACAAAGTGCCCCATACAATATACGTGACATAGGCATAAGCAAGATAAAAGCCGTCTGACATTCCGGGAATATGAATGAACATTAATACCCCGCTGATGACCAGCGGAAATGACATTCTGAAAATCCAGGGCCGGAACTTCCCGTGTTTGCCCGGTTTTCTTGTATCAATAAATCTGCCCCATGTAATGTCGGCGAGGGCATCCCACAGCCTTGCAACCATAAACAGAACCCCTACAGCAACCGGGCTGATTCCCATAATGTCCGTATAGAATACCATCAAATACGCTCCTACGAGCATAAAGAAAAAGTCATTGCCTAAATCTCCCAAAAGATACCCGATTTTGTCTCTGAGCCCAAACTTTCTGATCTTTGCACCAGATTGCTCAATATTCAAGTTTTCGAGGCTTTTCTCAGTACTCATGTTTGTCCCCCCGGAAAAATAAGTTAGACATCTCACTGTAGATTTAATAAGTTCAATAAACTAATTAATTTTGTTGTAGAATACCACTTGCCTGATCCATCGTCAATTGATAATTGTAAGCGTTTTTAATTTAGAGTGCTCAACCCGGATAGTGAGGAGGTATGGGGAGATCCACTGGAATTTTTAAACTCCCATGAATACTCCCTCTGAAATTTTACTCACCCTTCTTATAGCCGAAATCAGGGATTTGCATCCATCGTTTCCTTAATTCATGGGCAGCCGCTTTCGGTTTGCGATCCCGGGTAAAGATCCCTTTTTTATTCCCCTGCACACGAATGATTCCCTGGCTTGTAGCAAAATCAGCAAAATTCCATACCTGTTCCCCTATGAAATGATCAAATTCATCAAACACTTCATGGTTTGTTCTGTAGAACTCCACTTGGTATTCTTCTGTGAACATGATGGGCTCCACATCATGGAGTCCAGCTACCGTATCAGCTCCGTATTCAGTCATCATGATTGGCTTGCCGGGACAACGTTGCAACCAGCTGTTAAGTTCCTCGCGCAATTTAACCTGCGCTGATTCCAGATCTCCTCCATCAATATACCAGCCGTAATAACGATTGAACGCAAGTACATCCACCAAATCTGCAATTTTATCTGCCTTCGGCGAAGCCTCGACATGAGTGACCAGGGTAACGGGACGTTTCTGTGGATCCGCTTCCTTCATCAGTTCAATAAGCGGTTTGAAGTATTCATAGGCACCTTCCTCATAAGAAGCCGGCTCATTGGCTACATTCCACATCACTACACAAGGATGATTTTTGTCACGTCTGATTAAATCCTTGATAACCTGCTGATGATGTTCAAAGGTCTGTACCTCTTTCCACGTATTTTTCTTCTCACCACCGGCTAACATGACCAGAAAATTCAGGTCCAGACCTACAGCAGGAGTTTCGTCAATGACGACAAACCCTTCCCGGTCAGCTAGACGCATGGTTTCTTCCGCATAGGGATAATGAGCGGTACGGAAGGAATTAGCTCCCGTCCATTTCATCAGGTTAAAGTCCATGATATTGGAAGCTTCATCTATCCCCCTGCCATGAATAGGCGTGTCTTCATGCTTGCCGAATCCTTTAAAATAGAACGGTTTATTATTAATGAGGAACTGGCCGTTCTTAACTTCCACAGTTCTTACGCCAAAGGGCTGTTCATACACGTCGATCACGCTGTTACCCTGAACAAGCTCGATTTTCAACGTATATAAATAAGCGTTCAAAGGCTGCCATAACCGTACATCGGAGATCCTTACAGTACCTTCCACGCCATCGGCTGCAGCAACCGCCTGACCATCTTCATCAACCACGGTTACACGAATGTGTGCGGAGCCTGCAACATCTACAATATAATTCACAACACCTGAATTACCGTCTATATCCGTAACAATTGTGACATCTTGAATAAATGTTTGAGGTGTAGTGTAAATCTTCACTGGGCGCTGAATTCCGGCATAATTGAAGAAATCGAAATTGGGCCGGTTTTTTAGCTTTTTGCCGCCTCCCGGAAGCTCGGTTTCCGTATAAAGCCCTACAGGCAGCGTCGAATAATCAACAATGTTATTAACGGCCACAGTCAACCGGTTTGGCCCGGCTTGAACATAATCATTAAGAACAGCTTCGAAGGGCAGGAATCCCCCTTGGTGCTCGGTAACCAATTCACCGTTTACATATACCTTGGCCGTATGTGTAGCTGATCCAAATCTTAATACGATCCGTTCGTTCAGCATAACACCGGGCAATGTAAATTCCCTTTCGTACCATACCCAGCCTACATGATCCCGAATGTCAGCGGTTACACCAATGTCATTAAATGAGGAAGGAACCGCCATGGGTATCGTATTTTTTAACCTGGACTTATACCATTGCTCTGTAAAACCTGTGCCTTGATCCAGCTTGAAGCTCCACACTCCATTCAGATCAAGCAAGCTGCGCGTTTCAGTTATAATCGGATACAGCATATACAGCACTCCTTGTTCGATAATTGCGTTACCTTTGGAGGAAAAATTGACGGGCATTATAATAACTAATGTTTTGCGCCAATTGTCCAATGTGGTCCAAGTCGCATGGGACCAGTCCCTGTTCCACCCACTCACCCAGCAGATTGCATAAGATGCGGCGGAAATATTCATGACGGGCATACGAGAGAAAACTCCGGGAATCCGTAAGCATACCTATGAAATGGCTCAGCAGGCCTACATTCGCCAAATCCTTCATCTGTTTTTCCATTCCGTCGATATGGTCATTAAACCACCAACCGGAACCAAGCTGTATTTTTCCGGGGACCCCTTCCTCATAATAGTTCCCCATCATGCCTGCCAGAATGGCATTATCTTTGGGATTCAGGTTAAATAGGACGGTTCTCGGGAGAGCATCCTCCCGGTCAAGGGCATCCAGGTAACGGGAAAGCCCCTCCGCAAAGTTGGACTCGCCAATGGAATCAAAGCCTGCGTCTGCACCGAGAAGCGTTTTCATTTTTGTATTATTGTTTCGCATGGCCCCCATGTGAAGCTGCATAACCCACTTTTTCTCGGCGTACAATTTACCCAACTCTCTGAGAAGGCAGGAACGGTAAATCGATATCTCCTCCTCATTGAGCGGTTGATGACCACTCAGCCTTTTGGCGAAAACTCGCTCAGCTGCCTCCAATGGCATGTCTATAAAATGAAGCTTCTGGATATCATGGTCCGATGCCCGCGCCCCATGCTCATGGAAATAATCAATCCGCTGTTTCAAGGCGGCTACCAGATCTCTTACATTTTCAATTGGATACCCGGTGACGAAATGCAAACGATCTATCCATGACACGAATGCCGGATCATCAATATTAAGCGCTTTATCCGGGCGGAAGGTGGGAGCAATAACGGGCTCGAAAGATGCATCTTCGTTCAAAAGTTTGTGATATTCAAGCTGGGTCAGCGGATCATCCGTTGTGCCAATGAACTTTACATTCGCTTGTTCAATGAAAGCCCTTGGTGTAAATCCCGCCTGCTGCAGCTTGTCGTTACATTTCTCCCAAATTTCGCGAGCGGTAGCTGGGCCTAACACCTTCTCAATCCCGAAAAACCTTCTCAGCTCCAGATGCGTCCAGTGATACAGCGGGTTGCCAACCAAATGGGGGACGGTCTCCGCCCAGGCCTGGAATTTCTCCCAGTCCTCAGCCTCTCCGGTAATAAACTTTTCTCCGATTCCATTTATTCTCATAGCCCGCCACTTATAATGATCTCCTCCCAGCCATAACTGAGTGAGATTTGAGTATGGTTTGTTTTCCCAAATTTCTTTAGGGTCCAGATGACAATGAAAATCGAAAATCGGCAGCTGCCTCACTTTATTTTCAAACAGTTCAAAAGCGGTTGCTGTATTCAAAAGAAAATCAGGCTCCATAAATGACTTCAAATTTCACCCCTCCTTCTCTGAATTTTTACTTGCTGTAATCCCTTACATAATTAATTAGTTCAATAAACAAATTAATGATTAAGATAACATTAGCAAGTTATTTTTGTCGTGTCAATCGTTTATTTCATAAGGCAAGTTTTTAAATAGTTTAAGTGTTATACTGGGAAATGGAATATGTTATAACGTTTACAAACTGGAGGAATTAGATGATTACAGGCGATGCTTCCTATATAAAAAAAATTAACCGATCACTCATAATTAAAGAAATTGCTAAGGAAGGAATGATCTCAAGGGCGGATCTATCAAAACTGACAGCTTTGACACGTGCCACTATTTCCGTACAGGTTGCCGATCTGTTAGACGAAGAACTTGTCGTAGAGCAGCAGCTGGAGCATAACTCCGTCGGGCGCAGACCCATTATGCTCTCTATTAATGCTAAGACAGGTTATGCACTGGCGATTGATCTCGATGCAGGGCATATTTCATTTCTAGTTACCGATTTGTTGGGTAATTCGCTTTCTTATACTACGATCCATGTTGACACTACCGAATATCATGAAATTCTGCCGCTTCTAATCCAGCATGTCTCCAAATACATTAAAGATTATTCTGATAGCAGGTATGGCATTGTAGGTATAGTTGTAGCAGTTCACGGTCTGGTCTCTTCAAATGAAGAAATTCATTATATCCCCCGTTTGGGCTGGAGCAGCGTAACGTTGAAAAACGATTTGGAAAAGGCTGTTGGTATTGATGTGCATCTTGAAAACAATGCAAACCTTAGTTCTTTTGCCGAAAATGTGTTTTGTCATCACGAAACGGACAGTCTGTTATCCCTGACGCTCTATTCAGGCATCGGTCTGGGGATGATTATCAACAATAAATTTTATCGCGGTCATGATGGATTTGCCGGTGAAATCGGCCATATGATCGTTATGCCGGATGGCAGGCCCTGTGAATGCGGAAATAAAGGCTGCTGGGAAAAGTACGCCTCTGATGCATCTGTCCTGGCCGCTTTGGCACAGCATAAGCAGCTGCCTCAGGTTACGTACGAGCAGGCTCGCGACTGGGTTATCAATGAGGACCCGAAGGTTCTGGAAACGTTGGAACAATTTATTTATTATCTTTCCATCGGCATTAACAACATCATTAATATTTTTAACCCCGAGACGATTATTATTGATAGCGAGCTTTTGCGCATTTATCCGGATTCCATCCATAAAATTAAACAAAAGCTGACTTCAAAAACGGGTCATTATAAAAACCTGCTCATTTCCTCTATTGGGGAGAAATCCACCATTCTGGGGGCATGTGCACTGGCTATTCAATATTTTCTTGATGTGCCTGCATTGAACTTGCCTTATCATTCGGCAGGTGTAAAAAAATAAAGACAGGGAACAGCCGATAGGGCTCCCTGTCTTTATTGGGGGATACAGTTACTTCAACTTATACGGCCGGGTCAGTGCTCTCCCCCTGCAGGGAACGGACGGACCCGATCTCCAGTCCCTGCTCCTCCGGTGGTGTAAATTCCTTCTCACTCTTCGCGATGACGACCGTTGCCACGCTGTTGCCCACGATATTCGTAATCGCGCGCGCTTCGGACATAAAGCGGTCCACGCCCAGCAGCAGCGCCATGCCTTCGACCGGAATGACGTTGTTCGGTATGGCCGCAAGCGTCGCAGCCAGCGTAACAAACCCGGAGCCGGTAACGCCCGCCGCCCCCTTGGAGGTCAGCATCAGGACACCGAGCAGCACGAGCACCTGAGTAATGGTCAGCTCCACACCATAAGCCTGGGCAATGAACATCGCCGCCATGGACAAATAAATGGAGGTTCCGTCCAGATTAAAGGAATAACCTGTCGGCACAACCAAACCTACCACCGGCTTGGAGCAGCCGAATTTCTCCAGCTTGTTCATGATACGTGGCAGAGCTGATTCGGAAGACGACGTGCCCAGTACAAGCAGCAGCTCTTCCCGGATAAAACGCAGCAGCTTGAACAGGCTGAACCCGTTCATACGTGCAATCAGACCAAGGACAACAACGATAAACAAAAACATCGTGATGTAGACCGAACCCATCATTTTGCCGATTGAGAACAGGGAGCCTACGCCGAATTTGCCAATCGTATAGGCCATTGCGCCGAATGCCGCGACAGGAGATACCTTCATGATCATGGCCACAATGCGGAAGAAGATTTCGTTAGCGCTTTCAAGAAAATGGGTAACCGGCTTTGCTTTCTCACCCAAGCCTGCCATAGCCAGGCCAAACAGGACGGAGAAGAACAGCACGGGCAGCATATCGCCTCCGGTAAAGGCACCTATCGCATTGTCCGGGACGATGCCAACGATAAAATCAAGAAATCCGTGGCTTGATTCCGCGGCCTGCTCCTGATATTTCGCCACAGCATCCGCTGAAACGCCCTGAGTGCTCATGCCATGACCGGGACGGACCAGATACATGACGGCCACACCGATCGCCATGGCCAGCGTTGTCACAATTTCAAAGTACAGCAGCGCTTTGCCGCCGATCCGGCCGATCTTTTTCATATCGCCCATGTTGGCGAAGCCGATGACGATCGTCATGAACACAATCGGGGCGATGACCATTTTGATCATTTTGATGAATATATCACTGATGATCTTCATCTGGTCGGCAAATTGCGGGAACAGAATGCCGAAGATGATCCCCAGGACAATTGCTGTCAGCACCTGTACGGACAGGTTTTTCCATAGCTTCTTTTTCATTCGTTCAACCTCCTGAATGGCTGTGTCAGCTGAGCACCGGCGCTTTGTCGCGGTTTCTGCGGGCCACGCCTGCTTCATGTGCCGCCGCAATGACCGCTTCGCTCACACGCTCTGCGACCGCCTGATTGAATACGCTCGGGATGATATAGGTTTCGTTCAGCTCTTCGTCTTTGACTACGGAAGCAATCGCCTTGGCGGCTGCGACCTTCATTTCGTCGGTTACCCGTGCCGCCCTGCAGTCCAGCAACCCGCGGAACATCCCCGGAAAGCACAGCACATTGTTGATCTGATTCGGATAATCCGATCTGCCTGTCGCCATCACCCGGACATATGGCTCGGCTTCTTCAGGCAAAATTTCCGGCGTCGGATTGGCCATCGCAAACACAATGGGATCTGTGGCCATGCGCTTCAGGTCATCCACCTGCAGCACACCCGGGCCGGATACCCCGATGAACACATCAGCACCTGTAATGACATCGGACAATCTGCCGGATTCCCCGTGCGGGTTGGTATGGTCCGCAAACCATTGCCAACCCCGATTGGCATAACGGCCGCCGCGCTGGATAGCCCCTTCCCGGTCTACTCCGATGATATTGGCCGCTCCGGCGGCCGCGAGCATTTTGGCACAGGCGGTTCCGGCAGCGCCCAGGCCGCATACTACGATTTTGCATGCAGAGAGTTCTTTGCCTGTCAGCTTCAAAGCATTCAACAGCCCGGCGAGCAGCACGACGGCAGTCCCATGCTGATCATCATGAAAAACGGGAATGTCCAGCTCCTCGACCAGCCTTTCCTCGATTTCAAAGCAGCGCGGGGCCGAAATATCCTCCAGGTTGATGCCGCCAAATGTAGGCGAGAGCGCCTTCACAATGCGGATGATTTCTTCGGTGTCCTGTGTATCGAGGCAGATGGGAAAAGCGTCCACATTGGCCATCTGCTTGAAAAGCATGGCCTTCCCTTCCATCACGGGCATGGCCGCTTCAGGCCCGATATTGCCGAGTCCCAGCACGGCGGAGCCATCGGATACAACCGCAACCGTATTGCGCTTGATGGTCAGCTGATGGGCCAGCGAAGGCTTTTCCGCAATTGCGGTGCACACCTGTGCTACGCCTGGTGTATAGACCCGGGAAAGGTCATTGCGGTTTTTGATCGGATATTTGGGATTCATTTCGATCTTGCCGCCCAGATGCATCAGCATCGTCTGGTCGGAAACGTGGACAACGGTCACACCCGCCTGCCGGCCAAGCAGCTCAACGATGAGGTCCGTCTGCTTGGAATCGGTTACATTAATGGTCAGGTCACGCGTCGTGGTCAATTTATCGGTACGCACAACATCGATAGCGATGATATCTCCGCCCGCTTCGCTGATGGCGGTGGCGATGCCCCCAAAAGAGGCCGTGCTGCGCTCCAGCTCAAGCCGGAGAATAATGCTGGTATTGGCACCTGCCGGAATACTCATGAAATGCACATCCCCTTTTGTGATCTATGTCATAGACTGAATGATACCGCTTACATGAAGGCGTGGGAATAATTTGGCCGTTTTGTTCTTTTTGTTCATTTAGGTCTTGAAATCGTTGATCGATACAATGCATGCATAAGAGAAAAAGCGAGTATCGGTGGAAAGACGGACCACCGATACTCGCTTTTTTAAATCAAACTGATACTTGTGTTAGCACCTAAAGGTTTGCTTTCTACAGTCTCATATAAATACTTCTCTCACGGAAGCCAAGCGACTTCCAAAATTCGTATCCGGGAGAATTCCAATACATCACTTCAACATCTAAATTTTGGACACCGAGAAAATGCTGCAGTCTCTCAAACGACAATTTTCCATAACCCTTTCTTCTGCAATTTCTCGATATGAAAAATTGTCTTAAATACAGAGGCTGCCGGCCATGATCTACCAGTGCATAACCGATGGTTTCACCACACTCTTCAAACAGATAGGCTTTATAGCCTCCATGAATGAAGGTCCGCAATCTTTCTTTTAGCTGTTTAGCAGTCATGCTGTTGTCATTCTGTTCATCCTCGATAAGCTGTTTGTTCAGAACCGCAAGAAGGTCCAAATCTTCATCGGAGCAAATTCGTATGGATAATGTGGATAATGCACACATCATGATCAACTCCTTTTCTGGGTACCAGCATTTTCTGCAATTTTCCCACGCCCGTTAACCTTATGACTTCATCTCCGCATGGCATCGCTCCCCATGGCGGATGTTGGCGATCCGCTTCCTCTCCTGTCCGCGATTTTTTTCGCGTAGTATGAAATTTATATGCATATCTGCGATGTTTATTCACCGTGTATTGTCATTCAGTTTATAGCGGTTAACGGGTCTGCCCACTCCACCATATTGGACATCCAGCAAAAGAACGCCTTTTTTCTGCAAATACTCCAGATAACGGCGAGCCGTTACCCTCGCCAGGCCCGTCCCCTCCGCGACTTCCTCCGCAGAACGGGAGCCATCCTGCTCCCCCATAAAAGCGATGATCTGACGCAGCGTCATGGCCTGCAGCCCCTTTGGCAGCTCCTGTTCCTCCTGATTCCCGGCAGCGCCTGAATGCTCCCGGCCATGCAGCAAGCGGTCCAGCTCCGTCTGCGACAAGGAACCGCCGTCTGCAAGCCTGCCTCTCTTGGCCGTGTATTGCGCCAAAGCCTGCTTGACCCGCTCGAATTGAAAGGGCTTCATAATATAATCCACAGCCCCGAGCTGCAGCACCCGGCGAATCGTCTCCGGATCATTGGCCGCCGTAATTGCAATGACATCAATATTCAGCTGCTCCTGACGCAGTTGACCAAGTGTCGTTAATCCATCCTGTACAGGCATGTACATATCGAGAATCGCCAGCTCAGGCTTCAGCCTGCGCAGCATCTCCATACCGTCATGCCCGTTTGCGGCTGTGCCGATGACTTTATAGGGTCCCGCTTTCTCAATAAATTGCCTGTGAATTTCGAGAACCATCGAATCATCTTCAATCAGGACGATTCTCGTCGGCTCGTTTCTCCCCATTATTCGCCTCCTCCCGCTGCATCGGCAGTGTAATCATAATGCTCGTACCTTCGCCTTCCTCCGAATCAATGGCTATCGTGCCGCCAGCTCCATCCACAATGCTGTATACCAGGTGCATACCGATTCCCCGATGCTCGCTCTTTTTCGTTGTATACCCCATTTCGAACAATCTTGCCAGGGTCTCCTGGCTCATGCCGTGGCCGTTATCCTCAATCAGGACGGAGCAGACCTCCGCATTTTGCTCAATGCTCAGAAATATCTCTCTGATCCCCTGCTTGTCCTGCAGAGCATCAAACGCATTTTCCACCAGATTGCCCAGCACAACCACCATGTCATGATGGTCAAGGGCAGACGGCAGCTCTTCAAGCCAGCTGCGACTGTCGAGTCTCACTTCAATTCCAAGCTCCTTGCCGCGGCTGATCTTT
Organism: Paenibacillus terreus; assembly: GCF_042138595.1. NCBI lineage: Bacteria > Bacillati > Bacillota > Bacilli > Caryophanales > Paenibacillaceae > Paenibacillus > Paenibacillus terreus. Next base: position 236,255 of record NZ_JBHIRX010000001.1, on the reverse strand, counting down.
CCGAGCAGAAGACCGGCGATGCTGTCGACTCGGATGCGCTGGTTCACGAAACGCAGCAGCCCCTCCTGCTGCTCGACCACCTCGTACAAATAGGCAAGCGCACGCTTCTCATCCCCAAGCTGAAGGAGCCCACCCACGGTATGCAGCTTGTTCACATATTCATGGCTCTGTACCCGCAGCGCTTCCACAAACGCTTTGACACCGGTCAGTTCCTCCGCCATGCGTGTCACTTCCGTGCGGTCCTGAAAAATGGACACTGCGCCAACCACCCTGTCTTTTACGGTAATCGGAACACGGGTGCTTACAATCTGGGCAGGACCGATGAAATCGGTGTGATTATACAAGGGCCGGTTGGCCCGCAGTGTGGCCGGAAGCCTGGAATCCGGCAGCACCTCCCGTACCGGGCGTCCGATCACATCCCCCTGCACACGCAGCATTTCCTTGGCCTTGTCATTAAATATGGTGATCTTCTCCTCGCTGTCGATGGCCACAATCCCTTCGTGCATCGCCTGAAAGGTGGCTGTCCGTTCTACAAGCAGCCTTGCAATCTCTTCCGGCTCCAGCTCGAACATCCGTTTTTTGATATGACTGGCGAGCAGCCAGGAGCCCCAAATGCCGAACAGCAGCGTCAGCAGTGATATCACATAAATTTCTCCACGCATGCTTTGAATTAAAGCGCCCAGCGTCGGCAGCAGCTTGCCGGCAAGGACGACCCCCACCTGCTCGCGCTCCTCGTTCATCACGGGCGCAAACGCGCGCAGCGCTGTGCCTTCCTCCCCTTTGGCCTTCGACAAATACGTATGCTCCGCAAATGCAGCCCGCTCATCGGCTCCGCCGGATTTGGTGCCGATCAGCCGGTTTGCCGGATGGGTCCAACGAATGCCATTCATATCCATAATGACTATATAATCCGTGTTATTGACAATGCGGATTCGTTCGGCAATATTCTGGAGAGCGGGACGCTTGTCTTTGTCCGTAAGATCCTCCACGACGGCAGGCATTTCCGCCACCGTCCGGGCTGTCACGAGCAGACGCTGCCCCAGCTCATCCTCCTTGAGCAAAGCAATATGGCCTGTCAGAATAATGCCGCCGATGCTGAGGGCAAACAGCACGATACAAAACGACAGGATCGTGATTTTTCCTTTAATCCGGAGTCCCTTGCGCACATTGTCCCCCCAGTGTCTCAAAGCTGAAAGTAATTGATACCGCTTGCACTAAAACCCTCAGCGTATGATAAACTAAAAGCATTCTGTTGAGCAACCGGGGGAGTAAAGATCATGAAATCATTTTGGGGCATCGGCCTTTTTGTCATGTTTGGACTGCTGACAGCCGCCGTCATTGGCTTTTATTCCTATTTGCCCGCTGATCCGCTCGTTTATGACGATGAACAGATCGGGCTGCATGAGGATATTGTCATTAAATTCAACTATTCCGTTGCAGAGAATACGCCGAAGGGACAAGCAGCGGCAAAGTTCAAGCATCTCGTAGAGCAGAAAACCGGAGAACGGGTGCGTGTCGAGCTGTTCCCCAATGCGTCCCTCTATAACGAAAGCGATGAAATGGAAGCACTGAAAAACGGCAGTGTGCAGATGATCGCCCCCAGCTTCTCGAACATTGCCGAAGTCATTCCGGAATGGATGGCTATGGACCTGCCGTTTGCTTATCCGAACGAGGAAGCGGTGATGGCTGCTTTTCGGGGAAAAATTGGAGAGGAGCTGAAAAAGTCCGCAGAACACCACGGTATGATCGCCATGGCATTCTGGGGCAACGGATTTCGTCAAATCACCTCCAGCGATAAGGCCATCGTGCATCCTCAGGATGTGCGCAATCGGAAGGTGCGCATTCAGCCGAGCCTTGTCATTCAGGAGCAATACCGTTCACTGGGTGCCGCAACCTATCCGCTGCCCTTCAATCAAATCTACAGCAATGTGGAAAACGGCACTGTGGATGCCGAGGAGAACACGATTTCCAACATCTATTCCAAGCGGCTTTACGAGGTGCAGCAGCATTTAACGGTTACAAACCACAGCTATTTAGGGTATGGCGTATTGATGAACAGGCAGTTTTGGGAAGAGCTTCCGCCGGACCTGCAGCGGCAAATTCAGAGCGCCATGGAGGAGACGGAGACGTGGGCCAACCGTAATGCGACGGAGATTAACCGCAGGCAGTGGAGCAGCATTAAGAATTCCTCCGGCATGGAGATCGTATATCCCGATGACAAGACATTGCAGGAATGGAGGACTGCCTGGATGCCCTTGTATGAACAGTTCAGGGCTGCCATCGGACCCGAGTTGATCGATGAGGTCGAGCGGCTGCAGCGCGAATATGGCGGTCAGGCTCCCGCATGGATGAGTCCGGCTTCTCTTGGGAAGCCCTCTAAGGAAGGCAGCTAATCAACATAAACGCTAAAATCACTGCCGAACTGCGTAAATCCGGATTTATGCGCAACCCTCTGCGAGCTTAGATTGTCCCATGAAGTGCTGTACAAGGGAAGCAGCCCCTGCCGCCGCACTTCCTGACACCATGCAATTACAGCTTCCTGCGCATATCCCCTCCCTCTGTAAAGAGGCGCAGTCTCCAGGCTCGCCTCGGCAGCCTGCCCCGATTTTCTGGCACAGCAGCATACAGACACGGCCTTGCCTTCTACAATATAAGCGGCAGCAGGCAGACGGTCCTCAAGCTCAGATATAAGCTGCTCAAAATAAGGCTCCAGTAAACACCTGTTATCTGAATCGATAACGACCGCTGAGGATACTGTATCTGTTGCGGGCTGCACACAGGCAAAAGCAGGACCGAGCCAGATGCCTTTAACGGGTTTGTATGCGGAGACAGCGTTCAGGACGGCGGCAATATTGAGTGGAAGAGCCGCATATCGGCTGATCTCGGCCACGACGGAAGCAGGCAATTTCTCATTGTAATAGGGCAGGATTGCATCATTTGCATGGCCCAGAAAGACAGCCGGAGCCGCCGGTGCATTCTGTTCGTTGATCCTTACGATTCTCTTTTGCTCATTAAGCACATATAAAGTTGAAGCTTGCAGCTCCATCAGGCTTTTGCTGTCCACATTTACCTCTCCCCACTTGCAATGTTCAAGACAATTGCTTGATCAAAATGATCTCCATCGGCTGATTTTCGAACAGTAAGCATCCTGCATCCCGGTACCCCAGCTTTCGATAAAAATGCTGTGCCTCTTCATTGGCCTGAGTAGACGTCATCACCAGCTTGTATTCGTTGCTTTTCATTTCATTTTCCCAAAAGCGGACAACCTGCCCGCCTGCTCCCCTGCCCCGGTGCTGTTCATCGATCCAGAGCATGTTCATGAACGGGGTGTTGTCCCAGAAATATCCGAACCTCATCCAGCCGATATTACTTTCGTTCTCATCACGTAGAATATATATTTCTTTTGCTCTTATTTTCGCCTGTATCAGGCTCTCTGAAATATGGCGGTCATGCTCTTGTATATACCGATAGTCCGAATCATGCGCAACAACAATTTTCATCTTATCCCTCCTAACCTTAACGCGGCTCTGGCTTTATCGCTCTTCCTGTGTTTTGGGGACTATAAAGGAAACAATCGTCCCCATTCCCGGCTGGCTGCTGATTTGCAATCCTTTGCCGTATAACTGCCTTAGACGTCTATCCGTGTTCTTCAGACCGACTCCTTCGGTTGAATCCATACCGTCTTGAAAAATTTCCTGCAGCCGTTTCTCATCCATGCCGATACCATCGTCCTTAACCGTGATTTCGGTCCAGCTCGGCCCATCAGCTACGGCAATGGTAACCGTCCCCCCACCACTCCTGGGCAGAATCCCATGCTTCAGCGCGTTCTCAACCAGCGTCTGTACCGATAACGGAGGAACCCGCACAGTACCGTGCGACTTCTTGGCAACCTCCCACTGTATATTGATTCTGCTGCCAAAGCGTTCTTTTTCAATGTACAGATACGAACGCAGCAGCTCCAGTTCATAGTCCAGCGGAAGCAGCTGGTTCATATTGATCGGGTCGAAGCTGCGGCGCAGGTAATTGCCAAATTCATTGAGCAGAGCAACCATTCGCTCCGTGTCCACCTCACTGAGTGAAGCGATTGTATTCAGCGCATTATGTAAAAAATGAGGTTGAATTTGCGCCTGCAGCCAAGCGGCTTCCATACGCAAACGGTCACCTACGGATTGCTTCAGATCAACCCATGTACGGATACGCAGCCTGATCTCCAGGGCTTCCACCGGCTTGGTTACATAATCATTTGCACCCGCTCCAAAGGCGGCTTGCACGTCCTCCGGCCGGTTCCTGGCCGTCAGGAGAATAATCGGAAGCTCGGAAATCGAAAACTGGCTTCTGATTCTCTTCGTCAATTCATAACCGGACATATGCGGCATCATAACATCCGAGACGACCAGGTCCCATTCCCCTTGATGAAGCTTAACCAGCGCCTCCTTCCCACTTAATACGGACGTAACTTCATAACGCTCCAATGTGAGCATATCGTCCAGGATCCCCAAATTAACCGGGTCATCATCCACAACCAATATTCTGGGTCTGCGCTTATTTGAAGGAGCCCCCGTGCCTGCCGGGAGAGGATCCGGAGCCTGCGGCAGTGGACGCAGCAGCTTACCGTGCCTTGCATCTTCCCGGAGCATGCGGGCCTGCTGATCTTCTTTGAACTCGGCAGCTGGCGCTGCTTCAAAGTTCGCAAGGCCGGCTTCTACATCCAGGGTAAATGAGAACTCCGAGCCTCGTCCCGGGGAGGATTTTATCTCCACTTTCCCGCCATGAAGCTCAACCAGCTGTTTTGTAATGCTGAGTCCGAGACCGAGCCCGCCGCCAATCGCCGTCATGCCTGAATCGCCGCGTTCATAAGGCAGCAATATTCGCTGCTGCATCTCTTTATCCATGCCGATCCCGGTATCCTTGATTCTGATCACCGCTTTGTCATTCCTCAGCTCTGCGAGGATGGTAATGGTGCCTTCCTCCGTATACTTGATTGCATTATGGACCAGATTAAACAGAATCTGCACAAGCCGGTTTTCATCCGCAATCACCAGCGGAAAATTCGCAGGTATATCAATGACCAGTTCAAGCCGCTTCCTTTCCGACAAATAGCGCAGCATATCCGTCACACCGGTTGCTGCTCCATGCAGGCTCACCCGGTCCTTATTCAAACGAATGTTTTGTTCCTTCAGCAAGGTCACATCCAGCAAATCGTTCAGAAGCAGCGACATTCTTCGGCTGACATTGATCATCAGCTCCAGCTGCCATTCGCTTTTGGGCTCAAGCTTGCCCCTGGCCTGATCAAGAACCGACTGTGCCATGTTAATAATCCCGTGCAGAGGATTGCGGAGCTCATGGGACGTATTGGCCAAAAAGTCGTCCTTCAGCTTGTCAGCCTGCTGTAGATCATCGGCCAGCTTTTGCACCCGCAGTGTATTCTGGTAAAATCGGTTGAACCAAAAAGCGGCAAAACCGAGAAAGGCAATGATCAGGTCAAAAGGATAGAAGGGTGTCTCCTGCCATAAATAAGTTTTCATAATTCCGCCGATCAGCTGATTGGTCGAGACCGCGGCTGCCGACAGTAGCAAAATGAAAGCATCCTTCTCCCCTCTACGAATTGCTCTGAACACAAAATATGGAACCATGGTGATATTAAGCAAAACCAATACCAAAAGAAACTTTCGCTGATAAACGATAAAATCAATGGGAAGGGCGACTGCAGCTAAAATAGCCGCTGCGCCGAAGATATTGAACGAACGCATAAACCTTTTAAGAGCTCCCGGGGCGAACATGGCCTGTCCAAACCAAATCAGGCATAAGCCTATCCCGATATAGGCTATAAGCCTGATTTTAACTTCCCATCTTAAATCCATGGGAAACCATTCCACAAGCAGCCGATCGTCGTCCATCATCAATCCTGTGAGTGCGCAAACAAGCAGCCCCACAAAAAAAAGTACCGTTTTTTTCCGATAACCCATAATAAACAGAATGGCGCTAAAAAAAACAAACATCAGAATGACAATGGCCACCACCAACTGCATAGCCTGCGCTACAAGCGTTTGTGACGAAACAGCTGCCGCTGTTCCCAGTTTGATCGGCTTCATAATGCCTCCCGCATAGGGATAATCGAAATTGGAGACCTGAACAACTAGCTCAATTTCTTTTGAATCTGGTTGAAAAAAGTCCGAGAACGGAATATTTCTCGCATGATTCAGCGAGCGGGCCTCAGCCGGTTGGCCCATCTCCTTTACTAACTCGCCATTAATATATAATCTTGAGGCCGTCTGGATGCTCGATACCCGAATGCCATAAGTAATACTGGGGTCATCTATAAAGACCCGCAGCCGATATGTTCCTATTCCCAGATTGGTTCCCATACCGTCCGTTTGCTTCCAGGCGCCGGGAACCTGTATCCACCGCTTATTCTCCTGTTCCTGTCCTCTCCCAGCGGATTGAGGCGTCAGAAATTCTCCAGGATAAAACTCCCATTCCCCGTTTAGCGTTACAACACGCTTGTCGTCAAAAGATAATTCCCGCAGATCCAGAACTCCCTGCTTTGCTGAAGGAGTTGGCGGTTCTATGTTGAAGCTGAGCCAAAGCAGCCTTATCCCGGCCAAAATAACAACAAACAACAGCAGGATCCATATCATTTTTTTAGGAGATAACGTATCCATAAATTTCTGCAAAAACATCCAATCCTTTGACTATAAACTGTCAAACCAGTTGATCATAGAACCGATTATAACAACTGACAGGTGAATTTGTAACAGCAAAAAAAATGCACCTCCCGATTTATATACAGCCTTCAGGAGGTGCCAGGTATAATCCAGCTACTCTATCGATTGTTTTTTGCGGAATTTCAACCATATGCCCAGGAGCAGAATAGCCAGACCGGTAAGCTGCACTGGCAGCGCACTCCCTTTTTCTGTTTGCGATAGCACGTTATTACCTGAATATTCTCGTTTTCCAGTCGTATCCACGCCGTTATGTCCGGATGGCTCCAGTCCCCCGTCAGCATCCGAAGCTGGAAGCCCGCCTCCATGATCTCCGTCCGCTTCCGTTCCGGATCCTTGACCTGTACCTGGCGTAGTTGCCGCATAAGCATCGTTCGCCATAACCCCGACCCCGGATATTGCTTGAAGGATGAGCATCCAGGCCATGATCATGGCTAGAATTTTCCTGTTCATCTTTTGAAACTTGTCACCCTCTTCTCGTATCACATTGGCAAAATGGAACAATGAACATTGTACGGGCAAAATCTCTACATATTCTTTACAGAATTGTGAGACCCGAAGCTGCAAAAACAAGACAAAAAAAACCAGCTCCCAATCTGGACGACCCAGATTTAAAGGTGCTGGTCATATATATATTTTCATTTTCTTTTTCCATGCCTCGTACCACTCGATAATATGAATACTAGGTTCTATCCCCAGTTCCTCCTGCATCACGCTCTCCAGCCTGCCGTACTGAAGCAGCACTTTATTGTTCATTTGCTGGCCGGCAAAGATTTGCATTAATGCGAAATGAGCTTTTTCTTCTTGAGGAAATATGTCGCAAATCTTTAAGTAACATTTTTCTGCTTCATTCATCAGCTTCTGCTCTTCATACCATCCTCCCAGGGCGAAAGAGGTGTGCAGCCACAACGCTTTCAGCCGCTCCCGCTCACTCTCGAGCCACCAATAATCATATTCCCCAAGATAATCCCCCGTGTATGCTTCGATCACCCTCAGATAGTCCTTTACAGCTCCCATTGAAGGGGCAGACAGCGCAGTTTGCATCTTTTTCCATTCATCGACATCAACCAGAACGTTCTGCAATTGCAAAATGTAACCCTCAGCTACCGTTTCGAGCTTTATGTAATCCGTGAACGGACGCAGGGTCTGCCGTACATGATAAACCGTGTTATACAGCTGCGCATACACTCTTTCTATTTCGTAGTCAGGCCACAGAACCTCGACAAGCATGGACTTGCGTACCGGCTGCCCCCGGTGCTGCAGCAAATATAGAAATAGTTCCTGTGCTTTGTTGGTGCGCCACTGCAGCAGCTTAAGCTCGCCGAGGGGCGACTCGATCATCAACTGCCGGAATAAATGGACACGGATGGATGACGTCTGCGCAGGCTCCTCAGCAGCATCTCCGATTGCATGCCGGTTATGAGTGCGTTTTTGAATTCTTTCAATCGTTTTGGCCAGCCGCTGAACGGTTACCGGCTTCACGACATAATCAAGCGCTTCCAATTCAAATGCCTGCACCGCAAAATCATGAAATGCCGTCACAAACACAATCGAAACGTCCGGCTTGTTTCTCACAATGTCCTCGGCCAATTCAATTCCGCTCATTTCAGGCATACTGATATCGAGGAAAATAACATCAACAGCTTTACGCAATATTTCTGTCTTTCCAGATTCCACGTCAGAATATTTCCCTACGATTTCTATATCCGGAAGCTTCTTCAGTTGTCGCTCCAGGAACTCGATTGCAAGAAGTTCATCGTCGATAAGAATTACCTTCATGTTCACCCTGCTCCCCTGCTGCAAAAGATGCTTGATCCAAACAAGAGGTGTTCAAAAATTCAAGATAGCCTCTTTATAATTATAGTAGAAAACATCCATCGGTGTACTTTAAAAAAAGAGGGACCGCTTTTATATTAACTTTTTTGCGATTATAATGAACTGAATCTATAGTAGCTCAAATAGACCCTAGGCGCTTGAGCAATGGGTTTGCCTCAAATGATCCATCTATCCTGTGCTTTCCTTAAAAAAATATGGAGTATGAAGTATTCTATGTATATTTTCCTAATTATGATGTCTCCTTTCCTAAATATACTACCCGGTTACGGATTTGCCAATACATTTGAAAACACTGCTTGAAAATAGTTGAAAACGAAAGAGGAAATTGATAACAGAAGCATTGCCTTCGCTGCCTCGGTGGCGTAACCGCAGCCCCAGTAACCCGGATGAAAGCAGTACCCGATCTCGCCGTTTGGCGCATTTAATCCAATCCCGCATCCGCCGATAAGACGCCCTTCTTCACGCAGGACCACCGCGAATTCGTAGGCTTGGCGGGGAGCCTGTGTCTGAGCTGCAATGACCTGAGCTATATAGTCCTTGGTCTGCTGCTCGGTGTTCGGCCCCCACATCGTGTACCTGCACACCGACTCGTTGCACGCATATTGATGCACGCTTTCCCAGTCCTCCGGTACAAAATCACGAATCAGCAGTCTTTCCGTTTCCAGTCGCATACGTTCCCTCCTTATTATTTAAACGATATGGCTTGGATGCCCGCCCTCTCCCGCCAGTTCTCCGACAACCAACAACACACAGGCTTACGAGGATTTCTGCCAAACGGGACGGTATGACTAGCCCAATCCCCAGGCAATTATTCGCTCGAACCATTTCCACGGCAAAAGCGTTTTGGCCCATATGAGCAGCCCCGATCCCCTGCCGACTGCATACCGCAGCCGGGGTGAGCGCATAAATACGATGCGCCCGACCAGATCCGCAACCTGCTGCGGGTCGGGGGCAGTCTCCGCCGCCTTCCTTGAATAACGGAGCACCGCTTGCAATCTGTCGTGATACGGCGAAGTGTCGGCAGTGCGGATGCGCTCCAGTCCCTTATTCCAGATCGGAGTGCGAAAAGCGCCCGGCTCCACGAGCACGATACGAACGCCAAATGGAGCCATTTCATGCCGCAGGCTCTCGCTGAATCCCTCCACCGCGAACTTGGAAGCGGCATAAGGGCCATACCCGGGGAAACCCGCCAATCCGCTGACACTGCCCACGTTAATGACCAGCCCTGAACCGCGAACTCTCATATGAGGCAGCACTTCCCGTGTCACCGCCACCAGCCCGAAAAAATTCGTTTCCATCTGGTGACGCCAGTCTTCCATCGGCAGCTCTTCTACATAACCGCCCAGCGCAAAGCCGGCATTATTGACCAGGACGTCGATCCTGCCGTATGAGGTTATTATTTCAGTTACCGCTTGTTCAATGGATTCGGAATCCGTCACATCCAGGGGCAGCACATGAATCCTGTCAGAGACACCCATCTGCCGCGCCATGCTCATCAAGTCGCCTTTTTTGCCCGTATCCCGCATGGCGGCTGCAACCCGGTATCCCTTACGAGCCATCGTGACTGCCGTCAGCAGGCCGAAGCCGCTTGATGTACCTGTAATCAAGACGACCGGCGCAGGCGTGCTTTGGAGATCTTCCTTCATGCCTGTCTCCTTCCTTCCATGCAAAAATAAACCGGTGAATGAATGATTACTACAGCTTCAATTTCCGGATGATCGGCACGCCGATGCTCCACAGCAGTTTTTCCAAAATCGTCCAGCAGACCCTGGTCAGGAACGGCAGATGCCTGTCAAACACAGCCGTAACCTCCAGCTCCGCCACTGCGCCGCGGTTACGCTTGAACTGCCCAACACCCGAGCTTTCGTGCAGCAGCAGCCCCCTTTCCTCCGCGATGCCGATCAGAACGGCGGACAGCATCCGGTACAGCCCCGTTTTCTGGGGCAGAGTTGTATCATATCCGAACAGAGGCGCAGTCATGATCCCTTCTCTGGCAAAGAAGCCAAGTACAGCATCCAGCCGTCCGTTCTTGCGCAGCCCGTACAGCTCCAGCGTGCCTGTTTCTATAGCCAATTGTATAAACTGCTCCGTAAACTGCGGGTTGCAGGCGGAATACTTGTGAATGTACAGCATATCGTAAAGCTGCTTGATGCGGGGAGCATCGTCAGGCTGCATGTCGGACGGGCCGGAAATGCTGTAGCCTTGCTTCCGAATCAGTCCCCGGTCTCTTTTGACAAGCCATCTCGCTTTGGCATTAACCGGATGTGGAGCAGCCGCTTCCGCGAATGCCATGTCCTGTTCCTGCCTTCCATGGAGCAAATAAATCTGGCGGCTGGGTACCAGCTTACAGCCCTTCTCTTTCATGGCATCCAGTAAACGGCCGCTTGCAGCCCTGTTCAGGGAGCGGCATAAAATGGCATGCCGCGGATAATGCTGCTGCAGTTCGTCAATGACCGCTTCCAGCTGCCCCGGAGTGAGAACAGGATACAAATTCGTGGACAGGATCCAGTTATTCACCTGTATAACACGATTAAATCGCGCTCTGCGCAGAAGCTGGCCAATCATGTTCAGCATTCCGCCTAGCAAAACCTCGGCAGGCCGACTGCGGAGATTGGCCAGCTCCTCTCCTGCATACGTGACATAGTGAGTATATGGGGAACAGACGTATGAATTGTCATACTCCATGTCATTGACAGTAACCGGCAGCGGAATGCCGTCTACCGTTACAACGAGCAGCCGGGTCCGGACATTATGAATATAGCTTGATACGGACTGCCCTATCATTAACGGCAAAATATACTTCTTCGCATATCGGCCATATTCCGTGTCCGGCCACATTAGCTTGCCGATATTCGTCTCATCATACCATTTAACATTCGCAGTCACGGGTTCCATCTCCTCTCCACCCGCCGCAGCTTTAGAGCTCCAGGTATGAAATTATAGGACACAAAGCTGATTTGCGGCGGAACACAGCCGACGTGATGGCAGAGCTGAATGATTTGCACGGCAATTTGCTCCTGAACATCCCCAGTGTCCTGCAGTTCCCCGTTCCGCCCTTTATAGGAGATTTCAAGAGTTTCCGCTCCGGTCTGCACGACACGGTAATGCTCTATTGCAGGTGAGGCCGCGATCACGGCACGGGTGACGAAATCCGGAAAAAGGGCCACCAGGTCTCCATTACCGGCGCGCGGAAGATATAATATATCGTCACAGCGTCCTTCGATACGCTCGATGGTCGTAAAGGCAGAGCCGCATGGGCAGGGAGTAGCCGCCTCTGTCAAAATATCGTTCAGGCGGTAACGGACAACAGGTTGCGATGTTCTCGAAAAATCCGTAACAATCGGCACAAAGCGGCGGCTCGCCCGGTCGATGTACTCCTTTTCAATATGAACGATATCTTCATTTAAATGCAGTGTGCCATGCTCGCAGGTGGCGCCAAGAAACCCTTCCGTACACTGATACGCCTGGTGCACCGGCAGCCTGAAAATCTCTTCAATATAGCGGCGGTCCAGCGGATCCAGCACCTCGGCCACGGAGATGATTTTGCGCGGCTGTGCCGTCAGTCGGCCTGCCGCCTGCTCTTCGGCAAGGAGGCGCAGCATGGAGGCTGGGGCGATCAGAATCCCCGGGCGATAGGCCTCCAGCCGCCGGACATGCTGCTCAACAGGTTCCAGCAGGTCGAAATATTGGAACTGCAGACGGCCGCGCTTTACCGATTCATACAGATTGCTGTTGGCACGGAGAAAAAAAGCGATCTTTTCCGCCTGCAGCAGACCTCCCGGCAGCAGCTTGGCCAGCACTGTGCCGCTCCACGCCGCCTGTTCGTGCGCGCTGACGATGAACAACCCCCGATTGCCGGAGGTGCCGGATGACAGGCCGACTGTAACCCCGCTCACCAACGGCTTGAAATCACGGGTCTGTTCCGCCAGCAGAGCCGCTTCCATCGCCTGCTCCCGGCTGATTCCGACCGTGTTCAGGCTGTCGAAATGGTCCATCATGATCTGCTTGTCGATAACAGGAAAGCTCCGCCAATCCGCAGCAGCAATGCCTTGCCATAGTTCCCGGTAAAATGGCGAGTTTCTCCGGATCGATTCCACATGACGGACGATCCTCTTTTCCTGCCAGCGCTCAAGCCTGGCGCGGTCCGTCCATTTGCGCGCGTTCAGGGCACGCAAATAATAGTACAAAATCAGATGCAGCTTCATTCCCATTCCCCCGTTCCCCACACAGCGAGCGCTTCCCGGCAGTGGCTTGGCACGATGCGCACTGCCGGATAATGCGTATGCAGCTGCCGCAGCAGCTCAAAGCTGCGCTTGTACTCCCTGCGGTCCGACATAATGAGACCGGCGGCTGGATGCGGCGGCCGATTCTCCATGAAGGCGCGGCTCGACCACACGGCATCGGCGCACAGCAGATAGTCCTGACGCTCGGTGGATACGAACAACCCGATCATGCCTGCGGCATGACCTGACAGCTCCACTGCCAGCATGCTGCCGTCCCCGAATAGGTCATAGGCTTCATGAAACGGAAAACCTGGCTCAAAGGGCCGAACGGCAGACGCTGCCGCTACCGGCAGGGAGCGGGCCGCAAAATCGTCCGGCAGCAGACCGGGCAGAAATCCTGCACGCACACGGCGCAGGGGACCGAGCTGCTTCACTGCATCATAAGCCTTCTGCAGGTATATAAAGCGTGCATTCGGGAAATCCCGGAGTCCGCCGACATGATCGGCATGGAAATGGGACAGCACGATGTACCGGACGTCCTGCGGCGTTATTCCCGCCTCCCGCAGCTGGCTCGCCGCGCTGTCCTCCTCACGGAACACGACCGGTGTAATATGCCTGTACAGCGCATTCGGGAGGCGGGCTGTTTCCGTGAAGAAGCGCCCGCTGTACCCTGTATCGAACAGCACGGGGCCATGCGTCGGGTGGAGCATGCAGGTAAAGCCTGCCGGAAAAGTTACGGGACGAAGCGAGCCTCCACGCAGGGTCAGGAATTCCGGATGCGTACAATATCCCGCGGCAGACAGCAGCAGTTTCACAGGAAGGGATGTCATCATGCTTGTGCCACCCACCAGTCCGCAAAGCGCTGCAGCCCGTCCCATACGGATACGCTCGGTGTGTAGCCCAGCTTCTCGCGTGCCAGCGTAATATCAAGCGTATGCGGGATTGCCACCGATCCGACCGTATACCTGGTCAGGAGCGGCTCTCCGCGCAGCGGCAGCACACGGTACGCCAGCTCCAGCAGGCCGGCGATTCCGTAAGCGGCCCCGTACGGGATGCTGCGCGTGCGCAGCGGAATGTCCAGCAGCGCGAACAGCTTCTCCACCACTTCCCGGAACGGCAGCGGCTCACCATTGCTGATATTGTAAGCCTGTCCCAGAGCGGCAGGCGCAGCACTGCAGCCCAGCAGCATCGCGTCCACCACATTGTCCACATAGGTCAGATCAATCCGTGCCTGTCCGCCGCCGAGCAAAGGCACGCCGAGCTTGCCGTTCGCCTTCAGCAGCCGGGGGAACAGCGTCCGATCCAGCGGGCCGAATATGGCCCGCGGACGCAGGATCAAGGCCGGCAGCCCTTCGCGGCAGGTCTGCATCACTTCACGCTCCGCCAGCAGCTTTGTCGCTGCATAAGCGTTGGCCGGCCGCGCCGGAAGCGGCTCCGATTCGCGGATCAGGAAGCGTGGCCTGTAATTGAAATAAATGCTTGGCGTTGAAATATGAATGAGCCGCCTTACATCATGCCTCCGGCAGCCTTCTATAATATGGCGTGTTGCCAGGACATTGCTGCCGTAAAATTCTTCGTAGTCTCCCCAGGGAGAAGACAAGGCAGCGCAGTGGAATACATAATCCTGACCTTCGCACGCCTGCATGACCCTGTCTGCGTCCCGCATATCCGCCGGTACAAAACGGATGCCGTTTCGGTTCAACTGCGCGCCGCTCTCCCTGCTGCGGCCCATACCGCTGACATCCCATCCCATCTGAGCCAGCCGCAGAGCCGCATGGCGGCCCAAAAATCCGGTCGCTCCCGTAACCAATGCTTTTGTCGTCATGTCTCACCGTTCCATTCTATATCCTGAGTCAGCGCTTCGGTCATCGTAATGCCCAGCTGTCTGCTCAACCGCCAGGCGCTGCAGACGATCCGCACCTGCTCCAGAAAGGGCCGCGGATCATCGTTGCGCCAGATGACATCCCGCGCTCTGCGCAGCGAATCCAGCCACGCTGCCCAATCCTGTCTGCTGCGGTTTCCCCGCAGCCCACAGCCCAGCATGGCCAGCGTTATCATCGCAGCGGAGCCATCATGCGGGGTTACGGTACGCTTGGCACGTACAAGCCTGTCCGGAGCGGCAAGAGCCTGCTCCAGCCCGCCGCCTGCGGCAAAAAGATGAATGCCGCTGGTAGCGCGCGGATTACATTCGATCGGATAGAGCGTGCCGTCCCGTGCCTCAATAAAATCAAAGCCGATCTGTCCCGAAAAGCGCAGACTGCCTGTAAACCGGGTCACCCAGTCATGGGCAAGCGCGTGATCAACATGCTTGAAATAGACGCTGGCTCCGATCTTGCCAGTACGATAGCGGCTTTCATAGGCGGCATGCGCCACCACTCTGCCGTCATGGACCACACTGTATGTACACAAGGCCTTCCCCTGTATGAATTCCTGAGCCACCCATGGTGCTGCGGGCGTAATCTGCGGAACTGGAATATGAACAGGCACAGACCCGGGCCTTCTGTCCGCTTGATCCCGCCCGAACTCGTTCGGCATGATCACCCTTGAGGCAAAGCGGGAATACGCCGGCTTGAACACCTTGCTGCCGGAAGAAAAATTGCCCGGCTCTCTTACCGCCTCCCATTCCTCTGCACTCGTGATCAGCTCCGTATGCGGAACCTTAAAGCCGAGCCGACGGGCCAGCTCTATAAACTCACCCTTATGATGCAGCTGCCTCAGCTGTCCGAGGCCCGGCGACAGAACTTTGCAATGCCCCCTCAGTCTCTCCAGCCCCCGAGCAATATAGAAAATCTCCTCACACGTCGGTATGAGGAGATCAATCCGCAAGCGGACGATCAGGGTCTCCAGCTCCTCCAGGAAGCGCTGCGGCTGCTGGCGCGGAGGCGCCAGCCTGAAGCTTTCTTCCACCGCTGATGATACCCTGCACAAATGGCTGGCCGCACTCTCGGCCGCGTACACCCGATGTCCGGCATGATGCAGCAGTCTGGCCAGTTCGAGCGCTGCGGGAGCCCGGCCACCGGTAATCAGAATATTAAGCGGTGCCTGCGTTACCCCATTTTTAATAGTCAATGACCATGCCCCCCAATGACAGACCGGCTGCGGTGCCGATCAGCAGCATGCGTTCTCCGCGCCGGATGCGCTGCTGACGAATCGCTTCATGCAGCCCCATGGGGATGGAAGCGGCGATGGTATTGCCGTGATTGGGCGTAATATTCATAAATTGGCTCTCGGAGATGCCCAGCTTCTTGCGCAGCAAACGCATCGCCATCGCGCTGCCCTGGTGGGGGATGACGACACCGAAATCCTTCATGGCTGTACCGGATTGCTTGAGCAGCCCTGCAATAAAGTCCGGCAGCAGCCTGGACGCCATGCGAAATATACCCTGACCGTCCATATGAAACAGAAACGGGTCCTTCACAGGAATGTTCTGCTGACCCGGAGGATATTTGGTCCCGCCGCCGGGAATTTCGGAATAATGCGCTCCTTTGCCATAAGTATGCAGGGACGTATGTACAATTTGTGAACTCTCGTCCGTACCGGATGGCCCGATCACAACTGCCGCAGCCCCGTCTCCAAACAAGGCGGCGCTTTCTTTATCCTTCCAGTTCAGGCCGGCCGAGGCAATCTCCGTAGCCACAAGCAGCACATTTCTGTACCGTCCGGCATCCACCATATATGACATGACATCAAGCCCCACCAAAAAGCTCAGGCAGGTCGAGTCAATATCAAAAGCCGGCACACCCGACTCCCCCTGGCCCATCGCCTTTTGAATAAATACCGCGGTGGAGGGCAGCGGCTGCTCCTTGGTGCCGCTTGTGCACACCAAACAGTCGATGTCCGCGAAAGAAAGTCCGGCATCCGCCAGCGCCGCTTCCGCCGCTCTTGCCCCCATCTGCGACGCTGTCTCCCCCTCGGCTGCAAAATGGCGCACGCCAACACCGGTCGCTTTATGCACCCATCCTGGGGGAACGCCAAGACGCTCGTCCAACTCTTCATCCGTCACGATCCGGCCGGGCAAATATTTGCCTGTACCCAAAATTTTCACTCTTCGCAATTGCATGTCTACCCTCTCCCAGTAGTTCTTGCTGCCCTGAAAACATCCATAATACAGTCCTGATTTTTAGCGTATCATTCGATTCTGTTAAAGTTCCGCAGTGTTCTGAGAGCCTGCAGTGTGAGTACACCCTGCCACTCTCTCCTGGCATCCGTCCATTCCTTCTCATATTGATGCCAATCCCAGTTCGGCTCCCACGAACCGTCTTCAGCCTGACTATGAACAAGCAGGTCCAGCTCGGCGGGAATCACTTCCGCATACTTTTTATAGTAGTGAGAGGCAGGAGAGTCAACGACCTGGAGCGGAGCTGCGGTGTATCCTGTCCGCTCGCCGGTACGGATATCCACACATCGATCCAGGAACAGCTCAAGCTTGTCAGCAATCCTCTTTCCCCGCTCACTGTCCAACCTTTCCGCCAAGTGCAGATAACAGAACAGCTCGTGCATTTCGGACAAATCGCATTGATTCAGCAGATACTCAACAGCATGATCGATCAATTCATTCAGACTCGTAAATTTGAAAAAAGACCGGTAATCCATGAAAAAAGCGATAATATCCGCATTTGGATTACCCCAATGGTCCCTGAACACTCCATAATTCCACCAAACAGCTCTCGGATAGTTCTCCGCTTCCCTCGGAATAATGTCCCAGCCCTTGAGCTCCGGCAGATACGTATCTTCCAGAAAATCCAGCGCGCTTAGAATCATGTCTCTACGAAGCTCCGAGGGTTCCCCTATCTGCAATATCTCAAGGCCCCGTGTTGTTGCCAGCGCGGAAGAGTCCGGGCAGCGGAGATCCGCTTCCAAACCGTGTCCGAACCCGCCGTCTTCATTCTGATATCGCTTCAGCTCCTCAAGCACCGCATGAAAAGAACCGGACTCGAATTCATACTCAAACAAGGCGCGTTCCAGCCTTCTGGCCTTATGTTTCATAAATGTCGCGGCCCGCTCAAACCCGCTGCGGGTCAAAAATTCCATAAGCCCAACCTCCTTTCTGTGCTATGCTAGACAGTGTAATAGATGATGGATAAGCTTACCAGCCTTGACGATCCGCCAGGCTTTGAATTTGCGCCGTATGATGCCTTACATGCCAGGCGAATCTTTGCATAGCTGCATCCAGCGTCATGCCGCCAAGCTGTTCGTTTCTGAACGTTTTTTCAGAATACCAATTCACAATCATGATGCTCCCACACATCGAACAAATTGCCGTCAGGGTCTTCCAGCACAAAAAATTTGCCGTACTTCCCTTCATCCGCAATGTTCCCCACCTTTACACCTTCCGACAGCAGGTAAGCATGCAGAGAGACAATATCATCCGTAAAAAAAGTAATGACCCACCGTTTTCTGCCGTGTGCCTCAAAAACCGCCCGTGTTCCATGGTCCGTTTCTATCAAGTCAAGAATGGGCCGATTTCCCCGAAAGAGGCTGGCATAGCCCTGCCGCTCATGGCGGAGGTTAAATCCAAAATGCTTGATAAACCATGCCGCGGATCTCTGAATGTCTGCCACCGGAATGACCGCATAAGCGATCCCCAAAATGCGTCCTTCTCCCAAGTCTCATGACCTCCTATCGGCTAAATGAGATCTTGTGTAAAGCTGATCCCGATTCTATCACATTTTTTTCCTTCCTACCCAGTATACCTGATCCTTTTGTAAAAGGTAGACCATCATAGTTTACAGAATCTTAACCCCATTGAAATAACACCAACGTCCAATCTAACAAAATGCAGCAAAATTGTTGGTTTAAAATATACAAATTTGGGGCCCAAAAACCGATATTACTAACACGTTGTGTTATTACAAACAGGTAAAAGGGGTCATAGGTATGAAATCAATAACGAGAATGACACTGCATAAGAAACTGATGATCACCTTTATCATCGTTATGCTGATCCCGGCTGTGGCTGTAGGAGCTTTATCCTACAATTCCTCGGCACGAAATTTTGAGCAGCAGCTGCTGGATAACGCGCGCGCAAACGTGGACATTGCCAATAAAATGGTCTCGCAGCAAATCGGAAGCAAGGCGGCCGATATCGAGCATTATGCACAGCTGTTCAGCGCTCAGGATGCCATTGACCCGGATGCATCCGGCCTGCGCGGCAAGCTGGAGCTTTATCTGGCCACCCATTCTGAGGTGCAGAACATCTTTATCGGAACGGAAAATCAGGACATTGTACGCGCCCGCGAGGATGCCTCTGACAGTAAAAGCGATCCGCGCGAGCGGCCATGGTATCAGCAGGCTGCGGCGCAGCCAGGACAGACCGTGATTTCTGCTGTTTCCATGAATTCAGACAATATTCCGGTTGTTTTTATCTCCCGTACCATTGCCGACGGGCAAGGGGTGCTCGGCATGTCTCTTAACCTAACCAAGCTACAGGAGATGACAAGTATTCAGGTGGGAAAGAGCGGATATATCCTCATCATGGATCAGAATAAGCAGTATGTCACACATCCGACCGAGGAACTTGGCAAGGTCATCAACGCCGATTATATAGACAAAATGTTTGCCGCGGACAAGGATACATTTACATACAACTATGGCGGGCAGACGAAACAGATGACCTTCACCACCAACGAGCTTACCGGCTGGAAGGTGGCGGGAACCATGATGAGCTCCGAAATCACGGATGCCGTCAAGCCGATCCGCAATACGACCCTGATCGTTATTATTGCTTCCATCATTGTTATTGGCGTGCTGGCCACGCTGCTTATTCATTCACTGTTGAAGCCTTTGAAGCGGCTGCAGCAGAATACGGAGCAGATCAGCGGGGGAGATTTGACAGTACAGGTGGCTACCGCCCGAAATGACGAAATCGGGGAATTGTCCCGCCACTTTCAGGTGATGGTTGATAACCTGCGCTCCATGATTCTGCAGGTGCAGGAGATGACCGACAGCCTGTCCTCCTCCTCCCAGCAGCTTGCGGCAGGGGCTGAGCAGACCACCTCAGCCATTGAGCATGTGACGCTCGCCATGCAGGAGGTTGCCACTGGCACAGAGAAACAGCTGGCAACGATTCGCGAAGGGGATGATCGCATGCAGGTGATGTCCGCCGAGGTGGATCATATTTCAGCTTCCATGCAGCAGATGTCCGAGATTGCCGCATCCTCCATTGCACTTGCGGACTCCGGAAGCGAAGCGATCGGGGAGGCTGTCATGAAAATGGACAGCATCCAGACGACCGTATCGGAGCTGGACAGCGTTATTGAAGATTTGAATACACGTTCGTCACACATTGGCAGTATCGTAAGCACCATCTCCGAAATTGCCAAGCAAACAAACCTGCTGTCCCTGAATGCATCCATCGAAGCTGCCCGGGCAGGCGAGCATGGCCGCGGCTTCAGCGTTGTTGCGACAGAGGTCCGCAAATTGGCCGAGCTGTCTGCACAGTCCGCCCAGCAGATTACCGAGCTGATACACGATATCCAATCCGGTGTGACAACCGCCACTGACCGGATGGATGCGGCGAAGGAACGCGTCGGCGAAGGCATTACAGCCGTGGATCTTTCCGGACGCTCCTTCTCCCGCATCCGCAAGTCGGTCGCCAAGTCCGCGAAGCAAATCGATTCCATCGCCGCAGCGGCCGCCGAGCTCGCCCAGAATACGGTCACTGTCGTTCAGGCCATGGAAGAGGTCGGCCGTCTTTCCCAGGAAACAGCGGGTAATTCGGAGACAGTGTCCGCTGCGGCCCAGCAGCAGCTTGCTTCCATGGAGGAGATCGGCAGCTCCGCCGCGGATCTGACCCGGATGGCCGAGCAGCTTCAACAACTGGTCGCACGTTTTAAACTGCATTCTTCCCACGATAAAGCAGACCAATAACCATGTACAGACAAATCAAAGCCGCCCTTCAAGCCATCGAAGGGCGGCTTTTCCCATGGACTTTCCGATGTTCCCACCGGTTACTGAATCAGATCCACCATGCTCTTGTAATGATTACAAGCAGAATGAACAGTACCAGGATTGCACCCGTAGATGTAAAAGGATGGTGCAAATGATGTTTAACATGGCTCATTAATAATTACCTCCTTGGTTATTTGGTATGCTTTAGTGTATGTTCTGAGTTGCCTTTAGCCAGGGCTTTTCGGCAATTATTCATGAAACAAGCAGCCCCGGTCCAATAAAATCTGGGACCGAGGCTGCTTAACTCATGTTTTCTTCTTCACACCTTACGGGGCACAACCATCACGTTTTTCAAGAGCCGCGCCGCAGTTCGACAGTATAAGCGGCAGCCGTCCCGATGCCCAGGTCGGCAACAGCCGGTTGTCCACTCACGGCAGTCAGATTACCGGCTGCATTGCCGTTGATCAGGATGTTATATGATCCAGGCTGCAATCCGGTAAATGTCACTTTAGTCGTATGAGCGGTGCCAGGCGTAGCGCTGGCCAGCGAGAAGCGGACATAGCTTTTGTTCTTGGCCACGGTAGCTGTGGTGTAAGTGTCGCGCTCCAATGACATGCCCAGCTTTTCCGTAATCAGATTCAGTCTCTGGAACACGCCGTCCTTCGGTGTTACCACATAATTGCCCCCATCCTCCGTCACTTCACAGCCGTAGCCGTACAAGCCGAAGAGCGGGTCAATCGCCACGTCGGCGCTCAATATTTTGATCGCACCCCACAGGCCAAGATCGGCTTCGCCGGACATTCCCCTCCAGCCGTTGAACAGCGGTCCGCCTCCCAGACCGAGCGCTCCATAATTGCCCTTCGTCATCTGGTAGGTCCAGGCCACCGCGCCGATATCGGCCGGATCGGAGCTGATCTGCCCGGAGTTGATCGCACTGAGATTGCCAAGCTTGGAGGCATAGGTCAGACGCTGCTCAATCTCCGGCTTCGTGGAATAATTGCGCACCCAATCGTCCATCGCGTAGCCTTGCAAGGCGACGGTGTACTGGAAGTTCCACCACGGCTCCCCGGTAATGGTGACCGGCACGGAGTAAAAATACCATAACGGCATATGCCCGCGCGTCGCCCGGACCTTGGTGTTGATCTTTTCCATCATCTGCTGATTATTGTTCATCTTGGCCAGCGTATAGACGGATTCCTCGCCGGTATTGTCGTAATTGTACTCAGACCCGTACGGGTACGTTGTATTTTTGAAGTTGTTGTATTTGGTATTCATTTTGCTCGCAAGATCGTTGGCCTGTGCCGTATACCCCTCATCCCTTAGGGCCTTGATGATGTCAGGTGTCGTCATTTCGCCCATCAGCCCGGTATTCCAGTTGTACGCGACCGGACCTTCGTAAAGGGCTTTGAAAATATTGTAGGCACGCAGCAGGTACGTCGTACGGGGCTGGATATAATTAACCATGCCCGGGTACAGCTTGGCAATCTTGTACATGCTGAAATAGGTGTTGTAAACATGCGGATAAGCGTATCCCCGGTAAGTCGGCGTTGTATTGGGCTCTGGCATTAAAAAGTCATGAATAAGGTAGTCTGAATGATGCCCGTTCATGAGATTGGTCCAAATTGCCGTCTCCAGATACTGGTCCACAGCCCTGATTTCCGAGGCAACGGGCTTCTGCACATTTTTCTCAGCCAAAAATTGACCGTGTGTATAACCCCAATCGTCCCCCCAGCCCCAATATCCGTTAAAAACATTTCGGCGCGAGTGGGTCTGCATCATCCAGTCATCAAATACTTTGTCGCGCAAATCACCGGGCACATTCCACTGCTGCTTCTCGACCATAAACGTCGCATGGCGCTGCAAAGCGCTGCCGATCGGCTCGATGGCGTAAAATTGCAGCACGGTTTTTTCGCCATTTCCGTAGTTGACGGTAATGTTATTTGCACCCAGGCGGCTAAAGCGCAGTGAATACAGGTTATGGCCTCCTGCAGCGGTGCCAATCGGGGTGAGCGTCGTCTGGGATGGGTACTGCGCGGTCACCGACGTGATCGTTTTTTTCGTGCGCAGGCTGAACTTGGCGGTCTGGTCCGTCGGCACGATCATGCCCGGGATGACGGTAACATCGATCAAGCCTTCCTCGTACAGTCTGTCTTTTACTCCCTGCTCATTCGCAGCTTTAAAAAACTTGAATGCATACGTTTTGCTTTCTCCCGGCGCGAGTGTGAGGCTCGTATTCGGCAAATAGCCGCGATTGGTACTCTTGATCACGTTGGAATGAATATAGAACACCGTCAAACCTTCGGACCAGCCGCCCTGATCCGCAGCCCATGTGCTCCCCTGGTGCTCTTCGACCCGCCAGTTGTCCATATATTCAAAGCCTGCACCGGTGGAGCTGTCGGGCACCATAAGAAGCGTGTTTCCGATTCCGCTCGGCCGCTGCACGGTAATAAAAGAACTGTTGTTGGCCACATTGGAGTGGGTAACAACCCGGGTTTCATAAATTTGTTCGTTATTGCCCCCTGACCAATACTCATTGAATGGCAGCGGCAAACCGAAGTCCCCGATTTCAAGTGTTTGTCCACTTGTATTCGTTACCGTAATCGACCAGCGCAAATAATCGCTGACCAGAGAATAGGACTCATCCACTTTAAAATTGCGAATTCCCTGCGCATTGCTGGAGTTTTGATAGGTTACGTTGATTGTGCTGCCGTTCTGACTTATTGTCCGTCCATTAGCGGAACGGCTGCTCCAGGCTGTTGTCCAAGCTCCATTATTCAAGCGGTACGTAAACATCAGCTCGCCCAGCCATTGGTGATCGGAAGTGTTCTGCTGCGGGGCGTTGCCGGCATTCATCACATAGTTGGTCGGAAAGCTGTCACCGACGATCTGCAGGTTCGTAATTTCTCCATGATCCCCTGTTGTCACCCGAAAGTTGCCGTTTGAGATCGTATAGGAAGCCTTGATGTTTCCTTTCATATGCAGTTCCTCCTTCATCTAATCAATCAGAATGAGCAAAACAGCAACATCCACAGAATCCGTCCGCTCTGTCAGCGGAACTCCAATACTTTGCAAACCACCTCCCTTCATAAATCAGGGGATAGGTGAACGTTTTCATTAACTTGAAAGAGAGAATTACTGACTGCTTGTTTCTCTCTATAACTCTACTATATGATTTCGTATAAAATTTGGAAATAAATTCCTGTCCTATTTTTCGCTCCGCTTATAATGATTTTATTTCCTGGGAAAAGCTTAATAACGAGCCCAAGCAGATTTGACCCTCGACACTAGCGATTCTCTTTTTAATGGAGAATGTAATATAGTAAATATAATTTCAGTGCAAAGGAGCCCTGCAGAGTGGTTGAACAAGAAATACATCATAAAGGTCTCATCTATACGGTAAGATCCGCAATTCATAAGGATGCGCAGCAACTGTCAGCGCTGAGGATGCAGATTGATGGCGAGACCGAGTATCTGGACAGAGAACCGGGAGAAGCCTTTATAGACGTTCCGGGATTTGAGCGGTTGATCAAAACAGACACAGAGAAGCCTTGCAACTTGTTTCTGGTGGCCGAGGTTGGAGGCCGGATCGTGGGATTTTCCAGATGCGAGGGCTTTGATCTAAGGCGATTTTCACATAAAGTGGAATTCGGGGTTTGTGTGCTGAAGGAGTATTGGGGATATGGGATCGGTAAAAATTTATTACAGACATCGATCAATTGGGCCGATAACACGGGCATTAAGAAAATGTCCCTCAATGTTTTGGAGACGAACGACAAAGCCATCTCACTGTATAAAAAGCTTGGCTTCGAAATCGAAGGTGTGCTGAAAAACGACAAGCTGCTTGCCGACGGAAGGTTTTATAATACGGTGGTCATGGGCAGATTCGCCCCGACTTCTTCGTAAACCCGAGAACAGGCCGGGGCCGAACCTGACTATATCCCTCAAGAGAAAGGTAAGCCCTTTTCAAATCTTGAATTAGGATGGTGCAAAATGTTTAAGAAAATAGTCTGCGTATTTGCCACATTTTCCCTAGCTGTTCCACTGATTTGGAGCAGCACATCTTATGCTGCAGCCAATGCATCTGTGGGATTGAATATTAATGGGCTTTTAAGGAATGATGGAGAAGCTAAAGTGATTGATCAGACTGCTTTTGTTCCTATCCGTACTATCGACTTTCTCCCTGATCTACAGGTGTCCTGGGACAACAAGACAAAAACGGTCACGGTTACAAACGCCAATACCAAGGAAAAAGTAACTCTGGTTGCAGGAAACAAAGTCGCTTCAAAAGGAAAGGATAAGATCAGTTTAAGCGCGCCGGCCCGCATTATCGACGGAGTAACTTACGTGCCTTTTCGTTTTATCGGCGAGGCATTTGGAGCTACAGTAAAGTGGGACAATGCTTCGAAATCAGTGGCTATCTACAACACTGATCCTGCCGTAATCGATAGTTTGAACAGTAAAGACCTAAAAACAGCGAGAACCGCAGCTCTCAAATTGCCGAGAATATCATTTCATGAGGAATTCACTACTTCAGATGAATCACACTCAACCACATATTATTTTCCTTATGGTGAAGTTAAAAGGTTTTTTATAAGCAACCACGGAGTAACTCAATATTTTGAGGTCAAAGATAATGCAGCCTGGGTCATATGGGAAGGTGTTGATAGGGTGAAAAAAAGGTATATTAATTTAGGCTCAGCCTAACAATCAGCACTTGACAGGCAAGCCGGTAACCGATCATGGCAAGAAATATCGGAAGGGCGTTGAAAGCAGATCAACATCCGCTGTCCGGACGCTTTGCACGATTATCCCGTTTGATCCGGAAGCAGAGAGGACGATAAATTCAGGAGAAGAAAATATGTTTGGGAGAAGCATACATGTTCGAGATCGTTAGATAGTAGGTTTGTGAGAAGAAGGTTTAGGAGAAGTGAAGCAGACCTGACGGGAGGAAGGGGGCAAGACACCGGGGAAAAATGAAAGGACCGTGATCCCCCCACCCTCTCCCCCCTGAACAAAAGGGATAATCGTGCAAAGCAGCATGCAGGGATACCAAGACACGAACGCTAAAGACAGCCGCCTCAGAGCCAAAGTCATAATTTATTTTGTCAAGCACTGATCTCGGTTTTGAGCCTTAATTTAACCGGATAGTTTTGCCCTAGGTACGGACTTTAAGCTTAAAATTGTGAATAACGAGCAAAAGAAAGGGACTGTCCCATTAATGATTTTTGGGACAGCCCCTTTTTAAATCATGCGATCATCCGGTGTTATTCTCTCCTAATCACTCAGGCAAGCAAAGCCGGTAATCAGCCGCACGACTTGACCTTCCGCGTTCAGTGCGAAGTACTCTTGCTCTGTAAGTGTAAAACTGGTACGGCATACGAATGTTCATCCTTAGTCCTGAACTGTTCTTCGCACATAAAATCTGCTGCTCTCTTCCCAGATCTCCCCTGGCTGCAGACTGAATACTCCTACTTCTTCAGCCCGCACATCAAGGTTGGGGCCATTCACCAGATTGGTCTGGGGCTCCGGACAGAAGAAGCCCTCCTGTGCGCCATTGTTCCAGATCATCCATTGTTTATAGGAGGTCCCAACATCATAGATGAGCGTAATTCCCCGCACCGTATCGTGCAGCTCCATCCGGTTGCGCCCGTTTTGCGGCACGGCTGTGTAATGGTTATCCATTTCGGCAAAGAAAGGATAGACCCCTCCATCACGCATCTGTTCTTCCTCCGGCACAAAGGGCTGGTACCGTGTCGTCGGCAGCATACGGTCATCCAGCTCCCATCTCTGCCCGATGGTCAGCTTCAGCTTGTAATCCCTGGCCGAACCCTCCGCGGCAAACGGTGCATTCACGGACGTATGAAATGCAAGCAGGCAGGGCATCACGGTGCTGCCATGATTGCGGACCCTCACATGCTGCATAAGACCGTCGCTGCTGAGCGAATAACGCAAGGTGATGCTGAAGCGGAAAGGAAAGACGGCATATACCGGGTGACCTTCATCAACGGTGACCGAAACGGATACATAGCTTTCCTGTCCGGTCTGCCCATACTCATCCACAGTCCAAGGAATGTTATACAGAAAGCCGTGCAGATGGTTGCCGGTAGCCTCTTCATTGACAGGCAACTGCAGTGTGCGCCCATTCCAGGCAAACCGCCCGTCCTCATAGCGGTTCGGCGGGAACAGCACCGGGATGCCGTGGATCATGGGCCTTGCCTTGAACGCTTCCATCTCTTCCGGAGCCGGTTCATGCAGGAAGCGACACTGCAGTTCATTGTTGCGAAATGCGACCAGATTGCCGCCGATCTCCGGAAGCATGACGGCCTCGTAAGGACCGTAGCGCAACCAAACCGCTTTTTCCCCTTGATATTCGCCCTCCCAGGACGCACTTGTGAACATATTCTTCCTCCACTCCAAAAAATCTGTGAATCAATAACTGCCTTAAGCCAGATTGATCTCCCGGATCACTTCAAGCGGCACCTTCGGCTGACGGTCTTCCGTCAGCAGCCCGTTGACCTCCTGCTGCACATCGGTGATCTGTGTGTAGCAATAACCCGCGATATAAGGAGTGGCCTTAATCGCTTCGGTAATGGCGCGGAACCGATTGATAAAGGCTTCCTCGGAATCCACCTGGTTCCCGTATCCCCAGCCCTTATCCGTGCGGAACGCAATGCCTCCGAATTCGCTGATAATAATCGGCTGTCCCCGATAGGCGTATCCTTCCGCAAACGCGCGTTTCCATTTGTTAAAGGAGATTTCGTTGTTTACGATGCCCTCCTTGTCCTGATACCGCTCCAGGAACTCTTCACCCTTCTCCACATAATCGTGCAGGGTCAAAATATCCGAGACTGTATGCTCCCATCCGTCATTGGTAACGACCGGGCGATACGGATCGAATGCTTTCGTAAGATGATAGATGCCTTCTGTAAACTGCTGCTGCATGACATCATGCTCAATCCTCTGCAAGCCCCATGATTCATTAAACGGCACCCAGGTGATAATGCTCGGATGATTGTACTGCTGCGGCACAATCTCCAGCCATTCTCTCGTAAAACGGCTGACTGCATCATCGTTAAACTCGAAGGTAGCCGCCATTTCCGACCAGACCAGCATGCCCTTCACATCACACCAATATAAAAAGCGCGAATCTTCCAGCTTCATATGCTTGCGGACCCCGTTGTAGCCCATCGCGGCCGTTTTATCGATGTCCTCAATAAGCGCTTCCTCGGACGGAGGAGTCAGATGGCTGTCCGGCCAATATCCCTGATCCAGAATCAGCCGCTGATAGAGCGGAGCGTTATTCAGCAGAATCTGTCCGTTCTCAATCGATATTTTCCGCATGCCGAAATAAGAATACACCCGGTCGCACTCCTGCTCGCCCTCATACAGAGCAAACTCCACATCGTACAGGTTTGGCGAGCCCGGCGACCACAGACTCTGCTTCCATGGGCCGCCGGCCTCGTGGAGTACATTGACCTCCACCGTGATCCAGGACCTGTCGGCAGACAGGCTGACCGTTCTCACAGGCTGTCCCTTCAGCTCAATGGCTGCTTCCAGACGCAGATTGTTCTTGCCTTCGATGCCCTTGAGCTGAAAGTCAAAGCGGATCATATGGCGGTCGATATCGGGTGTCATTTTGACCGCTTCAATTCTTGCTTCATTCACATGCTCCAGCCACACACTTTTCCAGATCCCCGTGCTCTGCACATAAAAGCATTCAAAATTCTGATCCACCCAGCGCTGTTTTCCCCGCGGCTGCGTACAGCTCTGACTGTCCTCCACTTCAAGCACGAGATGGTTTTCCGCCCCGTACTTGATAAAAGGCGTAATATCAAACGAAAAAGCAGCATAAGCACCTTCATGCTCGCCGGCAAGCACACCGTTCACCCAGCATTTTGCTTTATAATCCACGCCCTGAAAGTGCAGAATCGTTCTTTTCCCTGCCGCCTCCTGTGGAATCACTACACTTCTGCGGTACCAGACAAGGGAATGGAAGTCCTCAACTCCAATCCCGCTCGCTTTTGTCTCATAGGTAAATGGGACAATAATTTTTTGCCCTTCCGGAAAATCGTTGAACCATTGCTCCTTTTCCCCAATCCTTTCATCATCGAAGCAAAAGTCCCATTCCCCGTTCAAATCCAGCCATTGCTTGCGCACAAATTGCGGCCTCGGATAATCTTTGATATAAGCTTTTGTAGTCATACGGTTTCCACCTATCCCCTTGATATATTTAACATCTGCCGGTCATCCCTTGATGCCGGACATGCTGATACCTTTTACGATCTGCTTTTCGAAGATGATAAACAAGATGATGATCGGCACGGAAGCCACCGCATTGATGACCATCGGTTTGACGTAATCCTCCGAGTATTGGCCCATCAGTGTGGGAATGCCCATCGGCAGTGTAAACAAGTTGTCGTCCGTGATGGAAAGAAACGGCCACAGAAAGTTGTTCCACGAGCCGATAAAGGTCAGAATCGCCATGGAAGCCATGGCCGGACGGGTCAGAGGCAGCATAATGTTCATAAAAATTCTCCAGATGCCGCCGCCGTCCATTTGCACGCTCTCCAGCAGGTCATTGGGTATGCCATCGAAAAAGCTTTTAAGCACAATTACAGCCACCGGAGAGGCCAGCGCCGGAATAATGAGCCCGCTGTATGAGTTCAGCAGATGCAAATCCTTGGCTACCTGATAAAGCGGAATAATGGTTGCTTCTCCGGGAATGAGCAGCCCGCCCAGGATGAAGAAGAACATGAACGTGCGGTAGCGAAACGGCACCTTGGACAGGGCAAAACCCGCCATGGCGGCGAAAATCACCGTCAGCACCGTGACCACCACGGCAACCAGCAAGCTGTTGACGATCCACTGGGACAGCTTTGTGGTCAGCAATACCTCCTGATAAACAGCCAGTGAATACGGCGGCTTGAACCAGTCCAGCACGGTGATGATCTTCATGCCCTCTTCCTTGACAGACACGACCAGCATCCAGACGAGCGGAGCCGCAAACATGAGCGCAATGAGCAGGGAGCCTATACGATACAGCCATTTCATCAGCCTTCCGCTCCTTTCCGGTTATTAATCCAGTATTGCAGCGCAGACAGCACCAGCAGAATGACAAACAAAATATAGGACATGGTGGCTGCATAACTGAGATTGTTGTTTTTAAATCCGGTCTGGTAAATTAACTGGATGATCGGACGTGTCTGATCCAGCGGACCGCCGCCTGTGATGACATAAATTTGCATAAAGACCTTGAATGAAGCAATGATTTGCAGCATCGTAATTGTTTTGGTCAGCGGAGTCAGGTACGGAAGGGTGATGCGCCAAAAGATTTGGGCATCGCTCGCCCCGTCCAGCCTGGCCGCTTCGTAAATTTCATCCGGTATTTCCTGCATGGCGGACAGATACAAAATAAAGTTAAACCCGACCGTCCACCACAGGGTGACCACCGTAATGACGACCCAGGCCAGCCCCGTTTCCGTCAGCCAGAAAATTTCGGCATTCTCGGGCAATAAGCCGATGACATGCAGCGTTGAATTCACAAGCCCGGTATAGGGCTGGAATACAAACAGCCCCAGGTAAGCCGCAACGGCAACAGAAAGCACGCTTGGTATAAAAAAGATGATGCGGTAGAACTTTTGCAAAAATGATTTCCGGTTGGCGATCAGAGCCAGCAGCAAGGCCAATACAATCATGGTCGGCGTGCTTAAAATGACGAAAAAGGTTGAATGCCAGAGCGCCTCCCACACCTCTCTGTCCTGCAGCACCTTACGGAAGTTGTCGAGTCCGACAAAACTCATTTTTCGGATCAGCGTCCATTTGTAAAAGGTCATTTCAACGCCTTTAAGCATTGGCCAAATGGTAAACAATCCGTATATGATCAGAAAGGGAAGCAAAAATACCAGTGCCTGAACATCCGCTCTCCATTTTTTGATTTTCATAAGCGTCCCTCTTTTGGCACTACTCATTCAGAATTTGCTGAATGGCTGTCTCCATTTTGTCCATTGCTTCCGCCGGAGTCATTTTATTGGTCCATACTTCATTCAAAAATTTGAATTCTGCATTATCGCGAATTTGCCAGTTTTTCGTGGACTGCTTGCTGAATTTAACGACGCTCGCAACCTCGGCGTAATCGCTGCGGTAAGGCATATCCTTATACTCCTGTTTTTCCAGTACAGAAGGCTTGGATGGAATATGTCCGGCTTTAGCCCAGATCTGGCCATTCTCGGCAACCCAATCGGCAAAAATCATGGCTGCCTTGCGTTTGGCAGGGTCCTCATTCTGGGTCAGCGGCAAAATAATCGTATGGGAATCTCCCCAAGTCGCTTCCTGATCGAAAATTTTCGGAATCGGCATGGCACCGAACTCAAGCCCTTTTGTTGCTTCCCAGGTGCCTGTTGCCCACACGCCCGTCATCATGATCGCTGCCGTGCCGCTCTGGAAGTTTTTATAAAAGTCCGGATCGTTTTTCTTGATATAACCTTCCGTGAACAGCTTCTGCACATAATCAGCCGCCTTAATGCCCTTTTCTTTATCAATGGCTGCCGACTTCAAATCATCTGAAATCACGTCATTACCGCCCAATTGCGAATACAAAGCCCACCATAAACGGAATGGGTCATCGTTGGTATTGGACAACGCAAACGGCGTAACCTTGGCAGGAAGTTTCTCCTTCAACGTCTTGAGGAAGGTCACAAAACCGTCCGCCGATTGCTCAAACACCGGTTTCCCGTCCTCGCCAAGCAAACCCGCATCTTTAAGCAGTTTTTTGTTGTAGTACATAATAAAAGGATGTGTATCGATCGGTACGGCGTAATGCTGTCCGTCTACCGTAACCGCATTCAAGAGATTCTGATTGTAGGTGTTCCAGTCCACACCAGCCTCGGCTCCCGGGGTATCCAGCTCCGTTACAACCCCTTGGTTAATCAGGTCGGGCAGCCTGGAGGTATGGGAGATGCCGACGTCCGGTCCAGTCCCGTTGCCTACAGCGGTAACCAGCTTTGTATAATACTCGCCCCAGGCCAGCTTCGTATTCTTCACGACGATATCCGGGTGAGTCTTGTTAAATTCATCGACCATCGCCTGCATATTCTGACCGTCGCCGCCGTCAAACAGCGTCCAGAAGGACAGGGTCACTTTTCCGTCACCGGACGAATCGCCGCCCCCCTGCTCACTGCTTCCGCCGCTGCCGCCACTTCCACCGCATCCGCTTAAAACCAATGAGAACGAAAGCAGCAGTGTCAATGCGAGCCATCCAATCTTCTTTTTCATGCGAATCTCCCCTTTGAAGTAGCTTCATAGATACAGACAATAATATTGTTTAATTACATTATTTTTGTATCTATTGCGGAGTATAAAGCTATTTCGTTATTATGTCAACGCTTTCAAACATATTTTTTGTAAATATACTTGTGAAAGTTGCAAGCTTGATCTCGTTCGTCATTGCCGAATCAAGGCACAGCTTACGAGCACCAGAGTACCCGGAAGTGCCATGATCTTTGCTGCAAAGCTCTGGTATGCCCTCTCATCCCGTTTGCCGGGACTTTATTACAGCACTTTTAATCATATGACCTGAGTGATACAGCATTTTTGTAATTAATATATATTTAGCCGTTATTAAAAAAAACACCTCCAAGCTCATCTCCATATCTATCGACATGGCGACAATCACTTGAAGGTGTTATAGATTTACCTTAGCGGCGCTCGACAGCTACGCCACCAAAGACTCCCCACAGATTTGCTGGGTCATTTAAGTATTTATGTGGAAACCCGAGCTCAATCGCGCTTACCGCGTCGAGCCTTTGCAGTTGTTCCTCCGTAAGCTGCAAATCAAGCATATCCAAATTGCTTTCAAGCTGTCCGACTTTGCTTGCCCCCAGCAAAATGGATGTAACGGACGATTGTGCTCTCAGCCATGCCAGCGCAACATGCGCTGCCGGAGCATTCGCTTCATCTGCTACTTTTTTGACTTCATCCACAATATTAAATACGCGTTCATTCAGCATGCCATGGTTAGCCATCATGGTTACCCGCGAGCTCCAGCCTTCGGATTCCTTGCTTTGCTGCTGCAAATCTTCTCTTGAATATTTTCCTGTCAAAAGACCGTTGGCCAGAGGTGACCAGGCAACAACCCCAAGCCCCATCTCCTGAGCCATCGGAGTGAGCTCTCTTTCCGACGTTCGCTCGATCAGACTGTGTTCATTTTGCAGAGCGACCAGAGGAGACCACCCTCTCAGGTCGGCGATCGTCTGCATCCGCGAAATCTGCCAGGCCGGTGTATCCGATATTCCTACATAAAGCACCTTGCCCGCTCGTACCAGATCATCCATAGCCCGCAGCACTTCCTCAACCGGCGTCGTGTTGTCCCAGGAGTGCAAATACAGCAGGTCGATATAATCTGTTTTCATTCGCGACAAACTTGCTTCAACGGAGCGGATCATGCTTTTTCTGTGATTTCCGCCTGCATTAGGGTCACCTTGGCGCGTATTCATCGTATATTTCGTGGCAAGCACGATGCGATTACGACGTTCGCCCAGAATTTCACCCAGCATTTTTTCCGAGCTTCCGTTCGTGTATCCACTGGCCGTATCGACAAAATTTCCGCCCCGGTCGAGATAAATGTCCAGCATTTTCTGGGCTTCATCCGTGCCTGCGCCCCATCCCCAATCTGTACCGAAAGTCATAGTGCCAAGAGCAAGCTCCGAAACGCGTAATCCGCTTTTACCTAAGAAATAATATTTCATATATGCCTCCTATAATTGTGTTAGATTTTTTTTATAAACTCATCGTTCGATACCCCGTTTTTTATGCATCACCCCCTTCAAGTCATATCTCTCCACCATGGAGCCGACGGTACTTCAGAAGCCCCAATCTCTACGGTTTCTCCTATGCGTGGCGTGGTTAAGACGACGTTGTTGGCAGCAGCGGCCTTGAGTACACGCTCAATTGGTTCATCCCAATCATGAGTAGATAATGTAAAAGCACCCCAATGCACCGGGAGTAAAATATTTCCTTGCAGCTCAATGTGGGCCTGAACGGTTTCCTCGGGCTGCATATGCAGCGGCCACCACCCGCTGTTGTCGTATTGTCCGGCCTCGATTAACGTCAGATCAAAAGGGCCATAACGATTACCAATCTCTTTAAAGTGAGGACCGTAGCCGCTATCCCCGCTGTAAAATATCTTTGTATGTTTTCCTTCGATAATCCACGAACACCACAATGTGGTATTTTGCTTAAAAACACCTCGTCCCGAGGAATGTTTTGCTGGTGTACAGCGAAACTTCAGACCTTCAAACCCGGCCTCCATCCACCAATCAAGCTCCACAATCTTCTCAGGAGCAACACCCCATCTTTCCAAATGACTGCCAACTCCAAGGGGAACATGAAATGTTCGCACCTTATCTTTTAATCTCCTGATAGACCGGTAATCCAGATGATCATAGTGATCATGTGAGATGAGCACCGCATCAATCTGCGGAAGGTCTTCAATTTCAATTGGTAGCTGTCCGCTATAACGTCTCCCGCCAAACCTCAAAGGAGAGGAATAGGGCTCAAATATCGGATCTAACAGCAAAAGATGTCCATCCAGCAGTATTAAAGAGGTAGAGTGCCCTAGCCATGTAACACCCGCTTTGTTAATTTCTTCTTTTGATGCGGGTATTGTTATGGGCTGAACCGGAAGCTTTTCTTTTGGCCGTATCTTAGGGTTGCCTTTGATATAATCCCGCAGGATTGGGATTAAAGCCTTCGCAGTGTAGTTAATAGGCGTTTCAACCGGATATTTAAACTTCCCGTTTACGAAATTTCTGGATGCTTGGTATTGAACTCTTCTCTTGCCGGACATGTGTACCAACAACCCTTTGCAATTAATAGAAATTGAATATTCATTCATTTTATGATTAAAAAAAGAAGGACTCTCATGCTTTGACAGCATCCCAACTCGATTGAATCAAGTCCTTCACATTTTTATCATTAAATTCAAATTCTCTTCTGTAATACTGCTTGGCCAGTTCGGTTACAGGAGCATAAATCAAAACTAACAGCAGCATGGTATCATAATCTTTAAGCAGCTTCTGCTCCTTGCCTTCCTCAATCAATTTATAAAAAGGCTGGAACATCAAACTGGAGTCTTCAAGATACAAATTCTCGAGTAGCGGTGAATTGCAAAATTGTTCATAAAAGAGGAATTCATCTTTATGGTTAAGAATGAATTCAATATAGTTGCTCATGATCAGTTCAAATCTTGCCTTGACCGGCAATGGATGATGGAGCCCTTCGAACATACTCGAACTGATCTTTTGCTCGACATTCAAAAACAGCTTCCTCAGCATATCCTCCTTGTTCTCAAAATAAACATAGATCGTTCCTGGCGATACCTGAGCACGTTTGGCGATTTTCGACATGGAAATTTCGGAAAAACCGATCTCGTTCAAAAGCTGAATGGTTGCCTGAAAAATGGCTTCGTTTTTATTTTTGTCTTTATATCTCATGTCTGAATAATAAACGATCATTCAATTAAAGTCAAATCCCAAATTATCGCAGCCCTCCATTGCGCACAATACAATTACCAAATATATAAATCGTTGCCCTTAAGCTTGAGCATAGCTTCTATGAAAAAATAATCTCCGTAAATGATGGATTGATGGTGGGTGCCGGCATGATAGGCGGCAGAGCCGTTCTTAAGAATGCAGTCGCAGCCTGTCGTCCAGTCGGTACGTGTCTGATCCAGTGTCTGCAGAAGCTTGATCGCAGCTCCCAGATACAGATCCTTCTCATGAGGGCTTACTCTCTTGGCAATCTCAATCAAACCGCAGGCGGCAACGGCCGCAGCTGTTGAATCCTCCAATGCCGGCTCCTTGGGCTGCCTGAAATCGACCGGAATTATTCCGTTTCCGGGAATGTTAGCGATAAAATAATGGGCGACCCGCTTGGCCGTATACAGATATTCTTCCTTCCCTGTATGGTTATAGCTCATCATAAAGCCATACAATGCCCAGCTTTGCCCCCGCGTCCATGAGGAGCCTTCCTCGTATCCTTGCCCGCCATAGGTTTTGACCACTTCGCCTGCAAACGGATCAAATTCAACGATATGGTTGACGGAGCCATCAGGTCTGACAAAAGCATTCATGGTTGTATCGGCATGCTTCTCCGCAATCTGCCGGAAACGGGGATCGCCTGTTTCTGCAGAAGCCCAGTACAAGAGCGGGATATTAAGCATGCAGTCAATGATGGCCCAGCCTCTCGTATCTTCGCCATCCAGATCGTTCCACGCACGGATGAATTCCCCTGCCGGATTGTAGCGGCCTGCGAGCAGATTAGCCGCATGCATTGCCCGTTTGCGGGATTCCGGGTTGCCGGTCAGTTTAAAGCTGGCCACACTGGTGGGCAGCCACATAAAGCCTACATCATGATGCAGACCATAATAGTCCTGAAAGCAGGCATCCAGCTTCTGCTCGGAGATTTCGGCGACGTCCTTGTATTTCGGATTGCCTGTTGCATGATACATCTGCCACATCATCCCGCCCCAGAAACCGTTGGTCCACCAGCTGATGCCGTCCGCTTCCGTATTGGAAGGATTATAGAGTGACCGGTCATCATGCTCCCCTGCGATGGTCGTATACGGGATTTTGTTTTTTGATTTTTCGCTGACCCAGTCCATCTTGGCGGTAATTTTGTCCACGACCTCGTCTACCCAAGCGGTTTTTCTGTCAAAAGTAAGCATGGATTCGCCTCTTCTTTCTTCTCTAAAATGATGGTGGGGTAACCCACTTTATCCTTTCGTCGCCCCTGACGAGATTCCCTTAACAAAGTATTTTTGCATAAAAACAAAAGCAATAAGCACAGGAACAACGGACAAGGCCGTTCCCGCAAAAATCATATCCCATCTCGATGAAAATTCCCCGATGTACCGGTAAATTTCTACGACCATCGTTTTGGGCTCCCCAGACGGAAGCGCGAGCATCGGCAGCAGAAAATCATTCCAGATGCCCAACCCGTTCAACACGACCATACTGGCCGTAACCGGTCCGAGCAGCGGAAACACAATTCTCCAGAAAATCGTGTACCGGCTACAGCCGTCAATCTCGGCCGCCTCTTCAATTTCCTTGGGAATGCCTTTGACAAAGCTTGTGTAGAGCAAGCATCCGAAGCCAACTGCGCCTGCAATATACACAACAACCGGCCCTGCCAGACTGCCGTAAAGCCCAAGCATTTTAAGCTCTTTGAACAATGGGATCATGTAAGCCTGGAAAGGAATCATCATGCCGGCAAGGAAGTAAAGAAAAACGAAATGAGTCCATTTGGCATTTCTTCTTTCGATCGCATAACCTGCCATCGGAATAATGAGAATTTGCATGACGATCGAAACGATCGTCAAGATCAGACTGTTGATGATTGCACGCGGGAACTCGGTCTCAGTCAACAAATATTTGAAATTTTCCAGATACAGTGAGGTCGGAAACGACAGAGCATCGCGCATAATCTCACCATTGCTTTTAAATGCAGACATCAGGTTAAACAGAATCGGGAAAAAGAACACAACCGCCACCAGCAAAGTCACCGTGAACAGAATCGCTTCACCTGTTTTTTTGCGTGTCTGCATGCTCATATCAATACTGCACCTCCCTCTTGCGGAGAATTTTCACTTGAATAATGGTGATGATCAGGATGATAACAAACAATACCATCGCAAGTGCTGTACCGAAGCCCTGCCTCAATTCGCCAAAACCAACCTTATAAATAATATAAGTTAGCGTTTCTGTCGCGAAGCCCGGTCCTCCGTCCGTCATGACAGCAATTTGATCGAATATTTTCAACGCGCTGATCATGGAGAGCACCATACATACGGTCAAGGAGCCTGCAAGCAGCGGAAAGGTAACATAACGGAACTGCTGCCAGCCATTCGCCCCATCGATGCTTGCCGCTTCGGACAGCTCCGCCGGGATTCCCTGCAGTCCAGCCAGATAGATGATCATGTAGTAGCCTGCGCCTTTCCAGACCGTGGACAGGATGACGGACAGCATGGCGTATTTGGGATCCCCCAACCAATCCACCGCCCAGCTTCCGAGTCCGATGGTATTCAGGATTTGATTGACAACGCCAAAATTATAATTCAGGATCATCGCCCACACGAAACCCATCACAATCCCGCTCAGCAAAGTGGGAAAGTAAAATATGCTGCGAAATAGATTCTTGAGCCACTTCACCTTGTCAACCATCAGAGCCATGGCAATAGCCGCTATGTTTTCCAATATGACTAGACTTACGGTCATGATCAGTGTGTTCTTCAGCGCATTATGAACCCGGGGACTGTTCCATATCTCAACAAAGTTGGCGAAGCCAATAAACCTTATATCTTCGCTTATTCCATCCCAGGATGTAAAGCTGAGATACACGCTGCCAAGAGTAGGGACAATCACAAACAAGGTATACAGGATTAATGACGGAAGTATAAATACGACTGCAAAAGGATGCTGCTTTTTCTTTTTTCGACGAACTGCTGCTGCAATGTGCTTCCCTGCAGATGATGCGGGCGTTCCCATTCAATCCACTCCTTCCTTAAAAAGAGGAACCGCCTTGGACTCTGGGCGCGGGTTCCTCCAAAGGTTTTATTTTTACATCGAATTTGCCTTCACCTGATTGTCATATTCCGCATCCACCTGCTGCATATAAGTCTTGACATCCCCGTCGCTCACGACCATCTCCTGCAGCTTTTTATAGAACCAGTTGCGGAACTGAGGCGGGATCAGATTCTCTCCCCACCAGTTATTAATAGCCAAGGATTTCGTAACATTCGGGTCGTTCATCAAAGCGAGAGCCGCTTGCATGGCTTCCCCGGTTTTATACGTAACTTTCTCTTTCGTTGACGGAATTCCGTTGATGCTCGCCAGATACTGCGAGTATTGCTCCGGCTCGAAGAAGAAACGAATGAATTTTTTGATCGCTTCCGTTTTCTCCGGATCCTTGGCCGCTTCGGCGGATAAAGACCATCCGGCAGGTGATGGAAGCCCTATAATATTCACTTTGCCCGCACGGTCAGGCACTGCATAAAAGCCGTATTCAAAGCTTGGATCGGCCTCTTCGATTTGTGAGAACATCCAGGTTCCGGAATAGAGTTGAGCGGCTTTGCCTGAGATCAGGAAAGAAACCGTTTGATTGTCAGGTGTGCTGAGCCAGCCTTTGTCCACATAATTTTGGAACAGCTCTTTATAATCCGTCATCGCCTGTACGACATTGGCGTCTGTAAAGCTGACCTCTTTGGCCGT
This sequence comes from Paenibacillus terreus, assembly GCF_042138595.1. Taxonomy (NCBI): domain Bacteria; kingdom Bacillati; phylum Bacillota; class Bacilli; order Caryophanales; family Paenibacillaceae; genus Paenibacillus; species Paenibacillus terreus. The sequence goes on along the minus strand of NZ_JBHIRX010000001.1, from coordinate 197,321 downwards.
CTTCTTGGAATTCCAGTCCGGGTCCTTCGTGTACACCTCATCTATCAGGAATTTGTTTACCCAAAATCCCATATGGAAAATATCTTTCCCGCCAACTACAATCGGTGTTATACCGGAAGCCTTTAATTTTTCCTGGATGGCGATAAACTCGCCATACGTTTTGGGCAGCTCGGTGATGCCAGCATCCGCATAGGCTTTTTTGCTGTAAATGATGCCTTGCGGCGCATTCATTGACAAGGGCGCATTCCACACTTTGCCTTCCACGGCCGGAGGTGAATCAAACAAATCCAGCAGGTCTGAAGGCAGCTCAACGATTTTATCCGCATCAGCAAACACTTCCGTATCCCGCATCTCTACAAGATCGGGAAACTCGCCGACCGCATCCTTCGTTTTCAGCCAGTCCAGATAGGAGCTGCTGGAATTTTCACTGAGATCCTTGATTTCAACATCCGGATTGGCTTCCATGAATCTCTTAACGGTATCGGCTATCGCTTTTTTCGCAGCCGGATCACCGGCAGCGTATCCAATGGTAAAGCTTACTTTGTCCCCTCCACGTTCAGCCCCGGTTTTCCCAGTACCTGCTCCGCTGTTTCCACCGCAAGCCCCCAAAATCATAGCTGTTGCAAGCATGAGTACGGTTAACCTGAATTTCGCTTTTTTCAGCACATTGTGGCCCCCCTTTAATCTCATAAAAGCTGTTGAAACTGCTCTGCCAAACAGGTAAGCGTTTTCGTTAACTAGAATAACATTGGCGCTTTTTTGCTTGTATGAACTTTTTTAAGCCGCATATGCGGGGAATTTAAGAAGAAAAAAGAACGGATACATCATCCGCTCTTGGTAAAGACCTCAATCCGGTATAGGAAAGCAGAGCAGCACAGAGGTTCCAATATTCTTCTGGCTGCTCACGGACAGACCGTAGTTTTCTCCGTACATGGACCGGATTCTTTCATGCACATTTTTTAAACCTATAGACTTGCTTGGGGCGCTGGGCTCGTACAAGGAATCATTGATGCGTATCAGCGTCTCTCTGTCCATTCCCACGCCGTCATCGTAAATCGTGATGGCCAGGTCTTTTTCCCGCTTTTCTGCGGTTATCCCAACCGTCCCCTTTTTCTTCTGGCGCAGTCCGTGCTGAATCGCATTTTCCACGATCGGCTGCAGACATAATTTCAGGATTGGCCAGTCCATTTCCACATCAGGAGCGACATCGCAGCAGAGCATATATTTGTTGTCATACCGGACCGAAATGATATAAAAATAATCATGCAAATGCTCAAGCTCCCGGCGCAGACTTACCCGTTCTTCTCCGTAATCAATGACATATTTCAATTGATTGGATAAGGAATGAATCATATCTGCAACCTCATCCGCCTCTTTATCCACCGCATTCATCCGGATTACTTCAAGAGTGTTGTACAAATAGTGAGGTCTGATCTGGCTCTTTAGCGCATTCAGCTCGGTTTGCTTTTGCTTGATCTGGGCCACATAAGCTTCATCAATATGCACCCGCAGACGCTCGACCATCCGGTTAAAGCCTTGGGTCAGCCTGCCTATTTCATCGTTGCTGTTGACCGCAAGCATGCTGTCCAGCCTTCCGGACTCCACCACTGCCATTTGCTGAATCAGCTTGCGGATCGGCGCAGCGAGCCGGCGCGAGAACCATGCTCCCATGACAATCAAAGCCACTGAACAAATGAGAATCGCAATATATACGGTGGCCCGGGCGGACAAAAGCTGCTCGAACAGCCCTGCGCGATGAATCATCGCGATTAGCTGACCGTTGACAAAAGGAATGTCTTCACTCAGCACCAGCATCTCGTTATCCTTGCTGCCCGATAAAAATTCATCCTTCGTCCTGTTCCCCTGGTTGCTGAAATAAATATGGTCCTGGCCATCGATCAAAACCAGCTCGTCCCGGTCTCCGAGGTAGAGCTCGTTCAGAAATTGATTGAACATGACCGTATCAATGTCGAGAAACAGAGTGCCGACCACCTTGGGTTCCCGGGTAAGCCGTCCTGAAGTATCAATCAGATTGCGTGCAAGCGTAAAAACCTCCCGCTTGGACCCGGTAAAATATGAATCTTGATGCGTCGGAAAAATGGCCGCCTGCGAAGGATGGCTGCTCATTTCGTCTCTCCATTCCCGGATCGGGAGCAGTTCGCTTCTAATCCCTCTATTCTCTCGTTCCTGGTAATAGATACGCCCGTCTGCGGCCCGGACAAAATAGGCGCCGGTAATATAATTGTCACTAAAAACGATGGTCTTCAGGAACGAATCGATGGGAGTCGCATTGATCTGCTCCAGTTCATTCACATTAAACGTCTGATTTTGCTTTATATCTTCGGATAATCCTTCGTAACGTACGTTATACATGAGCTTTGAAATATCGTTGTACTGCTGAAATGCTGAATTCAGATTATAGCTCATATACATAACCATTTGCTGCAGGTTGCTCGTCGTATATCGTTCTACATAACCCGAGAATATTTGTACGGAAAAATAGCTTAGAGTAAAAAGCGGGATAAGACCCACCAAAATAAAAGAAGCGGCAAATTTTACGAATATGCTTTTCGTCAACAATCTCCAGAAGCGCATGAAGGGAGCACCTTCTTCGTTGATTATGATTGATGCCGGCGGATGGATTGCCGGTACTCCTGCGGTACCTTGCCAAATCTTTTCTTGAACATATCGCTGAAGTGCCTTACATGGTTATAGCCTACACGGTCGGCAATTTCATAGACCATAAGATCCGACTCAAGCAGCAGCTTAAGCGCATGCCTCATCCGCACCTCGGTGACATAGTTTTTAAAATTTTGCCCGGTATGCTTCTTAAAGAAGCTGCTGAAATAGTAGGGATTCATATAGACAAGGGCAGCCATGGATTCCAGTGTGATATTACTGGCATAATGGTCTTCAATATACGCTTTGGTTCTCGATAACAACGCGCGTTCTTTGCCTGACAGCTTGCTCACAGGATGCTGCAGCATTTCCGATACAATCTTTTCAAACGTGTGGGCAACATCCGCATAGGAAGGACATGCAGCCAGCTTTTCCAGCAGGGCGCCTTGGTCAGTACGAATGGACTCCATCCCACCCCATATCTTCTCAAACTCCCGATTGATGGTCAGGATTGAATTGTAAACCCCCGTTACCGCCAGATTCCGGTTATCTCCGGCTTGAATCCGGATTTGCTCAAGCAGCTGCCTTGTCAGTGGCTGCAGCAGTTCCTTCTGCCGGGCGGTTAACGCTTTTACCAAATCTGCCTGGAGCTCTGCAATGGATGTATTCCCCGGGTTGTTCCTTGTGCGCTGATCCTCATACAAAATGACCTGATTTAACCCCTCGAAATATTTTCTGTTAAGCGCTTTCAGTGCAGAACGATAAGATTCAGCCGCTTCTTCAATGTCTGGCATGCTTTGTCCTATGCCGCATGAAACACTCAGCTTTAAATAATCGTTGATCTTACGGTGAAGATCATTCGCCAGTTGAAGCGGATATTCTTTTTCTTCATGCTGAATAAGAATGGCAAAGCCTGCTTCTTTCTGAACCAGCAACCCGTTGCCTGTGCTCCGTTCCTGCTCCAATGCCTCCCTAATGATATTGGACAGTGCAAAATTGACCAGATTTCGTTCCCGTTCCTCCCACTGCGAGCTATTGATATTTTCATCGATTTCCAGCACACATACAGTGGTAAAGCGGCTTATTGCAAGGACTCCCATTTGCGAAAGCTCAGTGAGTGTCTTCCTGTCTCCGTCCAGCAACCCGTTTAGCAGCTGTTCTATTGTGGCGGAACGGTTCTTTTTTTCGTAATAACTCAGCATTTCTTTATTTCGCTCGCCGTCGGATTCTTCCCGGATGATAGATGCTGCTTTTCCTGCCACTTTTTCGAGCTGATTTTTATTTATAGGTTTTACCAGGTAATCCAGCGCTCCCAGCTGTAAAGCTTGACGGGCATAGCCGAATTCCTGAAAGGCGCTGATAAAAATCACCTTGGCATCGTACCCTTGTTCATTCAACTCTGCAATAATATCAATCCCGTTGCCATCCGGCATGCTGATATCGCTGATGATTAGCTGCGGTTCATGTACACGGATCAGATCGCGGAGCTCCCGGCCATCATTGGCTTCACCTACGATGGCAAATCCAAGCTCTTCCCAGGATATCAGTTTTTTCAGTCCGCGCAATATGACGGGTTCATCGTCTGCAAGCAATAATTTAATGTTTTCCATAGCATGCTCCTTCCTGCTTACCCGCAATATAAACATTGCCTTTATTTGATTACGATTATAACGACAAATGCTGTATGACAAAACTGGAACCTGTGTCGATCCTCTGTGTCCTGACGCTAAATCCAAAAAAGAATGCATATTTCGCTTAAAAAACCGGCATACCTGCCCTTCGCGATTCTGCTATTGTGTTTCTTGACTATACAGAAAAAGGAGGAGATTTTTCTGAAGCGAACGTACAGACTGTACCAATCATGCCTGAGGTGGCGGATGACAGCCGTATTTATTGCATTCATTTTTGCAGCTGTGTGTATCCCCTGGTTGCCAGCGTCTGCCTCGGTATCTGCAGAGGAGCCACCGAGCGCAACCGATACGGTAGAGATTACGGAAACAAGCAGCAACGGATTTCTTCATCCGGGCATCGGGGTGACCAAGTACATTCTTGAAAACATGCGGGCACAGATCATGGCGAAGCAGGAACCGTGGTATTCGTATTATAAGGCCATGCTTGTTTCCTCAACAGCCTCCAAAACGGTTACTTCCAGCAATCAGGATCCCTTGCAGCCAACGAAACCGGCAAGTGATGCGTTTGACAGTCAGGGTTTTAACTCGCGTTTTATATCCGATGGATTGAAAGCGTATACACAAGCACTGCTGTATTATATTACCGGCGATGAAACCTATCGGGCTAACGCCATGCACATCATTCGCATTTGGTCCCAGATGGATCCTGCCAAATACGTTTATTTTACTGACGCTCACATCCATACAGGCATTCCGCTGAACCGGATGGTAACAGCGGCGGAAATATTACGGTATACGAGCTCCCGAACGGAGGCCTTGAAGTGGACGGACGAGGATACGGCCAATTTCACCAACCATCTCATTATTCCGGTGACGGAAACGTTTCTTCACGATAATAATCACTTCATGAACCAACACACTTACCCCCTGCTGGGAGCCATGGCGGGTTATATTTTCACAGACAACAGAGATCGATACGAAGAAGCCGTAGAATGGTTTACCGTGAACAAAACGGCGAAAGATCAAGGCATTAACGGTTCCATTAAACAGCTGTTCCGCCTGGTTGATTCCAACGCTGTCACGGGAGAAAAGCTGGAGACACCAGTCGTTCAGCATGTGGAAATGGGCAGAGATCAAGCTCACGGCGCCGGAGACATTACGAATGCAGCAATTATTTCGCGGATGCTTCTGGCCCAGGGCACTAGGGTAGACCCGGTGGCAGGCACGGCCTCAAGCGCTCCGGATGCGGTGGATATTTTTGAATTTCTTGATCACCGTGTTCTTACAGCAGCCAATTACTTTTGGCAATACATGCTGGGATATGATACCCCATGGACCCCGGTAGTTTACACCATGGATGAGAACGGCAGCCCCCTGGGCATTTACCGGGTCATATCCGATTTTTACAGAGGCCGGATGAACACCGCCCAGTTTTGGGATATTTACTACTATTATACTTATAGTAAAGGAGTCGATCTCTCAGAGAAGGCACCCTACTTCTATGAAGCGTTCACGAAACGTATTCCGTCCAATTATTATTATCAGGGGAGACTCTCACAAGCCTGGGAAAGCCCGGACGGTGGCGGGGATTTCTGGCTGTACATTCCGCAGGAAGCCGCAGCGGAGGGAGCCAAATATCTGCCCAAGGAAATGACAAGTGATGCTTTGGCAGATATCGAAGACCGGTACACGGCGCTTGACAGCCATTCGGCAACCAGGCAGGAAGGGACCATTACTTATGTGGAAGTCACGGCAACAGATGAGGGAAGCACCATTGTGCCTTTGAATCTTTCCTTCGGCCAGCGAACCTCCCCCAAGCTCATCGGTTTGAAAATCAGGACCAACGGGACTGCCACCCTTGAGCTTAGTAAAGAAAGGAACTCCATCCCCTTTCATACGATTACGCTTCCGGATACAAAGGGACAATGGAGATACGTTACCTTTGATATGTCCATCAACACGGTTCCCTACGCACAGATCGATGAAAACTACAGCCTTATGTATATGAAGGTAAAGGGTAACGGCACCAGGGTGGACCTGGATCATTTCCATGTCCAGGCGGGCAGCGGGTTATCCGCTCCTGTATTTAAATCCGGTCCGTCGGCACTGAATCTGTTCGCTTTTGCAGGAGGAACGATCCATGCGGATTTTGCGGCTGCGGATTCGAACGCCTCGGACATCGTCACCTATGAAATGGCGGATGGTCCTGCGGGAGCTGTATTGGACAGCAGCAGCGGCGCTTTCACCTGGACCCCCACGCATACCGGAACAAGCTCCTTTATCGTTGTAGCCAGCGATGAAACGTCGGTATCCACGAAGCATGTAAAGATTGAGGTAGAGGCTGATCGCGCTGCTGCCGTTGCCGCAGCCACCACCGGATATGATCCGGATGAGAGCTATGTGTCGGCTTCCCTTGCGACATACACCAATGCTTACGCTGACGCTATCAAATATATTGAGACGGATACGGATGCAGTGTTTTACGCCAAATTGCAAACCCTTCATACGGCAGTAGCAGGCTTGGAGCCTCTAAACAAAGCTTTGCCCGATGGAAGCCTTGACTTTGGCAAGATGGTACCTGCCTCTTCCTTCGGTAATTACCTCCCCAGCATTACGGACGATAATGACAACAGCTATGTCGCTTATGGCTTGGCACCGGATCAATACCATACCCTTGATTTCGGCAGCAGATTTAAAATTACGGCGCAAGCTTTCGAGATCCAGGGTAGAAGGAGCTTCCCCGAGCGCATCGCCGGTCTTGCCGTGTTCGGCTCGAATGATGGAGACAACTGGACACGGTTGACGGATCAAATGACCGTTCGCAGCGAAGAGAAACAACGGCTCGCCCTGAAGGATGATTATAAAGACACCCCGTTCCGTTTCTTCAAGCTGGCCATCATTGAGCCGCAAAGCACGATGTTCGAAATCAGCGAATTGCGGATCTATGGTCAGCGGCACGAAATAATCAGCAAAATGAGCTCTGTGTCGATCAGCTCGGACCAAAGTCTGAAAAACCGGATTGCAGCGGGCGATACGGTGAAGCTGGATTTTGAAGCGGTCGAACCGATTCGGGATGTGAAGGTCTTGATGCAAGGACAGGAAGCTGCTGCTGTTACTGAGGATAATATCCACTGGACGGCACAATGGACCGTCAGCCCCGATGCCGGGGATAGGAAGGTTCGCTTCTCGATCAATTACAAGCTAATAGCGAACGGAACTGAGGGAGATGAAGTGATTCTGACGACGGACAGCACCAATCTGTTTATTGCGGATGAATCCCGGTTGATACCCAATGTGACGGAGATAACCTATTTAATTGATCCTACAACAGCCGGAAATCGAACTCCTGCTGAAACAATGAAACAGGTGGGTTATCTGTTTGACGGGAATCCAAGCACCAATTCCGATTTCCGGCTTGGCAGCAACGGAGCGGGAGGTTACATTACCTTTGATTTCAAAACGGATAAGAGGCTTCTAGTTTCGAAGGTCGAAATGTTGGCCAGACAGGATCAATATTACGGCCGGATCAAAGGCGCCGTGGTTCAAGGCTCCAACAACAACGAGAACTGGTCGAACCTCACGCCAGGGGCTGCCGCCCTTCAAGAATGGCAAACCTTTACGGTAAACGACACAGCACCATACCGGTATATCCGCATTTACAATTCAGGCTCATGGTTCGGGAATATAGCCGAGTTAAGGCTTCATGGTTCTTTACAGGATTAACCATAGTCCATATCAATCACCCCTCTGCTTATTTGGTAGAGGGGTATTACTTCTTCCTCTTTTTTACACCATTGCTCTAAACAAACAAGAAAAAATTTCCGATAAAGGCAGTGTACCCCTTATTCTAACCCCTCTACCAATCATCTATAACGCCCAATTCCACTTCTTATGATTCGGAGAGCACATGAACGGAAGTGCAAAAACAGCATGATAGTTTAATGACAGAATCCCCCCGGGAATCTTTCATTTTGCTATAAATACTAACTTGGAGGTAGCTTATGAAAAAGAAGCTTACTGCATTCTCTGTTTTTCTCCTCACAGCACTGTTGTTTACTTCTGTTGCCTTCGCGGCATCAGGCAGAAACGGGCGCTATCAGGACAAGTTGTTCCAGTACTCCACGATCAATGCGATTATGCAGGGCCAGTATGATGGCGAAATGACCTTGCAGGAACTCAATACGCATGGAAATATGGGGCTGGGAACACTGAATGGTCTCGACGGCGAATTGATTCAATTGGACAACAAATTCTATCAAGTTAGCAGCAATGGTCAAGTGAAAGAGTTGGATGGGAAAATGAAAACTCCTTTTGCAGTCACTACTAAATTCGATGCGAAGAAGAAGGTGACTCTTTCCAACGTAAAGGACTTTCAGGATTTCTCCGAGAAGCTCAAAGCGAATTTCGATAACAAGAATCACTTCTATGCCATCAAAATACATGGCAAAATCGACTATATTAAAAATAGATCCGTACCAAAGCAGACTCGTCCTTATCCTCCTTTTACGGAGGTTACCCCGCATCAAACCGTCTTCGAGGATCATGATGTGGAAGGCACCATTATCGGCTTCTACACTCCGAATTATGCTTCAACGATTCAAGTTCCGGGTTTTCATATGCATTTTCTTTCGGATGATAGGACGAAGGGCGGCCATATCCTCGACGTGAAATTTGACAGCGCGGCAGTTGAAATCCAGCAGCTGTCCGAGTTCGATCTGGTGCTTCCTGACACAGAAGATTTTGCAAATGCAGATCTCACGAAAACGACAATTAAAGATATCGAAGAAGCTGAAAACGATAAGTAAGACATAGGATAACGGGATCTCTCCCAAAAGCAACAAAAATCGAAAACCGGACCAGGGCAAGGGGTTCATCCTTGTCCGGTCCGGCTGCTTTTTTTCGTCCACTTTGATTTCTACAGGATTGTGCTTCCGACTTGATCTATCCTATAAAGCTGTATTGGCCCCCTGCATAGCACGTCTTTTAAGCGTTAAAAAGAAACAGATAAGCAGGATCATACAAGCAAATGTGTATGGGTAATTGATATTCAGATCAAACAGAAACCCGGCTACAATGGGCCCGATAATATTACCGAGACTCGTAAAGGCTGAGTTAAGACCTGCAACATAACCCTGCTGATCCTTCGCAACCATGGACATTTGCGTACTGATCGCCGGACGTAAAATGTCAATCGCCAGGAAAATAACGAACGTCACGGCAAAAATCAGCCAGAATTTATGCACGAATAACGTCAGAAGAATAAACAGACTGGCAAAGAAAAGGCAAACCGATATGACACGTTTATCGCCAAAGCGTTTCAATATCCAGCTGAAAGCTGTGGCCTGAACCACAGCACCGGCTATGGAGCCAAACGTAATAATAAAGGCGATATCTTTAGGCTCGAACCCAAATTTTTGATCAACAAACAATCCGAAGACAGTCTCAAAATTAGCGAGCCCAAAGGACATGACAAAAACGATGATCAAGCTTAAAAAATATGGCTCCCGATAAGCGTATCGCAATTGAGTAAGAAGACCGCCACTCTGATGCTTCTCTAAAGCTGGAGCCTCTGATGCTGATTCCTCTACCGCCCTGGATTCCGGGAGGATAAAGTAATTGATACAAGCTGCGATGATAGCCGCCGCTGCCGCAGCATAAAAAGGCACCCGGATTCCAAACTCGGCAATATATCCCCCGATACCGGGACCGATAATAAAGCCGGTTGTAATGGCGGCGTTAATATAACCCATTCCAGCGGCCCGTTCCTCTTTTGTGGTGACATCTGCCGCATAAGCCATGACAGCTGGCATGATCATAGCGGCACTGATTCCTCCGAGCATCCGCGCCAAAAACATCACCCATGTAGAGCTTGTAATCCCGAATAATCCTTCGGAAAGGGCAAAAATAAGCATGCCGATGACGATCATCTTTTTCCTTCCATAAGTATCGGCCAGCCGCCCTGCCAGCGGTGAAAAAAGCAGCTGTGTTAACGAAAAGGCTGCTACGAGCAGACCGACAATGCCGCCCGTAATCCCCAAATTCTCCATGAACTTGGGCATAATCGGGATAATAAGCCCGATCCCCGTGAAGACAAGCAAAAGATTGAGCATCAGGATCAGCAGTGCTCCCCGATTTTTTAACAATAATGTCATGTTGTTTCCCCCATAGTCACGTCAACACTGAATTTTCATTCTAGATAGCAGTGAAAAAAAAGGTTAGCTCCCCGGCTTCGCAATGCCATGTAAAAAAACATCCATCGCTAACCGGTAAGTCGCCAACGCTTCCTGTTGTTCCATTCCCCGGGCATATTGATTTAAGCCTATCATCAGACTATCCAGGATAATTGCAAGTCCGGTTACATTCGCAGCTTTGAATTCACCGTCATCAATCCCTTTTTGCAGCAGCTGGCGATTGAAAGCAATATAACCTTTGACCATTTCGTTCATGCGCTCATCGATGTCCGGGGTTTTCTCCGAATTGTTGAAAAATTCATCAACAGCCTTGGTCAGCGGATGGTTCAGCTGATCGTCAGCCAAATGCTCGGCCATACCATACAATTTATCGGTCGCTGTCGGGTACAGAGATTCCTTGGTCGCCCAGGTTTCTTCCCATTCCCTGTTCCAATCTTCAATTAATTGAAGAAACAGCCCTTCCTTGCTCTTGAAGTGATAATAAATGTTGCCAGGGCTGCACCCTGTCGCTTTCACAATATCTTCGATGGACGTAGCCTTGTAGCCTTTTTGGACAAATAGTGCCTTGGCTGCATCAGCGATCCTTTTTTTCGTCTGTTCGGTTTGCTGCTTCTTTTTATTCACACTTGCCCCACCCCTTTTGGTGCTGATAAAACAAAATCGCTCAAAACACTGAACGTTTATTCAGTATTTTAAGCGATTGATACAAACTTATCAAGTTTTAAATCATTTTACAAAAAAGGATGGGGATGCTTGTTTAACTCTTCTCTCGTCAGCCTCTTTGTTGTATGCCCGAGCTCTGCAGGAACACGCAGCACCCGGTCCAATCCCTCGAGCCTGGTCAAATGATACCCAAATGTCATGGGCAGCATACCTGGTATCAATACCTTTACACAGTGCAACCCTTTTACAGAAATCTCGGGAGAAGTCTGATCGACTACAATGATATCAAGACCAATTTTCCGAAGCTTCTCCATAAGAGCATATAACTCGTCAACCATATCCACATATGTTGTGAGAGGGGGGAATTGAGCAACCGAAGATTTTGCCCCTTTATTTTCAAGCAAAAAGGATAAACGTTCTTCAGTTTGAGGCAAACAATACAGGAGGGCATGATCCTCCATGTACTGAACTTGATACGGGTCATTAAACATGTCTAAAATTTCATCCTGTCGGATTTTGTACTCTGCTTCGAATCTTGGAATAGCACCTGCCAACTCAAATAAAGCACTTTTAATTGCACGGTTGATATCCACGTGTGCTCCTGCGGAACATAGAAGATTGGGTCCCCCCTGCTTTCTGTTTTTTGCAACAGCCCAGACACTGGGAATGCCATGCTCCATAGTCGAGTTATAGAAGAATACATCATAGCCGGCAACAAATCTCATTCGCTCCATCATAAGCTGCACCATGCTGTCTTGGTTTGCGGACGGTTCAAGGAGGGGAAGCGGCAGCTGAGCATACCAGGTCATCAAAAACGAATCACGTTCAACGATCTCCAGAATACCGTGAAAAATAGCTTCTGCCAGGCTCCCCCCCAATGCGCATCCGTTGGAAAATTCATGAACAAAACCGGCAGTTCCACTGTAATAGGCTAACTGCTCGGGCACAAGAATCGGCTTTTGCTTTGAAAAGGAATATCCCCATACCCAAGGAACAGGAAGATCAGGATCAAAAGGTTGATAGGGAAAGTCCGGCATGGAGTATTGCTCTTGCGAATAGGTGCCTGCCTCAGCCGGATTTATTGCATCTTCCCCAAGCTCGCGATAACTGGCAAAAACGACGTTTTTTTTGCCGCGGGGCGATGTGCCGCACAGTCGTTCCAGCCCTTCGAGGGCTGCTACCGTTTCGCTTGATTTAAAGGACAATGATTTTCCGCCAACGATTTCATCCCCGGAAGGTGAAGGGACTCTCATAGCCACCTCAGCAAAAATGGATGCGGGTATACTCATTTTTTGACTTAGCACACCTGTTCTTTCATCAAAATAGGTCGTTAATAAGTCCCGCTCCAGTTCAGCCTCAGGAATGCAGCGATAGCTGTGTGAGCCGGCTTTCTGGCTTGCACCGAATACAGGCACAGCCAATTGGGGAGAATCCTCCGGCAATTGCCCGCAGCTTGTGCATGTTGGATCAGGGAGAAAGCGATGTGTGTTGATTTCCATTGTTTTCATATTCAGGAGATATATCCGTCCTTCTAATCCACTGCTTCTTCCTGTAATGTATTTGTCGGCCTCTTCCGAAATGAAGCAAGCCATTGGTCTGATTTCACAATCTTGAAGGGGCTTATCCCGTACAATTTTTCCATGAAGAAGCAAACTAAGCTGGGAGTTCAGGATTTCCTCTCTTTCACGGCCGGCATTTAGAAGCCTGTATTCAGCGCATTGCGAGCACCCTGGAATCCCGGGGCGGTTAAGCGGCCCAATGACCCCCTCCTCTTGTGTTATATAACCGGTAATCCAGGCAATGCCCTGTTGCCGAGTCTGTTCCTCCGTCCGGTGCAGTAAATCAGGATTCCAGTCATCCTGCAAAATCAGCGCGAGCTTAAACTCTGACGTGTCCATTGGCATCATGGACTGCCGGACAACAGAATAACTTTCTTTTAACTGATCATGCACGAGCTCAGCCAGCTTCCCGTCTCCAATAATTAGTATTTTATTTCGGGCATGCTGCACACCTTGCACATTCATTTGCAGACCTCCTTGCTCAGGCGTACTCCGTATACCACAAGTTCCTTCAAAAAAGGTTCTACTGCCAAATTGGTGACCAGAACCTGAAATGGATGCAATACAGACAATATGTCTTCAATATCTTGTGCACAGTAACTGGTGCCGGCTTCCGGCAGACATATCTGTTTTGGTTGACCGGCAAGCGAAATCGTTTTGAATGAAATGCTGTCTGACCGTCTATGTCCCGTCTGGATATGTCGAAGAGCTTCAGCCAATACACGGCGTAATGCCAAAGTGGGATTTAAATCGATAGCATAATACCAGGTTCCGTTGGAACGAACCCAGACAATAGGGATGTGAGGATATAAATCTTCACTGTATCCTAAAACCAGATCCTCTGCTAAAGCCCTCAAGGATTCAAGATAATATTTACTGCGCAGATCATGGAGTTTAGACGGTTCAAACGGAACTGCTGCTGGAATAACCCCTTGATACAAATAGTCCAATTCACTTTGAAGCAGGGACTGCAATCCGCGTCCTGCCGCCTCTGAACCAGTCGTTCCCACACCTACATAAGTATTTGGCATTTGATTTGCAAAGAGATGATTGCATAGGCTGGACATATATCTTTCCAGTCCCGATAAGCCTGCTTCTCTCCTCGCCTCATGATGATCAATTCCTGCATGAATCATGATTGGAAGCGTCGTGGAAGGACCATCGGCGAGGGGATCCGCTGTCTGTATGCTGCATAAAGAAAGCGGAAGCTGATCAAAGGAGCTTTCTTCAAGGGAATAAAAAACTCCAGTGCGGGAAGAGACAAGCCCCGTAAGATAATCTTGTAATTGTTCCTCAATCATACTGCTTTGCTCCTGCTTGAAGGGAATGTGGAGGGGGGACCAGCCGGAAAGCGGAATATGCTGAACTGTCAAAGGGTGTTTGAAAAAGGAATGGATTTGCCCGCGGATTGGATCTGCACTCAAGATATAGACACTGTTTTGCAGTTCAGGAATGCCGGTTCTCAGATGCCGTTCCACGTAACAGGATGTTATATGAGACATCATATTTAAAATCGTTGGCGCGGGAGCAGGGGACACCCGGTTTTGCACATGCAGACGCCGCCAACAGGATTCCCAGGATGCATCAGTTTCTTCTATTGTAGTTGGACCAAGAATTCCGTATTCGTGCGTAAACGTTAAAGGCAGGAGGACCTTTTGCTCCTCTATGCAGCAACTGTAAATTTCATGGTAAAGCTCAAGTTTGTTGTTTACTGAAGCAAATAAAACAAAATGAAATGGCTGTACTAGCTCTCTCCATGACATTTCATCTTTCTTTATTATCACGATCCTTCCGTCAGGTTGCTTCCCATTCAGCACTTCATTCATTTCTTCATCCAGCTCGGTTTGAGAGGACGAGCAGTCCTCTGTAATTATGATCGAGAACGGTTCGGGAATGGCCTGAAGCAAAGAGGGAATTAGAAACTTTAGAACCGAGCGGTTGCCTGCAACCAAGAGCCTGTTCATAACACTCCTCCTTTTTTTAGAGCTCGGAAAGTATAAACCTTGAAACGCAAGCTTCCTGAGATCGCATGAATAACTTCCGTTAAACGAGATCTGTCGACTTTGAAGGTACTTCGATAGACATTTGTGCTTTGCTGCCCGGCAAGCTGTAATTAATATATGGCAAACCAATTTTATAGGTCTGGGTTAAACGCCCACTTTCGGGAAATAAGAAGTAACCAATTGAAGGAAAAAACAAAATCCTCCTGCTGCAGGAGGATGAAGTATATACGCCGTGCCGGAAAGCCCGAAAGCGCTAAGACCGACCCACTCGCTGGTAAAGATCCCCTTAATGCCGTCTGAAATGCTGTAGTCTTTAAAAGCCATCTTCTTAAGAAAGCGTTGTCATTTTTTAAGCCAGCCACGCTGCCGGGTCATAAAGCTATAAAAAAACCCGAAGCCACAGCAAAGATTTCTCATTGCCTGGTTCAGGTTGTTCCAGAATTTGCTGATATCACGTTTTTGGAAAACGCCGACAGACGACATCCGTGCAGGAAAATTGAAATAAGTAAATCCAAAAACGAATTAAAAATCGGCCCCTTCGCAAGCAATGCGAACAAGGCCGATTTTTTTAGATGGTATTCCTATTCTATGGATCAATCCATCGTGTACGAAGCCACACACGTAACGGTTGCGCTTCCGCTCTCCGGCGCGAGTGCTTAAAACAGTACATATCAAATTGTCGAAAGTTATATATTACAGGAAGAAAGTACGGCTAATAATTACCAGCAAGATGAAAAGGACCAGAATTATTCCAGTGCTTGTGAACGGGCGAATACCGCCGCAA
Organism: Paenibacillus terreus; assembly: GCF_042138595.1. NCBI lineage: Bacteria > Bacillati > Bacillota > Bacilli > Caryophanales > Paenibacillaceae > Paenibacillus > Paenibacillus terreus. Next base: position 181,871 of record NZ_JBHIRX010000001.1, on the reverse strand, counting down.
GAACAAGATCCTGCATAAGACATCTCAAAGTCACCTCCATCAATGAAAACTCACTCCTAAATCCGAGTGATACCTTATCATATCTAAAACGGTACTGTAGTGCGTGGGTATTTAGACCATAACACGGATAAAACATGAGAATAGGCGCCTTTAGCCATCGATTTCAACTTACCTTGTGTACCATAAAGATAAATGACTTTACGGATTAAAAAGCCTAAGCCCGGTTCAATATTAAAAAAGCTTCGAACAGCATGAATGAGTCCAAATTGAGCTGGAAATAATCTAACCATAGTTTTTACTTCAGGAGGTTAACAGCGTGAACCAGACGAGCTTTTCCGGGACTCGTTCAGAAACGGATATCCAGCCGATTTCACCCGTTTTGGAATCTAATTTAAAGTGGATCAAAACGCGTTTTGAAGACTGCGCCGATCTATCCGTTTTTCAATGGCACTTTGGACCGGAGCTCCGGCACACAGCATTTTCCGTTTATTTCGAAACGTTATTCGAGAATAAAACATTAAATTTTATGAAAGCATCGCTTCAGGACCTTGTTCCCCCCGAAGAAAACCCTATAAATTCTGTCACTCCCGAAGATGTAATTCGCTTTTTCAGCAACCACGGTGTTTCTTCACAATATGCCAAGCTTGTAAACAATTTGAAGGAAACCATTGATGATATTGTTACAGGACATCTTGTTATCTTTTTTAATGGCTGGGACCAAGCTTTATCTTACAAAATGGCTTCACTAATAACCAGGCAAGTGACCGAACCGAACGCAGAATCCGTGGTTCATGGACCCCGCGAGAGTACAGTTGAAAATTTGCAAAAGAATATCGGTATGTTACGGCAGCGGCTAAAAACGCCTAATTTTAAATTAGAAAGATTTACGCTTGGAGCAGAAACCAAAACTGAAATTAATATCGCTTATTTGATAAATGCAGTTAACTTGGAGGTCTTAGCTGAGTTAAAAAAGCGAATTTCCGGAATGAAGCAAGTCAATGTTCTTGATTCCTCTTTTATTGAAGAGTGGATTGAGGATTCGACTTATTCTCCGTTCCCTCAATACCGCTATACAGAACGGCCGGATACTGCTACGGCGGCTTTGTTGGATGGCAAAATCATCATAGTTGTCGAGGGTACAGGTTCGATTTTAATATGTCCGGGACTTTTTACAGAAATGTATCAATCCTCGGAAGACTTTTACCAAAGAAGTATAATGTCCTCTCTAATTCGCCTGATGAGGATCGTTGCATTTTTTATGGCTTTAAGCTTGCCCAGCATGTATATTGCTTTAACGACTTTTCATCCGGAATTGATTCCTACCGTCCTTTTACTTGCCATCATGAATGCGCGTGAAGGGATTCCTTTCCCTGCATTTGTTGAAGCAGCTATCATGGAATTTTTCTTTGAACTTCTTCGGGAAGCCGGAGCGCGATTACCAAGACAGATTGGCGCGACAATTAGTATTGTCGGCGCTCTCGTTATTGGTGAAGCGGCCATATCTGCAGGTATTGCCTCCCCAACGATGGTCGTGGTCGTTGCATTAACCGGAATTGCTTCTTTTGCCATTCCTCAATACAACATGGCTACCGCTTTAAGAATTTTAAAGATTCCACTCATGATTTTAAGCACAGTCCTGGGCGGATTCGGTCTGATGATAGGTTTTCTCTGGATCTTGCTGCATTTAACGAGTCTCAGATCCCTTGGGCAGCCATATCTAACCCCTTTGGCTCCTCTTCAACCTAAACAATTATTGGATACGCTCATTCGTGCCCCGTTAAAAATTTTACTGCGTTCACCACGCAGCAAGCTGATATTCGGATCTAAAAAATAAAAGGCAATTTTATTGAAAGAAGGCTTTATGATGCGGAAAATTGCAGTTGCCGGCTGTATGATGGTCTGCGTTCTATTGCTGCCGGGTTGCTGGGATAAGTCAGAACTTACGGACAGGTGTTTTGTCTTAGGGCTTGCTGTCGATAAAGCCGACCATGGAATGGTTGATCTTACCATGCAAGTATACAAACCCCTACATTCTGGTGGTTCAGAAGGAAAACAAGGCGGAAGTATATCCTATATCAATGTGAAAACTAAGGGTAATACGATGTTTGACGGGATTCGGGATATTATCCTTCATACAGGACGCAAAGGGCAATGGAGTCATTTGAAGGCTATCATTATAGAAGATCAGTTAGTACAAATTTATTCTGTCGGTCAGCTTTTGGATTTCTTTTACCGGGATCACGAGGCTAGACTTAGTTCTTCGTTTTTTATTGCCCAAGGGAAAGCAGCGCAATATTTGAAGATGAAGCCCTTAATCGAAAAAACAGAAAGTCAACAATTAATGCAAATCACAAAATATTCCAATCAAGGAAATTACAAAACGACCGAAACTTCTTTACTTGATCTTTTCCTCGGACTTCGCAGCCAGACGGGGATTTCGTTAGTTCCTTACATCACAAAAGTCGGAGAAAAAGGAGAAGAGCTGGTTGCTAACGGAATGGCAGTCTTAAAAAAAGGAAAATGGAAGGGGATCGTTTCTGCTCAAGATTCACGAATGATACATATGTTGCTTAGTCAGTACAAGGGTGGAATTATCCGCGTTCCGTGCGAAATACAACGCGATTCGGGCAATGCAAGCGACAATTCCCTTGAAGTATTATCCATCCATTCCAAACTAAAACCACAAATTGAAGGTGAAGCAGTCAAACTTCAAATATTCGTTAAGCTCTCAGGAGCTCTTGGTGAAATGAGATGCACGAAATTAAAAACTCCGGAAGATGAAAAAAAATTTACTGAAGCCGCTGCTCGGACAATTGAACAATCTCTAAGAAAAACTTTGAACCGAATGACCCAAAAGAAATTAGACCTCATTGGATTAGGAGACCGGATTTATCGTAAAGATCCAGCTCTATGGAAACGGTGGAAGCGGAATTGGGGTGAGCGTTTCGCTGATACTCAATTCGACATTAAAGTAAAAGTTGAAATAAAGAATAGCGGAACTGCATCACCAAAACCACTTTCGATGGACAGGTAGCGAAGGAGCACGAACGAATGGCTGAAAAAATGATGGTTGTCATGTCGAGTTATTTGTTAATGACGCTCTATAATCTTGCCAAAATAAAGAAAATGGCACTGCGCGACAAGATCGCATATGAAGTAACCGTTATTGTCTCCATTTATCTTGGTATTGAGTATGTTGGGGAATTTGGAATGCCTATTCTTCATGACATTGCATTATGGCTGTATAAAGATTGGGGTCATAGCATTGTCGAGTATTTAGAAAAATATTCGTAGAAAAGGAGCCGCATAATCTTTATGAATAAGCAGATCATTAGTCAACAACAATTGATCGTATTGTTTTTTGTTTATTTGACTGGCTCAGCTAGTGTAAACCTTCCCGGTCCGTTAATTGGATTCGCCCATAACGGTGTGTGGATATCTCTGCTGCTCTCCGGCGCGGTTGCCATGATTCAATTGCTGCTTGTCCTTTACTTGGATAAGGAATATCCCGGACAATCTTTTAATGAATATAGCCAAGCTGTTTTGGGAACCTGGCCCGCCATTATTATTCTTATCCCGTTTATTTCACTTTTGTTTGAAATGAGTACGGATATCGTATTTGAAGTAGGCAAATATGCTAACAGTTCTTTAATGAGGGAAACTCCCCAATACGTATTCGATATCTTTATCTTCACCACAGTGGCCATAACTGTACGTGCAGGGATTGAAGTCATGAGCAGAATGTTTACCATTTTAATCATCATCGTGATGCTGTTCATCTTCTTAACGATGTTGTTGTCCTTTCCTAATTATCACAGCGAATTTCTTCTGCCTATTCTTCCTGACGGAATCAAACCTGTACTTCATGGCGCCTACCTTTCATATGGTTTCACCCACGCAGAACCGGTCTTACTCGCCCTGCTTCTTCCTTTTGTTCGTCGTCCGACCCGGGATTTGCATAAAAAGCTGATTATTGTGTTTGGTATCAGCGTGATCACATTGATTGCGGTCACGATATCAACCATTCTTGTCTTCGGACCCCTAGCCGGGGAAAGAAAGTATTCGATGGTAGAGGTTGCACGAATGATTGATATAGAGCCTATTATTCAGCGGGTAGAATTTATTGTTGGGATAGCCTTAATCGTAGGTTCTTACATGAAAGCTTGCATTATTCTTTTCATATTAAATCAATTAATCGTACGTATATGTAAATTAAAGGATGAGAAATTACTCATATTTCCGTTAACTTTTATCAATATGATATGTGCTTTTATTTTACACAGAAGCGAAACAAGATTGACGGAGCACATCACGGTAATCCTGCCTCTTTGGAAGCTGACCGGATTCACCATTCCTTTGTTGATCGTGGTTGCAATTCATCTGCTGAAGAGAAAAAAACACTTCATCTAATAGAGCTTCCCTGTCATTCTTCCGCTGCTATGTTATGAACTTTCTGCTTTAGGTCCATACTAATACCTACGAGTATCCTGCCATTAGCCTCAGGAAGGAGGATCGATTGTGAGACCATCGACAAATTCAACTGCTGTTCCAACTTCCCCGCATGAGCTGCCTGTCCCCGTCCATTTCGACCGTTCGTGGGCAGAGGAGCTGGACGCCAGAGTGCGCAAAGGAGGGCCCTGGGGGGACTGGGAGCTGTTCAGGCTCGCTATTGAAGCCGAGGAGGCCAACATCGTACCAAGCTTTGATGAGCTTCAGTGTCTCAAGCATCTGCAGGGGCTGACCCCCCTGCCGCACCAGTTGGACACGGCCCGGAAGGTACTGTTCGAAATGTCCGGACGCGCCATTCTCGCCGACGAAGTCGGACTTGGCAAAACAATCGAAGCCGGCATGATTCTGAAAGAATATCTTATTCGCGGCCTCGCATCCAAAGTGCTGATTCTGGTTCCCGCTTCGCTGGTGCTGCAGTGGGTCCGGGAGCTGAACCACAAATTCGGCATCCCGGCCGTCGCCCAGAAGAAAGCCCATTCCTGGTACTCCGATGTGGTCGTTGCTTCTATGGATACAGCCAAGCGGGAGCCGCATTGTGATATTTTGCTGGATACGGATTATGATTTGCTGATCATTGACGAGGCCCACAAGCTGAAGAACAAAAAAACGACCAACTACCAGTTCATTACCAAGCTGCGCAAAAAATACTGCCTGCTGCTGACGGCGACACCCGTACAGAACGATTTATCCGAGCTTTTTAATCTGATCAACCTGCTCAAGCCCGGACAGCTCGGCAGACAGGGAGATTTCGCGGCCAACTTCGTAGTCGACAAGCGTCTGCCCAAGAACGAGGAGCAGCTAAAAGACGAATTGGCCAAGGTCATGATCCGCAACCGGCGTGGAGAAGGACCCGTGCAATTTACAAAAAGGAATGTATCCAACATCAACCTGGCGCTATCGCCTGATGAACAGAATCTGTACGACGGAGTCACCTCCTTCGTTAAAGATCAGTATCAGGCAAATGGCGGCAATCTGAGCAGCATGCTCTCTATGGTGACGCTGCAGCGGGAAGTGTGCAGCAGCCGTGATGCGGTGTTCATCACCCTCGTCAATCTCGCCAAAAAGCTGGCGCCGGACTCCCCGCTACGCGACCGCATCTGGGATCTTGTCGCGGCGATCAAAGCGGTCAAATCCAATACCAAGGCGGAAAAGACGCTTGAGCTGATCCGCGAAATGAATGATAAAGTTATTATTTTCACGGAATACCGGGCTACCCAGGAATATCTGCTGAACTACTTCAGGGAACGCGGGCTTACGGCCGTCCCTTATCGCGGGGGAATGAACCGGGGACGCAAAGACTGGATGATGGACCTCTTTCGCGGGCGGGTGCAGGTCATGATTGCGACCGAAGCCGGTGGCGAAGGAATCAACCTGCAGTTCTGCAACCAGATGATCAACTTTGATCTTCCCTGGAACCCCATGCGGGTCGAGCAGCGGATCGGCCGGGTGCACAGGCTGGGCCAGCAGAACGATGTCCACATTTACAACCTGTCCACGACAGGCACGATTGAAGAGCATATCCTGAACCTGCTGCATGAAAAAATCAATATGTTCGAGCGGGTCATCGGCGGCCTGGACGTCATTCTCGAACGGCTCGAGCAGCGCGAGTCCATTGAAAAAAGCCTGTACAAAATTATGCTGGAGTCCGGCAGTGAAGAAGAAATCCGCAGCAAACTGCATTCCCTCGGCCGTTCCCTTGATTCCATCAAACAGGAGGTAGAGCGGGAAGGCCACAGCTGACATATGAAAGGAGAACGTTAACTTGTCCATGAGTCCTGACGAGATCCTGCGTTATGTAATGGCTTACCTTCGCTCCACCGGCTGCAGCATTATTGAAAAGTCACCGGCACATGTCACCGTCAAGCTGTCTCCCGAGGCGGATAAAGCGCTGACGAACCGGCCGTATTACTGGAGCTATGTTGAACGTACCGGGGTGCCGGCGGAAACGATGTCGTATACGTTTGTGTTTGATCCGGCTGCATATGAGCAGCTGCAGCAGAACAGCACTCCCGCAGCCGCCAATCCAGATCCGAACGGGCTGGTTGCCCGTTATTTCGGAGCGGCCCCGGCTTTGCCTCAGCTCGGTCCGAACCGGATTCTGCGCGAGGATGTCAGCTTTGGCAGCAGAAGGCTGCAGCAGATTTTTGCCGCAGCCCGCGAAGGAGGGCGTTATGTCAACCTGTTCGAGCAGGCCGGGCCCGAGCAGCTCGACGCGCGCAGGCCGGTAAAGTATGAGACCTGGCTGGGCGTATGCTTCAAGGTGGAATTTGTCTGCGACCTGAAGCGGGAAGAACTGCACTTTCTCGGCATTTCCATGCGGACTGGCCAGATTCAGGGGGACTTCGGCAAGCTGCTGGCCGGCAAGGAGCTCAGCCCGCAGCTTGCAGGCAATATGCATATTCCGACAGCCAAGCTGCCGCTTGCAGCGGCGGCGGCACAGCTGGAAGCCTATCTGCTGGAGGAGATCCGGGAGCGGGATTACCAGTGGTCGGAGCTGGCGAGAGAACGCCTGACTGAAGAGCTGGCGGTCATCGACCTGTATTACGAGGATTTGCTGAAGGAACCCGACGAAGCCAAACGGACGGCTGTGCAGGAGCAGCACAGCGCGCGCCGTCAGGAAATGTCCTGGCAGTATGAGCCGAAGGTGCAAATTTCCGCAATTAACTGCGGGCTCTTCCATCTCCGCTGAGGACATAACCTTTCAAAATTCAACGGAGCCGGCTGCCGGATGCCACCATTCGTGCGATTCCGGCCTTTCGTTTGCTGTCGTAAGACGCTTGTATCTTTAAATCGACAGCAGTATGTGCCTTTCTTTATGGCCCGTCCGGCGACAGCAAGCAGCAGTCTTCTCGCTGCGCCCGGTTTATGCTTATCATACGACACTTTGCAGAAATGTATATGAAAGAGGTGGAAATCCAATGAAACGCAGAAGCGCATCCGGCAAAGGGATGGGACTTGTCGCTGCGGCCATCATCGCTTTTACAGCGGCTGGGCTGTGCTCCCTGCCCGTCCGTGCAGAAACGGATGGACAAGCTATTGTCTCCTCCAGTGTGGCGGCAAAGCTGTCAGATGTCCAGCCCCGTCAAAGTCAGCCTGACGCAGACAGCAAAAGTGATATCGGCAGCCTCTCAAGACAAGCCTCTTCCGGCAGTGCCGCACCAAAGGCTGTGAAGCTCACGGCCGAAGCAGCCCGCGCCTCGCTGGCCAGTCAACCGCAGTTTAGAGGCTGGGAGAACGCCGATTTAACCTACAACCCGCTGGGTCCGGGCACACACTCCTGGCTCGTACTGGTGCAGGACGCGGGAGAGCCTGCGGGTTATATGATCATAACCCAGAACAAGGACGGTTCTTTCAAGTTAAATGAATACGGCTCCGGCAGCCTTCCTCCCTTCAGTCTGAATATATTGCAGCCTGTCCTGCAATCGCTCGCGGCGGCGGATCAGACCACCATGGACAAGATCCGGGTGACACCCGTGTATGAGGAGCCTGCGCTCGCTTATTGGAAGATCCAATCCCCTGCTGGGGAGCCCCTCTTATACATAGACGCTTTTACCGGACAGGATTTGCCCCTGGGGGAACCCGGCTGGAGAAATAAACTTAAACAGGCAGGCTCTACCGGTACAAGTTCTGCCGGTACAGCCTCACCGCTTACAGATATCGCTTTGATTGTTACCGATTCCGCCCCGGCGGACGCCAGCCCTTATACGGACCTGGCTTGGCTGAAGCAAAAACCGCTTTCACTTCACAGCGGCCGTGAATTTGAAGAAGCGCTGCAAGCATCTCCCAACATGATGATGATTTACAGCGCTCAAGGGCTTAATTATGTATTTAATTCTCCTTTTACCGTGAACGGATACCAGCAATGGGCCTCAGGGAATCATACTGCACCCGAAAGCCTTTATATACGGACGAATTATACCGGTCTAACTACACGTTACCTGCCGTTTAACCGCCTTGCGGCTGCAGGCGCATTTTATACAATCGAGGAAAAATGAATCATTGCAGACCGAATAGCCCGCTCCATATCCGGACCCGGGCTTGTCGGTTGGGACTATCTTCCCGCCTTCTGTTTTCTGTCTTCGCTGCGCGAAGATTTGAGCCACATGGAGAATGAGAACGGAAGCATGCCGAACCAGCGCGTCCGCCACGGTTCTTTCTCCATTCTCCGGGCACGCCGGACATCACGGGGCAGTTCCATATATTTTACGACCTGCTCCGTAATATACCGGACAAGCTCGTCGCTTTTGGCCATCTTGTCAACCTCCTTGCCGCCTCTTGCGTGGCAGCGTTTTTTCCCCTCCCATACTCAGCATGCGCATTTCCCCGCCAAACTAAACAGGTTTGAGATAACATGCATGGATTGACATAAATAACACATGCTACTATCAGACCAATTTGTTCCCCGGGAGGAAATCAAGATGCAGCTTCCGACTCCTTTTGTATACAAAAAAAGACTGTCTGTGATATTGCTGGCCGTCTTGGCCATACTTTCGGCCGGTGAGTCCTGTTCTGCCGCGGCAGCTTCCCCATCCAATGAGCGTGATGAGCAGCTTCCCCATCTGTTTTTCAGCAGACCGGTAGTCATTATTGATGCAGGCCATGGAGGAATTGACGGGGGCACAAGCTACAAGGGTATTCTTGAAAAGGATATTAACCTGAAAATCGCCCAAAAATTATATCTTTTCCTCCGCAGCAGCGGTTATGAGGCCGTTCTCAACCGTAGCGGGGATTACGCTCTCAGTGACGATAACCGTTGGCTCAAGTCCTCAAGGCACCGCAGGGATTTGGCACAGCGGAAAAGTCTGGCCGATGAGCTGCCGACCACGATGCTTGTCAGCCTTCATGTCAACTGGAACAGGAACAGCAACAAAAGCGGGCCTGTCGTTCTGTACCAGAACGTTGCCGAAAGCTTTCTGCTCGCGGATTCGATCCAGCAACATCTAAACAGCCTCTACCGTTCTTCCCGCCTGCCCATGTACGGCAAGCCGTTTTACCTGCTGAACCAGATCAAACAGCCTGCCGTCATTGTGGAGACGGGTTTTATCAGCAATGAGCGTGACCGGAAGCTGCTGTGCGATTCTGCCGCCCAGAAGCAGATTGCATCCGCCATAGCGGATGGAATTATGGCGCACTTAACGGCATGGTAGGCTCCGGTGTCCAGCCCCAGACTGTGCTCACAAGCCGTCTGATTCCGACCAGCTCCGTTTTTTTCTGCAGCTCGGGTATGGACTGGCGCAGCACGGAAGAGGTATACAATCCAGGCATTCCGACATGGCCGATCATGACGCAGGTATCATGGGAATTCAGCCAATTGGAGACAGCGTTCATCTGCCTGGATACATGAGTCAGCGTATATACATCGTCCAGGAAGATATCGTTATGAACGGGAGGCAGCCCTTTTTCCGAAGCAAGCTCATCCACCACCGATTTATGGTTCGTGCGGCTGTCGACAAAGAACATGCCTCTCTCCTTGCACACATCCAGGATGACAGACATAATCCGGCGGTCAGCCGTAATCTTGGAGCCCATATGGTTGTTGATGCCGACGGCATGCGGTACCTCATCAATGGCAGCCTCCACCCTGGTGCGTACCTCCTCGTCCGTCATGCCCGACATAATGGCGCCGGGTCCCAGCCATTCCTTCTTACCCTTGTTTGGCTCCATGGGCAGATGAACAAGCACGTCATGTCCTTTGCGGTGAGCTTCCTCGGCATCCTGCTTAGTAGTGGGCAGAAACGGCATGACGGCAACAGTAATGTGCGCAGGCAGATCCAGCATCTCCTTGGTCCCCTTCATTCCGTTGCCAAAGTCGTCCACAATAATCGCCGTCAGCTTACGAGACTGTCCCGGATAGTGTTCAGCGCTTCCCTTATTTCCTTCCTTTTGACCGGCATGCACAGGATCAGGGGCAACGGAATTCGTATAGTCTGCTGCAAATATGGGGGAAACGGCGTTCATAACCATCCCGACGCAAAGAAATATCCCAAGGGCTAAATAAAGATTTTTGAAGCGCAAGCCTGCTGAACAGGCGGCAATATAATACTTAAGATGCTTTGCAAGTCTTTTCAACATCTTCATGTCCTTTACCCCTCCTCTAAGCTTGCTTTCATTGTTTGAGAAAGGAGGCGCAAATATGTATGTATTTGCACTACAAGAAATGGAACCCAATTAATCCCTGGTTAGAATAAATGGCTTGTTCTTGAAATACAACACCATATGGTGTTACTATTAAAAAGCGAAACCAAAAGGTGTTATAAATCCAGGAGGTCAATCATGTCAACTCAAGGAGCTTTACCCGAAATTCGTAAAACCGTCATTCTGAATGCTCCCATTGAAAAGGTATGGAAAGCCGTTGCCACATCGGAAGGCATAGCCGCATGGTGGATGCCCAATACGTTTGAACCGGTAGAAGGCCATGAATTTATTCTGTATGCCGGCCCATTTGGCGATTCTCCCTGCAAAGTCACCGAGATTAATCCCTACCGCCGTGTTTCATTCAAATGGGGAAAGGACTGGCAGCTCACTTTTGAATTATCCGAGCTAGACAATGGTAAAACAGAATTCACGCTCATCCATTCGGGCTGGGACGAAGCTCAGGTTACCGAATTTGGACAACCTCATCCGGTTGTGCGCGGAATCATGGACGGCGGCTGGGAGAATATTGTCAAAAACAAGCTTGTTGAATATGTTGAGGGATAAAATTGGGCGAACCCGCATTAAAGCATGATGTGTTTCAGGCCATTGCCGACCCCACCCGCCGCAAAGTGTTAAAGCTGCTTGCAGATCAGGATATGCCCATTGTAGCGATATCGAGATGCTTTCCCCTGTCGCGGACGGCGATTAACAAGCATTTGCACATTTTATCCGATGCAGGCCTTGTCAGCCGTGAGAAAATTGGCAGAGAGACACGATATAAGCTTCAGCCTGAACCTCTTGCCGAAGTCAGTAAATGGCTCTCTTTCTTTGAAGCCTATTGGGATGAGAAGCTGGATCTGCTCAAAAGCTATGTCGAGAGTGATATGGATTCGTAGTGATTCAATAGGAGTTATGGTATAGTCATTACATGACCGAATACCAATCTGAAGGGTGTGAGCGTATGCAGAACGCAAAGAAGCTGTATTACGGAGAAAAAATAACGGTGACGTTTCAGCCAGAGAAATGCATACATTCCGGTGTTTGCGTTAAAGGCTTCCCCTCGGTTTTCAATCTAAGTAAGCGCCCTTGGGTAGACCCTGATGCTGCCACGGCGGAGGCTATAGCCCGGCATATTGATAAATGTCCGAGCGGGGCCCTGGAATACGAGCATGTTGACGGAAAATCGGACAAAAAAGAGGGCGCATAACCATGCATAATGCTGTTCATGATACAGCCAACAAACGGTTTCAAATCTCGGACCATGACTCTATGATCGCTGAAATGACATATGTGGTCTCAAGCCCAAGCCTGTATATTATCGATCATACCTTCGTAGATCCTGCTTACCGTGGACATGGACTTGGAGATCTCCTACTCGAAGCAATGGTGAAATATGCAAGAGAAAACGAAATTAAGATTTTGCCCTTATGCCCTTTTGCTAAAGGCAGGTTCCAGGAGCGTGCTGAACTGGGAGATGTTCTCCATCATTAGATCAGCGAAAAAAACAATCGGACCGGACAAGGATATCCCCTTGCCGGTCCATTTCTCATCTTTGAACCCGCAAAAAAGCCCGCTTTCGTAAAATAGACTTTAATACATTTTAATATTATCGAAGCTCACATTGTTATTATATCCCGCCCGTACACCTAAAGAGCCGTTCGTGTAAGTGTTATCGGTTTTGTTGATCAACAGAGAATTGTTCACATATACCTGCATACGGGGACCCGTTACAACGACCTTCAATTTATACCATGTTCCCGGATTCACCGTAAAAGCAGCACTGCCAAGGCTTGTGAAATTGTTGTTGAATTTCCCGAGCCACACAGATCCGTCCGCTTTGATTCCGGCGCCATATCCTTTAAAGCTATCCGTTCCGACAGCCGTATTCGTAGTATTCCATATCAGACTTCCTTCCCCGCTATCATTGATGCGGATGTCACCTTCGATCGTATAATTTATACCTGTTGTGCGTTGATTGAGCACGGATTTGGCAAATGCGGCCGGAGAAGCAACCGTATACACCCCGTCCTTAAAGGACCACGTACCTCCATAACGGGTCCATCCGTTATCCGAATTGCTGTCAAAGCTATTCCAGTACGTATGTGGAGTTACCTTTACGTTATCGAACTTCACGGTATTTCCGAAGCCCCCGCGCAAACCTACCGTACCTCTGTTATACATCGTATCTGTATAATCCAGCTTCAGCGCATTGTCAAGAAACACTTGAATTCTGCCGAAATTTTTGACGACCTTCAATTTATAAGCAACGCCGGTGGATATGGTAACAGGAGCACTCGCCAGTTCCGTGTAATTGTTGTTGAATTTTCCAAGCCACAATGTTCCATTCGTATCAATCCCTGCACCGTATCCCTTGAAGCTATCCACACCGTTGGCGGGTCCCGTTACATCAAAGATCAAGCTGCCCTGACCGGCGTTGTTCAGTGTAATTTCCGTCTCGGCCGCGTAATTGACCAAAGAAATATAAGGATTTACGATTGCTTTCGCTGCATTGGTGGAGCTTACATTGTATCCTCCGCCCGAGACGTTCCAGGTGCCATCGTACTTTATCCAGCCCGTATCGTTCCCGTCGGAATAATCATCCGAAAAGCTGGTTGGTAGCGTAAGAAACTTTATTTTGACATTATGCCCTCCCTCGGAACGAACTGCGGATGTCATGGCCGCAATTTCATTCGTTCCCGTTTGGTACAAGCTTGCCCAGTAATAATCCGGGAAGCCGCCCGGCCATAACGCCTGATCATTGGTATACCAGGTTGCACCGTAATCGTTGCTGAACGACAGCTTGCTGTTGTTGCTTGTTAAAGCCAATCGTCCGTCGCTCAGTGAAAGTACATAAGGAGCACCGCTCTGATCCGGAATGGGATTTCCGATTCCGCTGGACCAGGTTACACCATCATCCGATATTTTATAATAAATATCGCAGTTCTGCGGACCGCAAACCTCGTAGGTCAAAATATACTTTCCGTTATTCATTTTCGTCCAGACCGGCATCCCCGGTCTTGATGCGGAATTCCCCGGATTCCAGGCGGCGAATATTTCATTGCCCCAGGTAGTGCCGCTGTCTGTCGATACCTTCAACGAAATGATTTGGCTGTATGCGGGTGAACTGTCCGCATGTTTCTCGCTGGCATAGAAGACCGCCAATCGCCCATCGGCCAAAAATCCCAAATGAGGCTCATAGACTCCCCTCGCCCCAAGCGTTCCGGGCGCTCCGGCATTGCTGTCGATATTGCTTAGATAAGTCCACGTTGCACCGCCATTCGTACTTTTGTAAACGGGAAGATAAAAGGACTCTGCCCAGCGCACTGAGCGGGCCGCCAGAAGAATATCCCCATTGGGCAATTGCAGCATTTGACCGTTATCGAGGTCGCTGCCCGGGTCGCTGATCGTGCTAAGAACGGTCCACGTGCGGGCATTATCCGTGCTTCTCGCCACTTGAAGCTTCGTGCCGCCGTTCGGATCGCGAGTGTATCCGTTATTGTCATAAATCGTATATACGGCAAGCCATTGGCCATTGGCAAGTTGAAGCATGCGCCCGTATTCCGAACCAAATGTGCCGGGACGAATCCCCCTTGCATCTGTCCCTGCATCCGTGAAGGTGGGAAAGTTATTTACCGTAACCTCACTCTGAACGGTGGCGGGTCCGCCTTCGGCAAAAATCTGCGGTGCAAGCAAAAGCATCACCAGCAATGCCAAACCTGTACTCGTCAATCTTCTCATCATTCTACCTTCCATCTCCTCTCACCCGTCTGAAGTGGACGCAAAATCAATGAACATGAATCCCGGCACGATTTGGTACAAATTTCATGTAGTTTTGAGCTCATAATATTCGTGAATCACGGTTTTGTCAACGTATTCATTTTATAATTTTGTAATTAATGCCTATAAAAAACTCTTGATTACAAAAATTATGTAATCAAGAGCCTGCTGCTTCGTTTTCTGATTCTTGTTGATCCGCCGCATAATAAACTTTCAGGACAATATCCTGCTCATAATCGCCGAACTGTCTGCCAAACAGGTTCATGCCCCCCTGGTGAACCGCGTCCGGTTTTACGCCGACCCGGAGTCTGATGTTGGGACGCTGCAAAAGCTTCAAGTCGCCTATGGTAACATCTGAAATCTTCTCCATGTCGAGCGTGGTCCATTTCCTGTCGATACGCCATGTCTTCAGCAGCCCGTATTGGGTTGACCAATCCGCCCACCAGGATGGATTCAGCCTGCCGCGCCGGTCGCCAAAATCTCCCGGACTTGTCCATGTGCCAATCTCAACACCATTCATCCAAACTGTAATATCCGATGGCCAGTTATTGTCATAGTTCGGCGCTTCGGAGCACATTTCCATGGACAGTTCCAAAGCATCAATTCGGGCCTTCGGTGGTACCTCAAGCGGCAGCAAATATTCCAAATACCCTTTCCGCAGCCAAATCAGCTGTGCTCCAACATGCTTCGGATGATAAAAGCTTGCCGGCTCGTCCTCGCGAACGAGCATGCCGTCGGTGTTTGCCATCCCGCAGGTGGGATGAACCTCACAATCACTGTAGTGGCCGATGGGCATCTCCATTTCGTAGGTGTTCAGGACCGGTCTTGGAACCGTCTTCTCCACATTGAACGCTATGCGAATGTCATCATAATTGCGGCTGCATACCTTCATTGCCCCCCGTGTAGCCGGAAGCAGCTCGGTATTAATCAGCTTGGCCGCCTCCAGTATTTTCACATTGTTGGCAACCGTCGATACCGGCAGCTTCAGCGTGTCCGCAATCTCCATAATATTCATATTCCTCGTACTCAGCAGCTGCAGCATATCGACACGGGCACGGGTTGACAAAGCATGAGCAACGGCTACAAGTTTATCCGGATCATCAAAGCTTAATTCCAGCATGTGGGTGTCTCCTCTAGTATATTAATTACAACAATATTACATGAAAGCGTATTTGTTATCAATATTTTGTAATTAAGAACAGCTCTACGCTGCTTGCCCCTCAACACGGCCATGTCGGTTGCTGTCATATTCAATAAAAAAGCCCGCAAATCGCCATATAAGCAAATTTACGAGCCGTTGTGCCTTGTTTGAGCTATTTACACAAAATCTATTGGAACTGCTTAATTGCATTGTCAAATGCTTGCTCCATTTGGTTTGCCTCATCGGAAACCGCGAAGAAAACAAATCGCCCCTCCGTTTTTAACACATGATTTTCGACCAAAAAATATTCATCGGGACGATAATCTGCAAATTTTATTTTTTGCGCGGCTATTCTCTCTTCAACCTTCTCTTTGACGATTTCCGCCTGAGTCTGTTTCTTTACTTTGATCACGGCCAATTCGTCCGCTTTCACATTCGATACGGAGGTATAAAGAATAAAGTCTTCCACAATATCTGCATCAAGCCTATATAATTTTTGCAGCTTTTGACTGTCCCCCTGTTTCATCTCTTTCAGATCAACAGTCTGTTCGATTTTCTTGCCCACTTCACTGGCCGAAATTTTTTCCGCAACCATGCCGCCCCTGCCGGAGCATCCGGACAGAAGCCAGACAGCAACAGCCATTGCGAGAATAACAGCAAAGATATTTATTTTTCTTGTCCAATGTTTTTCCATTGAAATCACTCCGATAAATATTGAATGGATGGATCTTCAGAAAACGTGCTTGCATTGTAGAGCAGCAGCATCTCCCGGATGCCATGCTCATTTACAAACGCCGTCAGATCCCCCTCGTAATAACGAAGATCCACCACGTCGATTTCGCTGAAATGCTTCAGCAGAAAGGGAATGAAGCTGTTCGCGTACGAATCTTTGACGACCAGCAGCTTTTTTCCGTTCGTTTGGGCCGTTTCGATGCGGATCAGTCCATGGTTGCCGTTAAGAAATACCGCGTATTTATCCTTCTTCTCCAGCTGCTCCGGCGCATATAGCGAATGCGAGGTCTTGCCTTCGTCGACATACATTACGGTATATTTCTCTTGATCCTTTGGCCGATACAGCTCGATGCTGTCGGGCTGCACATGCCTGAAACCGCTCTTCGAATAAAGCGATCCGTAAAATTCATTAGTCGCCTGCCGAACAATAAAGTCCTCGTCCTTTTGCGGGTTCAGTCCCATCTGCTTGCACAGCTCAAGGTAAGCCGTATAAGCGCCTTGGGTTGTCCAATGGTGATCGGTTTTATAAAAAATAGGCTGCTCCCTCTTCGCATACAACGCGGGAAATACATCGACAAAATGAATACCGGGAGACAGCGATCGCCGGATTCTGTCCAGATACGCTTCTTCAACGCCGGTGTCGGCGTATTTCGGAAGCTTGGCCTGAAGCACAGCCGCTGCCGTGGGCACGATCATCACATATTTGCGCAGGCCGGGCGTGGCAGCGTCAAACGCATGGATGGCGTCCATCTTCGCCTCCACATCCCCTTCCGACGGAGGGACAAACTTTTGAATGAGGTACCCGTCTTTTCCGAGGTAAACCCCATTGCTCTCCTTTTTCCCCAGCATACGGTCCATATCCGTTTTCGCCCCGATCCACAGGTCGCGAAACACAAACTGATCGGACAGGTAGGCCTCGAAATCGGAAGTAAAGTCACCCGACAGCAATGTATGCCGTGAAAAATGGGGCAGCTGCTTCAGCATCCGGTTCTCCGCTTCCGAAAAGGCGCGATCCGGAGCAGCCCAATTGAGTACAGCGATCATACCTGTGAACAAGAGCAGCAGTACGGCCAGACATTTTCCGTTGATTTTGTCATTTCCGTTCATAGCCGCCCTCCTTAGAAGCGAAAGTATAAAAACGGATTGTAGGTTTCATCCACCAGGTATGCCGTCGACAGCACCATGAAGAGAAGGTAAATGAGCGGTGTGGCCAATGCACCGGCAATTCTCCATCTTGTCTTCATGTACGTTAAGGCCTTCCCGGGGAGCGGAGTAACGCAAAAGGCCAATACGATCAGCAATACGGCATTCACGGACAGATCGTAGAGCGCCTGCCGATCCGCAAATCCGTGTCCGCCAAAACCAAACATCACGCCGATGAAACGCCAGGCGGAAGCCAACTGCTCCATCTCAAACAGCACCCAGCCGACAATTACGATCAGCAGTGTGTAAATATGGCCGGCAAGAACGGGCAAACGCCCAAGCCACCGCAGCAGAAACAGCTTTTCGATCATGACGAAAAAGCCGAAATACAATCCCCATACGATAAAATTCCAGCTGGCGCCATGCCACAGGCCGGTTAAAAACCACACGACAAGCACATTCCGAAGCTGCTTTGCCATTCCCTGCCGGCTGCCGCCAAGCGGGATATAAACATACTCCCGGAACCAGGTGCCGAGCGATATATGCCATCTGCGCCAAAACTCCGTCACGGTTCTGGATATATACGGGTAACGGAAGTTTTCCATGAAATCGAACCCGAACATTTTGCCGAGACCACGGGCCATATCGGAATAGCCGCTGAAATCGAAATAGATTTGCAGGGTGAACGCGATAATGCCAAGCCAGGCGGACAGGACGGACAGCTCAGCGACTGGCTCCGCTTTGACGCTTGTCCACAGCAATCCGATATTGTTGGCAAGCAGCACCTTTTTCGCCAGACCTCTGATGAACAGCTCCGCCCCTTCGCCAAAACGATCCATCGTTACGTTACGTGAAGCAAGCTGTCCCGCGATATCGCCGTATTTCACGATCGGACCCGCGACAAGCTGGGGAAACATGGCCACATACGTACCGAACGCAATGATATTCCTCTGTGCCGGCACCTTGCCCAGATATACGTCCACGACATAAGACATCGTTTGGAACGTATAAAAGGAAATGCCGACGGGCAATGGCAGATCCGCCATTTGGATATGCAAATGAAACAGCTGATTGATATTATCAACGACAAACCCGCCGTATTTAAAAAAGCCGAGAATCCCCAGGCTGCCTGCCATCGAACCGAAAAAAAACAGCCTGGCAATCGCCTTCCGATGCCTGCACTTATCGATCATAATCCCATTAAAGTAGTCAAACACCGTCGAGAATACCATAATCACAATATATACCGGCTCGCCCCATGCGTAAAAAATCAAGCTTGCAACGAGCAAAATGGCATTTCGCAGCTTCCTTGGCGATGCATAATACACCAGAACGGTGACAGGAAGGAAAATGTACAAAAAGATAAGACTGCTAAAGACCAACCCTTGTCACCTCCAAAGAACCCGCTCGCATGTTATTTCACTTGCTCCTTCAGCAGCTCCAGCATCTGCACATAAAATTCAGGCTTAAAATGAATGCCGTCCGAATCGTACAAGTCAGCGCCGCTGGCAAAAATCGGGGATAAGTCGGTAAACTCAACCTGCTCCTTGTCCGCCAGTTCTTCTACAGCCTTATTGTAATCAGCGATATTCTCGTAACGCGGCTCCTTCTTCAGCGCTTCTTCGCTTACCGGGGTTACCGTCAGCAGTGTGATCCGGGCTTGCGGCAGCTTTTCCTTGATCAAGCCGATCAGCTTGGCGTAGTTGTTCATGGAGTAAGTCGTTGGATCATCTGTTGGCCATAAAATATCGTCCGAGCCCAGTTGGATAAAGACCTGCTTCGAATTTCGCCTCGCAAGCTCGTCGATATCATCAAGCGCAAATTGCGCCGTTTTTCCCGCCCCGGCGAGCACATTTTTCTCGTCCAGCACATCATGAAAGGACAGCCCCTCCGTAATGGAGTCCCCCAGAAATACACTGTCCTGAAAAATCTGTTGATACGTATTGGCGGCCGGCTCCGGTGCAGCGGCTCCTCCCTGTTCCTGCGCTTGGGATGCCGCCTGTTGAGATGTCCCGTCAGGCGTATTGCTTCCACACGCTGCCAGTGCCAGCGCAATGCTTCCCGTCAGTAATGTCATCACGATTTTTTTGTTCATGTGATCTACCTTCCTTTCGAAAAAAAGTTTAACTGCACGAGATCAAGATAAAGTGCAGATTCAATCAAAATGATTTATAGATTGCAAGGGTCGTCACAGAAACAAAAAAGGAGCTGGTCATCCAAGAACCGAATGGTCCTCAGAGACAGCTCCATCTTCCAAAAAACTCGTCATCCTACGCTTTTATGCAAATAAAAATAAAACAGGACTCCGTCCCGGGTGTTCATCACGCCATAAGGAACGCCGTGCAGCTCCAATATTTTTTTGGAAATGGCAAGGCCGAGTCCCGTCCCACCGGTCGACCGCTGTCGGGAAGGCTCTCCGCGATAAAACCGGTCCCAAATTTTCTCCAGCTGCTCGTCCGGAATGCGGGCTCCTTTATTTTCAACACCTATTTTCACCCGATCCTGTTCTTGCACGGTAGTTATGAAAATAGACTCTTGCTCCGGCGTATAACGAATCGCGTTGGTGAGAAAATTGACAATGACCTGCTCAATCCGGAGCTCATTGCCGATCACTTCCACAGGCTGAAGCAAAGAGTGCAGACGGAGCTGTTTTTTCTCCATGTCCACAGCCAACTTTGCACAAATGCGCTCGATGAGCGTATCGATATAAAATGCATCCATCTCCATGTTGTACGTTCCCGATTCATACTTCGCCAGCTCCAGCATATCCCCGATGAGCAGACTCATACGGTTCACTTCATCCTCCATCGCCGCAAAATAGTGCTCCCGCTTATGGCTTGCAACCCCATCCTTCAGTACGGAAAGACAGCTTTGAATGACACTTAACGGGGTCTTGAGTTCATGAGATGCAGTGGAAATAAACTCCTTTCTTGTATGCTCAAGCTGCTTTTCCTTCTCAATGTCCTGCTCCAGCCTCACGATATGGGTATGCAGCCGTTCTGAAAGCTCATTAATGCTCCGTGATAAATCGCCGATCTCATCGTTTGTCCTGACCGGGATTTTTTCGGAAAAGTCGAGCGAAGCCATTTGCTGTGCCGTTCGATTGATACGCAGCAGCGGTCTGGTGATTTGACGGGAATAATAAAACGAGACGAGCACGACGAGCAGCACCGCGGCTGCCATAATATAGCCATAATAATTCTTGATCATGCCAGCTGCTTCATTCACCGGCTGCAGCGACGTAACCGCAAGCAGATAACCGGAATCCCCGCCTGCATTCTGAACCGGATCGATAAATATTTTGTAATTCACATGATTTTCCTCATAATCAACGACCCGGCCCGCGTCCGCCTGCTGATTATCTCCATACAACAGATTCGCTTGGAAAGCCTGAATTCGATCCAGAAGCAGCCGGTTCGTATAACGCGAAACCGCCGTCCCTTCCGGTATACGCAGCTTCGTAATCGTTCCTTTTACCAGAATGCTGGGATACTTTTCGTGATACTGCGTTGGATTAGCATATCTGGTGACGACTTCGTATTCTTTGTTCACCATCTGCTGATTTTCGAGTTGGTTTTCCTCATGCAGATTAGACGTACTTCTCCCCATCCGCTGAATAACCAGCTCATTATTCATGAGCAGACCTTCAATAGCGATGCCCTGCCCTTCCTTGATCCATGGTTCCTTAAACGGATTGGGGTTATAAAAATCCTCCACGTTTATGAAGCCGTACAACGGGACCTTGATTGTGCGACCGGAAAGGGCGGAATCACCGTCAACCTGGTCCAGCTTAATTTCCATGAAAAAATCATCGGTGTATTTCAAATAACCCTTTTCATCAAGGGGAGCGATCCAAGTGTTATAACGTTCATAAAACTCCTGTTCCTGTTTGGCCGCCTGCTCTCCGTCAATCGCCTGTTGCAGTGGGCCTTGCTCGTAAGCAACGAGTGCCGCCTCTACATCCTTCACTTTCTGATGAACGTAAAACCGCTCAAAAAACACGGTTTGCCCGACAAAAATAGCTGCGATCAGGAAAAGGCATAACCCGGCCGTCATCAGAAACAGCTTGAGTACGATACCCTTTTTCATGGCTGCTCCTCAAATTTATACCCTGAGCGCACAACCGTGACGATATGCCTGGCATGCTCCCCCAGCTTGGAACGCAGGTTACGGATATGACTGTTGACCGTGCGGTCATCACCGGCGAAATCATAACCCCAAATTTTTGTGATCAGCTGTTCCCTGTTAATAATGATGCCTTTGTTTTTCATCAAATAGGCCAATATTTCGAATTCGGTATGCGTTAAGCTGCAGTTTTTCCCGTCAGCCGATACAGTACGGGACGGAAAATGTATTGTAATGCCGCTGCTGCTCAGCATGCCGTTTTCTTCTTCGCGAACATATCTGCGCTCCAGCAGCCGCTTCGCCCGAGCGAGCAGGATGGGCGGACTGTACGGTTTGACGACATAGTCGTCAGCCCCGAGCTCGAAGCCAAGAAGCGTGTCGTCTTCGTCCGAACGGGCGGTCAGCATGATGATCGGGACATTCGACGTTTTGCGAATACGCCTGCATACAGACCAGCCGTCCAGTTCAGGCAGCATGATGTCCAATATGATCAAGTCCACCTCATGCTCTTGAAATAACGAGAGTGCTTCTTTCCCATCGGCAGCTTCAAGCACACTATAACCTTCTTCGAGCAGATAATCCTTCATAACTTCCCGTAAAATAGGCTCATCTTCCACAATCAATATCGTTCTTGGCATATGACAACCTCACAACCTTTTTCTAGAAACCCATCTCTTTACTATTTTTTCGACGACTATTTTCTGCACTATGTGTCATAGTTTAAATCGGGTCGAATTCATATATCAAGTCAGACCATCTTGACTACAACTAAAAAAACTCCTGAATTGCCGCAAGGACAAATTCAGGAGCCCGCTCATTGTTAAATTCATGCGATGCCGTAGCATCAGAGTGCTATCTTCTCACGAAGCAACCCGCTGAACGGGTCTGTGATTGTATGCAGAAGACGTCCCAGTCCCAGGCGTCTCGTCCGTCCGAAGCCTTCGCCGCGATTAGCGCCTGTCAGCGCCAAACCTCCTGTTTACTCCTGCTCTTTCTCAGCCCAATGCGCGGATACGTTCTGCAGAAATCGCAGAATAACGTGTAACTCCGCTTCCGTAAACGGCTCGAGCAACTGCATAAACCGTTTTTCCTCCAGTTTGTGAAGCTGCTGATGCAGCTCAAAGACCTGTCTGCCCTTTGCCGTCAGACTGAAGTAGACTTCCTTCTTATTGTCATTCAGCTGCCTGCGCTTTATATATCCTTCCTCCAACAGCTTCGCGCTGATTTTCGTAATACCGGCTTTGGACAAATCCATCTTCTCTGCAAGCGCCGTATTGTTAATTGGCTCGTTGTTGCCGATGCAGTCGATCACGTGCACACTGGTCAAATGACGCGGGATCGCTTCCAATTGCTGCTCTTGTGCATAACGAAACATCTTGTCCTGCTCCGTTTCGATGATTTGTTCGCTCAGATGCATAAAATGAACAGCCTGATCATGGACCAGCCATTTGAGCGTTTCCAATGTATTCATCATCTCGGACCTCCGTAATACAATTATAGTTAACTGATAAACAATCGTATCACGTTCCGGTGCAGGGAGCAACGTGCGCACTTATTCCATAATCTTGTCCGGCTCGGCAACCTCCTGAATCTTGCTCTCTATATGCTGCTCGCTTCCAAGATAATATTTCCCTACGGGATGTAATTGATCATCTAACGTATATACTAGCGGAGTACCAGTTGGCACATTCACATCAATAATTTCATCCGAACTGAGATTGTCCAGAAACTTGATTAATGCCCGCAAGCTATTGCCATGTGCGGCGATAATTACATTTTTACCCGCTTTGATCTGTGGCGCAATTTCCTTATCCCAATAATCTTTAACCCGAACAACCGTTTCTTTGAGGCTTTCCGTTAACGGGATAAACTCGTCATCAATACCGCGATATTTAACATCGTTTTTTGGATAACGGTTATCGTCCTTTGTCAAAGCAGGAGGCAGCACATCATAGCTTCTGCGCCATAATCTCACCTGCTCTTCCCCATATTTCTCAGCGGTGGCTGTTTTGCTTAAACCTTGAAGCGCTCCATAATGACGCTCATTAAGCTGCCAGGTCTTGTATACGGGGATCCACAGCAAATCCATTTCTTCAAGCACATAATCCAGTGTTTTAATCGCCCGCTTCAAATATGAGGTGTAGGCGACATCGAATACGAACTGTTCTTCCTTGAGCAGTCTGCCGGCGTGCAAAGCCTCTTGAATGCCTTTATCCGACAAGTCTACATCCATCCAGCCTGTAAATAAATTGGCTTTGTTCCACTGGCTTTCTCCATGTCTAATCAAAACCAACTTATACATCTCTCTACCGTCCCTTGCTGCAGAATTTTTTCCATTTAAAATATCAAAAAAACTCACCATCTGCTTTTGGATCGAAACACCGATCGGATTCCGGACAATAACAAATTGTCAGTTGCCGTAATATCTAATCTACCCGCTGCGCCTTTCTGCTAAACCCTGAAACTATCCTATGCTGCCCTCCATCTCCAGCTTGATGAGTCTGTTCATCTCAACCGCATATTCCATGGGCAATTCTTTCGTGAACGGCTCGATGAAGCCCATCACGATCATCTGGGTTGCTTCGTCTTCGGACAGGCCGCGGCTCATCAAGTAGAAGAGCTGTTCCTCAGATACCTTGGATACGGTCGCTTCGTGCTCGAGCGTGACATTGTCGTTCATGATCTCGTTATAGGGGATCGTATCAGATGTGGACTCATTATCGAGAATGAGCGTGTCGCATTTGACGTTCGACTTGGCGCCAAAAGCTTTGCGTCCGAAGGAAGCCAGACCGCGGTATGTGACTTTCCCCCCGTGCTTGCTGATCGATTTCGATATGATCGTCGAAGTCGTATCCGGAGCCAGGTGAATCATTTTAGCCCCGGCATCCTGATGCTGCCCTTTGCCGGCAACCGCAATCGAGAGCACCGAACCCTTGGCTCCACGGCCTTTTAACACTACGGAAGGGTATTTCATCGTCAGTTTGGAGCCGATATTGCCGTCCACCCATTCCATCGTTGCATTTTCTTCCGCTACCGCACGTTTTGTCACCATGTTGTAAATGTTGGGTGCCCAGTTTTGAATGGTGGTATATCGCGCACGGGAATTTTTCTTGCAGATGATTTCCACAACAGCGCTATGAAGCGAGTTCGTGCTGTAGATCGGTGCCGTGCAGCCTTCTACATAATGCACAAAGCTGTCTTCTTCCGTAATTATGAGCGTCCTTTCGAATTGCCCCATGTTCTCGGAATTGATGCGGAAGTAAGCCTGCAAAGGCACTTCACATTTTATCCCCCTAGGAACATAGACAAAGCTTCCTCCTGACCATACCGCGCTGTTCAGTGCGGCAAATTTGTTGTCGCTTGGCGGAATAATGGTGCCAAAATATTTGCGCAGCAGCTCCGGATGCTCTCGCAGCGCCGTATCCGTGTCTGTGAAGATGACCCCTTGTTCCTCCAGCTCTTTCTGGATGCTGTGATAGACAACTTCGGACTCATACTGGGCCGACACACCGGCAAGAAACTTCTGTTCCGCTTCCGGTATGCCAAGCTTGTCAAAGGTTTGCTTAATCTCAATCGGCACTTCCTCCCAGGTTTTCCCCTGCTTCTCGGAAGGCTTGACATAATATTGGATATCATTGAAATCCAGTGCTCCCAGATCGCCTCCCCATGCGGGCATCGGCATACTTTGGAACAGTTCCAGCGACTTCAGACGAAAATCGAGCATCCAGCCGGGTTCACCCTTCATCTCCGATATGGTGGCAACAATCTCACGAGTCAGCCCCTTGCCGGACTGAAACACCGCTTGATGCGCATCCCTAAAGCCATACTGATACTCTCCCAGCTCTACCAATTCCTTAGCCATATGTTGTCAGCCTCCTTATTCAGATATGCTTGCTTGATCTATTCCTTGACTTGCCCCAGCTTTTGTTCCACGAGCGTTTGCATCTGCACGGCTGCTCCTTCCAGCGGCACCTCGGCTATGACGGGAGCGAGGAAACCATACACGATCAACCGCTCGGCCTCTGTGCGGCTAATTCCCCTGGACATCATGTAGTACAGCTGTTCCGGATTGACTTGTCCGACGCTGGCGGCGTGTCCGGCTTTCACATCGTCTTCATCGATCAACAGGATCGGATTCGCATCACCGCGCGCTTTGGGATGCAGCATCAATATTTTCTCCGTCTGCTGTCCGTTCGTCCCGCTTGCTCCCTTCTCGATTTTGGTGATTCCATTTAATATTGCGGTTGACTGCTCTCTCATCACCGCTCTCATCACCATATCGCTTGACGAATTCTTACCAAAATGCACTGTCCGGGCTGTGATGTTCATCCTCTGACTGCCGGATCCCACCAGGATTGTCTTCATATCCGAACCGGCCCCTTCCCCCTTGAGAATGGATGCCGTATCGCTCATCGTCTCACCCTGATTCATTTCGCCAATCAACCAGTTCACCGTTCCGTCGTGTTTAACAATTGCGCGCCGATAAGTCAGGTCGATCAAGTCTCTTTCCAGTTGGTGCAATGACACGACGTTGACTTTTGCGCCTTTGCCCACGAATACTTCCATGATCGCTTGATTCATCCCCGCACTCTTTTGCAATGAGGACATTGTATTCTCCACCAGTGTTACG
This sequence comes from Paenibacillus terreus, assembly GCF_042138595.1. Lineage (NCBI taxonomy): Bacteria > Bacillati > Bacillota > Bacilli > Caryophanales > Paenibacillaceae > Paenibacillus > Paenibacillus terreus. The sequence continues at coordinate 155,679 of NZ_JBHIRX010000001.1, read as the reverse complement.
GAACTGCGCTCCTCGGCTACCACTAAAACATGCGGCATAAAGAGCGTATCGGGTTCGTCTACAAAGAATAGCGTCTGCAGCGGAGTCTCCACATGAACCCCCTCAGGAATGTAAATAAAGGCTCCACCGCTCCAGTGTGCGGCATGCTGTGCGGTCAGCAGATTCTCTTCTGTCTGCACAGCTTGCATGAAATAAGGCTTTACAAGTTCCGGGTACAACCGTGCTGCTGCTTCCAGATCGGTCAGAATAACCCCATGCTGCTGCAGCGCTTCTGTCAGATGGCTGATTAATGGACCCGAATTCCGCTGTACCAGCACATTGTCAGCGTGCACCCATCCCCTGATCGAATCCGGCAGTTCATCGAGAGAAGACACCAGTTCAGGCTTACGGTGAACACCTTGCTGCTGTAAAGGCCAGCGCTGCAGATTCGTCTTTTCCAGCTTGGGCAGCTGCAGGGTGTCGGCGGCATCCAAACCTCTCTTCCTCAATACGGTCAGCCAAGCCGGTTCCGCTTCATATTGAAGCTGCCCTAATCCCCGGTTCTCTGCACTGTTCATTGTCATGTTACGGTTCCCTCCCCTCAGATACGCGGTGCCTTGGTTTGCATCGGAATTTGATACGATTCTTCTTCCTCCGGCGTCACAGCTTCCTCTGTAATACCCAGTTCCTCTTTGATCCACTCATATCCGTCTGCTTCCAACCGCTCTGCCAATTCCGGCCCCCCAGACTTTACGATTGTGCCTTGCATCATCACATGTACGAAGTCCGGCTTGATATAATTAAGCAGTCTCTGATAGTGCGTAATAATTAAAAATCCACGGTCTGCACTGCGCAAAGCATTGACCCCTTCAGCAACAATGCGCAGCGCATCAATATCCAGACCGGAGTCGATTTCATCCAGAATGACCATCGAAGGCTGGAGCATCATCATTTGCAAAATTTCATTCCGTTTTTTCTCCCCTCCGGAAAAGCCCTCATTCAAGTAACGATGCATAAACTCCGGGTTCATCTCCAGCGTCTGCATGCTTGCTTCCATCATCCGCACAAACTTCATCAACGAGATTTCCTGGCCTTCTTCACGTCTGGCATTGATCGCACTTCGCATAAAATCGGCATTCGTAACTCCAGCGATCTCACTCGGATATTGCATGGCGAGAAACAAGCCCGCCCGTGCCCGTTCATCCACATCCATTTCCAGCAGATCTTCTCCGTTCAGCGTTACTGCCCCATCCGTCACTTCATACTTCGGATGCCCCATTAGAGCTGAGGCTAACGTACTCTTCCCTGTTCCGTTCGGCCCCATGACCACATGAATTTCTCCGCCATTTACCGCAAGGCTCAGACCTTTCAAGATTTCTTTCCCTTCTACGGCTGCCTTTAATTGGTGAATACGCAGGCTCACTGTCATCTCATCGCCACTCCTTTTCATATGTGCTGTTCTAATTTCTTTTTGTTAACTAGTAAACATTTTATTTGATAATGATTATCATTGTCAATACCCTTGGAGAAAATGCCGTATATACTCCGGTAATAGAAAGCAAATGTCCGAAAAAATCGCTTGCTTATCTTGACCTACAGCTAAAAAAGCTCCTGCATTGCCGCAAGGACAAAATCAGGAGCTTGCTCATGGTTAAGTTGATGCGATACCGCAGCATCAGAACGTTATTTTTTCAACAGCAAATAAATATAATAAGGCACTCCGATCAGTGACACCATAATTCCCGCAGGAATTCCGTCCGGGTCCGCCAGATTGCGCCCCAGCGTATCAGCGGCTAACAGCAGCCAGCCCCCGATCAGTACGGCAAGCGGGATGAACAGCTGATTGCGCGGTCCAACCAGCGCCTTCGCGATATGCGGGGCCATTAGTCCGATAAAGGCAATGCCGCCTGTCACGGATACAGCCGAAGCGGCGGCGGCCACTGCAATCAAGATCAATACCAGCCGTTCCCGCTCAATCCTCAGCCCTACACCTGTTGCAGTCTCTTCGTTGAGCCCCAGCAGATTCAGGGAACCTGCCTTCATGAAGGTCAGCGGTGCCAAGACAAGCAGCCAGGGAAGCAATGCCCAAATAAACGGCCAATCAGCCCCCCATATGTTCCCGGCAAGCCATTTAGCGATAAAATCCACCTTGGACCGCTCCGCCGAAGAAATAATCACCATCATCATTCCCGACAGCGCCAATGAAAAGCCTACCCCGACCAGTACCATGCGGATCGGATTCAGCCCCCGTCTCCGGTTGAAGGCAAAACCGTAAATAAAAGCTGCCGTTACCAAAGCCCCGAGAAACGCCGCCACAGGCAACATGTAGACAAACGAACCTACGTCAATGGGAAAATACAGAAAATACACGGCAACCGCAACCCCGGCTCCCGAATTGATGCCGATGATGCCCGGATCAGCCAAATCATTGCGGGTTATGCTCTGCAAAATAGAGCCGGACAAGGCCAGACACATACCGGACAAGATCGTAATGACAACTCTCGGCAGTCTCACGGAGAACAGAACAAACTCCTCCTTGAAGCTGCCATCCCCCAGCAATACCGGAATCAGCCTGTCCAGCGACAGGGAGGAATAACCCCAGCTCATGCCGGCAACCGCCGTAACCACCATAAGAATCAGACAACCAAGCAATAACAGCCGCTGTTTGCGGACAAGGGCGGAACCAATCATGAGAAGCTTCGACCTCCCTTATGCACAACGAACAGAAAGAAAGGCAGGCCCAGCATGGCCGTAATCGCTACAACCGGTGTCTCGTAAGGCGCGTTGATGGTTCGTCCCAAGGTCTCGGCAAGCAGCATAAAGGACGCGCCAAGAACAATGGACATCGGAATAATATGCCGGTAGTCCGTTCCGACAAATGTCCGCACCATATGCGGTACCATTAATCCGACAAAAGCCAGATTACCCACAAGCGCTACGGATGCGCCGGTCAGCATAATGACCAGAACATACAGAATTGCTTTCATCCATACAAGTCTCTGTCCTAGCCCGGCCGCCACTTCCTCGCCAAGACCCAGGATGTTCAAATGGCTCGACAGCAGGGGAACGGCGACAAGGCCGACCGCGATGAACGGAGCGATCGTCTGGAGCTGCACCCAGTTCGTTCCGATGAATCCGCCCGCTGTCCACATGGACACATCCTTGGATATTTTGAACATGATGCTGATCCCTTCCGAGATGGCGTACATAAATGCCGAAGCGGCCGCACCGGCCAGCACAATGCGAAGAGGCGACAGTCTGCCTCCGCGTACGGACCCAAGCCCAATGACAAGAGCCGCCCCCAGCGCAGCGCCCACAAAGCAGGCGGTCATAATGCCAAGCACGCTCAAAGAAGGTATGAACACAAAGGCCAGCGCAAGCATCATATTGGCTCCCGAAGTCAGTCCAAGCAGCCCCGGATCGGCCAGCGGATTGCGTGTAATCCCCTGCATAACCGCTCCGGATACGGACAGGGCTGCACCGATCAGCATCGCAGCCAGCTCCCGGGGAAGCCGAAGCTCCCGCAAAATCAGGGTTTGGTCATTCTGTGCGCCCCCCGTCAGCGCAAGCCACACATTGCGGAATGACGTCGCCTCCGCCCCCAGCTTCATTGAAGCGATAAAGCATAGTATGAGCAGCAGCATGCCGCCAACGAGCTTCCAGACAAACGGAAGCCTGCGGTGTCCACTTTGATTATTATTCATCAGGCATCAACCCTTACTTGCCAAGAAAACTGTCGATGAAAAATTGGAGCTGGTATTCCATGCTGAGCGGATCATTAAAATAAAAGGCTTTGGCATTGGCTTCATACACATGTTGATTCTTGACAGCAGGCAAATTTTTGTACGTTTCGGTATCCTGGAACGAATTGTCCTCGTCCGCATTTTTGCTGAAAATGACATAGTCTCCGGCATAGTCCTTCAGCACCTCTGTTGACAAGGCAAGATAACCGTCCTTCTGCGTTGCTTCCTTGACTTTCTCCGGCATCTTGAGGCCGAATTGCTGATAGAGGATTTCGGTCCCGCGGCCAAAATTGTCTCCATAAACATACAGCTGTTTATTAAAAGTTTCGATCACCGATACCGTTGCGTCCGTACCGATCTTGTCCTTGATCTCTTCCCCGGCTTTCTTGCTTCTTGCATTGAAATCATCAATCCAGGCCTGCGCTTCCTCCTCTTTGTTCAGCAGCTTGCCGATCTCCAATTGCTGCTCAAAGAAACCAACCTTGCCGTAGGTATATATAACTGTCGGCGCGATTTGCTTCAGCTTGTCGATATTTTTAACGCCATCCGTCCCAATGATCAGGTCCGGATTCAGCTCGATGATCTTTTCGAGGCTTTCGTCCGTCACCGCCTCTGCCCCGGCCAGCTTGTCCGCAAAATTCGGATTCTCCTTGGACATCTCATCCACGCCAACCAGCGGTACGCCCAGCGCCATCACATTGCCCGTCAGAAAACGGGTGAGCACCACGACACGCTGCGGGTGGCTGGGAACCTCCACAGGGCCGTTCTCGGATTGATATATGAAGGTGCCTGAACCGGAGTCCGCAGAGGACGCGCCTTTATCCTGCGCGGCGGAAGCAGATTCGGCAGAGGACCCGCCCGTTGTGCCGGCCGTGTCCGTACCCCCTCCTGCTCCACAGGCGCTTAATATTAAAATGGCAATACATATCACGGGCAAAAACAGTTTTCTCATCTGGTGACTCTCCCCTTTTGGCTATGTTTCAACTGTACGGAAATAAGAATAATCATTAATCCTGAATTGAAAATCATTCTCATTTACATCCTAATTATATGGACCCCTTCGTTGTTGAACCATGCCTATTTGTTCGAGAATCAGCTTGGATTATTGTTATCCGCCAACAATTCGATGGCACGCTGAAACTGCAGACGGATCGAAACGGGATTATACGGAATCCATTCATCCACGTTCAGCATATGCACGTTATTGTGCTTTACCGCCTCAAGCCTGTTCCAGTAGACCGATCTGAAAATGGATTCGGCGTGCAGCGTCGCCCCTTTCTCATCCGGAAATATAATAACGAGCAGCCTGTCACAATCGTATTCCGCCAGTTCGCTTGCATCGATGGCAATGGAATGAAACCGGTCGCCGGATTGCTGAATTTCCCGTTCGATCCTGGGCGGCCCTTTCAAACCCAGCGAGCGGTAAATGACATATCCTGCGTTTCTGGCACCGTATACCTGCAGCATGTCGGGTTTGATGACCAGTATCGTTATAACTTCGGAAGCGGCCCGGCTTCTCTGAATCCGCAGAAGCGCCTGTTCCTCTTCCTGCTCGAACCCGGCCAGCCACCGTTCCGCTTGCGCTCTCCTCCGCACGGCCTGCCCAACAAGCCGCAGATGCTCCTTCCACCCCAGCTCCATCCATGGAATCTCGATCACCGGCGCCACGGAGCGCAACCGCTCAGAACTCAAACCCATCTGGTGCAAATGCTGACCGGCTGCGATAATCAATTCGATATCGGCATCCAGAAATGCAGATTTCACCTGTTCGAGAGACCTGTCCGCATCAATGAACCGGGTATTCTGCGGCAGTGGCACTTCTTCGCTGCGAATGTATTCGCTGCTGTCCGATACCATCGCTGCAGGTTCGAGACCAAGCAGCAGCAAATGACTGGCGTACGGCGCAAGCCACACGGCAACCCGCTGAACGGGTCTTCGGTTGTAGGCGGAGGGTGTTTCCCCTGTCTCCTGCTTGAAGCGCCGGCTTAAATAAAACTCATCTTTATACCCCACCTTCAGGGCAATCTCCCTGAGCGAGAAGACTCCTTCCATCATCATCTCCTTGGAGCGGTGGACGCGCAGACGGGACAGGTACTTATTGGGCGAGAACCCGGTCAACTGCTTGAACAAGATTGAGTAATGAGAACGGCTCACGCCGGCGATCACAGACAATTTTTCAGACGTCAATTTTTCATGGAAATGATCTTCAAGATAGACGATGCTGCGCTCCAGGGAAGGCTGCTCGTTTCCCCCGTTTCTGGCCTCCATCCGTTCCAGCAACCCCAACAGAATTTGGTGAAAAAGAATCTGGTTCTGGATATGACGGGATTCGCTATTCGGCAGACGGTGGATGTACAGCTCTTCCAGCTGCAATGCGATCAGTGATGCTTCCGCAAAAAAATGAACTGCCGCCCCGGATACCAGCCTGCTTTCCCGTATGACGGTTCCACCGGGCAGCCCTGCTGCGGGTTCGCGAATACCGATCACGGCTATGTATGCGTGGATCTGGCGCAACGGTTCGGCCGACAGTACAGCCTGATGATTTGCAGGTATAAGAAATACGCTGCCAGCGTCAAATTCATAGCTGCTTCCCCCGGCTTCAAGAATCCCTTGACCGCTGGATACGGCAACCAGAATGGGATGATGTTCATTTATCGCGAGTGTGGGCATGTTTGAAGTGGTATATAGCGATTGCACGGCCTCGATAGAGTATGACTGGAAATAGGACTCTGCCCACTCCGATCCGAAATGATGGATCATGTGTACCCTCCATAAAAAATATAGGAATCATTGCATAGCTTATTTTAACATTGAAGCTATTTACAAAAATCCCGAATATGCAAAAAAGCCCGTAAATCGAAAAAGAGCAAATTTACGGGCTTAAATATTTTTTACCCTTAGATCACCGTTCAATGTTAATCCCCATACATGAACGCGTCTATTGGCTGCAGCAAAATACATAGGCAGGAGGTATATTCCTTAATTCTTTTTTAATATTGATTGTATCAAAATAATTGCCAATTAAATCTTTCTTTAATAAAGTGTACTGAAAAGTAATAAACCTGCCTCCTTGTCTCAAATGCATTTGTGTCAGCCATAGAATGTTTGAGGATACACTAAACGGTAAACTTGCAAAGGGAAGTCCTGAAACAAAATAATCTACCCATGGAATCTCATACTTAACCATATATTTCTCTAGATGCTCTGCAGAATCATTAATAATATGAAGGTTAGGTTCATGTTCAAATTTCTCTTTTAACAGGTTGTAAAACACTTTGTTGCTTTCGAAAAGCAATACTATGGTGCCTTCTTTTCTGTTTTTTATTATATTTTCCGTAAATATTCCCGTACCCGGACCGTACTCCACAATGTAGCTTGCTTGGTTAAAATCGATATTGCCAACCATCTTGCTTGCAAGATATTTCGAGCTTGGAAGCAGGGCTCCTACCGTTCTTGGCTTGATGATATATTGTTTCAGAAATGATAATCCTCCCATTTCAATCCCTCCCTTTTTGATGGTTATAGAATTTACAAGTTTTCAGCGGAGCTGAACAATGAATGTACATCGATAGGCGTTTTTCTTATAGTGTTTCCATGGTTGCTTGCAAAGAAATTGTGTACAAAATCGACTCTTGCTAATACCTCGTGGATTATATTTTATCAAAGAGTATATGGAAAGAACAAAACCTGCAACTGTGATCAGTATTGAACGAAAAGCACAGCTTGGCCAAATAGCCGCGGAAAATCACTCAAGGCGCTGCCACAGTGGCAGCGCCTTGATATTTTGCAGCCCGGTTTCCCCAATTCCAGCTGCACTTCTCCCTCCTCTCTTGACCGATTCACCCGGGTTAAGGCTCGATTCCCCACACCAGAACTCCGTCTTGGAATAGCGTCACTTTTTCCCAGTCGGCGAAGGAGGTTTTGGTCGCGTCGTACGAGTAATCGTCGGTCTCGTCAAAATTGCTCCAATCCGACTTGGCCATTCGCATCTGGATTTCGCCGGTTTGGCCGCCCGGAGCGAGCGTCCCCGCGCCGCTGGTGAAACCGACCTCCATATAACTGTCCGTGAACGTGACCGTCACGTTAGCAGAGCCGATTTGCGCCCAGTCGACCCAGGCTTGCATCGCTTCACTTCCGTCTTTGGTGAAGTAGTAGCGCAGCTTCAAATCGCTTAGCCGGACGCCGTCCTGGCCGTTGTTCTTAATATTGAAGTGCGGCCGGATTTGGTTGTCGGTTGCGCTGGAATCGCCGTTGCGGTACTGCACCGCCAGATCGCCCTTAGGCGCTTCCTGCGGAGCCGCGCTGACGACGCCCGAGTCCGCACTTTCGCCAGACAAATTGACGGCGCTGACGACATAGTAATACGTCGTGCCGTTCTCTACGTCGTTATCCGTATAAGCCGTTCCCGCGATGGATTCCGCGATCGTCTCAAACGGGCCGGACGCGCTCAGCGCACGCTTGACGTTGTAGCTGTCCGCGCCGGACTCCGCGTTCCAGGTCAGTTTCACCTGCGCGTCCCCGGCCTCCGCCGCGAGGCCCGCAGGCGCAGCCGGAACCGGCAGGACGGCGGGAGTTGCGCTGGCGACGGCCGAATCCGGGCCTGTCCCGACAGCGTTGACGGCACTGATCACGTAAAAATAAGCCGTACCGTTCATGACGTTCGTATCCGTATAGGTGGTCGCAATCCCCGTCTCGGCAATAGGCACAAACGGGCCGGACGCACTTGCCGCGCGTTTGACGATATAGTTCTCCGCACCGCGGACCGCGTTCCAATCCAGCTTTATTTGCTGGTCGCCCGCCGTTGCGGTCACCCGCGCCGGAGCGGCCGGAGGCGTGTTCCCGCCGCCGTTATCGGTTAGCGGAATGGCCGGATAGGCGTTCTTCACGAGCTCGACAAACTGGTCGTGGAACCAGTGACCTGAAATTGGGGCGTTCGGTAAAGCCCCGGTCAACGTGCCATTGGACGTTGTGTAGGTCGGATCGCACATCCGGTCGAAGCCTTTGCCTTCGTTATTCGGAATTTGCGTGCTTGAGCCGTCCGATTCTCCGGGCGGCTTCACCCAGACGAACGCATCGATATGCGGATAACCCTGCGGATCCGCCTCAGGCCGCACCCCCATCCCCGCGCCCGCAGCGTTGCACCAGTTGCCGCGATGCAGGCGCTTATCGATACGGCCGGAGTTCACATAGGTATTGATATCCGAGCCGGATGCGCCGGTCGGCCGGTCGGGCCCGCCCCATCCGTTGCGCGAAGTGTCGATCAGGAAGCCGATGTCGGACGGCCAGCCTTTGGCCACAAACCCGGAGTAGAGCGCCGCCGTAAAGTCGGCCTCATCGAAATACGGGTTCCATTCATAGAACTTCGCCGAACGGATCGGCTGGCCGTTGATCGTCAGATTCGAATCCGGCAAATTCGGTTCAACGAGCGGCGTCGTATTGGCCGTATTGGTAATGAAGCCGTCAACGCTGTCCAACCCCGCCTCCGTTCCTTGAACTACAGAAGTATACAGATCGACCGCCGGCTGGAGGTTGGAATCCCATCCTAGCCAACCGGAGTGGCCAATGTCCAAATATTTGTAGACGTTCGGGATATCAGCCAGTTGATCCAGCGTATAGCGGACCGCATCCCGGTAGATATTAGTTGAGTTCGCTGCCGCACAGGCCGGGGTGTTCAGGTTCGTCACCAGGTTCGGCAGCGAGTCCGGTTCGATCACCGCAATAATGCGGATATCTTCGTATTTCGGGTTGGCGAAAAGATTTGCGATCACATCGATATATTCCGTTTTGTATCTTTGCAGCGCTGCCTGCGTGAGTGGCAGTTCGCCGTTCGAAGCCAAGGCATGACAGTCGCGACCAGGCAAATTGTAGATAACGAAGCTGGCCGTGATCGGCGTGTTGCCCTGCTGTTGCGCCAGCGCATTGTCCAAATGCTCTTCCAGACTGAGGCGCCCGCCGGCGGCTTCGCCGCCATGAATCGCCGCAATCCGGTCCAGCCAAACCGCTGTCGGATACGACTTGACGGTCTCCATCTTGGCCGCCAGCTCATCGTCTCCTGCGCTAGCAATCGACATATCGACGGATTTTGCGTAATCCGGATTCAGATACGCCGTAGCGCCGATAAACGGATTGTCCACATGAGCGGGGGCCGCCTCCCCTGTCCCGGCCGGCGAAGACAACGGAACGGCTAATGCCGCAATCAGACAGGCCGCGAGGAAGGTCCTCATTTTAGGAAAAAACTTCCTTTTCATCTCATTTCACTGCTCCCTTCTTTTTTCATATTCCATCATGACTCCAAGCATCTCTGACGGGTGAATGCGCCCGATCTCCGGAGATATCTACCGATAGCATCACTCTCCTTAGCGGTTGATAGAGCTGCGAGGGAAAAAATAAGTACAGCTAATGTAAAATATACTAAGTATGCGCTTTCATTTCCAATATCATCATAAGACAACAGGGATATTTTGTCAATCGAATTGAGCCTTTTATCCCGATGTAATCCATATAGTTCCAGAAACAGCACATGACAGAAGTCACATACCCCACCGTTCTACGTTATGCCCCACTTTAGATTGAGAGAAAAGCAAATCTATGTTCATCTGGAATACAGCTCAAAGCTTTCTTCAGCTCATGTGATGAGCCATACCTTGCAAATTTTCCGAGTATGCAAAAAGCTCCTGAATCTCCACAAGAGGAAACTCAAGAGCTCGTTAATTGTTAAGTTGGTGCGGTCGAGAGGACTCGAACCTCCACGGGGGGTTAGCCCACACGGACCTGAACCGTGCGCGTCTGCCAATTCCGCCACGACCGCAAATGAACTTGTCAGCTTTGAAATATTTTTCGCAGCGACAAGATAGATTGTATCATATACTCCAATATGCAGTCAACAAAAATAGAAATTATCTTAGATATAGCCATCGAATTTCTCAATTTGACTCGTTTACTTAAAATAAGCACTCAGCGTTTTGATCAGCCTCCTTTCCCGCTTATACCTTGCTTTCGCAAGACAGCAACTGCCAGCAATAGCAATGGTATGAACAGATTCGTAGATAAAATATGAAACGGGACGGCCATTCTTACCATAAACGCGAAGACCGGAAAATTGGGGATATCCCAAATGCTTATGAGCAGACTGAACAGGCCAAGCGGGAATACAATCGAACGGTAGTCCGCAAGCCGAAAACATTGTGCCACTGAGATCGTGGCAGCGTAAAGAAATATGCTGACTTGCAGAAAAGCTCCGACGACCCACATCGCCAGCAGCAATGCTTCCAAGTTTTCAAGGAAAGTGCCAACGTTCACATACCGAAATGCGATCAGAAGAGGGTACACTTTATCCCTTAGGGCCGGCCCTAGTAACAATAATGCCATTATGTTGGAATACGTCAGAAACAACACGATACTGATCAGAGAAATATAACCCCATTTTCTCCCCTTCTCCGGGTCTGTCAGAGTGGGCAGGAAAAAAGTCATCAGGAACAATTCGCTGCACCAGCCCATCATCGCGAAAGATCCTTTGATGACCGGAGTTACCCCGTGACTCAGGACCGGCAGTATGGCTTTGAAATCCAGATCGGGAATCAGAAGCACCAGAAACAAGACAGGGGAAAGAAAAATCGGCAAAAAAATGACAGTGCTCCTGGTCATCGTCTCGACCCCGCCGCGTACGGCGAAAGCGCACAGCAAAATCATGGATGCCATAATGATAAACATAGGTGTTTTATATAAATAATTTCCCGTGACAAATTCTGCATATTGCCGGGTAATCCCACCTGTAGCATGCAGATTGGTGGTAATAAAGACGAGACCGATCATTTTTGCGGGGATTTTGCCAACGATCTGTTCGCTATACTGGACGACAGTCTGCCCCGGAAAAAGCTCATGCAGGCGGGTCACAGTAAATACCGTAATTATCCCTGTCAAAGCGGCCAAAACTCCCGTAAGCCAAAGATCGTTTTGGGCGTATTGGGCCGTTACGGTCGGAAGTACAAGATAACCGGATGCCAACACGGCCGGATACATCATAAGACCCATTTGAAAAGCTGAAATTTTCCCTTTTTCCAACATGATCCTTCACCTCCTTGGGTAGTCCTATCCCCTCTTGCAAAGATCGCTACGGTTCCACCAGCCCCCGAAAGGGCTTGAAGATGAACAGAAGCACCGTAGTCGGCCCGGGCGTACTGGGCAGATCCAGCATGGACAGGATCCAGACCAGGAGCAGCAATGAGATGAATACGGCTTTATCTCTTACCGGTCTTGCTTTGAGTTTCGGCCACTCGAAACGGGTGATAAACAGCACAGAGATCGTAACCCCCCAGAATAAGAACCATTTCATTTCTTTCTTACCTCTTCCTCAGGCAGCCCTCCCGGAGAGCTGATTAGTCCTGGTTCAATAATCTTGGCATCAATTTTCGTAATCACCTGAACTTTGGTGAATTGTTCATCCCAATGATGTTTCACTTTTTCCCATTGCTTGGGATACTTTCGATGGAAAGCCTTCGCAAAATCTAAAATGTCTGTCTTATGCCGGTGCTGTATCTCGTGCAGCGCAAGATTGACTCGTTCCCTTACAGCATTCTCAAATCCCCTGCTCATAAGAGCAAGCAATTTCGGATTCATGGGGTCTATCACAGTATCGTTCTCGATGATGTCTCCTTCCGTCTTAATCCAAACCGTCATCTTCCATGTATCGCCTTCAATCTCCGGAATCAGTCTTATGTTTGCCTTCAACGGTTTTAACGACACCCTGCCCTCTGCCCCCTCCGATTCGAACACCGCCGTATATTCTCCAATTTCATTTCTGAGCCACATGACGCCCCTTGTGACCTTTTCGGATATTTCCCCTACCATTTTGTCGTTTTTGAACACAGCGCTCCCCTTCATATAAGGAATCGTTTGAAATGGTTCGCCTGATTTGATTTCCGGAAGGATGTGGATCATTGGCAGAACAGCCGCGCGGGAATCCCCTTTTAACATAAGACTTAGCTGAAGCACTGTTACCCGCATCCCAACCTGCAAATCAGCCAGCTCATACAGCACCTGAGCTGATGAATTTTCAATTAGCGGAAATAACTCAAGCGCCTTCGCCGCATCTCCTTTGCTTACGAATACATAGGACCTCTCTCTTGTCTGCGGAAAACGGATGAGGTAATCAAGATGCTTCTCGATCCCCTTCCTGGCAACGGCTTCGCTGAATACAAAAATTTTGCATTGCCCCCAAAACATTTTCCTGGGGAGTTTCCGCTGCAGCTTGGACAGGGCGTCAGAGATATTAATCCCCGTTTCCGAGCGGATGGACGTCCGTTTCGCCATTCCACCCCCTGAAGGGCCGCCTCCTGCCGCTCCTCCTCCAGTCTGATTCTGTGGAATGATGAATTGCACGGTCGCCCGAATCTGATGATTCTCCGCCGTGTCAAAAGCGAGCGCGGAAATGAGTGTCAAATCATTAAGCTCCGTACGGTCCCAACAGCCTCCCAGCAAAAGCAGCACCAGGATGCAGACAGCTGTCATCATCAATGTTCTTGTCCATGTCTTCATCCACCCGACTCTCCTTTTCCGGGGTTGTTGTGATTACTCGCTGTTCCCGCGGTCGGGATCGGGGTTTTGACCCTTTGCCTGCCGGTATTTGTTATATCTTCCCGTAAAATGCGGGCGTGTGTTCATCTTCCACCAATGGCTCCTCACGAATACATCTTTCCATTCATTCAGATTGGGAGTGACCGCTTCGGACAAGTAGGGAACTCCGAATGAACGCAAGCTGCACATATGCAGAACAATGGCGATAAGCCCCATCACGATACCGACAAGCCCCAGGCTCCCGGCAAGAAATATGAGCGGAAAACGCAGGAGCCTCACGGCAATTCCGACGACGTAACGCGGAATCATAAAAGAAGCGATTCCCGTAATGGCCACCACAATCACCATAGGCGCGGACACCAGTCCGGCCTGAACTGACGCCTGCCCGATAACAAGCGCACCCACGATGCTGACGGCGGCGCCAACCTGCTTGGGCAGCCGCACGCCTGCTTCCCGCAGCGCTTCAAAGGTAACCTCCATCATCAATGCCTCAATTAACGCCGGAAAAGGCACCGCTTCCCTGGAACTTGCCATACTAATCAGCAGGGAGCCAGGCACCATCTCTTGATGGAAGGTAAGCACCGCAACATATAGCGAAGGGAGCAAGAGAGAGAGCAATAAAAAGAAATAACGCAGCCAACGAATAGCGGTCGAGATCAGAAACCGCTGATAATAATCTTCCTGCGACTGAATTAACGAAAAGAAAGTGACAGGGGCGATCAGGACAAACGGCGTTCCCTCCGTAAAAATCGCCACCCTGCCTTCCAACAGATTGGCGGCGACTACGTCGGGACGCTCCGTATTGAGCAATTGCGGAAAAGGAGAGTTAGGCTGATCCTCAATCATTTCCTCGATATAACCGCTCTCCAGAATTCCATCGATCCGAATGCGCAAAAGCCGGTTTCGTACCTCCTCCACCAGCGTCTTGTCCACAATCCCTTCAATATAAGCCAGAATAATCTTTGTCCGGGTATATTCGCCGATTTTTACGGATTCCATTTTAAGCAGCGGGGTCTTAATAATGCGCCGTATTTGCGAAGTATTGACACGCAAGGTTTCAGTAAATCCTTCACGCGGCCCCCTGATCCCCACTTCTGCCGTAGGTTCTTCAATGGGACGTTCCTTCCATTTCGTCAAGCCAAAACCAAAACCCACGGCCTGGCTGTCAACCACCAGAATGGTATATCCGTTCGAAAGATATTCAATACACTCGGCATAGGTCGTGAATTCCTTCGCTTTCGTTACCGATATTTTTCGTTCGATAAGCTGCCGGATATCATCGATTTCCCCAGCTTCCTCCTGAATGAGAGGAGAAATAACATATTGCTCAATCCCCTCGGAATCCGCCAGTCCTTCAATGTACATCAAAAAGGCCTCTGTCCTTCCTCCGATCGGAAATGACCGGTAAACGACATCCGCACAATTATCATAAAGCAAACGAAGGCGGGTCTCGTTTTGCAGCAAATCCGGATATAACGGGAGAGGCTCTGAATTCTGCGTGCTTTGATGTACGCCATCATTTTTGTTTTGGTTTGCTCCCGTCTCCTTGAGCAAGCTTCTGAATATGCGGCGATCACTCATAGAGATAAACCCTTTCGGCTGCAATAGATTATTTATATAAATCCCAAAACGATTCCAATTTATGCAAGTAATTGGAATGCTATTTCCCCGGCCACATGATGCTGCGCTGCAAACCCTGAAAATGCAACAAAGCTCCTAAATCGCTATCAGAGCAATTTGGGAGCTTAGATATTCACGGCTTCAGCCGTTTGATTTCATTATAGGCCATAAGCAGCGGCGCCACGCCGTGCCCGTTGTTCTCGACGATTTTCTCGCCGAAAACATAATACTCGTAAGTGCCGTCGCGCAGCTCTCCCGTTTCCGGTTTCCTGCCGAGGCCGGCGCTGCGGCAAATGCCTCCCAGCAGCACTTCCCCACCTTCTTCACGCATATAACGGCTGATCGTTCCGTCGAACGCTTTTTGGCCATAGACGGCGTACGCTTGCGGCAGGTAACCGAGCCGGGCCCCCTTCAGAATGGCGTACGCGAGCATCAGCGTTCCGCTCGTTTCCAAATAATTGCCTGCCCGTGCTCCCTGATCCACCACCTGATACCACATGCCCTCACTGTGCTGATGCGGCAGCATGCCGTCCACAAGCTCCTGCAGGTGCTGCTTCAGGAAGCCGCTATCGGCCGGCTCCCCTTGCAAAATTTCCAGCATATCAACCAGCGCCATGGCGTACCAGCCGGCACCCCGCCCCCATACGTGCGGCGAATGACCTGTCGCCGGGTCGGACCAGAACATGTGCCGGCTCTCGTCATACGCATGCCGGTACAGCTGCTTTGCCTCGTCAAAGAGAAAACGGCGCGCATTGCGGAACTGGGCAAGCGGATCGCTGTAGTCTTTCTCCTCCACAAACCGCTTGATATATTGAGCATGGAACGGCTGCCCCATGTACAGACCGTCAAGCCATACCTGATAAGGGTAGTTCTGCTTATGCCAGAAGGAGCCTGCGCCTGTTCGGGGATAAACAGCCAGCTGCTTGTAAAGCAGGTCCAGGACCTGTTTGTATTTCGGATCTCGCTCTTTGTCGTATAAGGCGAACAGGACGGTCGCCATCCGAATCTGATCGATATTGTAATTTGCCGGGTCGATGGCGGGAATCTGCCCTTCCGCGTCGTACAGAGCGTCGACGAAACCTTTGACGAAAGCGTATTCTGCCTCATCGCCTGTCAGCATATAGCTGTCCAAATACGCCTTCAGGATGCATCCTTCGATATAATGCCATCTCAGTGAGTACCATTTGGGCTCAGCCATGTATTGCGCTTTGAGCCGATCAACTAACGCATAAGACAAGGCAACCAGCACCTCCACATTGAGTCATGATCATTTCCAGATCCACGATTGTTTCCACCGTCATGATGATTTGGAATGCTCTTCTCGATATTGTCCCGGGGTCATGCCCGTCATTTTACGAAAAGTGCGAATAAAACCCGTAGCATTCGTGTAGCTCAGCCGTTCGGCGATTTCGTTGATCTTCAGCGAGCTGTCCTTCAGCCACAGCTTCGCTATGTTGATCCGGTATTCCATCAAATATTCGCTGAACGTCACGCCCATTTCCTTTTTGAACACCCGGCTTAAGTAGACCGGATGGAAATTCAGCTTCTCCGAGCACGCTTCCAGCGTGATGTCCTGATCGTACGCATCATGAATCATCTGCACCATTTGGCGGGCGATGCTCATATATTGCGAGTCGATCTGCTCCTTCAAAAAGGACAAGGTCGGAGGAAGCAGCTTTGTCTTGAACCAGGACACGATGTCCGCCGCCGTGCTCAGCTTCAGAAATTGCTGAACCGCCGAGTTGGTGCCAAGCAGGCTATCCAGAACCCCTCCGTGCTGCTGAACCAGCCGATATATCCGCGTGATCAGTTCCAGCACCAAAATCTGAAAATCGTTGAAGGGAACGTTCTGTTCCATAATCGATTTCACGTATTTGTCGAAATGCTCGAGGACCGAAGCCTCATCGCCTGCCTGCAGCGCATGGACCAGACCGTTCTCCAGATAAGCCCAGGAAGCGTCCGGCTGAACACTGGCCGTGGCGGACGATTCAATATCGTCATAGCTCACAATCACGTGATAGCCTAGGCTAATTCTCCGCTTCAACGCCTCCAGCGCTTCCGAATAAGCGTTCATAGCCCCTGCATACCGGTGAAACGCTCGGCTAATGCCAATGCTGACCTGAAGCTGAAGCAGCTCGCGCACCTTGTTTTGAATTTGCCCGCCCAGCTGATGAAACAGCGCTTTCAGCTCATCAGAACGGTCCAAATCGCTTGTAATCAGCGATACCTGGGACTGGTCCAGCAGCAGCGAGCCGATCAGGTTGTGAGGCGGAATCAATTCCCCGACGATATTGTGTATCGCAAAGAGCAGCAGCTCCTTGTCCTTCTCCGTATATCTCGTGTCCTGCAGTGTGTCGATCTGAATGACGAGCACACCGAGCGAGTTGCTATTGTCCGTAATCCCATACACGCCGCTTTTGTAGACAAACTCGCTCTCCGTCACCTGTCCCATGAACAGCTTATGCAGGAAAAACTCCTTGATCTGTCCACGCTGCCCTTGCAGCTGCTGCTGAAGCTGCTTGCGCGAGCTGAACAGGATGTGCAGACGCTCCTCGACATAAGCGAACTCATCCTTCTTGCCAGCATCATCTGATTCTCCGCCAAACTGCTGCATGATCGCAAACATCCGCCGGATCGGCTCGTACATCCGCCTGCTTCCGAAATAAGCGAATACCGCAATCACGGAAAAAATAAGCACACAGGCGTTGACCGTAACGAGGGCGATTTTTCGCGATTCCTTGGTAATCTCCTGGATGGATACGATCGATACGTAAGTCCAGTTATGATGGTCGGACCCGAGAACATTGACGGCCAGGCCCTGCTCCTCAAAATATCCCGTCTCCGCTTGTGAATCCGCTTTCAATTTTGTCGAAACCGCCCCATCGATCTTGGGTGAGCCCGGGTTGGACAAAAACGGCTCGCGTTCGCTGTTAAGCACATAGATGTTTCTCCATTCCGTATTTTGGCGCAACTCTTGTTCAAGCTCATTGTAAGACAAGTCGACGATCAGCATCGCTTTTGGCTGAGAAGAGGAGGCGATCATGGGCAGCTTGACAATCAGTCGGATTTTATAAGGATCTACCGCTTCGTCATCCGGTTGTTCCTTCCGGTCCGCAGCCTCCGCGCGCCAATACATCTTCTTCGTTTGCAGAGCATACTCGCTCATCCGGTCGCGGTCGGGGAATGTCCCGGAAGGGGTAAAGCCAAGCTCGCTGATCATCCAGTCGTGCTCAAGATTGATCAGAAAGGTGTCGGTCACGCCCGCAATGGAATGAAGATTGTATAACCCCTTGGACAAAGCCGTTATGTTCTGAAAATCGTTGGCCGTCAAGGCGCGGTCGTACAAGCTGGCCGCCAGGGGAGAGTTGATGTACTGCACCGCGCCCATTTCCACATTTTTGAATATTTGCTCGATTCGCGTTTTGTTTTGCAGTAAAATTTGCTCGTTGCTGTCGTTAACTTTCTTCTCGATATCCTGTTTGGCAATGAAGTAGGAGATCGTCCCGGTGGAAACGACCGGAACGGCAACCAGCAGCAGGGTAAAGACGAATAAACGGACTAAATATCTGGGCATCGGATATCCTCCCCCTTTGACTACAGTATCGGGCGTGCAAGGTTATACCGACACCCATTATACCAATAATCCGTTTCCAACAGTGGATTTCCGGCTCGCCGTTTATTTCTTCTGCTCGTTGTACGCGGCTGTGAACTCTTCCATGACTTTGTCGCCTCCGGCCTTTCGCCAATTGGCCACTTCCGCTTCCCAGCCTGCTTCGTCCAGTTTGCCCATGATGAATTTGGTTTGGGCGTCGCGGATCATCGTATCCAGCTCGCTGCCTCTTTCCGTATAGGTCGGCGACAGCAGGGTCAGCGCCACATTCGGAACGACATTCTCCAGGTTCGCAGCAACGATATCCCAGCCTTTAGCCTGCAGTTCGTTCATCTTGAGCGGAAGCCCTTGTCCCCCCACCTCGAACGACGGCAAGCTGTCGCGGTACGGCTTCACCTCGAGATTGAACAGTGTCAAATCGGTAATTTCCGCTTTTCCGTCCTCTGTTTTTTTGAAGTGCTTGCCTTCGATCCCCCGGCTCAGCAGTGTGGACATTTCGGGCTCCAGCAGCTTGTCGAAGAAGCCGAGCAGCCGCTTCAATTCCGCTTCGGATTTCACGAACGATTTCGGGAACACGAAGAAGCCGTTATTGCCCGGTTCCGCCGGCACACGATGACCCGACGGCCCTTCGAACTGCACAACATCGACAACCGCATGAGGCACCGCCTTGGATACATTGTTGTATGAAGTGGCCGCTGCGGACGCCACCGTATTCCGGATGGCGGCTTGACCCGCATTCCATTTGTTGTCCGCATCAGCCGTCTGCACAACGGAGAAATCCTGATTGATCAATTTTTCCTCATAGAGTCTGCGGAACAGCTTCATGACGTCCATATAAGGCTTGGTCATGAACTCCGGAATGACTTTGCCGTCCACAACTCCCCACTTGTTCGGGGCGCCTTGCGATACGGCAAGCCGTGTCAGAAATGCGCTGCTGGCAGCCGGATCATTGTACGATTTGTCAAGGAACAGCAGATACGAATCCCTCTGTCCGTTTTTATCCGGGTCCTTCTCAGCTACGGTCTTCGCCGCCTGGTACCAGTCATCCAGCGTAACCGGAATCTTCAGTCCCAGCTCGTCGAACCAGTCCTTGCGGTAAACGATGCCCGCACGGCCGATATCCCGGTACAGCGGCAGTCCGTACAGCTTGCCATCCACTTTGATATTGTCGTAATGCATGGGGTTGATTTCTGCTAAGTTTTTGTAGTCCTGCAGGTACGGACCAATCTCCCAAAACAGGCCGGACTGAATTGCGTTCAGCGTTGAAGCGTTATACGTAATCTTGAATGCTTTCGGCATTTCGTCGGAGGCGATCATAATGTTTTTCTTGTCTTCAAACGCGGCCGCCGGAATCCATTGAAAATCGATTTCCGTATTCGTGTATTTTTCGATGGCCTGCTCGACCTCCGTGTCTTTGCCTGGAGCTTCCCCGACCTGTGGTGTGGCGATGGTCACTTCCAGGGGCCCGTTCTCCGCCTGCGCGCCGTCCTGTCCTTCTTGACCGTTCTTCCCTCCACAAGCGGCGAGAATACTAGCTGCGGCGACCAGGACGCAGAGTGCGGATATGACATGCTTTTTTTTCATATGCAAAACCTCCTGTATGATGGATGTGGGATGAAGACGCTTAACCTTTAACCGAGCCCAGCATGACACCTTTCGCAAAATATTTTTGCAGGAAAGGATATACGATGATGATCGGAATCGTCGCAATCACGATCGACGCCATGCGAATCGTCTGGGGCAAATACTCCATAGGCTCCGTCTGTGCAGTAGAATCGCCGATCATATCCTGGGACAGCAGCACAATTTGTCTTAACACGATCTGCACCGGCCATTTTTCGGAATCATTGATGTACATCACCGCATTGAAATACGAATTCCAATGAGCGACCGCGTAAAAGAGTCCAAACGTTGCCATCGCAGGCATCGACAAGGGCAGCACGATTCGGAACAGGATGCCGAGGTCATGGCAGCCGTCGATTTTCGCCGCTTCCTCCAGCCCTTCCGGAATCTGTTGGAAAAAGTTTTTGAGCACGATCAGGTTGAAGGCGCTGATTGCAGTGGGGATGATCAGAGACCAGTAGGTGTCGATCATGCCAAACGCTTTGACGACGAAATAGGTCGGAATAATCCCGCCGCTGAACAGCATCGTGAACAGCACCATGAACAGTACGACGCCTCTTCCCCGCAATGTCGGTCTGGCCAGGGGATAGGCCATAAATGAGGTCAGCAGCAGATTGATCAGTGTGCCGAGCACAGTCACATAGATCGATACCAGGATGCTGCGGACCAGCGTTTCGGTGGAAAAGATGTACTCGTACGCGCCGAGAGTAAACTTCGTTGGAAACAGCATAAGCCCTCCCTTCGCCACTTCCTCGGGGGTCGCGAACGATACGGCCACGATGTAAAGAAAAGGAATGATGGTAATGATAGCACTGAGCGTCAGCAGCGAATAGTTGAGGACTGTGAAAAAACGGCTGCTGACCGATTTGTCCGCCAAAGGCATTGCTTGATCGCCTCCTTCCGCTTAATAAACGCCTTCTTCGCCCATTTTTTTGGCCAGCCTGTTCGCCCCGATGACGAGCACCAGACCAACCAGCGACTTGAACATGCCGACGGCCGCGCTGTAGCTGTACTGCGCCTGCGTCAAGCCTTTCATGTACACGTAGGTGTCGAACACCTCGCCGACTTCCCGGTTCATGGAATTTAACATCAGGAAAATATGCTCGAAGCCCGTATCCAGGAAGCTGCCCAGCCTCAAAATAAACAGGATCACAATTGTGCTTCGGATAGCTGGCAGCGTAATATGCCACAGCTGGCGCCAGCGTCCGGCTCCGTCGATGCGGGCAGCTTCATAGAGCTGAAGATCAACGCCGGATAAGGCCGCCAGGAAAATGATTGTCCCCCAGCCCGCTTCCTTCCAGATTGACTGGCTGACGATCATCGTCCTGAACCATTCCTCGCTTAACAGAAACGGGATTTTTTCCATGCCCAGTCTGGCAATGAATTCATTAACAACTCCCCCTTCGGTCGTAAACAGCACGTAAAAGATCCCGACAGCGACAACCCATGATACGAAGTGCGGCAAATATACGACCGTCTGCACGAATCGCTGGAACATCTTCACACGCACTTCATTAAGCATCAGCGCCAGAATGATGGGTAGCGGAAAAAAGAAAACCAGGTTGTACACGGCAAGCAGGAACGTGTTGCGGAACAGCATCCAAAATTGCGGCTCCGTAAAAAAACGTTCAAAATGCTTCAGGCCAACCCAAGGGCTTTCCCAAAAACCCAAATGCGGTTTGTAGTCCTGAAAGGCCATGACCAGACCGGCCATCGGAAAGTATTTGAATATAACGAAATACAAGACGCCCGGAAGGAGCAGAACGTACATCCAACGGTCTCTTACGATGTCTTTGACAAACTGCGATTGAATCCATTTCCTCTTCATTTCTAGCGACGCCTCGGCAGCGTATTGCTGGTCCATCTCCTGATCCTCCTAACCTGATGATGTCTTTTTAAAGCGCTTACATTTCACATCATAGGTTCATGCTGGATAACAGGCAATCATACGCTGCCAACCATTTTAATTTTTAAGCTCTTCTGCACCCTTTTAGCGCATATTTTGCGTGAATCATCATCTCTTTCAGCCGGATCGTACTGATTTAACCTACTTGCAAGATTACAATGGACGTCCGTGTCTTGGTGTCCCTGCGTACTGCCTTTGCACGATTATCCCTTTCGTTCAGGGAGCAGGGTTGAGGGCTGATCAAACGGGATAATCGTGCAAGGCATCCGGCAACGAGTATTGATCTCTATCACCTACCAGCGTCTTGGTCCTGACTGCTATTTAAGATACGTGCGGATTACAATATCTTGATTGTGATTGCCGAATCCGGAACCATAGAGTGTCAATCCTCCTACATTAACTGCCTGCTCATCAACCGCGAATCGAAGTGTCCAGAACGGTTCTCGCAGCTTTATATTCGCAAGAGTCACCTCCGACATCTTCTCACCATCTATAAATGTACCCGATGCATCAATGCGGATCGTCTTTAATAACCCGTATTGATTCACATTTCGATGCCACCATGCGGGTGTAAATCTCCCCCGCGCAGCTCTTCCAAAGTCAGCCGGGCTTGTCCATGTGCCAAGAGAGATGCCGTTGAATGTGAACTCAATATCCGAAGGCCAATAATCTCTTAAGCCAGGAGCTTCCGAAGCAATCTCCATTGAGATTTCGATAGCGTTCGCGGTTTGATCGGCAAGCAAATAGTTAGGCATTTTGTATTCAACATAACCCCACCCAAACCACAGAATGGCGGCATGAACCCGCTCGGGATCGAGAAAGTAGCGCGGGTCATCCCAAACTCCGATTTCTTTCTCGCGCGTACCGAGTCCGCAAGTAGGATGGACTTCAAAAGCGGTGTAGTGACCGACTGAAATACTCTGCTCGCTGATCTTCGTGGTGTGGCTGGCAGACGGCAGCTCAATCTCGATGTTTTTTTGTTTGAGGAAACACATTTTGTGTGTTCCCCCGCCCAGCCGCACCCTGCGGCTTCCGATGAGCCCGGCTTTTTCGAGTTTTCGGATGTGCATGGTGACGATAGAGGGACTGAGCTCCAGCCTATCCGCAATATCCTTCACATTCATCTCGTTATCGGCAATGAGACTCATAATTTTCCATCTGACTTCGCTCGCCAACGCTTCGTATAACGGCATAAATTGGGATTCCCCATTCGCTTTTATGATCATCATAGTCTCCTGACCGCATTTATTGAAATCACATATATATAAATTTAAAAGATTTAACATGAACCATCAAGCCTAATCCATTGCAAGGCTTTAAACGATGGTGTTTAATTTCCTTAGTTACCGATCGCATTAGATTTATATAATTATGAATTTATGAAAGAGGTGGAACTATGAAGTACAATAACCCGGTCATCAAAGGATTTTATCCTGATCCCAGTGTATGCAAAGTAAAAGATACCTATTATCTGGTCTGCAGTTCCTTTCATTACTTCCCCGGCGTTCCGATTTTTGAGAGCAAAGACCTCATTAACTGGAAGCAGATCGGTCATTGTCTAACCAGAGAGAGTCAGATTCAACTCGGCAAGGTGGGCAGTTCCGGCGGAGTTTTCGCTCCCACGATCCGGTACAACAACGGGAGATTCTACATGACCACGACCAACGACACCACTCATCAAAATTTCTATGTATGGACTGACGATATTTATGGTGAATGGTCTGAACCGATCTATGTGGATCAGGGAGGAATCGATCCTGATTTGTATTTTGAAGACGGAAAGGCATTCTTTATGAGCAACGGGAAAGACGATTACGGGATTGGCGGGATTGCTCAGTGTGAAATTGACATTGAAACAGGCGGCAAGCTATCGCCAAGCCGTTCGATTTGGCGCGGAACAGGCGGACGATATTTGGAAAGCCCACATATGTATAAAATAAATGGCCGTTATTATCTAATGGTGTCTGAAGGCGGAACGGAATATGGCCATATGGTCACTTATGCACGGGCAGATTCGATCTCAGATCCGTTCGAAGCCTATCCGAACAATCCGGTACTGACCAATCGAAATCTGGGCGGTTATGAGGTACAGGGGGCTGGCCATGGCGATCTGATTCAAGATCATGATGGAAATTGGTGGATGCTGCATCTGGGCTTCCGTCAAATCGGCCGCTGGCTTACCTATCATCACCTTGGCCGCGAAGTTTTCCTGACACCGGTTACTTTCGGGGAGGATGACTGGTTTACGGCAGGACATAACGGCACCACCCTTACCAGCTTTGAGACCGACCGCATCCCAAGCCATGTCGTGCAGCAAGAAAAAAAGACCTTTACTTTCGAAAACACGGAATGGAATCTGGACTGGTGTTATCTCCGTCATCCTGTTGCGGAGAATTATATGTTAGAGTTCGATAAGGTAAAGCTTAGAGGGACCGGAGTTACCCTGGATATGCCGGAATCCCCGACATTTATAGGCATTCGCCAAAGGGACTTCAACGCGGAAATCTCTTGCGATGTACAGCTTGCAAGCGGAGAAGCCGGCATCACGCTCTATATGGATGAAAATCATCATTATGATTTAGCAGTACGTAAAGATGAGAATGGTTATAAAGTGATCGAGCGCCTAAATATCGGCGATATTAAATCCGTTGAACATGAAGTGGACTTGGGAAGTGAGAACCATGCTGCTCTGATGATACGGGCAAGTCATGAGC
This sequence comes from Paenibacillus terreus, assembly GCF_042138595.1. Lineage (NCBI taxonomy): Bacteria > Bacillati > Bacillota > Bacilli > Caryophanales > Paenibacillaceae > Paenibacillus > Paenibacillus terreus. The sequence continues at coordinate 130,911 of NZ_JBHIRX010000001.1, read as the reverse complement.
GCTATAGCTTCCTCATTCACGCAAACGGGAAAGACATCCTCTTAGGCACGGCTCAAACCAGATACCTTTCATCTGAAGTTGCGGGAGGATTTACAGGCGTGCTCATCGGTCTATATGCCTCTGGGGAAGGCTCTATGGCTGAGTTTTCAAAATTTAAGTGTGATTATCTTTAAACCTCTCCTTAAACGAATACCTGGAAAAATGTAAAGCCGGTTACTCAGGATTAACCTGGGAATCGGCTTTTTGATTCGGAATTTTTTTTGCGAAAAGCGGTGTTTTTTCCATATTCGTCTTGATTACCGCTCATATGTTCGGTTAAAATAAGAACAAACAAGAACATAGGTTCCTGTCAGTGTGACTATGATAAAAACTCAAATAATCGAAGGCGGTGACTAGATATGATTACTGCAGTCGTTACGAAAGAAGATTTGGCTTTAATTAAAAATTACTTGCTCCTGCTGTTTATTCAGAAGGTTTTTGAGCGGGATAGTCATATATTGGAAGACAGCGGTGTGCTGAAAACACCGGATTTATATGTAGAACTCGTCAACTCCGGAGCAGACCGAACCGGTATTCTGATGTCCGAGGTCAAGCATGAGTTCAGGAAACGCGGTATCGCTGTTCATCATATCCGGCAGAACGAATCCGCTGTGCAAGCGTCATACATTTGCGGTGACTCCGAAGGTGAAATCAGTATCCCGATGCCTGAATTCCGTCAGGAAATGTATGAACGAATGCGGGCCTACCTGGGATTGTCAACCTCCCTGCCGGTCACTTCGGTGTCCACGGGAGTTGAACCATACAGACGCATCGAGCCATCCCGCTATATCGGACGCCGTTCCCGGCAGGCTGCAGCCGTGTCCGCCTCACCACAGCGTAGACCTTTTCGCCGCCCTGCCGCTGCAGTGGCAAGAGGTTAATATATCAAGAGCAGGAAACCCTAAGAGATTTCCTGCTCTTTTAGCATGCTTCTACAAGGAGGCATCATTCTGTTCCAGGTCCAGGGTATCCGGACGGGGTTCCTTGAACGGCTGCACTTTATAACTTCTACTGAGCTTCACGATTCTCCGATTCGGTCTGCGAATCAGCACATGCTCTTCATCCCATGCAAGCACGATACCAACTACATCATTTTCCTTCAGGGCGTCCCGGATCACCCGCACCTTCTCTCCCGAAACCCGGTAGGAATCCAACAGTTCATCACTGATCATTGACTCACCTTCTCTCTCTTTGCTACATCAAGTCCTATGAAAAAGAGACCTAAATGTTCAATCATTTAGGCCTCACTTTTGTGATATATGGAATGCCGACTAAGCAACAATTGTCCTGAATGATTAACGGTTAACGCTGTGCATGCTCTTTGCTGTCGTTCTTCTCAAACCAGAAATCAAGCACTTTTGCAGACAACACACGTTGTTCTACATACGATACCTGATGAGGAGTAAACTGTTCCTTCCAAGGAAATGACAGATCCTCGCACAAGTTAACGAGTGTCAGTAATTCAGACCAGGCTACATAACGCTTATACCAGAAAAACTGAGGATGCTCGATCATATAGGGATACAGATCATCAAACTCTGTATGCTTACAATCCAGGGCACGTTCAAAATGAGTTTTTGCCGCCGCCAACTTTTCCAGAAAGTATTGCTCCGTCAATTGTTCTTTCCCCATGTTGCTGCCTCCTCTCCCTAAAAACCTTAACTACATTATAAGCGATATCCCCTTCGTTGCAAAGGTATTGCCATAAATTAGGTCGGGAAATCGGAGAAATGTTACTATTCGGCAAACTGAACCGTTCCATCAGATAATGATGCAATCCGCACAAGCGATTCAATCCGGATTCCCTGCTCGCGAATGGTGCGTGCCCCTGCCTGAAAGCATTTCTCGACAACCACGCCGAAGCCGGCCAGATGCGCGCCGGAACGCTGAATAATTTTTACCATTCCCCTGGCCGCATCACCGTTGGCTATAATATCGTCAATAAACAGCACCCGGTCGTTCTCATGAATAAATTGCCGGGACAGCATGATGTCTGTTACGATCCCCTTCGTAAAGGAAGGCACCCGCTCGGAGAGCGCATCAGGATCCGCCAGCAGCGTCTTCTTGCGCCGGGCAAATACAAGCGGAACCCCCAGCTCATACGCCGTGGCGAATGCTACAGCAATGCCCGAGGATTCCACCGTGACCACTCTCGTAATATTCTCATCGCGAAACCGTTCGGCAAATTCTTTGCCCATCTGCATCGTCAGCACAGGATCCACCTGATGATTCAACAAAGCGTCCAGCTTAAGCACCTGATCCGAAGCCACTACGCCTTCTTCCAGTATACGTCTTTTTAAAACTTCCATAATTTTAACCTCCCATGCCGATCCTACTGCCGTAAAATTACCACAGAGGGCTTCGGCTTTCAAGCTAAAGTGCTCAATCTGTTGAATTGCGCCGCTTTTTCCAGAACCATGTCGCGAATACGGAGAGCACCATCGCCGTTAAAATTACAATGCCCAATTTGTGGCTAAAATGCTCCATGCGGCGGACTCCCTCCTCCCAGCGCATGCCGAGTGCATGCCCGACAGCCAAAAAAGTTACACACCAGATGAGAGATCCGATGGACGAAAATAATAAATATCTCCCTACATGAAGCCTCGCCGTTCCAGCCAGGTAAGAAAGGATTTGACGCAGCCCTGGGACAAAATATCCGAATATAATCCCCCATGTTCCGTATTTCTCAAACCATTGCTCCGAACGGGCGATCCGGGGAGGTGTCAGCCGCATCCATTTGCCGTACCGTTCAAGAAGCGGCTTGCCCATCCATCTCCCGATAGAATAGCTAAACAGCATCCCCGTCATACTTCCAAAGTAAGAAACAGCCAAAGCGACCGGGAATTGATAATGTCCCTGCGCCACAAGGCTGCCGAAGAAGAAGAGCAGCACCTCATCCGGAACCGGGAGCCCCGCCACCCCCAGCGCCAGCAGGCTGAAAAGCGCCATATATCCGTATTTTAAAATAATTGCAGTCAAATGAGCCATATTCTAAAACGCTCCTGTCCGACGATAGTGTGGGTAATACTTTTTAGCTCCGAAGTCATGTCCATCACCGGCAGGACATACCTTGTATTATGCGTAGTTCTTATTGGTACAAGGACGGGGGAGAAGAACATGGGACGCAATATTCACGTACTTCAGATCGCTTTTACATACATAGGGACGATTGTTGGGGCCGGCTTTGCTACAGGACAGGAAATTTTACAGTTTTTCACCCGCTTCGGCAGCCTGGCGACAGCTACAATCATGCTGGCCACCGTTATTTTCATTTGGCTGGGAACAAGACTCATGCTTATCGCTCATGAAATCTCCGCACATTCCTACGAGGATGTGAACCTGCACCTGTTCGGTCCGAAAGCGGGGAAATGGATCAGCTGGGTTACACTGTTCATTCTGCTCGGTGTGAACAGCGTCATGCTGGCTGGCTCCGGTTCGGTATTTATGGAGCACCTGCATTTAAACTACCAGACCGGCCTGCTTCTAACGCTGCTCTGTACATACTTGCTGCTCAGCAAAGGAATGCATGCCATTCTGCAAATGAACTCCATCCTGGTGCCGGTAATGATGCTCCTGTCCCTTTTGATGATCATAAGCACACTGAACACGCCCAATTATGACAATTTTATCGTAATCAAAACAGATCATCACCCGATGCTTGTCTGGCTGGCTCCCATTCTGTACACTTCCTTTAATCTCAGCATGGCGCAGGCCGTGCTTGTCCCACTCGGAAGCCAGACAGACTCCAAAAGCACCATTCGCTGGGGAGGCATACTCGGCGGAGTCGGGGTCGGAATTATGCTGATGGCGGCCCATTTCGCCATGTCGGCCCAGATGCCGGGCATCCAGCAGTTTGAAATTCCTATGGGAAATGTCGCTGTCCAGCTTGGAATGGCCGTGCAAACCGTCTATATGATTATGATTTTCCTGGAAATCTTCAGCACTTTTGTGGCCGATATCTATGGGTTGACCCTGCAGTTGCAGCAGTATGTGTCCGTTTCCCCCCGGATCATCACACTGTCCATCATGCTCGTCTGCTTTTTGATCAGTCAATTCGGGTTCAGCTCGCTGCTGTCCCTTTTATATCCCATCTTTGGCCTGATCAGCCTGTTTTGGGCAGGGATGCTCATTTATTCCGGGCATAAAGGGCATCCCCTCACTCCGTTCAACCGTAGAAATCGTATCATTCCAAATAGGCTCAAACAAACTACATACAAAAGGTGAAAATCACTTATTGGCGTATTCCAGATACATCTTCTTCAGCTCATGAACTGCCCTGCTGAGTGAATAATTGGCTTTCGCCCGATCACAGGCTGAACGCGCAAGCTCATATCTGTACATCGGATCGGCGATCACCGCACCAAGCGCCTCTGCCAGAGCCACAGGGTCTTCCGGCGGAACAAGCAGGCCGTTAACTCCGTTCTCAATCTGCTCGGCGATGCCGCCAACCTCCGTCCCGACCAAAGCAAGACAGCTGAGCGCCGCTTCCGCAAATACTGAACCAAATGCCTCTGCCCGGGAAGGCAGCACGAAAATATCGAAAAAGGGCATGAATTCTTCCGGGTGGAGCGTATAGCCGTAAAAGATCGTTTCATTATAAATGCCGAGCTGCCGTGCCATCTCCTCAAGGTCAGGGCGAATCGGACCGTCCCCGATAATGTGCAGCACGTATTCAATCCCTTGCTTTTTCAATTCCGCACAGGCCCGCAGCAGCACATCCAGCCCCTTGGCAGGAACGAGACGGCATACGGTAATCAGTTGGGCAACCTCGTTTTCATGCGGGATCGGTTTAAATCTCCGTTCATCGTAGCCGTTCGGAAGAACTTTGATCTCCTCATGACGGTCCACATAGGGAGCCATATACTTGCGGAACGATTCGGAGACCGTCAACAGCCGGTCCGTACGATATTCAAGCTCCCGGTACATGGATGCCAGAAACCGATGCTCAGGCCCCCCTTCTGCAATTTTGCCATTAAGGATCAGCTCGCGTTCATAGGAAGAGTGAACAGTCTGAATCAACGGGGTATCGGGAAAGACGGTTTTCATAGCCAGACCGGCAATGGGATGATGAGCATGAATAAGATCAAACGGTTTATGAATGCGCAGCCTCGTCCACCACAGGTAGTCACGGTAGGTCTGAATATATTTCTGCACGACCGGGCTGTCACCGTATTGGGTCCAGTCAAAGGTATGGAACTTGATGTCTTCTTTTCCCTTGTTGCGAATTCGCTTGGGCAGAGAGAACATTTCCATCTCCCAGCGCGGCGAGGTAAACCGTTCCTGCAAATAAGGAATCATCGACGATACGCCCCCCGGCTGTTCCGGAGGGAAAAACAAAGCCTGCAGCAGTCTCATATATGTTGCTTCCCCTTTCAAGCAAGGCCGTATTGCTACTTGCCAATCATCAGAATGCAGTTGATTGATTTGTATGATATATTAAATTTCTGATGAACTGTTGCGAAGACATCCGAACGATGCAAATACAATATATTGTAGCGGATTAAGAGGCTTCATTCAACAGATAGTAATGGAATGGATTTCCTTGTGAAGCGCGAATATCTCTGTTTATTATATTCCCTGTGTCTCGCGGGTGTCAGAAGCGCGGCGGGCGGAAATAAATATGGTCTTCTCATATTATCGCATGCGGCGCGGCAAGCAGCAAAGCATAACTGTAATGTAATTTTAGCACTAAAGGAGCTTCATCTATATGGACAAACCAACACTGCCACCTACATACACTGAACAAATTTCCGACCTGCTCGGACCGGAAGCTGGGGCCTTCCTGGCGTCCTACAACCAACACAGAGTACAGGGACTGCGCATCAACCCGATGAAAGCCACCCCGGAGCTGCGGGAAACGATCATCAGCGAATGGAACCTTAAAGCTGTTCCGTGGTGCTCCGAAGGCTATTATTATGAAGAACCTCACCGTCCCGGCAAGCATCCTTACCATGCAGCCGGACTTTATTACATCCAGGAGCCCTCGGCCATGTCGGCGGTGGAGCTTCTTGATCCCCGTCCCGGTGATACGGTTCTGGATATGGCTGCTGCCCCGGGCGGCAAAACAACACATATTGCCTCCAAATTAAGAGGACAGGGGCTGCTCGTATCTAATGAGATCCACGCCGGAAGAGCGAAGATACTGGCTGAGAACGTTGAACGTATGGGGCTGAGCAATGTGATTGTGACGAACAGCACACCCACGGGACTATCAGAGCGGTTTCCCGCTTGCTTCGACAGAATTATGCTTGACGCCCCCTGCTCTGGCGAAGGCATGTTTCGGAAGGACCCGGAGGCAGTCCGCGAATGGACCCCCGATCTTGTAGCGATGTGCGCTTCAAGACAGCAGGATATTCTCAGGGATGTATACAAGCTGCTGAAGCCAGGCGGCTGGCTGGCCTATTCGACGTGTACGTTTAATAAAACAGAGAACGAAGAGGTTATGGAATGGTTTACCTCCGAATTTCCGGATATGAGCCTGGTGTCTATTGAACGCATATGGCCCCATTTGCAGCGGGGAGAGGGACATTTCGTCGCCCTGCTTCGCAAAGAAGGAGCTGCAACAAACGAAACAGCCCGGGGTAAAGAGACCAGCAAAGGTAAAAACAGCCGCAAGCGCCCATCCAGAGAGCTGGACAATGCCTGGGAAGGGTATAATGCCTGGCGGAAAAACGACCTCCCGGGACACAAGCTGGGGGACGGACGTCCGCTTTTATTCGGCGAATCCCTCTACTGGCTGCCTGAAAACGGCGATTTTGCCATTCAGGACGAACATATGGCTGGATTAAAGCTGCCGCGGGCAGGGCTTCATCTTGGGGAGTGGAAGAAAAACCGCTTTGAGCCTGCCCATGCGCTGGCCATGGCTGCAAAGCCCGATGAAGCTCGCGGTGTATTCAATGCTCCTGCGGAATCGGAGGAGATCCGCTCATTTCTGCGCGGAGAGACGCTGGCGGTGGATACGGCGCTTAAAGGCTGGGTCCTTGTTGCGGCAGATGGGCTTCCTGTTGGCTGGGGCAAAGCAAGCTCAGGCCAGTTAAAAAACCATCTCCCCAAAGGGCTGCGCCAGCTCCAGTAAGAAAAACATCTATCAGCGTACTTTCAAACTGTATTTAGAGGAAGCTTTTCCTGCGAATACAGAATTGTTCAACTCCGCTAAAAACAGCCTCCATGCTGCGACTAACGCAGATGGAGGCTGTTGAATTTTAAAGGGCTCTCTCTTCAGTTTAAGCAGTATTTGATGAGGGCATGTCTCACCCCCTGCTCATTGTTGGACAAAGTGACCTCGTCAGCCGCCAGCTTAACCTCTTCAGGAGAATTGGCCATGGCAATGCCTTTGCCGGCATAAGTCAGCATGCTGAGATCATTGTAATAGTTGCCGATCGCCATGATCTCATCGGGAGCTATTCCCCGCTGCTGCGCCAGCTGGTGCAGGGCTTCTCCTTTGGACGCATGCTTGTGCATCAGATCGATAAAAAAGTCTCCGCTGCGCAGCATATTAAACGGCTGCTCCCATCTGCCCCAATCCCGGTACACTTCGTCCAGGCGTTGCATGGAGCCAAACGCTGTAAACTTGACGAGCGGCTCCGACCAATCAGCCCACTGCGGCAGCTGCAGCGGCTCCATCAGAAATGCCTCATACATGCTCTGCACCTCCAGCTTCAGTCCCTCAAGCTGATCCACATACAGTTCAAATGCCGTATTGACGTCAAAATGAACCCCGTTTTCCCTGCAGTAGCTTATGTATGGTTCCAGGCTTCGTTTATCCATCTGGTATTGGTGCACGATCTCCCGGGTTGCCGCATCCACCGTAGCTGCCCCGTTATGGGAAATAACGTACCCCGTCAGGCCCATTTGCTCCATCAGCGGGATCGTGCTGAGCGGGGCGCGTCCCGTACAGAGCACGATTTCGGCGCCTTGAGCAACTACCTCCCGGATCGTGTCCACCGTTTCAGGAACAAGCTCGTGCCGGTCATTCAGCAGCGTGCCGTCCACGTCAAGCGCAATTAGTCGGTACCTCATCCATATCCCATCCTTATCTTTTATCTATATAATCAGCAGGCCTCTTTTACTGCTCCTGCATGCCCCGGTTCAGCATCGCAAGCTCCTCTTCATTCAGCTCACGATAGGCTCCGAGCGGAAGTTCCGGATCAAGGCGCAGGGGGCCCATCTCCGTTCTTTTTAAATACAGCACCTTTTTGCCGACAGCCTCAAACATTCGCTTCACCTGATGAAACTTTCCCTCATGAATGACAAGTGATATATAGGAGAGTGGTCCGTCCTCCGTTTGTTCTTTGGATAAAAGCGTGAGCTGCGCGGGCAGCGTTACATACCCGTCATCCAGTTCGACTCCCTCCGCGAAACGGGCTGCATCCTCCATTCCAACATCACCTGCCACCCTCGCTTCATAGGTTTTGGGAACGTGGCGGCGCGGAGAAAGCAGCTCATGGGCGAGCTTGCCGTCATTCGTCAGCAGCAGCAGACCCTCGGTATCCTTGTCCAGCCTGCCGACGGGAAAAGGCTCAAAATGACGGTACTCTTCATCCAAAAGATCAATCACCGTCCGCTCACGCAGATCTTCTGTCGCGGATATTACTCCTGGAGGCTTGTGCAGCATGAGATAAATGAATTCCTTGTAGCTTACGTTCTCCCCATCTACTTCAATCCGGTCTCGATAGGGATGAACCTGCATGCCGCTGTCTTTGACAACCGTACCGTTAACGGTAACGCTGCCCTGCTTGACATGTCTTTTGATATCGCTACGTGAACCATATCCCATGTGGGTAAGCAGCTTGTCCAGCCGCTGTGTCTGCTTGCCCTGTCCCTTCATACGGAAGTCCACCTCCATCCTGCCGGATATTCGTTTTTCAGCATGCCGTCCTGCCATTTCCCCCATCCAGCCGCATAGCCGTCAATACAGATCAAGGCATATCCCTTTGCGGAGGCTCCTTTGGCAAGCAGGACCCTGTCCTGCTCAATGGGCAGTGTTTCGCCTTTAAGATAGCGGACAGCCTCCGGGCTGCTCCCGTCCAGCACAATGGATCTGACGGAGTCATTCCTGTGCAGGGCCGTTGCCATCGGGTGGGATGGAGTGAAACGTCCATTTTTGACCGTTCCCATGAACCAGCCCGGCCGTACAACCTTCAGGCCGTTCAGCATGTCCGGGTCCAGCGGCGACTGGTAGATGCGGTCTCCGTATTCAACAGTGCGGCCCGGGAGCTGCAGCGTAAGCTGCTCTGCGGCGAAGGAAGCCAGCGCCTCTGCAGCGGTACGCTCTTCCCCCGCTCTGCCGCTGCGGCGGCCCTCTCCGCCGGCCCGCCCGCGGCCGCTCTTGTGCCGTTGCGCCTTGGCCCGGCCGCGCCCGCCCGCCTCTTCTCCCGCTGGCCGCTCAGATATGGACAGCGTTCTATCGGAAGCCGTCTCCTCCCCGGCATTCCCTTCCCATTGCAGCACAGCAGCGAAATGACCTTCTCCCTCAATCCGGTGCGGCCACAGCCTGCCGGTCCCTGCCAACTGCTCAATACCTTTATAACGCTCTTTGGACGGAACCCATTCCGGCCGCCCCGGGGAAAATCCGGGCCGGCCTGTTAACGGCACTACACGGAATCCCGGATTTGCCTTCAGAAATTCCGCGATCATCTCTTCATTCTCCTCCGGGGCAAACGTACAGGTCGAATAAACGATGATACCACCCGGAGCGAGCAGACGTGAAGCGATACGCAGGATATCCCTTTGCATCACCGTACATTTCTCAACCGAATGCGTTTCCCACTGTCTGGCCATGTCCTCGTCCTTTCTGAACATGCCTTCACCGGAGCAGGGGGCGTCAATCAGCACCTTGTTAAAATAATGCGGAAATGCTTCCGCAATCCGGTCCGGAGATTCATTCAGCACCACCGCGTTGCGCACCCCGTAGAGCTCGATATTTTTGGCCAAAGCCTTGGTGCGCTCCCCATGAATATCATTGGTGACCAGGATACCGCTGTCCTTGAGCTTGGCCGCGATTTGCGTGGATTTTCCGCCCGGCGCTGCACACAGGTCCAGGACCCGGTCCCCGGGCAGAACATCAAGCAGCTCCACGGGAGCCATGGCGCTCGGTTCCTGAATGTAATACAGACCCGCATGATAATAAGGGTGCAGCCCTGGCTTGGACCCGTAAGGAACGTAGAAGCCGGTTGGACACCAGGGAACAGGCCGCAGCTCAAAAGGCGATATGTTCACAAAATCCTCAACGGATATTTTCAGCGTATTCACACGTATTCCCGTATGCGGCACCGCATCATAAGCCGCCAAAAATGCATCAAACTCCGAACCCAGCAGCCCGCGCATTCTCTCTAAAAAAAGTGCCGGTAATTGTACAGCCATGTTATCTGATCATCCTGTTCTGTCGAAAAATCAATCATTCGCTCTTCATTATAACAGCCGCTCTATATTTTAACACAAATGCCGGACGGGTTATCCCGCATGCTTAAGAAAGCATATCAGGTTTATAGGTTTCCCGTTGTTTCACTACACGCTGTAATGCTGTATAATGATAGGCAGCCGCCATACTATTTATACTTTGATAGGAGAGATTATTTTGAAAGCAAAGAACAAAAAGCTTATTCCGATTATCGGCTTTTTTGTAGTGCTTGCCGTGCTGATCGGCGTTCTGATTGCCATCAATGCTGGCAACCGGAGCGAGCTGTACAACAAATCCGTTTCCTCTCTTAATCCCGCTACCCGAGAGCTGCTGAATGATCCCAACTATCAGCAAATCATTTTGCCGGATGCCCTTCAGCAAAAGATTAAAAACAAGGAAAGCTTCTTCGTCTACTATTTCGCTTCCGATTGCCCTCACTGCCGGGCTACCACTCCTCAGCTTATGCCGCTTGCGAAGCAGGAAGGCATTACCCTGCATCAATTCAATCTGCGGGAATTTGAAGATGGCTGGAACCAATACAACATCGAATTTACACCTACACTGGTGTACTATGAAAATGGCGTGGAAAAAGAAAGACTCGTTGGCGGTCTGAGCGAAACGGCCGGAGACAATGGCAACACGCTGGAGCAATACAAGACCTTGTTTGAAAAATACAAAACAAACGCCTCCTGACTTCCGGCGGAATCCATATTAAAGATAGAACGAAAGAACCTCCAATAGCACGGATTCGTGGCATTGAAGGTTCTTTTGCTTATTCATTCCGTTCAGCGGCCTTTTTCCGGCGGCCTGCAAGGATGTTCTCCCTTTCCTTGTGCTTGGCCCCTCTCTGCGGTTTAACCTGCTGCGGAATGTTGGGGCTGATTAAGACCGACGCCTGATGCACTTCCCGCTGCAGCTCCGGATCGGTGATGCGGATCGTCAGATCATAGAAGTCGAAAGGAGCCTGTTCATAGGCTGCCAGCCGCTCTGTGTACTGAGCCGTCTCGCTTACCAAACGGCCCATATCAATGCCGAGCGTCTCCTTCTGCGCAGCCTTGAGCTTCTGCAGTGCACTGTCCAGCATCATCCTTGACCCGCGCACGTTGCCGTTGCGAAAATGAAACAGGCCGACGGCAAGCTGGAGCAAGCCTTTATACAGCGGATTCCGCCCAGTTTCCAACCACAGCTCCTCCAGTACCTCGTGACACTCGAAGTAATCCCGGTCCCGGTTAAAATATACGAGATACGATATATACAGCGGTGGATAGTTAGCTGCCATGCTTAAACTTCATCCCTGTCCTCATCCGTTTTGGAGCTGTCCAGCAGTCTCTTGATCTCGTCAAACAGTTCCTTGATGCCTTCCATATCATGCTGCTCCCACAGCTCATTAAACCGGTGCTGGGCTTCGATCGCTTCACTCACCTTATGGTAGAAATAAAGCTTATGCATCGCTGTTAACGTCTTGGATACGATGTTGGACTGATCCTCAAATGTTTTTTGCGCATCCAAGATTTCCAAACGGATCGCGGACATTTCATTATCAAGCACAGAAGCTGCTTCCGCCGCTTTTTTAAGACGCTCTTTGATTTCCTCGGGCAGGCTCTCCCGGTATTTATAGCTCAGGGAATGCTCGATGGTTGCCCAGAAATTCATCGCAAGGGTCCGGATTTGAATCTCGGCCAGCACGATTTTCTGACCGAGGGCTGTTTGCACGGGGTACTTCACGATCATATGAAAGCTGCGGTACCCGCTTTCTTTAAAATTGGTGATATAGTCCTTCTCGTATAATACGGTTAAATCCTTCCGTCTCCGGATATACTCGGCCACACGGCGGATATCTTCAACGAATTGGCACATAATGCGGATGCCGGCGATATCCTCGATCCCGGTCTCCAATTGGTCCATCGGCACTGAAAGCCGTTTTGCTTTATCCAGAATGCTGGATATTTTTTTGACACGGCCGGTAACAAATTCGATCGGCGCGTATTCCTCGCGTTTTTTCAGTTCCGCACGCATCGTTTTGAATTTGACCTTCAGTTCTTCAACCGTCTGTTCGTATGGAAGCAAAAATGTTCCCCAATCTCTTCCGTCCATATCTCGTGCCTCCTGTCCGTTCGTCTGCTTACCGGTGGTCAGCACCCACCGCCTCGCTGATGTGTTTAAAGCCGTCCCGCCGCAGCAGCTCGCGCAAGCCGACATGAATTTTTCCGTTTATCTCCGGCCCCTCATAAATGAGGGCCGTGTATATTTCAACCAGGCTGGCTCCGGCCCTGATTTTGTCGTAAGCATCGCGGCTGTCGAAGATGCCGCCTACCCCGATAATGGGTAATTTCCCACCCGTTTGGCGGTATACGCTGCGGATGACCTCCGTAGACCGCTCACGCAGAGGCCTTCCGCTGAGGCCGCCGGTTTCCCCGGCATTTCCATGCGTCAGCCCGTCGCGCGAAATCGTCGTATTGGTGGCGATGATGCCATCTACGCCGCTGGCTGCAATAGCCTCCGTCATATATTCAAGCTCCGCGTCCGTTACATCAGGCGCAATTTTGACAAGAACCGCTTTGGACTGCCCTGATTTCGCCGCTTGAGCCTCCATTTCCGCCTTAACCGCAGCGAGCAGTTCCTTCAGCTCGCTCCCGTGCTGGAGCTTACGGAGATCCGGCGTATTCGGGGAGCTGATATTCACCACAAACAGATCCGCATGCGGATATAAAGCGGCTATGCACTTCTCGTAATCCGTATAAGCCTCTTCATTGGGCGTTGCCTTATTCTTGCCTATATTCACGGCGATCGGAATCGCTCTGTTCTTCAAGGAAGCAAGTCGCTCCACCATTTCCGCTGTACCTTTATTGTTAAAGCCCATCCGGTTGACCAGCGCCTGATCAGGCGGAAGCCTGAACAAGCGGGGCTGTTCGTTCCCCGGCTGAGCCAGTGGCGTAACGGTTCCGACCTCTATAAATCCGAAGCCGATGGCAGAGAAGCCTTCCACCGCTTCCGCATTTTTGTCTAGTCCCGCAGCCAGGCCGACCGGGTTGGGAAAATGCAATCCAAATAAGTCCACAGCCAGATCGGCTGTTTCCCGCACACCGTACATGCCGCGCAGCAAGCCGGTCCCGCCGGGTATTCCGGCCGCCTGCTTCATGCCGTCAATAACAAGATGATGCGCTTTTTCAGGGTCCATTTTAAAAAAAACAGGTTTGGCAAAATTGCGGTATAACACTCAATCCACTCCGTTCTCTACCGTCTTCGCTTCAGCGAAGCCTCTACTGACCACTCTGAAATAGTTTAGCTTTTTCTTCCCGAAAAAGAAAGTAATAAGGATCACTATTATGGGACAGGCAGGAGAGCGGAAGCGTCTCAGCGAATCCATTGCATAGGAAGTGCAAATGATATCACAAGAAGGAGTGATTTCCATGTCAGTCAAACGCAAACCTCCTGTCCTGCAGCAGAAAAAGGAAGAGGTAAATAAAAAAGCAATTGCCTGGACTGCCGCCAGTCTGGTTGTGCTGATTCTGATTATCGTGGCCGTAATTGTGCTGGCCAATGCCGGCAATCAATAAAGCCAGTGGTAGGTCTTGCGCGGATTAGTCTGATCGCTGACCTGCTCGCTTGTGAACCGGACATCAGGGACAAGCAGCTGATCAGGCAGACCGCCTGCCTGAATCGTAACCTGAGTGCCTGAAGGAGCCAGAGCGAACAGCTCTTCGACATCCTCCTTGCTCATACGGACACATCCCAGGGACTCATCCTTGCCGATGCTGTCCGGTTCATTCGTTCCGTGGATGGCGTAATTGGTATCGGATAGCTGCATGCCGCGGCTGCCAAAATCTCCATCCGGTTTGCCGTTCGGATTCACAACCTTATCTGAAATCTCATAGGTACCTTCGGGGGTTCTATTTCCGCCAAGCCCCACTTTATAGTTGCGGATCATGACGTTCCCGCTTACAACAGCAAGCCGATAATTGGATTTGTCCACAATAATCCGCAGCGGCTCGGTGAAAAAGGGAGCTCCGTCCAATGAAGAGGCCAGCGCGGTTCCCTCGGCCGACGGCATCTTCTCCACCGAAGCATCTCCGCTCTTAGAGCCGGCCAGGCGTTTTTTCAGCAACGGAAAGGCCGGCTTCATGCTCTCCGATATTCCGTCCATTATATTGTCGGGAAATGCCCCAGTCAGGTTGTTCAGGCTGCCCGGAAGTTTACCGTAACGCTTGCGGTAGGCAGAGAGAGAGCTGTTAAGCACAGCCAGCTCAACCTGTCCGGAAGTCCATGCCGCCGCCTGAGCTTTAATGGCTGAGGCGCCTGCAGGCTCGCAATGGCATTGTTCCGGATCAAGGGACTGAACCAGCACCTTGCCGCCGCCTTCTTTGTCCAGCCGGTATACAGCTTTAAGCTGTTCGTCCCACAAGAGCCATTTCCCGTCCTTCTCCATTCCGAGAATGGCAGTGCTCGCAGGAAGAGTATCTTGGCGGGTGAGGAGAGAGCCAATCTTCACAGACATCGGCCCGGGGCTCCCAACACCTGCCGTAAATTTTATATCCGGTTTGGAGCCGCCCGCAGCCGTACTCGTCTCCCCCCGCGATCCCTGCTCTCTGGTCTCATCTATTTCGGCTAAATCCTGCTCGCCTGCCGGCTCCTCGCTTGCCGTTTCAGTCCCCGGACCAGCTTTCCCTGGCGCATGAGCGGGCGGCATCAAGATGAGCAGCAAAAAAAGACAGCCCACCAGCAGCTTGCGAATGCGGGCGTTCCTTTTCTCCTTCGTACGTGCGATCTCAACGAGCTTGTTCTGATATTCCTCCCATACATCCTGTGGAATCTGTTTTTTCTCAAACGCTTCAAACACTTCGCCGGCTTTATTGAAGCAGTAGTTTGCTTTTCCCTGCTGTCCGCTATTCTGATATTCCTTGCCGAGCAAATACCAGCCCATTTTATTATCAGGATGCTGTTTTACATATGTTTTAAGATGTGACGTATCGCTCACGGAAACCCCCAGTTGTTTTGTCATGCAAACCCATCTATGTATATTTTTCGGCATGAATTGTTATGCTTTAAATAGATCCGCAAGAAAAAATGGCATCTCCCACCGCCATTACGGTAAAAGATGCCATTTTCGATGCTACGGCAGTGTTAATATAAGTTAATTTTTGTTAAAAGGCTCATCGGCTATCTTGATGGAATCCGTCGGGCATCCGTCGCAGGCATCCTGCATATCATCATACAGATCTTCGCTGATCGCCATAATACCGCGGTTGTTATCCCCTTCATAGATGACTTCAGCAAGGCCCTCATCATCGTAATCATAAATATCAGGTGCAGTTGCTCCGCAAGCGCCGCAAGCGATGCACGTATCTTTCTCTACCCAAGTATATTTAGCCATAGTATTCTCTTCCTCCTATACGATAAAACCAACCTGTCTTTCCGTCATAGAAACATATTAATACAAAAATATTGTGAATACAAATGATTTTAAGCATACGGAACTCCAATTTTTAGTCCAGGGACGGCAAATTATCCTTTTGCAGCGAGGTTCCCCGCAGCTTGCTGTTGCGGAGCAGGACGGATGGATCATCACCCAGCATGCCTGCCGTCAGCACCGCATTTTCGCCAAATTTATCACGCAGCGCATCCATCGCCTTGATGAGGCTTTCTTTTTTAGGCTGCTTCTCATAATCAAACAAGTCCAGCTGTACAGCCGCTTCTTCCTTCGGCACGAGCTGCTGTAATGTAATGCCAAGCAGTCGAACCGGTTTCTCCTCACTCCAATGCCGCCGGTAAAGCTCACAGGCTTCCTTATATATTAATTCGGCATCCTCCGTCGGATTCTTTAGCATTTGGGAACGGGTAAATGTCTTCATCTCAGGTGTTCGGATCGTGATCTGCACTCCACCTGCCAGCATCTTCTGCCGACGCAGCCTTCGCGCCACTTGATCGCTGATATTAAGCAGTATTCGCCGAACGTCCTCTGCCTTATTCACGTCCTGCGGAAGAGTCGTCGTGTGTCCGATGGATTTGTTCGGCTCTCTTTCCGTATGGACAGGAGAATGGCTGATCCCGTTAGCCGCAAGCTTCATCCATGAGCCATTCACCCCAAAATGCTCGATAAGATGCTGCTCGTCTGCCTTAGCCAGCTGGCCTATTGTCCGGATGTTGAGCTGCTGCAGCCTGGCGGCCGTTTTGCGGCCGATCCCGAACAGCTGGGCACAAGGCAGCGGCCATAACACCTTCGGCACGTCACGCAGCCGGAGAATGGAAATCCCGTTCGGCTTTTTCATGTCAGAGCCCATCTTCGCCAGCAATTTATTGGGCGCAATCCCGATAGAGCACGGGAGGGACAACTCTTCGGCGATGCGCCGCTGAATGGATTCCGCGATTTCCACCGGGGTTCCGAACTGCTTGGAGCCGGTAATGTCCAGATAGCATTCATCGATCGACGTGGCTTCAAGCATGGGCGTATAGGAATATGCGATTTGCATGAAGGCTCTGGAATATTGCCTGTATAAATGGAAGTCCGGCTGAATGATGATTAGAGACGGACAGATGCGGAGCGCCTGATTTACGACCATGCCTGTCGATATGCCCAGCTTGCGTGCTTCGTAAGAGCAGGTGACGATCACTCCTTTGCGCAGTTCGCTGCTTCCCGCAACAGCGGTGGGTCGTCCTTTATATTTATGCGGCTCTTCGGCGGCATGTACCGAGCAGTAAAATGCATTCATGTCGACATGAAGAATGACTCGTCCATCGGCCGGATAATAGTCACTGACTTTTTTCACTTGCAACCCTTCTATCTGAGTAATTTACAATCGCGGGGTGATCCGAAAAAATCTCAGTAGTTCCAATTTTACATCAGCCCATTGCAAAATTCATGCCCCTGGTTTATCTTTCCGGCGAAAATTTGTTTTAAGGTTACACTTCGTGCAATAAATTGCTATAATCATATAAATTATAGATTCTTCATTACACAAACGCTTTACTGTAAATTATCCAACCCAAAATTTGCTTACGAGACGCCATTTCAAAGGAGGATCTACATGTCAAAGACCATCTCCATCTTTGATACTACCTTGCGAGACGGGACACAGGGAGAGGGCATCAGCCTGTCTGCGGACGATAAATTGAAAATTGCCAAAAAGCTGGATGATCTTGGTGTTCATTATATTGAGGGTGGCATTCCCGGCAGCAACAGCAAGGACATTGAATTTTTCAAAAGAGTTCAGCAGCTCAGCCTGAGAGCCAAAATCACGGCATTCGGCAGCACCCGCCGCAAAGACAGCGCTGCGGAGCAGGATGCCAATTTGCAGCGGATTCTCCAGTCCGGTGCGCAAGCGGCCACGCTGGTTGGCAAGTCATGGGATTTTCATGTCCATACCGCACTGCAGACAACCCTTGAAGAAAATCTTGCCATGATTTATGACTCCATTGCATTCCTGAAGCAAAGCGGCATGGAAGTGATATTCGACGCCGAACACTTTTTCGACGGATACAAGAATAACCCGGAATACGCGGTTGCAGTCATGAAAAAGGCCCAGGAAGCCGGTGCGGACTGGCTTGTCATGTGTGATACGAACGGCGGGTCCATGCCTCATGAAATTTATGAGATTGTAACGAGCCTCGGTCAATCCGTTGAATCGGCCCGTCTCGGCATCCACACTCATAATGACTGTGAATTGGCTGTTGCCAATGCGCTCACTGCCGTTCAGGCCGGAGCGAGACAGGTGCAGGGCACCATGAACGGTTACGGTGAACGGTGCGGCAACGCCAACCTCTGCTCCGTCATTCCGAACCTGCAGCTGAAGCTGGGTTATGAGTGTATTGCCGGGGAACAGATGAAGCAGCTTACAAATTCCGCCCGCTATATCAGCGAGGTTGCCAATGTCAACATGCCTGTAAACCAGCCTTATGTCGGCAACGCCGCTTTTGCCCACAAGGGAGGCATTCACGTTTCCGCGATTATGCGCGACTCCCGCACATATGAGCATATCGTGCCGGAAGAGGTCGGCAACAAGCAGCGTATCCTCGTATCCGAGCTGGCCGGACAGAGCAACGTGCTGTCCAAGGCCAAGGACATCGGCATCCATCTCGATCCAAGCAGCGAGGAAGCCCGTTCCGTCATTGGCAAAATCAAGGATCTGGAGCACCAGGGCTATCAGTTTGAAGGAGCTGATGCGTCACTGGAGCTGCTGATTCGTGAGGCCAACGGCGAAATGAAAGAGCTGTTTACCTTTGAATCCTTCAAAGTGCTCGTAGAGAAATCCGCCGACAGATCCGTCGTATCGGAAGCATTCGTCAAGCTGAACGTCGCGGGCAGCAGCGTATATACCGCTGCGGAGGGAAACGGACCGGTCAATGCGCTTGACAATGCTCTTCGTAAAGCGCTGGCTCAATACTTCCCTGCTCTGCGGGATATGCATCTGTCAGACTATAAAGTGCGTGTGCTGGACGAAAAAGACGCAACTGCAGCGAAGGTTCGGGTATTGATCGAATCAAGAAATTATGAAAATACGTGGAATACGGTGGGCGTATCCGGCAACGTGATCGAAGCAAGCTGGGAAGCACTGGTTGACAGCTTTCGCCATGCCCTTCTCTCAGAGAAAATCGAGCTCCCTCCTTCAGGAGCTTCCGCTTCTTCCAACGGAATTGTCAATCATTAGTCTATATTTCAGCTATAGCTCCGGGTGTACTGTTATGGATCCCGGAGCTTTTTCATTTCGTATCCAATTCCTCAGTCAGCTTGCGGATTTTTCCCTCCAATTCTTCTTTGCTGTACACACCCAGCAGCATTTCACGCACCGTTCCATTTCCGTCAATGAGCACACTGGTGGGAAAAGCCGCTCCGCGATAAACATCAAATACTTCTCCTGATTTATCCAGCAGGATTGGATATGCTAATCCCAGTGATTTTGCAAATTTTCTTACATCTTCTTTGCGGTCATATTTCGTGACATTGATGCCGTACACATCAAGCTTTGTCCTGTATTTGGCTGCCAGCTCATTAAGAAGCGGGGCCTCGATCCTGCATGGATCACACCATGAAGCCCAGAAGCTGAGCAGCTGTATTTTGCCATTTCCCTGGCCTACCGTGTAGGTCTTGCCATCTAGCCCCTTCAGTGTGTTAACAGGTGCTGCCGCCCCCTCCTCGGCCATAGATAGCGCGGCAGGAGCTGCCACGACCGCTGCCGGTTTATCCGCGAAAGCTGATGCCGGGTCAATGGCTGCGATTCCCGTAAAAACTGCCCCGATGGCCAAACCTGCCGTCAACATAATCCTGATTTTTATATACATAATTACCTCCGAGTTTTTTTAATAACAGTCTCCCCTTTTGCCACATTTTTATAGCCAAGCTCCGTTCTGTCTATTTCTGCATGATCTCAGGCCGGACGGGTTACATTACTGACGACAGAAAGCGAAAGGACTGGGACCATGAACGGAACAAGAGGCAGAAGCAGATGGATGCCAGAAGCAAGACAGCATCGAAACCGGCACATCAGTCACACCAGGCACAAGGAGCAAAATGAAAAGAAATCATCAAAAGGCGGAGGCAAATGGGGGGAATATACAGCTCTGGCCAGCGTCCCCCTCGTTCTGGTGCTGGGCAACTCGATGATCGTACCGATTTTGCCGGAGCTGCAAAGCAAGCTGGGAATCAGCCAATTCCAAAGCAGCCTTGTCATCAGCCTGTTTTCCATCGCCGCGGGTGTTATCATCCCTGTTTCCGGTTATTTATCCGACCGTTTTTCCCGCAAAGGCGTTCTCATACCAAGTCTTATTTTATACGGCAGTGCAGGCATTCTTGCCGGCATGGGTGCAGTCTGGAACTCCTACACGGTTCTTATTATCGGACGGATTTTGCAGGGGATGGGGGCGGCGGGCACTTCCGCCATTGCCATGGCGCTGGTAGGGGATATGTACAAAGAAGGGACTGAATCCCAGGCTCTCGGTTTAATCGAAGCCTCCAATGCAGCCGGTAAAGTATTAAGTCCCATATTAGGTTCACTGCTGGCATTAATCGTCTGGTATGCCTCCTTTTTTGCATTTCCGGTTTTTTGCGTGCTCTCCCTTCTGGCTGTCATTTTTCTCATACACGAGCCTGGGAACAAGCGTGAACCGGTTCCCATCGGCAAATATGTCCATAACATAGCCAATGTGATCAAGCAAAAAGGCAGATGGCTGCTGAGTTCTTTTTTTACAGGAGCTGTAGGACTGTTCATTTTATTCGGCATTCTGTTTTATTTATCCGATACGCTTGAAGAGCCCCCCTATAATATCGACGGTGTAGTCAAAGGCCTGATACTGGCCATTCCGCTGCTGGGCATGGTAACCACCTCGGTTATAACGGGTTCAAAAATCAAGAAAAACGGCACAGTCATCCGCAGATTGATTATTATCGGACTGCTGATGATGACCGCATCACAGACTGCCGCCATTTTTACAGATAAGAACATTTATTGGTTAATCGGACTGTTAACATTAAGCAGTATCGGAACCGGTCTGCTTTTGCCATGTCTGAATACGATGATCACTGGTTCAGTCGAAAAAAGCCAGCGCGGGATGATTACCTCCCTCTATAACAGCCTGCGCTTTTTCGGCGTGGCCTTCGGCCCCCCGCTCTTCGGCTGGCTGATGGGGATATCCCATGTGGCCGTATTCGGCAGCGTGGCGGCGCTGTCTCTGCTTACCTTTTTTCTCGCTTTTAAGCTGATCAAACCTTCGGAAACGGTTCAGTAGCCCACTTGCACATGACCACCCTTACGCATTAGTATTAGACATGTAATAAGAAAAACGGCTATCGACGTACTCCACAGAAGACAGACCGCATTTAGCAGTGGTTTTTCTTGCGATTACAGAATTGCTCAGCTCCGCTGAGAACTTATAATACTAAGAAGTTTATACTTTCTGAAATCTTCACAAAATGACAGAAGCTCCCGTTCAGGGAGCTTCTTCATTAAGGAGCAGATATTCCATTGGTTTATTTTTCAGTAATTATCCCTTCCATTCTGCTGCACCGCCTTGAGCGGTATGTCCGCTCTTGTCAGCCGATGGAGGCGTGTGGAGCACTGCTTGGTCATATTGAAGGGACGGAAATACATATTTCCGCGTTTATCCCCATTCCGAATACTGCTGTTGATCCGTACCATCATTTTGAGTTCGACGGGCCGGCTTGGGTCAACTGTGTAATGCGGGAAACAGCCTTAATCGGCATATTCCACTCGCATCCCGCATCCTCCCCTGTACCATCGGAAGAGGATTTGCAGCAGCTGCAGTTGTTCGGCTCCGGGTTAACGGCCTATTTAATCACAGGGTCCGGCAATCCATCCGGTTCCATGTTCACCGCAGCCTATCTGGTTGCTCCCGGCGCTGCACCACCATCGTTATTAACGCTTGAGCCTGTGCCTTTACGCGTGACTTAAATGATTGTATAAATCCGCCAGATTGGTTACGCCGCGTTTCATGATTTCGCTCATGTAGCAAACCCATAATTTCGCAGTCATCTTGGCGTCTTCCAGGGCATGGTGTCTGACTGTTACAGGTATGTCGTTGGATAGGAGCAGATCATCCAGAGTATAGCTGCCAGGCTGCGGATCCAGCCATTTGGCCAGCATCATCGTATCGATCACCCGATGGGTGAGCTGAACCTTGGACGTTTTCCAAAGCGCCGCGTTCAGAAAAGCTTTATCGTGAGAGCTTGCATGAGCAACAAGCACCCTGCCGCCGACAAATGACATAAAGTCATGCAAGCCGTCAATCAAAGCCGGAGCATCATTGCTCATTTCCTGGGTAATACCCGTCAATTCCGATATGTGCTCCGGTACCGGTACGGTCGGTTTGACCAGCGTGTAGAACTGTTCCTTTTCCATAACTGTGTCGCCCACCACACGCACAGCACCGAAGGACAGTATTTCATCCCCATGCTGGGGTGAGAAGCCGGTCGTTTCCAGATCAAATACCACAGTCTCAAGCCTTTCCAAGGGAGTCCGCATGGCCTCCGACCGGCGCTGTTCACGGGCGAGTGAACGGATAAATGCCATCTGCTGCGCGGTCGGGGCCCCCAACACGGAAGCAATTGCTGACGGCATGCCGCCCTGACGGAACACACTCCAAAATCCGCCGCCGCCCCTAACCGGCTCTTTCATAACTTTCTCCTTTCCAAAAAGCGAAGCTGTCTCTGCAGCGCCCTGTGCACTCTTCTGACCACAGTGAGGCTTTCCCGCAGCTCATACCACAACACACGCTGCTTCAGCTGTTGAACGGGCATATAACCGCTGCTGATAAGCAGCCCATCCTCTTCCTTGTAAGGCGTGCTGTTTCGGAAATGGAGCGCGATGAGAAAAGCCCGCTGACAGGAATCCAATAGCGGAGAAGGGGCTGCTTCAAGCGAAGCCAGCTTTTTCAGCCGTCTTAAAGTCGATGTTTCTGTTACACCATTTTGCAAGGCCATGAACCGGACAGCGTTCACCAGCGGAATATAACAGCCATACTTGATATCAAAATCCCCCGCATGCTCCCCAAAGCGCTCGGTGACGATTTGACCTAAAATGTTCAGGGTCGCTTTATGCTTTACGGTATTGCGCAGAACTGCTACCGCAAGGCCCGAATCCCTGCGAAACACGGCGCTGAAGGATTCCTTCCACTGCCTGGACAAACCTTCATCTCCCGCGATATGCCTCATATCGGAGGCAATAATCAAATGCCGGATCGGATCCCAGCTGTAATCGGAGCTCCACTCCTCCAATTGTTTCTTCCATGCTGCGGCCTTCTGCCGCCATAATGGCTCAGAGCACATGACCTTACCTTCACATTTACGGTAGCCGAGCCATTCCAGCATATCCGAAAGGCGTGATCCGAAGGCGGCAAAATAAGCTTCTTTCTCCTCATCTGCTTCATCGCTGATAATCATTCCATTATCCTGATCGCTCCAGAGCGTGGATTCCGAGCGCCCCATACTCCCGAAAGCTATAAAGGCATAAGGGACGGGAGGAGGGCCTAAGCCATCCTCAACCATCCCTTGTTCGCATAACTGTACAGCCTTTGCGGAAATAACATCATGCATTTCGTTAACCTGCCTGAGCCAAGCCTCCGTAGGGGCTTCGGTTCGTATTTCCAGCAGGCGATGCTGGGCATCCATCCTTGCCTGTCGCAACCGATCAGGCGAATCGGCGTTAAGAATCGCCTCAAATGTTATATTGAACGCTTCTGCGCGCTGCGATCCCATACCGCCAGCCTCCCTCGCTCGACCCTACCGTCATTATTAATTCAATGTGCGTTTCTCAGCATCAGCAATCAATTTCATTTGCTCAGGATAACCGTATGTGCCATGTTCGCTCATATCCAGACCCATCGTTTCCTCTTCTTCAGTAACACGAATGCCCATTACAGCTTTCATGGCACCAAGGATAATGAAAGAGATGATCAAAACAAAGGCGAATGTACCGATCAGGCCGAGCAGCTGTACGCCCAGTTGTCCGAAGCCGCCGCCATAAGCCAGGCCCGCTTTGCCTACACCAGTGATTTCTACCAATTCAGGCTTTGCAAAAATACCCGTGGAAACCGCACCCCACATCCCGGCAACACCATGTACGGAGAAGGCGTAGATCGGATCGTCAATACGTCTGCGCTCCAGCCATTGGGCGGTAAAGAAAGTGATGATACCTGCAACCGCACCGATAATAACAGCCGCCCACGGAGCAACAAAGGCACAAGAGCCTGTAATGGCTACGAGAGCCGCCAGCACACCGTTCAGCATGCTTGGAATGTCCGCCTTGCCGAATACCATCCAGGATACAGCCAGCGCGAAGACCGCACCTGCTGCAGCCGCGATGTTGGTTGTCAGGGCCACATAACCGAAGAAACCGTCGTTCATGGCGGAAACCGCGCTGCCAGGGTTAAATCCGAACCAGCCGAACCAGAGGATGATTACACCAAGAATGGAGTAAACCTGATTGTGACCTGGAATAACGTTCGGTTTGCCGTCCTTGTTGTATTTGCCAAGACGCGGCTTCAAAAGAATGGTGGCCACCAGTGCAGCCGTTGCACCAGTCAAGTGAACTACTGTCGAGCCAGCGTAGTCCTGCATGCCGAGCTGAGCCAGCCAACCGCCGCCCCATACCCAGTGGGCTACAACCGGATAAATAACAATGGAGAACAAAAGACCGAAAACAATATATACGCTCAGCTTAGCGCGTTCAGCCATACCCCCGCAAGCAATGGCCAGCGAGATAGCGGCAAAGGCAAAGTGGAACAGGAACATGATCGTTACAGGTACGTCCAAAGCGGACAAGGAGTCAAACGACGGCGCCGCATCGGTGCCGCTTACGAAGAAGCCCGTAAGTCCCATAAAACCGTTGCCGTTGTCATTGCCGAAACCAAGACCAAAGCCCAGCGCCCAAAACGCAAGGGCGGATACACCGAGTGTCAATACCGTTCTGCCGGCTACGTGACCGGCGTTCTTCATTCTTGTCGATCCCGCTTCAAGCAAAGCAAATCCGGCTTGCATGAAAAAGACGAGAATAAACGCCAGGAAGGTGAATGCAGAGTTCAGACCAGCCTGCAGCTGAACGTTGGTAGGCCCCTCTTCTGCTGCGAAAGCCCCGACCGGAAAAGCCAGTATGGCCAGCAAACTAAGCAGTGGAATTAACCATTTTTTCTTCATCAAGAACACTCCCCTTAATGTCACTTATCTTTACATATCATGAAATCGTTAATGTCATTATAAGCAGAAGATAAGAAAGTTGACAAGAGAATTTTTCAAAAAGAAAGAAAAAACAAAAACAGCCTTTAGTCCTACACCTATAAGTCCTTTATCCTTACCTTAATTTTCACGAAAAAGCGTGACGTTTGACTGTACGGTTACGGATCATGTATCATTAAGAAAAACGTCTATCGACGTACTTTCTAAGAAGACAGACCGCATTAAGCGGAAGTTTTTCTTGAGATTATAGAATTGTTCAGCTCCGCTGAAAATTATGAATTCTATAATCTTTAAAACAGTAAAGCCACTGCTTGTGGGGCCAATGATTTATCAGGAATCGCGAGGTGAGCGCAAATGGGGATATGAAGCTGTACCGGATCGGCGAACTTGCCAAAGCGGCCGGCGTAAGTGAACGGACGATCGATTATTACACAAAGCTGGGACTTATTGCTCCTGAAGAACGTTCTTTGAAAAATTATCGACTTTACAGTGATGAAACCTTGAAAAGACTCGAACGTATTAATCAGATGAAACAAGAGAAATATAGCCTGGAGGAGATCAGGCAATCGCTTGAGAAATGGAGCGAGCTGTCCAGCGAGGACCAGGTAACCGACAAGCTTACGACCCTGGAGATGCATATGCAGCGGCTGGAACGGGAAGTGAATGAGCTGCAGCCCCTTCTCAAGCAGTTAAAGCCGGTTCAGGCCCGCAAGGTACTGACTGGTCTGCTGCCGCAAAGCGCAGCCTGCATCGAAGCGCTGAAGTATCTGCTCGAGCACATGTAGTTCTCTTGTCCAATTCTACTTTATTTATTTTGGAGGTAATTGAATATGAGCGGCATGTATCTATTGGTGATCATTGCCTTTATCTTTTCGTTGTGGGCGCAGTTTCGTGTCTCCGGCACGTTTAAGCGCTGGGCCAAGGAGCGCAACCAGCGCGGCATGACCGGCTACGACGCCGCCCGGCATATGCTGGATTCCAACGGGCTGCACGACGTTCCGATTGAGCCGGTGCGAGGAACACTCTCTGACCATTATGACCCGATCAACCGGGTTGTTCGGCTGTCGGAGCCAGTGTACTATGAAAGCTCTATTTCGGCTATATCCGTTGCCTGCCACGAAGTGGGTCATGCTATTCAGCACAAGGAGCATTATTCGTTCCTGACGCTGCGCCACCGCATTTTCCCGGTGGTGAACTTTGCTTCCGGCATCGCGCCGTTCCTGCTGATTGCCGGAATGTTGTTCAGTTCTTTTAATCTGATCGGTCTGGGTATCATCTTCTTCTCGGCTACAGTAGCCTTTCAATTGATTACACTGCCGGTTGAATTTAACGCATCGAACCGCGCACGTGAAATCATGGTCTCTGAAGGTTATATCCGCAACGATGAGGAGCGCGGGGTAGCCAAAGTGCTCAACGCAGCAGCACTGACCTATGTGGCTGCCGCCCTGGTCTCCCTGCTCGAGCTGATTCGTCTCATCGGAATTTTCAACAACCGCGATTAACAGAAAATTTAACACAATAAAGGGGTGCCCTCGATTAGGGGGCACCCCTTTGTTGTGTTGTTATGATTAATCGCAAGAAAAACTTCTGCTAAGTGCGACCTGTCTTCTTTGAGTTTACTACGATAGATGTTTTTCTTATGAGATGTCAGGTTTGCAGACAGCTTCAATATTTTTTTGCAATCCAAAATAATTAAGCAAAAATTTCCTGAATGACTGTGCCACTAACGGAAGCTTGTCATCTGTCCGATGAATCAGGCCAATGGTACGCGTTACCTTCGGTTCCGATATTTTCACTTTGGCCGGCTCAAGCCGGTTGGTCTGGAACAACGCCATTTCAGGCAGCAGGCTGACCCCCATGCCGGCAGCCACCAAGCCCCGGATCGTATCGGTCTCTTCCCCTTCAAATGAAACATGCGGTGTAAAGCCTGCCTGAATGCACGCATCCCACACGATAGGCCGCAGCGAGTAACCACTTCCGAACAATATAAATTTCTCATCCTTCAACTGCTCCAGCCGGATACTCTTCTCCCCGGCAAGCGGGTGATTCGGAGGCAGTATGGCTTGAAGCTCCTCCGTCAGCACAATATCGCCACCGATTTGTTCGTGGCTGTGCGGAAAAGGTGATACAAACGCCAAATCGATCTCCCCTGACAGCACATCCCGGATCAGTGTCGGATACATCCCCTGTTTAAAACGAAACTTCACATTGGGATAACGGTTTCGAAACTCCGCCACGACGGAAGGAATTAAATGAATGCCCAAACTGTGCGGAAATCCAATCCGGATTTCACCATTTTCCGGATCCAGAAACTCATGAACCTCCATGACGGCCCGATCCAGATCCTTCATAATACTTTCCACCCGTTTGCAGAAGAGCTGGCCGACTGGCGTAAGCTGCAAATTACGGCCTTTTTGCATAAACAAATGGACGCCCAGCTCCTCTTCCAGCTGATGAATCTGCCTGCTTACAGCCGACTGCGCCACATGAAGCTCTTCTGCGGCTTGCGTTACATGTTCTTTTTGTGCTACTTTTACAAAATACTGCAACTGTCTTAGTTCCACTTCAATTTTCGCTCCATTCTTTTGCCTTATACGGTATGGCTGTTCAGGCTCGTGCCCGGCGCTTGAACAGGCGGATCATGAGTCCATAAATGAAGAATCCGCTGATCAAGCCCCCAAAATGCGCCATCCAGTTGATATTCGCCACGGCCAGCGAGAAAACTACACCGAGGATCAGCAGCGAATACAACGTTTTTCGGGATGCCTCATCCATCATATTGCGTTGGAACAAGGCGATGTATAAAAACGCGCCATATATCCCGTAAATTGCCCCGGAAGCACCGATGGAAACGGTGATTTGACTGATTGAGGTAAAGTAGGCATCCGACATCATGTTCCCCACAATGCCTGCGCCCAAATACAAAACAAGATAGCGCACGGACCCAAGCAGTCTTTCCAAAGGCGGGGCAAACACCAGGATGGCAAAGGAGTTGAAGAACAGATGGCTGAACCCCCCATGCAGAAAGATGGAGGTCACGTAACGCCAGTACTGTGTATCATAAATTCCCATATTCAGCTGGGCCCCCAGCTCAACCAGCGTGTTCGTGGTAAATCCTCCGTTAAGAAGCACCAGCCCGGCCATAACCAGATTGGCCAGCAAAATAAGACAGGTTACGGGATAATAACGAATGTAATTGTTCCAGCTTTCATATCGCAAAAAAATCAAAATGAGGCCCCTCTCTGCATTACGTTTTCTAACAAGTGGACATCGTCTTTCATAAAAGATTATAATGGATTTTGGCACCAATAACCAATGTTATAAGGAGGAAATACATATGACACAGGAACGTACCGGCGTGGCAACCTTCAAAGGCAATCCGCTCACGCTCATCGGCCCCGAACTCAAAGTCGGCGACAAGGCTCCTGATTTTACACTGAATAAAAATTTACTTGAGGAAGCCTCACTGAAGGACTTTGCCGGCAAAGTCAAGCTCGTCAGCGTAGTGCCTTCTCTGGACACCGGAGTTTGCGACGCACAGACCCGGCGCTTTAACGAAGAAGCGGCTGGTCTTGGAGATCAGGTTGTCGTGCTTACCGTCAGTGTGGACCTGCCGTTTGCCCAGGCACGTTGGTGCGGGGCTGCCGGAGTTGACCGTGTCATCACCCTGTCGGATTATAAAAATCATTCCTTCGGCAAAGCCTACGGCGTATTTATCAAGGAGTTTCATTTGGATATGCGCTCCATCTTTGTCATTGATGCCGATGACAACATCGCGTATGTGGAATATTTGGCGGAAATGGCCGACCATCCTGATTACGAGAAAGCAATCGAAGCTGTGAAGAAGCTCGTTTAAACCAAAAAAAGCGAGGAAGGCCCGTCCTTCTCTCGCTTTATTTTTTACAGGAATGTCCTCAATGCCCTACCCTTACTCATGAATTTTGTAGGCGCCCATTTTTTTGTCCAAAACGCCATACAGCTGCAGAATAATGCGGTAATTGGCCCCCAAATCCCCCATGGAGCCCCGTGAAGCGGAGTAAATGTCGATTGCGCTGCGCACGGGAGAGACCGAAAGAATC
This sequence comes from Paenibacillus terreus, assembly GCF_042138595.1. Lineage (NCBI taxonomy): Bacteria > Bacillati > Bacillota > Bacilli > Caryophanales > Paenibacillaceae > Paenibacillus > Paenibacillus terreus. The sequence goes on along the minus strand of NZ_JBHIRX010000001.1, from coordinate 101,717 downwards.
GAGACGGTAATATCGATAACACGCCCGAACGCGGTACGCTTCTCCAGTGTGATTTCCCCTACCGAGGATACCTCGTGCAGCACCTTGAATCCGGGTATTTTTTTTAATGTCGATGAAACTTCTTCCCATGCCTTATCCTTCGATAAATTATAGTATCGTGTTTTGAGCAGGGGATCCTTCGCCTTGTCACCCGTACCTTCGTGACTGCGGATAATCCCCACAAGCGTCCTTTTCAGCGACAACCTATTTCCTCCTTCACCATCACCGTGCCCTGCGGTATGCTCTGCAGATGCATTTTTTTCTGTTGCAAACGCTTTAAAACATGCGGAGCTTGCAGATCTTTTTCTCCAGGCAGACGGTATTTTGCTTACTTACAGTTTATCATTGTTGCACAACAAAAAACACCCCTGTTTCTTCGTGAAAAGAAAAGAGATGTTTCTCATTTAATATTTGGCCCCGCCGTTGCCGTCCGACCATAGTGTCTTCTGAACCTGCATCAGCAGGTGGGTGACCGCAGGAAGAACATTTGAAGTCCCCTTGTCGCAAGTGACAGGGCTTTTCAGCCGCTTTCCATGTAGATCTCCCTAGACATTGTCATTGGTTCAAAACAACAAATGATCGCAACGTACACAGCAGGAAGTGTTATTGCTTATTATAGTCCTCTGCACTAAAAAAGTAAATATTGACGAGAAATGTTTTAATTTTTCGTTTCCTCCGCTGCCGCTTCTTTCCCTTCCGATTCGCCGTCCGTCTGCTGCTTCTGCAGCTGCTCCTGCATTTTCAGAAAGGTTCCGTAGAAGTTGAAAAAAGCAAACCATGCGATAATACACGGAATGAAGAAAATAAAAAGCACAGGGTAGCGAACCCCTACATATACAAGCACAGCACTGCCGAACAGTGTGGAAAATACGCGGAATGGCCGGATCAGCGTCAGCAGAATCGCGTTTTTAATAATTTGCCCAATTGTCATATGGTAATGCGTTACCATGGAGAAAAAGTTGAACATGGACACAAACAGGATGATGAGCAGGATCAGCATAATTACGCCGATCATCTGCAAATTCGGAAACTGCGTCATGTACACGGTATAATCCACATACATTACAATGGTCAGCAGGGTGTAAAACAGTCCGCCGAGCAGGCTTTGCTTGTAGTTTTGTTTAAATCCGGCAAAATAGGTGCGGAAGACAGGTACGTCGCTATCCCCCATTACCCATTTGCGCACAACCGTGAACATGGCGGCCGTTGCCGGAAATAAAGTAAGCGGTGCCACAATTGCCATTGCCCAGTTCATCTGCAAAGATTCATTATTCATCTGCTGGCTCATGACGATCAGCTTCATGATTAAAAAAAACAGAAAGGGCGATGAACATAGCGCCCACAGCAGGTTTGTGGCAGCAAAGCGAGTAATCCATTCCGTCAGGCGGTAAATGCCGCCCATGGCTCCCTTGAATTCCAAATTTAGTCTCCCCCTCAGCGTTGCCCAGTCTCTTTTCAGCTATTATTTATACTATAACTTAATTGGACCCGTTTCCGCCACCCACACAAGCAAAAAGCCGGAGTGTCACCACTCCGGCTTCTAATGCCTGTCCTGTTATCTATGCCAAACCGGCGGCAGAATCTTAAGATTCAAACGAATCCTCTCTTCTTGGCCGGCGTGTCTCCGAGCCTTCTCCAGAACGCGGCTTGCGATCCCCACGATCACGGTTATACCCGCCTCCACTGCTGCGGTTATCGCGGTTGTAGCCGCCTCTTCCACCACCGCGGTTGTCACGGTTATATCCGCCGCGTCCGCCGCCGAAGTTGGAAGGCTTGCGACCGCCTGAACGGATATCCGGTCTGCGGCGCTTCGCACGAATCGGATCCTCCGGAGTCAGCTCGATCTGCGCGTCACGCTTCTCGCCTGTCAGGAGCTTCATAGCAGCTGACAGCAGCTGTACGGAGTCATACTGCTCCAGCATTTGAATGGCAAGTCCTTTATATTCGTTCAGTTCGCCCTGCTCCACCATTTCAAGCAGACGCTCAGCTGTGATGCGCTGTTTGCCTTCGATGGCCTCCGCCAATGTAGGCAGCGGTTTGCGTGGAATACGATGGCGCGTCACACGCTCGATGAAATGAAGATGATCGATTTCACGCGGAGTGACAAAGGACCACGCTGCCCCTTCCTTGCCTGCACGTCCGGTACGGCCGATCCGGTGCACATAGCTTTCAGGGTCCTGCGGAAGATCGAAGTTCACGACATGGGTTACACCGGATACGTCCAGACCGCGTGCGGCAACATCCGTCGCAACCAATACATCGATGCTGCCGTCGCGGAATTTGCGCATTACCGTATCGCGCTGGTTTTGCGACAGGTCACCATGCAGTCCGTCAGCGGAATACCCGCGCTTTTGCAGCGCTTCGGCCAATTCATCGACACGGCGCTTGGTACGTCCGAATACGATAGCCAGCTCTGGGGACTCCATGTCCAGCAAACGGCTGAGGGCCTCAAACTTTTGACGCTCAGGCACCTCAATATAAGCCTGGTCGATCAACGGGGCGCTGACTTGCTTTGGAATAACCGATACATGCTCAGGGTTTTTAAGAAACTGCTGTGCAAGCTTTTGAATATTCGGCGGCATCGTAGCCGAGAACAGCATGGTCTGGCGCTCTTCCGGAACCTGTTTAAGGATGGATTGAATATCATCCATGAAGCCCATGTCCAGCATTTCATCCGCTTCGTCCAATACAACGGTATTCACGTCATCCAGCTTGATGGTTTTGCGGTTGATATGGTCAAGCAAACGTCCTGGCGTACCGATAATAATTTGGGGTTTCTTCTTAAGGGCACGGATCTGGCGCACAATATCTTGTCCACCGTAAATAGGCAGTGTACGAAGACCTTTGAAGCGGGAGAGTTTTTCTATTTCTTCGGCTACCTGGATGGCAAGCTCACGTGTAGGCGCCATAATGAGGGCTCTGATTTTTTCGTCTGTTTTGGAGATTTTGCTGATCAGCGGAATACCGAATGCTGCGGTTTTACCGGTACCGGTCTGTGCCTGGCCGATCATGTCGCTGCCTGTCAATGCGATGGGGATCGATTTGGCCTGGATTGGGGTTGCCTCCTCAAATCCAAGCTCCGTAATGGCCTGAAGTACCTTGGGTTCAAGATCAAATTCTGCAAATGTCGTCAAATTTATTCATACTCCTTCTTGTAACGGATATAGTGGACAATCCGCGGTCTTGTCTGTATTCTTAAGTAGCGGTATTATGGTATAGGTTTTCCCTGCAGCAGCGGCAGATTGCAGCTCATTTTCATCCGTACGAACCATGTATTACCGTATTACAGGGGAATGACCTTATCACATCTTTCAAAAAATACGTCTAAGTGCCAATGAAGCATTTCAAATTTAAAGCGTTCAGATTGGAAATAGCTCCCTACTCAAGAATATCCACATCGCATTATAGCACAAAACAAATCAATTTTACCAGCAAGCTGGTTTACACATCTTTAAATGAGGTGAACTTACCGTGCCAAGGCTGGCCTGGAACAGTTTTGTTATCATTCTCGGGGCCGCTGCCATCGCAAGCGGTTTTAATTTGTTTTTGGTCCCGCATCACTTGCTGAGCGGGGGCGTCTCCGGCTTATCCATGCTTGTCGGGTATTTTACGAGCGCAAATCTTAGCGTCATGTATTTCATATTCAACATCCCCATTCTGCTGGCGGGTTTATTCATTCTGGGCCGAAGGTTCATCGGATTAAGCATCCTGTCCGTTATCGTCACCACTTGGCTGATCGCTGTCATTCCCGTGGACGCGCTTGTCTCCGATGCTCTGCTTGCTTCCGTATTCGGAGGTGTGCTTGTCGGCATAGGCGCGGGCATTTCGTTTCATGTCGGAGGCTCCACGGGCGGCTTTGATATCGTGGGCTCAATTGTAACCCGTTACCGTGATTTTCCGGTAGGCACAGTCCTCGTGGGTCTGAATGGACTGGTCGTTCTTGCAGCAGGCTATTTAAGTGATGACTGGAACACTGCGCTTGCTTCCATGGTATCGATTTATATCAGCGGCAAAGCCGTCGATATCATTCATGTGAGTCATACCAAAGTAACTGTGTATATTATTACTGACCGGACTGAAGAAATGCTGTCCCGCCTGCTCACGCTTCCCCGCGGGGTAAGCAAAATCAAGATTGAAGGCGCCTTTTCCCATAAGGAAAAGGACATGCTGATGACGGTAACGACCAGATATGAGCTAGCTGAACTGAAAAGGATCATCAAGGAATCCGACCCCGCAGCGTTTGTTAATATCGTGGAAACGGTAGGCGTGATGGGTGCTTTTCTGAGAAGATAATCAGGTACCCGTGCACGAATGGACTGTTTTATGTTACACTTGTATTGCACGGTTCCACTAAGACCAGCTTTTCCAGCTTTTTCACAGGTCCTCGGCTTTTCCGATTTACGCACTGAATGATTCGTTTGTGAATGATTCCGAGCAGAAACAGGAAAGGGTGATTTTTGTGGAAATGGAAACGGTAAAACTGTCCGATATCGTGATGAAGTGGTTTCCTGAAATGCTTCCTTTTCTCAGGGAGAATGAGCTCAATTCCCGGATTGTGCTCAGGGACGGCATCGGTATTCTTGAAGCCGACGATGCTATGGAGATTATTCAGTACAGCATTTGCGAACATCAGAGCCATTCTTATCTTCAATAACTTTCTGGCAAGGCCTCAGCTAAAATAATGAATGACTGCCGCTGCACCACCGGGCTGTTCCCGGGGTACAGCGGCTTTTTTATTTTTGGACATGCATATAACCGGCCGATTCAGTCATCCAATATAGGGTAATAGAAAGTCTAGGTTATTAGTGCCTGAATCGTTATTTGAATGGTTACAAACATGTCCTTTTTCGACAAAAAACTTCTAGTATAATCAGGTAGACATAGCAAGAAAGGGAGAGAATTCGTAAAGATGAACATCGTCTGGGCAATCATGGTAATGCTAGGAGCCCTCGGAGGAACGGCAGATCCGGGAGGGGCAGCAGGCGGCACGTCTATAAAGTCGTCTGTAGAGACGGCGATTAACAGTGCAATCATCCATTCACAGGGGGCAGAGGCTGGTGCCGTGAACGCAGACAATCCTCCAGCCAAGGTTGACCCGCAGCCGGGAGCACCGCTTGTAAAAGGAATTTACGTAACGGCATACAGCGCCGGCGGAGAACGCATGGCCAAGCTGCTCAAGCTGCTGGATGACACGGATCTGAACTCCATGGTCATTGATATCAAGGATGATGCGGGATACATAACCTATCCGACCCAAAATGCAAAGCTGAAGAAAATGGGCAAACCTCAGCCTTTTATCAAGGATATTTCAGCTTTGATGGCCCGGCTAAAGAAGCATAACGTCTACCCCATTGCCCGTATCGTCGTGTTTAAGGACACGGTCCTAGCCAAGAAAAATCCGAAGCTCTCCTTCCGCAATCCGGACGGCTCCTTGTGGAAGAATGGCGGCGGCGACAGCTTTGTAAACCCGTACAGCAAGGAAGTATGGGACTACAATATTGAAATTGCCAAGGAAGCCGCCAAGCTGGGCTTTAAGGAAATCCAGTTTGACTATGTGCGTTTTCCGGAAGGCTTCGAGAAGAAAGCCGGCAAGCTGACCTATGCCAAGACCGACAAGTCGCGGGTGGATGCCGTTGCGGAATTTGTCCAATATGCCCGCAAGCAGCTCGCACCCCTGGGCGTCAGAGTATCGGTGGATATTTTCGGATACGCGGCTTCTGTCCCTGCGGCGGAAGGCATTGGGCAGGATTTTGTGAAAATATCGGAGAATGTGGATGTCATTTCGCCAATGGTCTACCCAAGCCACTACTCGACAGGCTGGTACGGTGTTAAGGACCCTGATAAAAATCCTTACAAGGTCATCAAGGGCTCAATGGCAGACACGCATAAGAAGCTTGAGGCCACCAAACATCTGAAGCCTGTCATTCGCCCCTGGATTCAGGATTTCACAGCCAGCTGGCTCGGCAGCGGTCATTATGTCAAATACGGAAAGAAGCAGGTCGACGATCAGATCCGCGCCATGAAGGAAGCAGGCGTTGACGAATATTTGCTCTGGAGCGCCTCGAACCGGTATACCCCTGGTGTCAATTATTAATCTTACAGCCATTATCAATATTCCTTACAGAAGACCCGCGAATGCCGCGGGTCTTTAATATTAAGCCCTGCTAGCTTTAGTAAAATATACTGTTCAGATTTCGGTTCATCGCTTACAATAAAGCTCTGACATCAGATGGAACATTATTTTTATAAAGGATGCGCTGCAATGAATACAACTTATTCGACTGCCGAGAAGTGGAAGCAGTTTGCTGTTATTCTGCTACCCATTCTGGTAACACAGATTACTTTATCGGCTATGACCTTCTTTGATACCAACATGTCCGGCAGGTATGCACCGGCGGATTTGGCGGGAACCGCCATAGGCGTCAGCCTGTGGAATCCCATTCAGACAGGGCTCAGCGGCATTCTGATCGCTGTTACGCCCATCGTGTCCCAGCTGATTGGCAGACAGCAGAAAGACAAGGTTTCATTTTATGTAATACAGGCTTTATGGTTCGCGCTGCTGCTTGCCGTCGTTGTGATTGCAGCAGGCTTTTTGTTCCTTAAGCCGATTCTGGCGGGGATGAGTCTGGAAACCAGGGTTCATAATGTCGCCTTTTATTATCTGGTTGCCCTCGCCTTCGGCATTATCCCTTTTTTCGGCTACACCGCCCTGCGCAGCTTTATCGATGCCCTGGGTCAAACCAGAATATCGATGATGATTACCCTGATCTCCCTGCCTGTCAACGTATTTCTGAATTATTTGCTTATCTACGGGAAATGGGGATTTCCGGAGCTTGGAGGGGTTGGATCAGGAGTGGCGACCGCTTGCACCTACTGGATTGTGTTTCTCACGGCCCTCATTATCGTTCACCGTGGCAGCGCGTTTGCTGAATATGCTGTTTTCCGCCATTTTCACGGCATTTCGGGCAAAGGCTGGCTTGAGCTGGCGCGGATCGGTACGCCAATGGGATTTGCCATCTTTTTCGAAACTGCCGTATTTGCTGCGGTAACTCTCTTCATGAGCAGCTTTAATACGATAACGATAGCAGCTCACCAGGCGGCCATCAATTTCGCCTCCACCCTGTATATGATACCGCTCAGTATTTGTACGGCTCTGACCATACTTGTCGGTTATGAAGCAGGCGCAGGCCGTTCGAAGGACGCCCAAAGCTACAGCCGGATCGGTATCGGCACAGCCGTTGCCCTCTCCCTGGCAGCCGCGGTTGTACTGCTGTTATGGGGAAAAAATGTGGCGGGCATCTATTCACGCGATCCTGACGTTATTGCCATGACGCAGCACTTTCTGCTCTACGCGATCTTTTTTCAGATCTCGGATGCCATTGCGACTCCAACGCAGGGGGTGCTGCGCGGCTACAAGGATGTCAATCCCGCATTCTTCCTGACCTTTATCTCTTACTGGATCATCGGCCTGCCTGTCGGTTATGTATTGGCAAAGTGGACAGTACTCGGTCCTTACGGCTATTGGGTCGGGCTCATTACCGGTCTGGCTGTCGGTGCAGCCACCCTTCTCGCCCGCCTCTGGGTTGTGCAGCGCCGGTTCAGGGACCAAAGTATGAAACAACAATGAGAACAGCGGGAAGGCTCCGCAAAATGAATACTCTACGGGAATAGCCCTTCATTTCTTTTTATGAGTAAAAAAGGTCAAGAACTAGGACGACTTTCAAACCTGTTCTTGACCTTTTTTGCTATCGCAGGAAACACAGAGGGTTCCCCTTAATTTGACCGCAGCCGTTGCTCCTTTCGTTTTAAGTCGGGATAAGCAAGCAGTCAGCGGAGAGGGCGAAGCAATTCCGGAAAAGCGGAGCGGTCGCCTTTGGCCCGAAGGGTCAACAGCGATTGGAGGAATGCTTCGTTCTCGGAGCGCCTCAGAATATTACAACGTGAGCTTCAAGGTCAATGGATCATCGTGTGACTGCTTTGCTGAACCAGCTTGTACACCCTGGCTTCATAAGGCCGGAGTGTTTTTTTCTTTTCATTCTCCCCTGGCTGTTGCTCATAATTGGCGATTAACAGCTCTCCCGAATCATACGCAAGCTCATCAGGCCACTCAAACTCAACGGTGTCACGGCTGAAGTTCAAAATAACAAGCAGGCATTCCTTATCCAGTGTCCGCGTATACACGTACAGATCCGGATCCAGCGGCAGCAGAAGCGTGTACTCCCCGTAAACCATCACTTGATGCTGTTTGCGCAGAGCAATCAGCTTCCGATAATAGTGATATATGGAGTTGGGGTCCTTAAGAGCTGCTTCGACATTAACTTCCTTGTAGTTGTGATTGACCTTAATCCAGGGCTTGCCGTCCGAGAATCCAGCATTCTCACTGGCATCCCACTGCATGGGGGTACGGGCGTTGTCCCGGCTTTTCTTATGGATTGCGGCCATCGTTTTTTCCTCGGGTACCTGCTGGAGTTGTGACAGCTTATAGAAATTCAGCGTTTCGATATCCTTGTAATCTTCAATATGCTGGAAGGAAGTATTCGTCATGCCGATTTCTTCCCCTTGATAAATATAAGGGGTACCCTCAAGAGTCAGCAAAAACGTGGCCAGCATCTTCGCGGATTCCACCCGATATTCTTTGTCATTACCGAAACGGGACACCTGCCGCGGCTGATCATGATTGCCCAAATAGTTGGCATTCCAGCCCTTATTATGCAGTGCAGTCTGCCAGTGGGTCATAATCTTTTTCAGCTCAGGCAGCGTCCACGAACGGGTTTCCCATCTGGCGGTGCCTGTTGATGGAGAATCCAGCGTCATATGCTCAAACTGAAATACCATATTGAGCTCATGCCGCTCGTTTCCTACATATTCCAATGCCTGCTCCGGTCCAAGACCCGAAGTCTCCCCTACGGTCATAATATCGGATCCCATCAATACCTCTTCATTCAGCTTGCGCAGCAAGTCGTGAACATGCTCCAAATTCGAAAAAAACTGATTAGCCTGAACGACCTCCAAATGGTTGGGATTCTCCGCATCCGGAAGTCCTTTGGCCTTGACGATATGTGCAATGGCGTCAAAGCGGAAACCGTCGACACCTTTTTTCAGCCACCAGCGGATCATCTTGTACACTTCATGAATCATTTCGTCATTCTGCCAATTCAAATCCGGCTGGTACTTGGAATACAGATGCATGTAATACTGTCCGGTTTTTTCATCAAGCTGCCAAACCGAGCCGCCAAAGTATGATTCCCAGTTGTTTGGGAAAAGCCCGTGTTTGCCATCACGCCAAATATAAAAATCCCGCTTCGGACTGGTCTTGGACGATCTGGATTCAATGAACCAGGGATGCTCGTCGGAAGTATGATTCAATACGAGATCCATCATGATTTTAATTTCCCTGTCATGAGCCTGCTTCAGCAGCTTATCGAAATCCTCCATCGTACCGAATTGCGGTTTGATCGCGTAATAATCACTGATGTCATAACCGTTGTCCTGACCGGGGGACTGATAAATGGGACAAATCCAGATCACGTCTACGCCTAAATCCTTCAAATAATCCAGTTTCGAGATAATCCCGCGCAGGTCACCAATGCCATCTCCATTGGAGTCCTTAAAGCTGATGGGATAGATTTCATATACAACAGCTTCTTTCCACCACTGTTTTTTCACTGGCGGTGCTTCCAGCAGAACAGCCTCTTTGTTTTCTAATGTCGTCACTACCCTTTACCTCCCTGGAATGAAGGAAATTTTGTCATGCCTCCGTCTGCAAACAACGTAATGCCCGTGACGTAACTGGACTCGGAGGAAGCCAGCCATGCAGCTACGGCAGCAATCTCCTCCGGCTTGCCGATATAACCGAGAGGGATCAAGGATTCGACGCCCGCTTTCAGCGAAGGATCGGCAAATTTGGCGGCATTAATGGGCGTATTGATTGCCCCGGGAGCAATATTATTTACCCGAATGCCTTGGGGAGCGAACTCGAGAGCCAGCGTTTGCGTCATCATTTTAATACCGCCCTTGCTGGCAGCATAGTGCAGAAAATGAGGCCAGGGGATTACTTCATGAACGCTCGAAATGTTGATAACAGTCCCTTTGATTTTGTATTTCAACATGTAATCTATTGCATCCCGGCAGCCCAGAAAGGCCCCGGTCAAATTGACATCAATGACCCGTTTCCAGTTCTCAAGGGTCATTTTTTCGGAAGGTATCTCATTCTCGATCCCTGCATTGTTGATCATTACATCAAGCGAACCGAATTGCTCATGGGCTGCAGTGACTATTTTTTTGACGTCTTCCTCTTTGGATACATCGCCATAAACGCCGACTGCTTTTCCTCCATAAGATTCGATCCGGGACACCAGTGCTTCAACTTCCTGATTGCCTCCGAAATAGTTAATCACAACATTTGCCTTTTCCTGTCCAAACCGCAAAGCCATCGCTCTGCCGATGCCGGTGGCCCCCCCGGTAATCACAACGGTTTTTCCTGTGAGATCGTTATACATCCTTACCTCCTGCAAAGTTGATGTTATGAAAAATTTATACAAGCTTTCTTAAACCACTCAGAGTTTGATTTAACATCAAAGATGATTCTGATGTAAAATACGCGCCGCTCCTTTTTCACATTTTGCCCACAAAAAATCCCTTCCATGTAAACTGTGTGCTTATTGCTGACACAGTCACACGGAAGGGATCATACCTGCCCAACCCGGATTATATGAAATTATTGGGAAAGGCGGATGGCAAGCTCGTACAAATCCATGTTAAATGGTTTCTTCGTATTAACTACTGTATTGATATCAGTGGCAACAAGTTCGCCTTTAATAATACCGCACGCTTTATCGGATTGTCCTTCAATCAGCTGACGTACCGCAAAATCGCCGAGTCTGCTGGCCAGATTGCGGTCAAATGCTGTTGGGGTGCCACCGCGCTGGATATGACCCAGTACGGTTACGCGCGGATCGTTCGTCGGGAAACGCTTGACGAGCTCTGCCGCCACATCTTCCCCTCTGCCCACGCCTTCGGCGACGATAATAATACTGTGTCTTTTACCATGGGCAAAATTTTGCTTCATCCGCTCGGCCACTTCATCCATATTGAATTCAACCTCAGGCACCAGAATGGTCTCAGCGCCGGAAGCCAGTCCGGCATGAAGGGCAATATCGCCGCAGTGACGGCCCATAACCTCCACGATGGAAGAACGTTCATGGGAAGACATGGTGTCCCGCAGCTTGTTGATGGCATCCACAACAACGCTGACTGCCGTGTCAAAACCGATTGTATAGTCTGTAAAAGAAATATCGTTATCAATCGTGCCGGGAAGCCCCATCGTTTTGATGCCCTGCTGGCTCAGCTTGTTCGCTCCCTGATAGGAGCCATCGCCACCGATGACAATAAGCCCGTCTATGCCGCGGTCCCGCAAAATTTGTGCACCCTTCTGCTGCCCTTCCAGCGTTCTGAACTCCTTGCAGCGCGCGGATTGCAACACCGTTCCGCCCCGATGGATGATATCGCCCACACTGCGCAAATCCATCTGGAAAATGTCATCGTTCAACAGACCGTGATAACCGCGCTGTACACCGTATACTTCCAAGCCGAAATACAGTCCGCTGCGCACGACGGCGCGAACGGCCGCGTTCATTCCCTGAGAGTCTCCACCACTCGTTAGTACTGCGATTTTTTTAACTGCTGTCATCTTTATTTCCTCCTAAATTCTCATAATTGCCTTCGAATCCAACGACTGTTCACGAAAAAGAACAAACGCATGAGCGGGCTTTTCTTCATTAAACGCTTTGAAACGAGGCGGACCTCCTGCTGCTCGCTGACCTTGGGGTCGGATAAATATAATGCAAGCAGTCCCTCGATAATCATCCGGTGAAAGGAGCTATCAGGTACTGAAGACACATCCTCCCGCGCCCTGTTTACAATGAACACGAACCGGTCAACCATGGTTTCGGTATCTTCATAGTCATTGCAAAAGTTCAAATCCCCGCCTATACGGTCTTCGTTCTGGTCGATCAGATAATCCAGCAATATATGCAGACCGCAGACATGCGGAAAATACGAGCGGTGAATTGCGGCTGCCCCCGAATCGGTCAGATGGGGGTCGCTGGCAGCCAGAAACAGCATAAACACGCCCAGCGTTGAACCCGTCGCCGCCGCAAATTCATTCCATCGCAATTCCGGTGTCCGCTCTTTATGAAGGTTCCACCAATCCATTAATGCTGCTTCCCGGAGCTCCGGCTTGATATGCTTGTATACCTGCAGATCGGTATAAAGCCTTGCCAGATCAAGAATATAAGGCATGGCGGCTTCATAACCCGGAAGCTTGCGTATGCATGACTGACAAGTCTCCACCAGGTGAAGCAGGTATCCTCCATCTTCCTGTTCGTCCCGTAAAGCATAATAATGAACAGGTTCCGCCGCCGGATTAACCGCATCGAGCATGGACTGGTGCAGCAGTCTGAAATCATCCGGGTCCAAAGACGTGCTTCGGTCACACAAATTATCGAGATAGTCGCTGATCGTCTGATAAGCGACGATCAATTGGATCAGCGTATGGCGGACCGGCAGATTAACCGCCGCATAGACCGAGCCGCCGATACAATGAAACGCCTTGCCTGATATGCTTGCAAGCGCCTGCTTCTTTAATTCGGTATCCGGAATTTGTTCAGCCGTCTGGCGCCAATATTCCAGGGTACGCTGTGTCTCGGGAATGATGTATCTGTACATTCGTTTCATCAACCCGAAGGGACCGCGCGGAGCCTGAAATTGTCTTAGCTCAATATCATTCAAATGACGGTGCCTCCACAATGTGTCTACGTTTTTCGCAACCTATCCAAACAAGCTTATTATAATATGATCGCCCAGTTTGCACAAATAAAGAAAGTCACTTTTCGACAGGTTCCGGCTGCTTTTCCCGGGCGCCATCCATGGATGCGTTCTGCCATTTTCCAGACACATAATACAGGATTCCGGCAGTCATCGCGACGGCAAAGCCAATGGGAAAGCTCCACCATACTGCGTTCAGTCCAAAGTCATCCACCAGCAGATAAGCCAGCGGAATCCGTATCCCCCACAATGCCAGCGTAGTGATCAGCAGCGGCACAATGACGGCTCCCGTGGAACGGACAACCCCTGTAATTACATTCATGACGCCAAACAGCACAAAGCTCCACAGTGTAATTTCATTAATCCTCATCCCGATCTCCAGCGCCTGGCCGGAGGACGGCAGAAACAGCAGCAACGCCTCCCGGTTAAAGATATGGATCACCACAACCAGGCCCCCTGTCATGAGCAGATTGAACAGAACGCCGATCCAGGTTGTACGGTGGACGCGGTCCCAGCGCCGGGCGCCGATATTCTGGGCGGCGAAGGAAGACACCGCAGCTCCCAGCGCCATCGCCGGCATCTGGACATAGCTGGACAAATTGTTCGCCGCCGTATAGGCTGCAGCCGCATCAACGCCAAAGCTGTTGACAAGATACATCAGCATGATTGCACTGGTGGTAACGACGATCATTTGCAGCCCCATCGGCACCCCTTTGCGGATGAGTGTCCAAATGATACCGAGGTCCATCCGCAGCAGGTGCAATTCATCCTTAGTAATGCGCAAAAAATATTTCATACGATACAGATAGATCATCATGCATAGAAAGCTGATCAAATTCGCGATGACCGTTGCCAGCGCCGAACCGCCGATTCCGAGCTCGGGTACGGGACCGAGCCCGAAGATGAACACCGGATTAAGAGCAACGTCCAGCACAACGCATAAAATCAGAAAGTAAAAAGGCGTTTTCGAGTCGCCCGATCCCCGCAGCACCGTCATAATGTAGTTGAATCCGAACATAAACGGGATGCCTGCAAAAATAATCCTTGTATAGATGATCGCCATTTCAAGGGATTCCGCAGGCGTATTCAAAGCCGTCAGAATCGAAGGCGAAAGCAAAATACCCGCAGCGCCAATCAGCAATGCCAGCAAAAGAAAAAAGACGGCGCTCGTGCCGACAATCCGTTTCGCCTTGGCGATATCCTTTGCCCCGATGCTCTGGCCGATCAGAATCGTGGCAGCCATGGTGACGCCGAAAATGGAGCTGATCAGAAAAAATAAAATAATGTTGCCGTTGGAGGCCGCGGTCAGGGCCGCTTCACCGAGAAATTTGCCCACCCAAATGGAATTGATGGTACCGTTCAGCGTCTGCAGCACATTACCCAGCAGCATGGGGAGAGAGAAGAAAAAAAGCGTTTTCGCAATTGGCCCTTCCGTAAGAGACGGACCGGTCCGCGCAGCGGCCATAGCCATGACAATCAGCTCCTCTAATAGTCAAAGTTGTGGTCATTATGTATATTTAACACCAGTTAAACCAGTGGAAGCAAAAAAGCGCAGCTCCCAACGGGAAAACTGCGCTTTTATGACGTTCAGCCGAACTTTATAAGAGATCCGTTTACCGGAAATATTCTTACAATTTAGTTACGTTAGCTGCTTGAGGTCCACGGTTACCTTCCGTGATTTCGAATTCTACTTCTTGACCTTCATCCAAAGTTTTGAAGCCTTCGCCTTGGATTGCGGAGAAATGTACGAAAACGTCTTCGCCGCCTTCAGTGGAGATAAAGCCATAGCCTTTCTCTGCGTTAAACCATTTAACTGTACCCTTCAAGTGAACAACCTCCTAAAAATACCGCCATCTATGGCGAATATCCATATTATACTCCATCATTTTCAACATTGCAATTGATGTTTTGGGTCGCTGGAATGATTTGTTTTTCCCTGCCGTCTGCGGTATTATGGACCAAAACACTTACGGAGATATGCATATGATGAAAAAGCATGAAATATACAAAAAAGACAAATGGAACATGATGACAGTCGAGGTCCAGGGCCGCTACATCGTCCTGCGGGAAATTTCCGACGACTGGGGAGAGGAAGCACATACTTTTCTGAGCCGCCCAGCCATGATGCACTGGGCCAACAACCGCTTCCCGAAGGAAGAGTTTCAAGGCAACGAGGAAGAATGGGAGCGTATCATGAACGCTTTCAAGCAGGTATAAGACGCCCATGGATACGAGCAGTTCCATTATTTTTATTATCCTGGCCTTTACTCTGGGAGCCGTGCTCCTGATGATGCGTGACAGCATCCCCGCCCAGCTCAAGAAATGGATGGCTCTGGCGGCTGTCGTTATGATCTGTTTTGCCTTTTTCCTTATTGTATACGGTTTGATGCTGGGTGGTTCCGGCTAAAAGCGGCAAATTATATTTGCATCCCCCTGAGGCCATACTATGACTTATATGTCATGGTAAAAGGAGGATGCATGTTTGCGGCCTGCCAAACCACTAGCCGTCCTGCTCGCCATCAGCCTGCTCTCTCCGCTGGTGCCTGCAGACGCCAAAACCGTAACCCGCACATCGCAGATGAAAGAACAAAGGAGGCCCCCTATGAGTAAAGTATTGAAGCGTGAAGAAGTAGCATCGGAAAACAGCTGGAAGCTGGAAGATCTGTTCCCGAATCAACAGGCCTGGGACAAGGAATACGAGGAAATCAAGCAATTAACAAAGAAAGCCTCCTTCTTCCAGGGCAAGCTGGATCGTGCCGAAGCAGTTCGCGACTGCTTCAAGCTTGAAGATGAATTATCGCTTAAAACAGAACGGGTATACGTATACGCCCATCTCCATCATGATGAAGATACTGCGGAGCCTACATACCAGGCTTTGTCGCAAAAAGCGAAAAAGCTCAGCGTGGAAGTCAGCGAAGCGCTCTCTTTTATTACTCCTGAAATTTTATCCCTGCCTGAAGGCAAGCTGGATGAGTTTATCGCCGCTCCGGAGCTTGCTCCTTACAAATTCACGCTGCAGGAGATGAAGCGCGAGAAGGCGCATATTCTGAGCAAACCCGAAGAAGCACTGCTTGCCCAAGTCGGCAATCTTTCCCAGGCCCCGCAGACGATCTTCGGCATGCTCAACAATGCGGATCTGAAATTTCCGCGCATCAAGGACGAGAACGGCAACGAGGTTGAACTGACGCACGGCAGCTACATCCAGTTCCTGGAGAACCCCAACCGTGAAGTTCGCGAACGGGCCTTCAAAGCCGTATATGATACGTATGCTGCCAACAAAAATACGATCGCTGCCGCGCTGAGCGCCAATGTAACGAAAAATATTTTTTATTCCAGAGTCCGCAAGTACCCTTCCGTGTTGGAAATGTCCCTTTATGGTGACAACATTCCAAAGGAAGTGTACACGAACCTGGTCGACACAATCCATGAAAGCCTTCCTCTCCTGCACCGTTATATGAAGCTGAGAAAAAAGCTGCTCGGTGTAGATGAGCTTCATATGTATGACTTGTTCGCCCCGCTGGTGGATGAATACAAGATGGACATCACCTATGACGAAGCCAAGGACACTACGCTGGAAGGACTCAAACCTCTCGGCGAGGATTATCTGGCCGCGCTGAAAAAAGGCTACACCGATCGCTGGATCGACGTTTATGAGAATGAGAACAAACGCACAGGCGCCTACAGCTGGGGAGCCTACGGCACCCATCCCTATGTGCTCCTGAACCATAAGGACAATCTGAACAGCATGTTTACGCTGGCACATGAAATGGGCCACGCGCTGCATTCCTATTATTCGGATAACGCGCTGCCTTACCGTGACGCCCAGTATACCATTTTCCTCGCGGAAGTGGCTTCAACGACGAATGAGGCCTTGCTGATGGATTACCTGCTGAAAAAATCGCAGGACCCGAAGGAAAAAATGTATCTGCTCACCTATTATGCCGACCAGTTCCGTACGACGGTATTCCGGCAAACGATGTTTGCCGAGTTCGAGAAGATCATTCATGAACGGGCTGAACAGGGTGAATCCCTGACACCGCAGGTGCTGTCGGATATCTATTATGATCTGAATGTGAAGTACCATGGACCGGATATGCACGTGGATAAGGATATTGCTATGGAATGGGCGCGTATCCCGCATTTTTACAACAGCTTCTATGTGTACAAATATGCGACAGGCTTCTCTGCGGCCACGAGCTTTTCCAAGCAAATTCTGGAGGAAGGCCAGCCTGCGGTGGACCGTTATCTCGGCTTCCTCAAAAGCGGGGGCAGCGATTACTCCATCAACATTCTGAAAAAAGCAGGCGTAGACATGTCTTCGCCACAGCCGATTCGCGAGGCTATGAGCGTGTTCAAGGAACTGATTGAGGAGATGGAAAAGCTCTCCTGAGCTAAGCTGATTCCTGTAGAGCAGAGTTCTGCAAAAAGGTGTCGAATTGGTGCTGTCATAAAATCCCTTGCCTTTCATAGACAAGGGATTTTATACTTATCATGCCAAGGAGGTGGCCCTGATGAGATTACAATGGTCTCTGATCTCTGCATTAATTATCGCTTTGCTGACCGCAATCTTCGCTGTCATCAACGTCAATACGGTTAAGGTAAACCTGTTGTTCCAGGTTGTCGAAATTCCGCTGATTTTGTTGATTTTGGGCTGTACACTGCTCGGAGGCCTGATCGTAGGCTCCCTGGGTATATTCCGCCAATTCAAGCTGCAGCGCGAAATTAAACGCCTCAAGCGCCAGGTGGAGCTACTACAGCAGCCACCCCAGGCTTCCGGAGCAGAGCCACTGGAGGAGCATACACCCGGAGATGCCGGGAAGGCCGCTTCGACCGAAGTCTCTTCCGTTGAGGGGGCAGACCTGCCGGTTAAATAAGGAGGAACCTGTTTTCGTGAATATTCAACCAAATGAAGATTACATTATTTCTTTACTTAAGAAATTGCTGGACACCCCCAGCCCAAGCGGGTACACCCGTAAAGTAATGGAAATTGTGCGTGATGAAGCGGAGAAGCTCGGATTTCCCGTGGAATGGAATGCCAAAGGCGGCGCCATCATTACGCTGCAGGGCGAAAACGCGGATCACACGATAGCCCTGAGCGCTCATGTGGATACGCTCGGTGCAATGGTGCGTTCTGTAACGCCCCACGGGACACTGCGCATCACTTCCGTCGGCGGATTCATGATGAACAGCATCGAGAATGAATACTGCCAAATACATACCCGGAGCGGAAAAATCTATACAGGCACCATTCTGTCCGCTCATCCTTCCGTTCACGTCTATGCGGATGCACGCACCTTTGAGCGCAAGGAAAGCAATATGGAGGTACGAATCGACGAATTGGTGGATACCAAAGAGGATGTGCTGAAGTTGGGTATTGCCGTAGGGGATTTTATTTCTTTCGACGCCCGTGCCGTCGTGACGCCAAGCGGATATGTTAAATCACGCCACCTGGATGATAAGGCCAGCGTAGCGGCGCTGTTCGGGCTGCTGGAATCATGCCGACGCGAGCAATGGACGCCAAAGCGCAATGTCAAGCTGCTGATTTCCAATTACGAAGAGGTTGGCCACGGCGCTTCTTATATCCCTGCCGACATCCGCGAGATGATCGCGGTGGATATGGGAGCAATCGGTGATGATCTGAGCTGCAAGGAAACGGACGTTTCCATCTGCGCCAAGGACTCGTCAGGTCCGTATGACTATGACATGACAAGCAGGCTGATCGAGCTTGCCCGCCAGCTTGAGATCCCTTATGCCGTCGACATCTATCCGCAGTACGGCTCGGATGCGTCCGCAGCGCTCAAGGGCGGCAGCAATATCCGCGCTGCACTGGTCGGCCCAGGCGTTCATGCCTCCCATGCGATGGAGCGCACCCATAAGCAGGCTGTGCTGAATACTTCCCGTCTGCTCGCTGCATATATCCTGACTTAAAGCAATAATGCATTACGGCTAAAAGGCCTCCCGGAATCGCAATCATGCGGTCTTCCAGGAGGCCTTTATAGTATCCGCTCTATTTATGAGCCCTTGCTTTGTTCAATTTTTTCAGCCAGTTCGTTCAGATAGGCCCACCGCTCCATCAGATGCTCCAGCTCCTGCTCCGCTTCGGCTTGCTGCACCATCAGCTCCTGCAGCCGGGCCGAATCGCTAAATGCCTGTTCCATGTCTGCAGCGATCCGGGCGAGGCGCTGCTCCGCCTTCTCTATCATTTCATCGATTTGCTCAAATTCTCTCTGCTCTTTATAGCTGAATTTCAGCTTCTCTTTCACCGGTGCCTTCGCAGTGTCCGCAGCCTTCTCTTTTTTCGTTTGACCGGATTTTTCACCCGAGGGTGCAGAAGCCTGCTGTTTGGCTGGTGCATTGCGGGCGATCCATTCGGCATATTCCGTATAGTTGCCTACATGCACTCGAACCTGTCCGCCGCCCTCAAAAGCAAATATTTTGTCTGCCGTCCGGTCCAGGAAGAAGCGGTCATGGGAAACGGTGATAACCACACCCGGAAAATCGTCCAGATAATCCTCCAGCACGCCCAGCGTCTGAATATCTAGATCATTCGTAGGCTCATCCAGCAGCAGCACATTCGGCGCTTCCATCAGAACACGCAGCAGATACAAACGCCGCTTCTCGCCTCCGGACAAGCGGGAAATCATGGACCACTGCATGTTCGGCGGGAACAGGAAACGCTCCAGCATCTGAGCAGCTGTAATGGTGCTGCCGTCATCGGTGCGGATGACCTCCGCCCCTTCCTTGATATATTCAATCACCCGCTGATTCGGGTTCATCTCCTGATGCTCCTGGGTGAAATAACCCAGCTTCACTGTAGCTCCCAGCACAACCTGTCCGCGGTCTGGCTCAATCTGGCCGGCAATCATATTCAGCAGCGTGGATTTGCCGCTTCCATTCGGTCCGACGATGCCGATCCGGTCGCCAGGCACCGCCGTGTAATCCAGATGCTCAATCAGCGTGCGCCCTTCAACCGATTTGGACAGGCCGTCGATTTCCAGTATTTTTTTGCCCAGCCTGGTTGAAGCGACAGACACATCCATGGCGCCCCCGCGCTGCTCGGGCTGCTGCTCCATCAGCTTTTCGAAGCGCTCGATTCTTGCCTTCTGCTTTGTCGTGCGAGCCTTGGCGCCGCGCCGGATCCAGGCAAGCTCATTGCGCAGCAGGTTTTGCCGCTTCTGCTCGGAGGCTGCCTCCCTCTCCTCACGCTCGGCCTTCAGCTCCAGAAATTTGCTGTAGTTTGCCTCGTAACGGTACAAGCGGCCATGATCCAGCTCCAGCATGACCGTAGCCACCCTGTCCAGAAAATAGCGGTCATGGGTAATCATCAGCAAGGCACCGCGTCTTTTCTGCAAATACTGCTCCAGCCATGCAACAGAATCATTATCGATATGGTTGGTGGGCTCATCCAGGATCAGCAGCTCGCAGGGCTGAATCAGCGCCGCCGCCAGCGCTACCCGTTTGCGCTGCCCGCCGGAGAGCGTCCCCATTTTGGCATCAAACTGGGTAATGCCGAGCTTCGTAAGCACGCTCTTGGCATCGCTCTCCAGCTGCCATACCCCCAGAGCATCCATCTGCTGATTGGCAGACAGCAGGCGTCTTTGAAGCTCCTCACTGCCAGGATTCAGCTCCAGCAGCTCCATTACCTCCATGTACTCCCTTACCGCCCTCATTTCCGGAAGCGTCCCTTGAAAAATCTGCTGCAGCACCGTCACATCCGGATCAAAATCGGGATTTTGCGCCAAATATTGAATCCGGACATCATTGTTGACGGCAACCTGCCCGCTGTCCGGCGTTTCAAGCCCTGCGATCACCCGCAAAAAGGTCGATTTCCCCGTACCGTTGACACCCACGACACCGATTTTGTCGAGTTCATCCATGCCGAAGGAAGCGTCCCGGAACAGTATTTTTTCCCCATAGCTTTTTGATAGATTTTCAACCGTTAATATGTTCATCTATATATACTCCTCACATCCATAGATATCCCAGGGCCAAAGCGACTACTCCGCCTGCTGCGGAACTGATCAGATTCACTGCGTCATTGCTCATCCAGGCCCATCCCCGTGCCTTCTCCGTCGCCTGACCGCAATGGCTGCCAACCTCCACTTCACGTCCGCAAACCCGGCAGCGGCTCATGTACTGCACCGTCGCTCCTAGATAGGAGTCTGCAAAAGCACCTGCCGCGCCCGCAACGCCTCCAGACACAATCCAGGCCCACCATGGGAGCGTGCTCCCGTCAAGGATGGATTGGAACAACCAGGCGCTCAAGCCAATCAGAACGCCACCTGCTACAGCCGCGCTTGTCCCTAAAGCGGATACGCCACCGCTGGTTCCAGGCGGAAGCTGGCGCCCGTTCAGCACGGAACGCGGAGCCTGACGGCTCAAGCTGCCAATCTCGGTCGCCCAGGTATCTGCAGTGACCGTCGCCATGACGCCGATAAAAAGAAAGACCCATGCCGGATGCGGCCATACCGCATAACCTGCACACAGCAGCATGCCTAGCCCACCATTGGCAAATACCTGGCCGGCATCCCGGTTGCCTGTTTTGGCATAGGATTTCTCAAGCTCCGCCTTGCGCTCCTGCTTGTACTTCGAAAGCAGTGTGGATGTTATAAAAAACATCAGCAAAATGCCAAACCAGAACAGATCACCGGCTCCGTAATAGACCGTGCCCATTACAAATGCCGCTGCAAAACCGGATAAAGTCAGCGATTTCCTCCTGTATGCGGCACCGCCCACAAGAAGGGCTCCCGCCGCTCCAATCAACCAGTCCACCATATACCCTCCCGTCAAATCCATCCACGCCTGCTGGCATGACCCTTTCGCAGGCTCTGTTTATGATTATACCATGCTGCCTGTCACCCGGGGAAAACAGCGATTTAAGAATATGCACGAAGCGTCCCAGAACACAAAAAAAGGGAATCCCAGGTCAACAGACCTAATGGGATACCCCGGATTGCGACTGTAGAATGATTCCTTTAACCGATCGTACATGCTCCCTGTATTTCGTCCGCCCAGCGGAGCTCCAGTACATCGCCTTTGACCACTGGCCCGACTCCGGCCGGAGTTCCGGTAAAGATCAGATCCCCCTTGCCCAGGCCGTAATGGTCGGCAATATAATCCGCAATTTCCTGCAGGGAAAAGATCATGTCCTTCACGTTGCCGCGCTGTACCTCCACCTCATTTTTACGCAGGGAGAAGTCATGGTTCAGGAGAGCGGCTTCTCCTGCGAACGACAAAAACGGAGTCAGGGGAGCCGAGTTTTTGAAGGCTTTGGCCGCCGTCCAGGGATGGCCTTTTTGCTTGATGACAGACTGCACGTCACGGAGTGTAAAGTCGATGCCAAACGCAAACGCCTCGATGCATTCATCCACCTTCATGCCCCGTTCATAGCTTCGCCCCAATCTCACAACGAGCTCGGCTTCATAGTGCAGCTCTCCCTGGTCCAAAGGCAGCTGAAGGGTTTCTCCATTCATGGGCACAACCGCATGAGACGGCTTAAGGAAAATCATCGGCTTTTCAGGCACGGCATTGCCCAGCTCTTCCGCGTGCAGCTTATAATTGCGTCCCACACAGTAAACATTGCGAATTTCTCTGTTCATCGAATCAGCCACCTCTTTACGGTTAATATGGTATTGCCAATCAAGCTTTTCCTCTTCATCGCCTGCTCCCATGCCTCAGGCCGGTTGGTGCAGATCATCAGGTCCGGGTGGAGGGAGGCAAGACTGCGTATAATCCCAACCTGATCCACAGTCCAGGCCATCACCGTTATGCCCTGCTCCGACATTTCGGCCATCAGCCTGGCATCAATCTTCGGGTAGGCCATGGACAGAAAGGAGCAGCCCAGCGCTGAAAGCCTCCCCGACAGATCTGCTGGCCTGATATCAGTAATCAGGCCCGTGCATACCTCCGGCATAAGCTCCTTCACTTTGCGCAGTGCCTGCTGGTCGAACGATGTCAATACGATCTCCTGCTCCATACCGCGTGCAACAATCTGACGGAGCACCGCACTTTCCAGTCCAGGATACATGTCTCCCGATGTTTTTAGCTCAATATTCAGCCGAACCTTGCCGCGGCACAGATCAAGCACCTCAGCTAACGATGGAATGGGTTCACCGCGGTAACGCGGGCTCTTCCAGGAGCCCGCATCCAGCCTGCGCAGCTCATCCCATGACCTGTCCTTGACCAGCCCTGACCCATTGGTCGTGCGCTCCAGCCGAAAGTCATGGATCACAACAGGAACCCCGTCCCGTGATAGCTGGACGTCCAGCTCTATCCACTTCACAAACGGAAATGCCATCGCCTGCTTGAACGCAGCCAGCGTGTTCTCAGGCGCCGCATGGGAAGAGCCGCGGTGAGCCACACAGAGGTTATGCATCCTGCTCGCCCTCCATCATCGTTATTTGAAGTGTTATCAGCCTGCCGCCGCTCTGCCCGTGCTGTCGATACTTACATTGGGAGAAGACATGTTCTCGACCTTCTTGAGAATGTTCGCAGCCTTCTCTCCGGACAGAGGTATAGGCTGCCCAAGCTCTGCCCTGCACGGAATCAGCTTCATGCCGCACGCGCCATCTTTTGTGCAGGATGCCTGAAAAACAGCTGTATCCCAGGTAGCTTCTGTCAATGATTTGGAAAAAATAAAATTGCCTGTGCTGTAAGCTATCCATTTGCCCTTGTACATCTCAAGACCCTGCAGAACATGGGGGTGGCTTCCAATGACAATATCCGCTCCCGCGTCTATAAATGCATGGGCCAGCTCAGTCTGATGGTCCTCAAGGACGGAAGCACGTTCCTTGCCCCAATGCGCCGTGACAATCACCAGATCCGCCTTTTTGCTTGCCTGCCGGATTGCCTGCAGAGCCGCTGCAGGATCGTAGACTCCCGCCACCCCGGCGCTTTTCGCACCGGCATACCAGCTGACTTCGGGGATGACGCGGCTGAATCCCAGCAGGGCGATCGTCATTCCGTTTCGTTTCACATATACGGGAGCATAAGCTTCCTCCGCATTCTTGCCAGCCCCCATATACAAAATCCCGTATTGACGCAGATAAGTCAGTGTATCCTTCAGTCCCGAGACGCCCTGGTCCAAAATATGATTATTGGCCACATTCACCACATCCATCCCGGCTGCCGCCAGCTCGGGAAGGGCATCGGGGGAGGACTTATATACATAGGTTTTATTCGCTGCCCCTGTACCCCCGTCTGTTACGGGGGTCTCCAGATTGCCTACCGTCAAATCATCCGATTTGAACAGGCTGCCCAGCCTCTTGTACGGATAGTCATAGCCCTGCTCCTGCAGAAGCTGCTCCACTTTGCCGGAAAATTGCATGTCACCTACGAAGTTTAAAATGACACTGTCCGATCCGGTGGTATGCGCAGCAGGAGCGTCCTCTGCTTCAGGCTTCTCTAATTCAGGCCCCTTTGTTTCAGGTGCCGCTGCTCCTTCTGTATCTTCATCTTCAGCCTGAGCAGCAGATTCCCCTGCTCCATCTGACGTATCGACGCCCTCTTCCGAGCCGGTCTCCTCCTGGACCGGATTCGGAGCCGTCTCCGTCTCGACCGGCTCCGGAGCACTTATATCCGGCTCGGCCTCCGGAACCGTTTCCTTTTCCGACTCCTGCTGCGCCTGCGCTGCTGGCCCGGGAACTGAAGCGTCATCAGACGTTCCGGGATCGGTATCGTCACTCGGCTTTCCAGGATCGGAGCCGGCTGTCATCTGCCTGCTAATCTGTTCATTCCCTTCCGTTATGTAATAATAACCAATAATTGCGAAAATCATAAACAATAGTATAAGATTGATTGCGGTCACGGCCCTTATCCGGCTCCGTCGCCGCCGTTTCTGCAGAGCATTTCGCTCCTCCACTCTTGAGGGGGGCATAACTCCTCCTTGTTATTTCATTGTCTCACAGACTTCTTCATTATATATCAGGACTCTCTGCAAAGAGAACCCCCGCCGGTTACTTCACACGGCGGGGGTCCCTGCTGCTCTTTTAGAGGTAGTTCAAAAAGTCATCTTTTAATCAAACTGTTTCCACTTGTCTATAATGACATCGCTCAAAGTCTCCATATAGAGAGGGTCACTGTTCAAGGATTCGATGCGCATCAGCCGCATATCCAGCTCCCTTGCCACCGCCTGAGCTTCAATATCCAGATCGTACAGCACTTCCAGATGATCGGATACGAAGCCTACAGGAGCAACCAGCACGTCTTTTACCTGTTTCTCGCTCAGCGTATGGAGCGTGTCCAAAATATCGGGCCCAAGCCATGGTTCAGACGTGCGACCCGCGCTTTGCCAGGTAAACTGCCAGCGGGTCACGCCGGCGCTTTCGGCCACTGCTTTGGAGGTTTCCATGAGCTGATCGACATAAGGATCACCGATGGAGAGAATACGTTCAGGCAAGCTGTGCGCGCTGAACAGGACCTGCACCGAACCGCGGTCGGCGCCTGCTTCCTCGAACAGATCCAGCTTGGCCGACACTCTTTCGGACAGAGCCTTGATCAATTTCGGGTGCAGATGGTAGCTTTCGATAAATGTCATTTTCAGCCCGAGTTCAGCCGCTTTTTCCTGTGCCCGTTTGATATAACCTGCCACGCTCATGGAAGAATAGTGCGGAGCGAGCACAATCCCGATCGCCTTCTTAATGCCGTCCGCCGCCATTTGCCCGACTCCGTCCTCGATAAAGGGGCGGGCGTGCTTTAATCCCTGATAACACACAAACTCGACATCGGGATTCCGGTTTTCACGATTCAATGTCTCCTGCAAGTTGTGTACCTGCCGGTCCGTATTTTCACGAAGGGGAAATACGCCTCCTACGATGGCTTCATATCTGTCCTTCAGTTCCTTAAGCTGCTCGGGAGAAGGCGCGCTGCCGCGCCGGATATGCGTATAATACGCCTCTACCTGCTCCAAGCTTTCCGGGGTGCCATACGACATGACCAATACGCCTACGGTTTCCTTCACTTTTATAATCACCTCTATATGATTCTGCTGTATGATTCTGCGAGTTAATATTTATAATAACAAATTACAAGTTGTGCTGACTTACCCGCCGCTTGATCACTGTAGCCGAATATTCATGCACATATTGGGTCAGTTCTCTAAGCTTCTCAAGCGAGGCTTCTGGAAAGAGTCCATGCCCCAAGTTGAAAATATAACCAGGCTCCTGAACACCCGCATCGATGATTTCTTTGGCATGCTGTTTAATCACATCCATAGGTGCAGTAAGCACATAAGGATCCAGATTACCCTGAATTGCAAATCCGCCGTTCAGCCGCCGGCGGCCTTCCGGAATGGATACACGCCAATCCAGCCCCACGACATCAGCCTTCAGTGTGCGCAAAAGCGGCAGCAATTCGCCTGAGCTGACCCCCGGGAAATAAATCTTCGGCACCTTCAGATCGGACAGCTCATGAAAAATCCGTTTGATCGTAGGGAGCACGAATACCTCAAAATCCCGCGGGGCCAGTGCCCCGACCCAGCTGTCAAACAGCTGGAACGCCTTGCCGCCGCTGGCCACATGAGAGCGAAGATAGGTTATTACCATATCGCCCAGTTTGTCCATCAGTTGGAACCATACCCGGGGCTCGCTGTACATAAGTGTTTTGGTATGAATATAGCTCTTGGACGGACGTCCCTCAATCAGATAGCTCGCAATCGTAAACGGCGCTCCTGCAAACGTGATGAGCGGAACCTCAAGCTGCCGGTCAAGAATGCGAATCGTCTCTAAAATATGAGAAAGATCTTTCTCCACGTCGATCGGCTTGAGACGCTCCACATCGGCTGCCGTGCGGATGGGATGGTCTATGACCGGACCGATGTTTTTGACTATATCAAAGTCCACGCCAAGGGAAGCGACGGGATTCATAATATCGGAATATAAAATAGCAGCGTCGACACCCAGCTTCCGGACAGGCATCATCGACACTTCAGCTGCCAGCTCGGGTTGGCGGCATATTTCCAGCAGGGAGTATTTCTCTTTGATTTTCCGGTACTCGGGATCGTACCTTCCTGCTTGCCTCATGTACCAGACGGGAATGTGATCCACATCCTCCATGAAGCAGGCGCGGATAAAATTATCATTGTAAGTCATTGGCTTGAGCCCCCAGTTCGAATGTAAAACCTATACATTCATTATGCCCTTTTTAAAAGTGTGTAACAACCGGGCAGCATGGACGAACGATGACAATCCGATGACAGTTGGATAAAGTTTCAATGAAGTGTGCTATACTAAAAAGAACTGTTTTTTTCTGGTTTCCCGGACTAAAGATGAATACCCGAATTACCTCTCCACGGCCGGAAAGGATGTGAGCACCATGAAAACGTGGCAGGTGAACCTCATCGTTCTCTGGTTCGGCCAATTTTTGGCCAATGCCGGCATGACCATGATTACCCCTTTTCTGTCGCTTTATCTTGCACAGGATTTGCATGTCAAGGGTGAGCATGAGATCGGCTTATGGGCAGGTGTGATTTTTGCCGCGAACTTTTTGACCTCTTTCATTTTTCAGCCGCTGTGGGGCAAGCTGGCGGATCAATATGGACGCAAAATCATGCTGCTGCGCTCCGGCTTTGGTATGGCGCTGGTGATCGGCTGCATGGGCTTTGTCAATCACCCGTGGCAGCTGCTGGCGCTGCGTTTGCTGAACGGCACGATCTCCGGATTTAATCCGGCCTCCATCTCGCTCGTATCCAGCACCACTCCTAAGGAGCGGATGGGCTTTGCAATGGGCATCATGCAGTCCGGGCAAATGGCAGGCACGATTCTGGGCCCGTTGATGGGCGGATTTATGGCGGACTGGCTCGGCTTCAGACCAATCTTCTTCATTACGGGAGGGCTGATCTTCTCCGGGACCCTGCTCGCGCTATTTCTCGTCAAAGAGAACTTCAACCGCGCTGAAGCCGCCAAGGCTCCCCAGACCTCCGTACTGGCAGGACTGCGTGAGCTGAGCCATACGCCGCAGCTGCCCGCGCTGTTTACTGTAACGTTCCTGCTCCAGTTCGCGATGATCAGCACGGTGTCCCTGCTGCCACTGTATGTGCAGGACCTGTACGGCTCTGCTGAAGGCATTGCTCTCATTGCAGGCTTTGTCACCGCTGTAACCGGCTTGTCCAACATGATTTCATCGCCGGTTCTGGGCAGGCTCAGCGATCGCGTCGGAGCGCACCGGATATTGACCTACGCTCTGGTCGGAGCAGCACTCACGCTTATTCCGCAGGCCTTTGTCCAGACCGTGTGGGAGCTTGTCATCGTGCGCTTCCTGATGGGCGTGTTCATGGGCGGTCTTCTGCCGAGCGTGAATGCCCTGATCCGCTCTTATACACCCACGGGCATGGAAAGCCGCGCATTTGGTTTCAACACAAGCGCCCTTGCGCTCGGCAATATGCTGGGTGCCGTGATCGGCGGACTGCTATCAGGCTTTATAGGCATTGAAGGCCTGTTTATCATGTCAGGCGTGATGCTGCTGATCAATATGGTATGGGTAAGGATCAAGCTGTACGGCCGCCGCAGCGGACAGGCTCATGATTTCCGGTAGAATGCAATAACATCTAAAAAGACAGCAGATTCTTCTTGGAAGAAGACCTGCTGTCTTTTTATCTATAGCTATATTCATACCAAATGACAAGCCACGTAGTGTCCGGCTCCAGCATCGCGGAATTCCGGAACCTGCTGTGTGCATATCTCCTTCGCGAATGGACATCTGGTGTGAAATTTGCAGCCCTGCGGCGGGTTGGACGGATTCGGGATGTCTCCCTTCAGCACAATCCGCTCCCGTTTCAGCTTCGGAATGGGTAGCGGTACAGCGGAGAGCAGCGCCTTCGTATAAGGGTGCAGCGGATTCCGGAACAACTCGTCCCGGCTGGCCACCTCCATCATGGAGCCCAGATACATTACTCCGATGCGGGAGCATAAGTGTTCAACCACACTCAAATCATGCGAAATAAACAGATATGTCAGGCCGCGAGAATCCTGCAGCTTACGGAAGAGATTGATGATTTGCGCCTGGATCGACACGTCCAGTGCCGACACCGGCTCGTCAGCGATAATCAGGTCGGGTCTCAGCGCCAGGGCCCGCGCGATACCGATCCGCTGCCGCTGCCCGCCCGAAAATTCATGCGGGAAGCGGTAATAATGGTACGACGACAGTCCGCAGGACACAAGCAATTCTTCAACTACATCGCGAATCTCGTCCTTGGCTGCCATGCCATGGTCAATTAACGCTTCGCCGATGGCATCCCCGACACGGACACGGGGATTTAATGAGCTGTAGGGATCCTGGAAGATCAGCTGCATTTGCGGCCGCAGACGGCGCATCTCCTCCTTGGAGACCCGATAGAGGTCCTTGCCCTTGAAGCGGATTTCACCTGCCGTCTTGTCCGTCAGACGCAGAATCGTCCGGCCTACCGTGCTTTTGCCGCTGCCGGATTCCCCAACCAGCCCGAAGGTCTCTCCCGGCTGGATGGCAAAGCTGATATCATCAACGGCTCTTACATGAGCGACGGTACGATTCAGGAGCCCTGCTTTGACGGGAAAATACTTTTTGAGGTGATTAACCTCCACCAATGGTTCATGCATGGGACGCTACCTCCTCATACAGCCAGCAAGCCACCTTCTGCCGCTCACCTTCCTGCTTGAGCACCGGTTCTCTGGTCCGGCAGATATCCATGCATTGAGCACACCGTTCGTGAAAATAACATGATTCAGTCAGCTCCAGCGGATTCGGCACCTGCCCAGGAATGAAATACAGCTCCTCCTCACGCTGACCAAGAATGGGTTTGGAGCGAAGAAGCCCCTGGGTATACGGATGCTTGGGGCTCTGGAACAGCTCAACAACCTCTCCTTCTTCCACCACTTTCCCTGCATACATAACAATGACATAATCCGCCATTTCGGCTACAACACCCAGGTCATGAGTAATCAGCAGGATGGACATGTTCGACCGCTCCTTGATCTGGCGCAGCATGTCGAGAATTTGCGCCTGGATCGTCACATCCAGCGCCGTCGTCGGTTCATCGGCAATCAGCAGCTTCGGATCGCAGGAGATGGCTATGGCAATCATGATGCGCTGCAGCATGCCCCCGCTAAGCTCGTGCGGATAGGACTCTGCAATTTGTTCCGGTCGTGAAATGCCGACCTGACCAATCAACTCGATCGCCCGGGAATAGGCTTCCTTCCTGCTCAGCTTCAGATGTTCCATGAGCGGCTCCATAATCTGCTGACCAATCTTGAGCACAGGGTTCAGGGAAGACATCGGCTCCTGGAAAATCATCGCGATATCGCGGCCACGAATCGTTCTTAGTTCATTTTTGCCCAGATCCGGTAAATTTCTGCCGGCAAACTCAATGCTGCCGCCGACGATCCGGCCCGCCGGCCCTTCGACCAGTCCCATGACGGACATCGCGGTAATACTTTTCCCGGAGCCCGATTCCCCCACGATACAGACTGTCTCGCCCTGACGTACCCGCAAGCTGACTCCATCCACCGCCTTGACTACACCTTCTTCGGTTTGAAAATGGGTGCGTAAATCGTTAATTTCAAGCACGTTGTTCATGGTACTTCCCACCTACTTTTTCAGTTTGGGATCCAGAGCGTCCCGGAGTCCATCGCCGAAAATATTAATTGATATAACCGTCGTAAAAATAGCAACTCCCGGTGGAATCCATAACCACGGATGCTTCTCGAAATCAATCAGGTTGTTGGCCGAGTCAATCATATTGCCCCAGGTAGCTGTCGGCGGCATTACGCCTAGCCCGAAGAAGCTGAGCACCGATTCGCTCAGAATGGCGCCCCCGATATTCAGCGTTGCCACCACGATCAGCAGCGGCACCAGATTCGGCAGCAGATGATGGAACAGCTTGCGGCGATCGCGCAGTCCCAGCACCGTTGCAGCCAACATAAATTCACGTTCACGCAAACTGAGTATCTGCCCCCTGACTAGCCGCGCAAGCCCCGGCCAGCCGACAAAGCTCAGCATCAGCATGACAATATACATGCGGTAAGAAGTCGGCACCTTCCAGTCCGAGAGCAGCGCCCCCATGATAAACAGGATTGGCAGACTCGGCACCGTCAACAGCAAATCCGCGACACGCATAATGATCTGGTCGACAATTCCCCGGTAATAACCGGCAATCGCACCCAAAATAGAACCGATAAAAACCGACAGGGCCATTGAGGCGATCCCCACGGTCAACGAAATTCGTCCGGCCTGCAGCAGTCGCGTAAGCACGTCTCTTCCCAGCAGGTCCGTTCCCAGCCAGTGATTAAGATCGGGTGCTTTGTAGGACACTGCCATATTGATTTTGCCGCTTGCATAAGGCGACAGCATTGGGCCGATAAAGCAGATGATAAACATGAATACAATATACCCAAAGCCGAATACAGCCAGCTTGTTCTTCAAGATTCGATGAAACGACTGCCTCCACAAAGATGAGCGTGGGGCTTCCCGCTTGGCCTTCTTTATCTCCGCCACTCCTCCGCCGATGGAAGACATGGAGCTCCCCCCTTGCCATATAGGATAATCGGTACAAGAATGTCTACTGTAACTGAATGATCCCTAAAGTCTGACCCGCGGGTCAGCCACATGATAGAGAATGTCCGAAAGCAGCGTACCGATGACGGTCAGCACCGCAATGAACATTGTGAATCCCATTAACAAAGGGTAATCCCTGACGGTAAAAGACTGCATATACAGCTGTCCGATCCCCGGCCAGTTGAAAATCTTCTCAATAATGAGTGATCCGCCAAATAGACCCGGCAGCTCGAAACCGACCAGTGTGATTGCCGGGAGCATGGCATTGCGCAACGCGTGGCGAAACAGCACCGTCCGCTCCTTTATCCCTTTGGCTCTTGCGGTGCGGATATAATCCTGACGGATAACATCCAGCATGTTGCTGCGAAAATAGCGGGTCAGTGATCCGACGCCGAGCAGCACCATGACGATTACCGGCAGGGTCATGTGATGAAGAACCTCAAGCACGTAAGCCCACCCGGCCGCATTGCTTCCGGTCGTTGTCATGCCGCCCGGCGGGAGCCATCTGAGATCCACCGCAAACAGCTTGATCAGGAACAGACCGATGAAGAAGGACGGGATCGACATGGCCGCAAAAATCAGCACCATCACCAGGGAGTCAAACCAGGAATACTGCCTGTAAGCTGAAACAACACCAATGATGACGGCAATAACCCAGGTGAAGAAGGTCGAGGTGATCGCGAGCAGAAACGAGTTCCAGACATACTCATTAAACAGCGTCAGCACAGGCTTCTGCTGGGCTAGCGAGAATCCGAAATCCCCATGCAGCGCCCGTCCCATCCAGTTCAGATAACGGTCGATCAGCGGCTTGTTGAAGCCATAAATCTCCCGCAGCTCCGCTTTGCGTTCAGGACTGAGCTTCAGGTTGTTTGTTATGAAATCTCCCGGTGTCAGTGCGTACAGACAGAATATAAACAATGAGGCCGCCAGAAGTATGACAACCATATATATCAATCTTCGCAGCAGATATGTGCTCATGACCGGCTCCTTTTAACTGAGCCGCCCGCTGATTCCCATGCGGGCAGCGGGCGGCTGTCTTTTTTACTTCAGGGTCCAATTCGGCAGGCTGGTGGAAATGCCCCAGAACGGATTGATCTCTAACCCTTCAAGCCGGCCGTTCGTAGCCACCACCAACTTGTTATTGCTGGTGAAGATGTATGGCAGATCATCGTTCACAACTTTGTAGAGCTCATGATAAATCTTTTTGCGCTCCTCCGTATCCGATGTTGCCAAAGCCTGCTCATACAGCTTTTTCACTTCCGGGTTATCATAACCGGAAATTTCACCGCTGACGAAGTCGCGCACACCGTCCGCAGGGTCGGTCATGAGAGAGGTCGAGAATGCAGCCATGTCATAGTCTCCGCTTTCCAGCTTGGCAAGCTGGGAATTGAAATCCGCAAATTGCTCCGGTTCGAATTTGACCCCGATCGCCTTGTAGTTTTCAGAAGCAACCGCGATGAAGATGTCGGTAGCCTGTTTTTTGGAGCCAATGAAGTGAATGGTAAGCGGCTTGCCGTCTTTCTCCCGGATGCCGTCGGCTCCCATGGTCCAGCCAGCTTCATCCAGCAGCTGGTTTGCTTTCTCCGGATCGTATTTATAAGGATTGATGCCTTCTTCCGTATAAGTCCAAGAAATTGGCGAAGTCGGAATGTTGGCTACCGTCGCTGCCCCTTGGTTGGAATCCACATAGATCGTCTGACGGTCAAGCCCATAGGTCAGCGCCTGTCTGACCCTCTTGTCCTTGATGGCCTCATGCTCAAAGTTCAGGCGCAGATAGCCGTAATTGCTCGCTGTGTATGGCGTAAGATTGACAAATCCAAGATTTTTCAGCTTCTCGATATTGTCCGTCGTTGCAGGGAAGGAAGCATAGTCCTGCTCCCCGGTCTCCAGGAACTGCCATGTATCACCATCCGTTGTTTTATAGATAAAATGCTCCAGCTTTGGTTTGCCTTTATAGTAGTACTCGTTCGCTATAAAACGCACTTCCTGTCCAGGGATGAATTTCTCCAGCTTATATGCGCCGTTGCCAAGCGGATTGGAGTGAAGGTTCTTGATATAATCCAGCTGGCCAAATTTGTAATCCTTTCCGTAGTAGGCTTTGGACAAAACGTCACTGCCCAACAGCAGGAGAGCTGTTGCGTTAGGCTTCTCCAATGTAGCGGAAATCGTCTGCGGATCAATGACCTTGATCCCCTCGATCGACGAAGCCTTGCCTTCCTTATAAGCTTCTCCACCCTTCACATGGGCTTCCGTGATATCAAAATCGCCGTCGTAGGACTTGTCATGCAGCAGGGTCCATGTAAAAGCAACATCATCCGCCGTCAAAGGCGAGCCGTCGCTGAATTTCGAATCCGGGCGCAGGTGGAAGGTGTATGTAAGCTGGTCGTCGGAGACCTCATATTTCTCGGCAAGGTCGGCGTACGGGAGGCCCTCCTTATTCACGCTCACCAACGGGGCGAACAGAAGCGAGGTGACATTCCCGTCGTAACCGCTTTGGGCAAAATAAGGAGTAAAGGAGCCGCTTGGATCCGTGAGTCCCACAATGACCGTATCGGTTCGTTCCTTGGCTGCAGTCGGGAGCTTGGATAAATCGGATGCCTTGATTGGCTCAGTCAAGCCTCCAACTGCCGCTGTCTGGGCATTTTCACTTGCGGCGGTTTGGCCTGTTGTCGGCGCAGCCGTATTGTCCTCCGTGCATGCAGACAGCAGCAGGGCACCGGACAGGAATAGGGCAGACAATACATAGGTTCTTTTTTTCATGGTAAACCTCCCTTGAATGTGAGCGATCTGAAGATCGTAGTTATATTTATAATTCCGATCCGCTAACTATGTTTTTTTGATCGACAATTCATATTATAGGAACCATGTCCGGTTCTGTAAAGGGAGAACCACAAAAAATTCCACAAAAAAACCGCCTTATCCAGTTTTATGACCCTCGATTCGCTGTACGGGACGAAGGTCATGTAACCTTCGATCCAGTGTATTGGGACGAAGGTTACATGACCTTAGATCCGAAATACATGGACCGGGGTTACGTAACTTTCGATCCAGAGTATCCGGACGAAAGTTACTGGATAAAGCGGTTTGTCATTTGGATTCAGTTGTCGAAGCCAGCTGGGGCGAGCCTGTAATATACGACATCAGCGTCTGCTGAAGTTCCATAATGGATAGGCTTCGTAAGGAATATTCCACCAGCGTCTCTCCTTCAAAATGAGCGCAGATCAGCCCCGAACTCCTCAGCTTGAAGATATGGTCATGTGTAATGCCTTTGGACAGCTTCAGATGCCTGACAATTTCGATAAAGGCTCGCGGACCCTCATGCAAATAGCGCAATATTTTGAGCCTGCTGCGTTCCCCCAGTGCCCGGATCAGCCGCAAGTCTGGATTTGGGAAGACCTCCGCTGGAGCAAGATCGATCCGGGACGAGTAGTGACATATCATGAACACGCCGTAGTCATAAACGACATTCACCGGCTGAAAATGATATTGCGGCACAAGGAGCAGCTGCTCCATGGCATCGGTCGGGCGGAACCGCATACCACCCGTGGTTCGATCCACAAATTCGTCAGCATCCCACAGCGGCTGCTCTTCCAATCTTATAGCGGTTTCCTGCTGAAGTGCTGCCGGAATGGCTGGATCAACCAATCGAAAATACTCCTCATACCATCCGGGCAGCACCGAGAGATAGACAGAGCGAAAAAAAGCCCAGTCCTCAGGCATCGTTACAGCATAGCCGGATGTCAGTTCGCGCAGGTCTTCGTTGCTTTGATCCTCTACCCATTGCAGGAATGAAGGCACAGAATCCGGATTCGGACATAAGATTGCCAGCAGATATACCAGCTTCCATTCGGCACCTATGACGAGCGGTGCAAGACCGGCCTTCAATTCGGGGGACAGCGTCTCACCTACAGCAGCTGCCCATGCAGGAGTCAGATCTATTTTCTTGTGGGACGGCCTGCAAATAAATGTATGTAAGCTGCTTAGAAACTCATAAACCTCTGCAAACCTGACTTCAACTTGATAGGCCATCCTGTGTCTCCCTTCCTCTTCGCTTAAACTCCGACTTAAACGCGTCCCGCCGCTACCGGATACGGGCCAGCGCCAGGCCGTCATAGGACGGGAGCAGCGTGCTCTCCAGCCGTTCATCCTCGGCTATCATCTGATTAAAACGTCTCATCGCCTGTACGGATGGACCGTTCTTCTCCGAATTCAGTGTACGGCCGCGCAGAAAGCAGTTATCTCCTGCGATAACAGCCCCCGGATTGCCAAGCTCGATTGCATATTCCAGATACAGCGGGTAATTCTCCTTGTCCGCGTCAATGAAGAAGAAATCAAATTTGCGCCCTTCCCGCTTCAGCTTCTCAAGGCTGTCCAACGCGGGCCCGATACGGTATTCGACACGGTCGGCAAATCCGGCTTCCGCCAGATGCTTGCCAGCAAGCGCAGCATATTCTTCCTTCAACTCAAGAGACGTCAGTTTTCCTTCCTCCCCTAACCCTCTGGCCAGGCATATCCCGCTGTATCCACCCAATGCCCCGATTTCCAGAGCGTGCCGAGCCCCCGAGATGCGGATGAGCATCGTCAACAGCCGTCCGTATGCCGCCGCCACGGATACCTCGGGCATCCCTTTTTCCCGAATCGTTTCCTTGACCTTCAATAACAGCTCGTCCTCCCGGAACAGCTGCTCTATATAATCTTCAGGTGCTGTGTTCAAATGTACTCCTCCTCAAAAAATGTTCAGCTTCAGCATAAGCGCGATCCTTGCCGAACCGGTGTGACCCGGTATGTATATTTACGGTTTGTCTCCAGGAATATAATCGCCTATACTATACGAATGAACCTTGCCTTGCATGTTCGGTTTATTTTCCTGAGACCATAATATAGATTGTATTGTTTTTGGAGAATTGCCACAAGGCATTAGACAAGGCGGCCTTATGCAAGTGCCGTACAATCAAGATGGAGTGAATTGTTTACATGGCCCAACTGCAATTGATTGCAACTGCGCCGATGGGGCTGGAAGCCATCGTAGCGCGTGAACTGAAGGAACTCGGATACCACGATCAGATCGTTGAGAACGGCCGTGTTGTTTTCACCGGTGATTTCATCGATATCTGCCGCTGCAATTTATGGCTGCGCAGCTCGGATCGTATTCTCGTCAAGATGGCCGAATTTGAGGCTACGACCTTTGACGAATTGTTTGAAGGCACCAAAGCCGTGTCCTGGCAGGACTGGATTCCTGCCAATGGCGAGTTTCCTGTGGAAGGACGCTCACATAAATCCCAGCTTAGCAGCGTGCCTGCCTGCCAGGGAATTGTAAAAAAGGCGATTGTTGAAAAGCTGAAGGAAACCTATCACACGGAATGGTTCCCCGAGAACGGGCCGCGCTATGTCATTGAAGTGATTTTACTGAAGGACCGGGCCCTGCTTACATTGGACACCACCGGACCGGGGCTCCACAAAAGGGGTTACCGCAAGCTCGTTACCGAAGCACCGCTGAAGGAGACGCTGGCTTCGGCCATGATCCAGCTTAGCCGCTGGACACCGAACCGGCCGTTCTACGATCCATGCTGCGGATCGGGGACGCTGCTGATTGAAGCGGCCATGCTTGCCTGGAACCTTGCTCCGGGCCTGCGCCGCTCCTTCAACTCCGAGCATTGGCCCGTGATCGGCGAGCATCTGTGGGAAGAAGCCCGCAATGAGGCCATGGATCTGGTGCGGGACGATGTGGAATTCCAGATCGCAGGCAGCGACATCGATCCCAAGGCCATTGAGGTCGCACAAGCCGCCGTCAAAGCGGCAGGACTGGCGGGAGAAATCAGGCTTGATGTCATGCCTGCCGCCAAAATCAGACCGGAAGGCGAATACGGCTGCCTGATCACCAATCCGCCTTACGGCGAACGCCTGAGCGACGAGCCGGAGGTGGAAAAGCTGATCCGCAGCCTGGGACGTACTGCCGCAGGCATGCCGACATGGTCGTTCTTTACCATCAGCCCTACCAAGCAGTTTGAGCATTATTGGGGCCGCAAGGCAGACAAACGGCGCAAGCTGTTCAACGGCCGGATTGAATGTCAATACTATCAATACCTGGGCCCTCTGCCCCCGCGGCGCAGGGAAGCTCAAACCGAAAATTAAATAATCTCGATCATGCAGAGAGAGCGGGCCCCGCGGGGCCTGCTCTCTCTTTCATTTCCCCTTCGTGTTGAAAAGAGACGCCAGCAGGATATAATAAGTAAAGGCAAATCCGGTTTTTACACAGAGATCACATTCCGTTTACAAAACAATAGAAATGTGTGTTCAAAAAGTCAGGTTTTCAGCACCGAGAAGGTTGGATGAAGCTAGGGACTGAGGAGCGGAGCGTACTTGGGGTACGTGAGCACCTGAAATGTTTCCGCAGGAAACATGCTTCGAAAGCATATGCTTAGGCCCGGCTGAATTCAAGATTCGATGTCGAGTCCGCTTCCTGACTTCCTTCGTGATCAAAAGATGACTTTTTGAACTACCTCTAGAATAGAGCTCTCTGATACTAAATTCTCTGGGACCGGATAGATTGCCAAAGGGGGAAATGTAAATTGAACAGGTACAATTCCGGTATGATTCTTCGCGCCGGAGCAAGGATCGGCAGCTGGCTGCAGAACCGTCATACAAGGTTCTGGATTTTTGCCATACTGATTCTGTATAAGCTGGGGCTGCTCCATTCTCAACTGCACGCCCCAAACATCGATATGAATCCGCTGGACTATGTCATTGCCTTTGGTTCACTGCTGATCGCCAGCTTCTGGACCTTCTGGCTGCCTTCGCGCGGACGGTTTGCAGCGCTGGCTGTATTAAATGTGCTGCTGACTGCGCTGATTTACTCGGATATGGTGTATTACCGGTATTTCGGCGATTTTATCACCATTCCCGTGCTGCTTCAGGCCGGTCAGGTGGAATCGCTTGGAGGAAGCATCGCATCGCTGATTCATTGGCAGGATATCTTCTTCTTTATAGACTGGATTCTCTTTATTCCTTATTTGATATGGATAACAAAGCGCCGCCGCAGACAACCCGGACAATGGTTTGAAGGCCCCGTTTTTAGTGAAAATGGACGCCGGACAGGCAGAAAAATGATGCTCCGGATTGGTACCGGCTTGCTGGCCTTGGGCTTGGGCTGTGTCCTGACCTTCGGGCCGATCAAGATGTATACCTCGACATGGGCCAAAGGGCTGTTTGTTGGCAATTGGTGGTCGCTCGCGCTTTATAATGTGACAGGTCTGCTCGGGTTTCACGGCTACGATATTTATCGTTACGGCATGGATCATTTGGGGCCGCAGCCGGTGCTCGGTCAGAAAGAAATGGACAAAGACCTGGCTTGGTTCAAGGACCATCAGAGTCTGATTCATGTGGAAAATGAAACCTATGGCAAATACAAAGGCAGCAATGTCATGATTATTCAGGGCGAGGCCTTTATGAACTTCTTTATCGGCAAACAGATTAACGGTCAGGAGATCACACCCAATTTCAACAAGCTGATGAAGGAAAGCATGTATTTCAGCAATTTCTATCATCAGACCGCCCAGGGGCGAACCTCTGATGCCGACTTTTCGGTACAGAGCTCTCTGCACCCGCTGCAGACGGGATCGGTTTTCATTCGTTATCCGGATCATGCCTATGATGTGCTGCCGACTATTCTAAAGCGGGAAGGGTACAGCCCCAATGTATTTCATGCTTATGACAGCAGCTTCTGGAACCGGTATACGATGTACAAGGCTATGAATTATGACCATTTTTACAGTAAAAAAGACTTTGTCATTGATGAGCCGCTCGGGTGGTCGCTGGGAGACAAGTCCTTTTTCAGACAATCTGTCAGCAAGCTTGAGGAACTGAATGGGAATCCGTTTTACGCCTTTATGATCACCCTGTCGAGCCATCATCCGTATAACATTCATCCGGAAGGCACCGGCCTGGACACAGGCGAATTCAAGGGCACCATGTTCGGCGATTATCTGGAATCCGTGCATTATGTGGATCAGGCTCTCGGTGAGCTGATGGCACAAATGAAATCGAACGGCATGTGGGACAACACCATCCTGATGTTCTACGGGGATCATGACAATTCCATTCAGGACAAGGCGATGTATGAGAAGTTTTTAGGAAAATCCCTGTCCGACCTCGACATGCAAAAAATCATGAATCAGGTGCCCCTGCTTGTGCATCTGCCGGATGGAGGAAGCGCGGGCGTATACAACGAGCCGGCAGGCCAACTGGATATTGCTCCTTCCGTTCTGCATCTGCTGGGCATCTCCTCGGAGCCTTATCATTTTATGGGCAACAATTTATTCAGCGGCAAGCAGCGGATGGTCATCCTTCGTTCAGGGGCATTCACGGACGGAAAGGTATACTACATGCCGTCCAAGGACAATACCTTTGTCAACGGAACGTGCTACAACGCGGGGACGGGAGAACAGACCGATATTCAGGCCTGCGGGCCGGGGTATCAGGAGACGCTTAACCGGATTGCTATATCAGATGAAGTTATCACCTACGGCCTGATCCGCCGTTGGAATCCCGCTGCTATGAGCACGGAGCCGTCTGACGGCGCGAAATCTTCATCGCCATGAACAAAGGAAAATAGAAAGCAGCCGTTTTTATTTAAAAGAAGCACAAAAGAACGAGAACAGGCGGGTTTCGCTCATGTTCTCGTTCTTTTTTTACCCAATCAGAAACCGCAGGAGATTCGCTGTTTCCGATTGGGTGTTTTAAGTATGGGTTTGCACGGAGCAGCGGAGAGGACGAAGCAATTCCGGCAAAGCGGAGCGTTCGCCTTTGCCCCCGAATTTCTACCGCTTAAAAATCAATCACAGGAAATTTGGGGGCAACAGCGATTAAAGGAATGGTTCGTTCTCGGAGCGTCTCCTATTTTAGGCCTGTCTTTTTAATTGAATCGAGCCTGCGTTCCTCGGCAGCCATCATTTCCTCCGCCGCTTCCACCATATCGTCCCCGAGGCTTTCCCTGGCTTGTTCAAGGGCGTGCCTAGCGTGGGCCTGGGAGTGCTCAGCCTGCTCCACCAGCTGTTCGTTCGGATGTGACATGGCCTGTGTTACTGCATTATGAAACCTGTCCACGGAATTTTGCGTTTGGGCGGCAACACTCTGGTTTTGCAGATTGGAATCGTATTGCGACATTACCTGTTCCCCTTTCGCAGTGCTAATAAGTATTTGCCCTATAGGATGAACAGCCGGAGGCAGGACTATTCAAAGAACCCCCATTGCCGTCTTCGCGGCCCCGGGGGTTCTTTGGCTGAATATACCTAAGTTATCATCTTACAAATCCGGATCAAGCCTTCACACTCGGCTGTTTGATAAATGCTGCCGCTTTGGCCAGCACTTCTTCCTCCGTCGGTGCGCTCACATACCGTCCGTTCACATACACAAACGCACGCTTGCCGCAGGGTCCGCAATACGATTTGCAGCCGATTTTGATCTCGGCATCAGGCGCCATTTTCTGCAGCTTCGGAATAATGGACTTCATCCGGACGAACTGACATTTATCGCAGACACGAATATCGTTAGCCATATTTCATCCTCTCCATGCGGTCTTAATGGTCACCGTGGTTGCCCATCGAAGGATTCGTAATGACAAAGCCCTCTTCAGGGAAATACAAATAGTCTATTTTGACACCGTCCAGGAACGGCTGGCCTTCTTCAAGAATCACGTCGATGTCTTTATCTGTGGAGACTACGATGTCTCCTTCTTTCGGTGTGTCGAGGTCAAGGCCATAGTGCGCATGATCTCCGTGCGCGTGAGTCACGATCACTCTCAGCAATTTTCCGCTGTTCTCGGGTTTATCCAGTTCAAGCTTCAGCACTTTGGCCGCATTGCGTGTAATTTTGCATTTCATTTGCTTCATCTCCTATTAGGCAGCATAATGTATGATATTTCAGGATTTGCCGCATCCCTGATGGTTGAAAGTCAATATTCCTATTGTAATGAATAATTTATAGAATCGCAATACTGGTATTTGGACAAAATGCGAATACCGTTCATTTTACCCGGATGCGATCTGGCTCGGCAAGCTGCGGATACTTGCGCTCCGTTCTGGTCACGAACCAGTTCATCAGGAGCATCGTTACACCGATATCATCAAGAGGCATGAATGGAATCGGAATAATAATGTCCGGAAGAACCCAATAAAGCAGTGCAGGTACAAAAAACAACAGCTTGTCCCCAAGCGGCACCTGAGAGGAAGCAAGCAGGCGGGGAAGACGGCGCAGTACATGCGCCCACTGCCGCAGGGACCATAATTTTCTCCATTTCATGGATATCAGCTCCATTTCACATCTTTTGCAGCCAAATATAATTGTTCATGTATAGCATACCCTTTTCCCAAGAAAATGAAGAAGGCTGGTGAAAAATCAGGCTTCCTTCCGGAAGCGCCGATCTTCCCGCAAGTTAAACTACGCCTGTTTCCCATAAAGGTTTCAACTATTCAGCAGCTCAATCCGGAAAGTGCGGCTGACAGCACCTGACCCGTATCCCTGCACAGGCTGTCGAAATCACGCAGCGGCAGCGGATTGACACCTTCCCCCAATTCCACCGTAAAGCCCGGTCTGCCAAATTCCAGGATGAACCAATCCTTATAGCCTGCATCACTGTCACTTAGCCTGACTGCCCTGTAATTCGCGGCACCGGCCAGCCTCTGCGCCCATGCCAGGCTGTCCGCCGGCTCTCTGTCCCGGTAATTCCAGTAAATCTCCCTTCCCTGAGTATGAAAAGAGATCACCATATCCGGCAGCAAACGGCGTGTCCAATCGGCCAAGGCACGCGCTTCAGGCTCGGAGAGCGGCTCTGTTCCGCCATAATCGCGCGGACCCGGTCCCTTCGTGGCCCGCCGCTGCAATTCATCCTCCCAATACGCCGGAAACTGGTCGTTCAGATCGATTCCGCGAATATTGGCCTTCCAGGAGCTGAAATCAGGGTTTCCCTCATTCCACTCCAGAACCTTATCCCGTTCAAGATGGGAAGCGCCTGCTCCCTCAAGGACCAGATCCACACCGTCCGGATTGACCATAGGCACTACGCTTAGTGTAATCTCCTGCAGCCAGCGCTCCGGATCATGTCCATAGAGGGCTCTTCTGGATGTCGCTGCCGCGGCATAACACTCCAGATAATACAGCACACATGGGGCGGTAATCCATTCATTGGCATGGACCGCCGCATTTACCGCTATTCTGCGTTTCCCTTCACCAATCTCTACACAGGGAATGCTTTTTCCCATCACACTTTTACCTATACAGCTTACTTTTACAAAATTGTATTTTTCGTGCAAATGCTCGATATCTTGCATTAGATGCTTATACCCGTAACTCCCGGACAACCATGTTTTCCCAGAACGAATAACAACCTGTTTCATTCCCATTCCTCCCGGCAGCATGTTCCGTTTCTCTGCTTCAATTTCAATGCGATGTTATACTCCAATTTATGCCAGCCTACCCAATCCGTGATTCGGGACCTTTTCTATAAGTACGTGTTCAAAAAGTCAGGTTTTCAGCACCGAAGCCTATGCTTCCGAAGTGCGTTTTTTCAAAACGCTTGAGTTGAATGAAGCTAGGGACTGAGGAGCGGAGCGTACTTGGGGTACGTGAGCACCTGAAATGTTTCCGTTGGAAACATACTTCGGAAGCATCCGCTTAGTCCCGGCTGAATTCAAGATTCGATGTCGAGTCCACTTCCTGACTTCCTTCGTGATCAAAAGATGACTTTTTGAACTACTTCTATAAACGTGAAAAAAGCCGCCCCTCGCGGGAACGGCAGCA
Organism: Paenibacillus terreus; assembly: GCF_042138595.1. Classification (NCBI taxonomy): domain Bacteria; kingdom Bacillati; phylum Bacillota; class Bacilli; order Caryophanales; family Paenibacillaceae; genus Paenibacillus; species Paenibacillus terreus. The sequence continues at coordinate 58,538 of NZ_JBHIRX010000001.1, read as the reverse complement.
TTGAAGCTTCCGGGCGCGTCCATTTATGGTCATCCAAGACGGGTCACCTGCCACAAGACAGGGATGTTGCGGATTTGCTCCCCGAGCCACTGTCTCGCAATACTTCGGAACAAGAGAGGATCCCCGGAGCAGTAAAACTGATGGATCGGCAATGTATCTCCGGAGGCCAGCTTGCCCTTGTTATAAAGTATTGTGCTTGTCTCCCTTGCCGTCTCATCGGCGGAGCTTATAAGCTTGACATGAGGCCCCATCACTTCCTGAATGGTCTCCCTCAGAAAAGGATAATGGGTACACCCGAGAATAAGACAATCAATATTATAATTTTTCATAGGCGAAAGTGACTCTTGAACAATCAGAGAAACGTTTTCCGAGCGGAACTCTCCCCTCTCCACGATAGGAACCAGCGAAGGGCAAGCCAAGCTTACGATCTCAATATAAGGAGACAGCTGCTTCAAGGCTGTGGTATACGCGCCGCTGCGAATGGTCCCAACCGTGCCGATGACTCCCACACGGCCTGTATTCGTAGCGCTGATGGCGGCACGGGCTCCCGGATGAATGACTCCGATCACTGGCACGCTGACCCTGCTGCTGATTTCGTCAAGCGCCGCTGCCGTTGCCGTATTACAGGCAATGACAATGACCTTGGGATCAAATTGAATGAGAAAATCAACGATCTGTCCGGTGAATTTTAAAACCTCATCAGCCGGACGTGGGCCGTAGGGGGCTCGCGCGGTGTCTCCGAAGTAAATGATTTTCTCGCGCGGAAGCTGACGCATGACTTCTTTGACAACGGTCAGTCCCCCCACGCCGGAATCCAAAATTGCAATAGCCTGCTGCACGAACACACCGCTTTCCTCATTGTTGTTATCCCTCTTGCTATCACTCTTCTACATAACTTATGTGAGACAAGTTCAAAAGGTACGTTAAAAGTGAAACAAAAGGCAGTTCTCCACCAAGTCCGCGGCTGCCTGTTATTAACGGAAGGCCATGCAAAAGCCGGGTCCATTCCCCTTAGGGACGAACCCGGCTGCAGAGATCAGATATAATAGCTGTCGTTGTTTTCCCGGTGTGCTTCCGGCTTCTCCGCATCGATCGCAGAGATGGTTACCTTTTCCTCTTCCTCCTGCTTGCCATACGCCTGGCGGACCTCCTGAACCGCATAGGAAGCTGTATCTTTGACGATGTCTACAAGCTGGAGGCCCGCTGTCCCGATTTTGTCCGCCACAGACAGGCTTGCCTCGCTGAGCTGCTGGGTGCATTCCGCTAGATCCTTGCGCAGCTCGCGCCCCGATTTTGGTGCCAGCAGCAAGGCTGCGGCTGAACCAAGAATGGTGCCTGCAATAGCACCCCACATCACCAATTTGCCTTTTTGATCCATAACAATCTCTCCTTCGACCAGGCCCCGGGACCGGAAAGACCCTGTTGACGGGAGCAGCGCTTCAGGCATAATCATGAAGTGCCTCTCCCGCAAGCGAGATCTGTCTTACCGGGCGAACGCCCACCTTTTTAATGCATTATAAGCAGGATGGGCTTGGCTTGTTACAGGTAAAGTGCTATCGGATCTAACTCTGGCGGGGCAAGATTTTATACCGGCAGCAGCGGCCGCCTTCCGCCAGGCAATCGGTGCGGAGCACCTCCGCTTCCAGCAGCTCCTCAAACATATGCTGCTCACACTCGCAGGCTTTGCGGTAACGGTTCGCTGCTTGCGCAATCGGGCAGTTGTACTCATAGAACGTAAAGCTTCCGTCTTCTTCCGTGTTCCAATACGTCATATAACCGGCTGTATGTTGAATGTCTGCAAGCTTCCTGATCCGTGCCGGCAAGGACCTGCCCTCAAGCTGCGGCATATAACGGCGGATCAATTTGCGCTTTCTTCCTTCGAAGAGCGCGTCAACGGCCCCTGCCCCCTGAAGCTCATTCAGCTCCTCCAGCAGGTCCACCAGCAGATGATCGTAGTTGCGCGGAAACTGCTCATCCCCACGTTCACTCAGGCCAAATTTATAGACAGGCCGTCCCATAGCCTGGCGCACAACGGCGACCTCAATAAAACCTTCCTGCTCCATAGCCTTCAGGTGTCTTCGGACCCCCATCTCGGTAATGCCGAGCTCTGCCGCGAGGGAAGAAACGCCCAGGGGCCCTCTTGTTTTCAGCAATGTCATAATCAGACGTCGTGTAGACATTTCGGGTACAGTATTCATCATATACTCCAAATCATTTACTGCCCGCTGGCTGTGTTCCCAACTCACGGTCCAGATAGCCTTCCACACTGGCCGCAAACCGTTCCAGCACCTCAGGCAGCAGCGGAGTCAGCTTATGAAGCTCGCCACGTTTCCAACGGAAATATTCCTGAACCAAGGGCTTGCGCAGGGATACCAGCTCATAAATTGGTGCAAAGACAGACTCGTCAATAACTTCTTCCCCATGAATGATACTGATGATGTCTTCGTAGCTGCTGGCGTCACGCATAATAAAGCCGTCAATCAGATAGCTGCCCGCATCAGTTACCGTCTCGATTGCCAGATGCAGGCAGCGTTCCTGCACCAAGCCCTGCATCAGGTCGCCAGTCCAGCCGGACGAGACCCGGCGCAATCCTTCCGCAATCTCGGGAATTGCCTTGAGACGCAGCTCAATCTGTTCTCTGTTCACATAGTACATTTGTCCCGCACCTCCTTCCCGGTATAACTGCCGTCAAACCGGCCATTTGCACCATGACGGCCATTCCATATCATTCGCTGCCTGTCAGATTTCATAATCCACCGCAAAGGATACATCCTTTACTTCGTTGATATGCTGAATGATTTCCTGATGCACCGGATGAACCTGGTAAGCCTGCAGGTCCTGCAGATTTTCTAACACCACCGTCAGCGAAATATCGAAGGAACGTTCGGAACGAATGACATCGACCCCCACTTCCAGCGACAGCACTTCCTTGATTTTACCGTTCATGCTGCGCAGAACGGAGGCCGTATGTTCAACGCTTTCAGGAGAGCGGTCTTTCAGTTTAAAAAAGACGATATGTTTAATCATGGGACAGACTCCTTATTTCTAATTTGTAGAGGTAGTTCAAAAAGTCATCTTTTGATCACGAAGGAAGTCAGGCAGCGGACTCGACATCGAATCTTGAATTCAGCCGGGCCTTCCGGGGCTCACGTACCCCAAGTACGCTCCGCTCCTCAGTCCCTATCTTCATTCAACCTTCTCGGTGCTGAAAACCTGACTTTTTGAACACTGACTATTTTGGAGCTATGATCGTAAAGGAGGAATATGATGGGCGTATATACAAGAACGGGAGATGAAGGTGAAACCTCTGTCATTGGGGGACGGGTCCGCAAGGATGATGACAGGGTTGAAGCTTACGGCACCATTGATGAATTGAACAGCTTTGTCGGACAGGCAATCAGCTTTGCGGAAGAGGACGTCTATGAAGATCTGCGGCAGCAATTGGCCGAAATTCAGCAGGAGCTGTTCGATTGCGGCTCCGATCTGGCTTTTGTAAGGCTTAGCGATAAAAAATATAAGGTAAAGGAAGAGATGGTGCTCCGGCTTGAGCAGTGGATCGACCGCTGTGAAGAGGAGAACCCGAAGGTGGAGCGCTTTATTATTCCTGGCGGCAGCCGCCTCTCTTCAGCTCTTCACGTGTGCCGTACAGTATGCCGCCGTGCTGAGCGGCGGTCGGTAACGCTTGGCTCCCATACAGAAGTTAACCCTGCCGTCCGCAGGTATTTGAACAGGCTATCCGACTATTTCTTCGTGGCTGCGCGTACGGCCAATGCAAGGCTGGGAGTGGCTGACGTGGAATACGTGCGCAGCAAAAAGGTGTTTGGTAGAAAAGAATGACCGCTTATTATGATCCGATTGCATATAAGGTTCCACCGGAAGACGAAGGCATGCTGCTGAGAACGGTTTTGCACAAAAGAATGGGCGTATCACGCAAGCTCCTGTCCCGTCTGAAGCTTACGGAGCAGGGAATTATGCTCAACGGAAGCCGTGTATATGTCGATGTGAAGGTGCGACCGGGTGACTGTGTGGAAATCCGGATGGAGCGGGAAACCTCGGAGGATATTCTGCCTGAGCCTATCCCCTTTGATATCCTGTATGAGGATGAGCATCTTCTTATTGTGAATAAAGCTGCGGGTATGATTGTTCATCCGACGCATGGCCACTATACGGGAACACTGGCTAATGCGGTTGTGTATTACTGGCAGTCCAAGGGAGAATCGTTCCGCTTCCGTCCTGTTCACCGGCTGGATCAGGATACCTCGGGTGTACTGGCTATAGCCAAGAACCCGTATGCCCACCAGCATATATCCGGGCAAATGATTGCAGGTACGGTGGACAAGCGTTATACGGCTTATGTACACGGCTGCCCGGAGCCGCCGACTGGAAGAGTGGATGGACCGATCGACCGCGATCCTCTCAATCCGCACAAGCGCATCGTAACGCCTGACGGATATTCTGCCCTCACGCTTTACAATCTTGAGAAGAGATGGCCGGAAGGCAGCAGAATCTCCTTGAAGCTGGAAAGCGGGCGTACGCACCAGATCCGTGTGCACATGACGCATATCGGCTGTCCGCTGATCGGAGATCCGATGTATTTTATCCATCCCGCGGATGATGAAAATGCTGATGCCGGCAAGGCCGAACGAAAGGCATTTCTCGACAGTGTGATTTCAAGACAGGCCCTGCACGCCGCCGAGCTTTCCTTCGATCATCCGCTCACTGGAGAGCGGTGCACCTTCCGGGCCCCGCTGCCGCCGGATTTGCTTCGTCTGGAAGAGGCGTTGCAGGCTGCAAATAACATATAATTGCTAAAGAAGAGCATCGTATTGGGACGAAATGATGGAGGACATGTTATATGAGTAAATTAACAGTTTATCAATATCCGAAGTGCAGCACCTGCCGCAATGCGGTAAAATGGCTGCAAAACCACGGACATGAGCTTGAGCTTCACCACATTGTGGAGGAGCCGCCAACAGCCGGCCAGCTTGCGGAGCTTGTGGACAAGAGCGGGCTGGACCTGAAAAAGTTCTTTAACACAAGCGGCGAGGTGTACAAGGAATTGAAGCTGAAGGACAAACTGCCGGGCATGAGCCGGGAGGAGCAGCTGAACCTGCTTGCTTCCAACGGCATGCTGATTAAACGGCCTGTCGTTACCGACGGGCAGCGGGTCAGCGTCGGATTTAAAGAGGATCAATACAGCGAGGTATGGGGACAGGCGTGAGCCTGTCTTTTTGCAATGTGAGTAAAAGGCAGGAAAGTGGATGGGCAGGCCCCTAAATGACCGCCAATATGGTATACTCGAACAAGATTATTTTTACGGAAATGGAGCGAGACACTTACGTGACACAAAACAATGGACAATCAGTTATGCTGGTGGACGGAATGGCCCTGCTCTTCCGCGCCTATTACGCAACAGCAGCCCATGGATATATACGGCGCACCAAAGAAGGAATCCCGACCAATGCCATCTATGGCTTTATCCGCTATTTCTGGGATGCGGTGCAGGCCTTCGGCCCCACTCATGTCGTCTGCTGCTGGGATATGGGAGGCAAGACGTTCAGGGGGGAGCATTTTGCCGCATACAAAGGCAACCGTGCGGAGGCTCCGGATGATCTGATCCCACAGTTTGCTTTAATTCGTGAAGTCATGGATAGTCTCGGGATTCCGAACATTGGGGCAGAGGGCTACGAAGCGGATGATTGCATCGGTACCCTGGCCCGTCATTATTCCCGTGGCGAAAATACGGACGTGCTGATTCTGTCAGGCGACCATGACCTTCTGCAGCTGGTGGATGAGCGGATTAAAGTCATAATTATGAAAAAGGGCCAGGGCAACTATATGGTCTATACACCCGAAAGCCTGATGGAAGAGAAAGGGCTTCAGCCCCGTCAAATCATAGATGTAAAAGGGCTGATGGGGGACACAAGCGACAACTACCCCGGGGTGCGCGGCATCGGCGAGAAAACGGCATTGAAGCTGGTACAGGAATACGGCTCCATCGAGGGTATCCTCGCTAACCTGGAGAATCTGAGCCCATCGGTAAGAAAGAAGATCGAGAACGATCTGGACATGCTTCATCTGTCGCGCAGGCTGGCCGAAATCCATTGTGAAGTGCCGGTTGCCTGCTCGCTGGAAAGCAGTCTGCTGCAGCTTGATCACGCGCTCATCGCGGCCAAGTTTGAACAGCTTGAAATGAAGAGCCTGAGCATAATGATGGGAGTGGCGGCAGGATCATGAGCAGCGGGACACGTAAGCAATGGAAAAAATGGATAGCCGGGGTGCTGACATTGATGATGTCGGCGTCCTTTTTACTGTCCGGATATGGAATACCCCGGGCGGAGGCTTTGGGGCAGAAAGGGATACAAACAGCGGTGAAAAAAGTAACTGCTGCCGGACGCACTTTTACCGTCAAGACGGTCAGCATTCCGAAAGGCACACCGGCGTCCATCGGTTTGGCAGAGGGGCAGGTCGGCAAAACCCAGGATTTGAGCGGTATCGTCCAAAAATATCATGCCGAAGCCGCCATCAATGGCGCGTTCTTCGAAGCGTATAACGGAGCTCCTGATCCGTATGGCATGCTGATTTCCGGGGGCAAGGTCATTCACATTGGCAGATATGGCACCACGGTGGGCTTCAAGCGGGATGGAACGGTGGTCATGGACGTGTTGAGTGTCAATATTACCGGGCGGGTAACAGGAAAAGACGGCAGATCCTTGGGCTGGTATGCGAATTTTATGAACAGAACTCCCGCCGAAAATGCAAACACCTCGATGATGTACACGCCGGAACGCGGGGCGACGGTAGGGTTCAAGGGGGGCATTGCCGTAACCGTACGTGACGGGATTGTCGTTAAAAATGGGATAAATACAAATGCCTCCATTCCGAAGGATGGATATGTGCTCGTGTTTACCGGGACGATGAAAAGCACGGCGCAGCGGTTTGCAGAGGGAGCGGCCGTAACCTTGACCACGGCATACAACAACCAAAAGGGCGAAGCCCCTGATTGGCAGGACGTAGTGACCGGAGTAGGCGCCGGTCCGAGGCTGATCACGGACGGTAAAATCTCGCTGAATCCTGAAGCGGAGGGCTTCAAGGATCCGAAGATATTGAGCGCTTCCGGGGCGCGCAGCGGAATTGCCATCATGCCTGACGGATCGGTCCTGCTCGCCACGGTACCGGCAGCGACCATGAAGCAGTGGGCAGCAATCATGGACAAGCTGGGCGCAAAGCAGGCCATGAATCTAGACGGGGGTGCCTCCTCCGGCATGTACGCAGGGGGCAAAATGCAGACGGCTCCCGGCCGCAAACTGAGCAATACGCTCATATTCGGAACGAATCTGCAAACGTTTTAGCTTTCCATAATTGACGTTTGGAACATTTCAGGAGAAGATAGGATAAGTATATATCGCAGGAGGATCAGACATGAACAACGCAGCGGCTTCAGCCGTCTCCGTGAACATTGGATTGCCGTCCGTGCTCATGCACGGCGGAAAGGAAGTGCTCAGCGGTATTAACAAATTACCCGCAGACGGACCCATCCTTCTGACACGCAGCGGGATTCCTGGTGACGGACAAGCCGATCTCGTGAATCATGGAGGTCCGGACAAGGCGGTGTGCGTTTATGATCACAGCCGCTATGCGTATTTTGCGCAGCTGATGGATCGTGAGCTTGCTTTCGGGGCTTTCGGGGAAAATGTGACGATATCGGGGGCAGCGGAGGATACAGTCAGCATTGGGGACATTTACCGGCTTGGCCGTGCGCTTGTGCAAATCAGCCAGCCCCGTCAGCCCTGCTTCAAACTGGCCGCAAAATACGGATGGAAGGAGCTGCCGCAGCAGTTTCAGCAGACAGGGTATACGGGCTATTATTTCCGAGTGCTTGAAGAGGGCGAACTGGCTGCGGGGGATGCGATGGAACTGGTGGAGAGGCGGAAAGAGCACATCACCGTCATGGAGGCCAACCGGATTATGTACCAACGGAAGGATCAGATTGAGGAGACGAAACGTCTGCTCGATGTAGAGGCGCTGTCGGAGAGCTGGAAGGCGACCTTGCGCAAACGTTTGGGCTGAAGGATTGGATTACATAAGGAAGGGAGAGATTGAAATGTCAGTATTGGGCGCTATTGAAGCAGGTGGGACTAAATTTGTATGCGGTATCGGAAACGAGCAGGGGGAAATTATGGACAGGGTCAGCTTCCCGACGGAAGCGCCTGAGGTAACGATGGCCCGGGTCATTGACTATTTCGAAGGAAAAAACGTCGAAGCGATCGGAGTCGGTTCCTTCGGACCCATTGATCCGATTGTCGGCAGCAGTACATACGGGTACATTACAACAACTCCCAAGCCCCACTGGAGCAACTATAATCTGATCGGCAAGCTGAAGGCACATTTTGATGTTCCGATGGGCTTTGACACGGACGTAAACGGAGCCGCTCTGGGTGAATACACATGGGGAGCTGCCAAAGGCCTGGACAGCTGCATCTATATTACAGTTGGAACGGGCATTGGCGCGGGAGCCGTAGTTGGAGGGCAGCTGCTTCACGGCTTGTCTCACCCGGAAATGGGCCATATTCTGGTCCGCCGTCATGCGGAAGACACTTTTGCAGGCTTCTGTCCTTATCATGGCGACTGTCTGGAAGGCCTGGCTGCAGGACCTGCCATCAACAAGCGGTGGGGGACTCAGGGGGCAGAGCTGCCCGCGGATCATCCCGCATGGGAGATGGAGGCTTATTATCTCGCACAGGCCTTGATGAATTACGTTCTGATCCTTTCCCCGCAAAAAATTATTATGGGCGGCGGAGTCATGAAGCAGGAGCAGATATTCCCACTGGTCCGCCGCAAGCTGCAGGAGCTGCTTCAGGGCTACGTTCAGCATGCAAGCCTTACGGCGGATATCGACAGCTATATCGTTCCTCCCGGACTTGGCGACAATGCCGGCTTGTCCGGCGCGCTTGCGCTGGCCCGGTTGGGAATATGATGTTTCTTGTGAAAAAAAAGCTTTGACGAGGCATACATTTCCGTTATAAGATAAGTTTAACAGCATAGTACGGTTTATAAGGAAGCACCTATTTTGCGAATTACGCAGAATAGGTGCTTTTTTTGTTGCCGGATGCTGACATAGCTTTGAGGAGGTTTGCAGTATGGAGATTGTATTCTTGAACAAGCTGTCGAAGACGGAGGAAGTCGACGGGCTGGGGGCTGCCCAGGTATGGATCGGGGAAGAAGAGGGAGTATGGTCTGTCGGCTGGCGGACCACAGAAGGAGATGGCGCGAAAGATAGCGTCTGGTATGAAGGTCGTTCATGGCAGGAGATGCTCTCCATTTACCGCTATCAGCTGGCTTTGAAGCTGTCCGAAGGGTACCGCCCGCTTATTGACGGGGTATTCCATGAACGCGAAGAAGGCGGGAACCGTGGGTTGTTTGTGCAGAAGCTGTGCTGCTACAGCGATCTTCATCCCCGTGATGATGTGTATACCGAGCTTACGGTATGGCGCCGTCGCCGGGCAGCAGCCGAGCATAGGGCACCGTATATGATTGCCAGCAACCGTTTGCTGAAGCTGATCAGTGTTTTTCTTCCACGAAATGAAGCGGAACTGCTAGAACTGCCGGGTATGGGGGAGAGCAAGGTGCGGGCTTATGGAACGGATTTGCTGGCTATCACCTGCAAGTGGGAGCAATATCGTGCATTTCCTTTGCATTGGGTTCTGGAGGAGCTTGATGCCCATGACTTTATCAATTGGAGCTATCGCCAGAAGGAACAGAAGTACAAGCTGGAGCTCGACAGGTTTAATCAGCGCCAGGCGGTTTTGCAGGGAGCGGTGGAAGGCCTCGGCCTGGAGGAGATCAGCCGGCAGGCTGGACTGCCGCGCAGGGAAGTCATTGAAATGCTGGAGGTGCTCATGAAAGAAGGATATGATGTGGATAATGTCATCCGTAGTGAGCTGTTGGCTGCTCCGGAGCAGGAGCAGGCGGCGATTCGGGCGGCCTACGAGGAACTGGGAGACCGCTTTTTGAAGCCTGTCATGCAGCGGGTGTACGGCGACCAGAACAATACTGATCTGAAGCTGGATGAAATTTATGAACGGTTGCGGCTCGTGCGTATCTGGCACCGCCGTGATGAAGCCGGCAAACGCAGTGCCAGTTGAACCTAACGGCAGTTAAAGCACAAAGACGGACCCTGTCCCGAAGGAAGGCTCCGTCTTTCAGTTTCAATATGCCTATGAGGCTCAAATCCAGTCTTTCTTGCGGAAAATCAAAAACATGCTGCTGCCCAGTGCGATCATCACGCCAAGCACAACAAAATATCCGTAGCGTGTGTGCAATTCAGGCATAAATTGAAAGTTCATTCCATAAATTCCGGTAATGACGGTCAAAGGCATGAAGACGGTGGTGATCGCTGTAAACACTCTCATGATTTCGTTGGCCCGGTTGGCAATGCTGGACTGGTAGGCTTCACGAAGGTTGCCCATCAGATCACGGTAGGTGTCAAAGGTTTCGGAAATTTTTACCGCGTTTTCATAAATGTCGCTAAAATATTTCTGCAACTGCTCGTCAATCAGGCGCAAATCCCGTTTGTTCAACGTGTTGATGACTTCCTTCTGCGGGCCCAGCACTTTTTTAAGCCATAAAATTTCACTGCGCAGACCGATAATCTCGTTCAAATGAGATTTTTTCGTATGCATCAGGATGTCTTCCTCAAGCTTTTCGATCCGAACCTCGATCCGGTCGCCGACGAGAAAATAATTGTCCACGATCAGGTCGATCAGCAGATACATAAAACGGTCAGGCGAGTTTACTTCCTGCTCCCAAAGCAGGGGCTTAAGGGAGCGAAGCTCATTGATTTTCTGTCTGGTGATGGTGATGATAAAATGTCTGCCGAGAAAAATATTGAGGGAACGCAGAAAAATTTCTTCATCATCAAACCGGATGCTGTTTACAACGATAAAGTAATGATTATCATATATTTCAATTTTCGGACGCTGGTCTTCTTCGCTCAGACAGTCCTCCACAGCCAGATCATGAATGGAAAAGAGCGGCTGCAGCACCTCGAGATCTTCTACATCGGCATCAATCCAGTAAAAGCCGTCGGCTGGTGCCGTCAATGTTTTTTCAATGTCGTCAATGAGGGTAAATACCCCGTTATTCACTAACCGGATTTTCATTTCTCTCACTCCTTATGTTTCGCCCCAGGGCGAATGATGTCCATAAGGAATGCTTTCAGCCTGGTGCCCAGACCCAGGAAGTTAGAAGCTCCACAGGCATGCAGAACGTGCGTCCCGTCTCCGGCAAGCTGAAGTCATTCCTATGCTGTTGTCATGCTTCCGCCGCCTATACGGACTCGGGTCGCCTTCCATGGTTGGTGTCACCCCTATCGAATTATATTAAGATGAGCCGCCGCAGCCCTATACGCAAATCTTGAACTGCGCATATAGCTTCAGCCGCCTGCAGCACTTGTCTAGTATAACGCCCGCCAGATGGCCTTTCAAGGGCTAAATTGGACATTTTCATTGCTGTTTTCATCTTATGGGGGCAGCCGAATCCGTGTGCGCAATGAATGGATTTTTCTGCTTGACGAGATAGGCGTTCATGCATTAAAGTTTGATACAGGATATTTGAAATAGTTAAAATTAAAAAAAGCGAAATCTTATCAAGAGCAGGTGGAGGGACTAGCCCGATGAAACCCGGCAACCGGCGGTGATCCGCACGGTGCTAATTCTTGCAGGTTACATTTCCTTTAGGAAATGGACCTGAGAGATGAGAGAGGCGCATATGAATCAGATATGACCTTTCTCGTGCTGCGAGGAAGGTCATTTTTAATATGCCCGGCATCTCAGCAATGATTTTCGCAAACTTCACGAACAGGAGTGAGCATTATGCCGATTAAAATTCCAGACACCCTGCCTGCGAAGGAGATCCTTGCGGGTGAGAACATTTTTGTCATGGACGAGAGCAAGGCCTATCACCAGGATATCCGTCCGCTCCGCATTGCGATTCTTAACCTGATGCCAACCAAAGAAACGACCGAAACCCAGCTGCTGCGGCTGATCGGCAATACCCCGCTTCAAGTGGATGTCACGCTCGTTCACCCGCAATCGCATGTGTCCAAAAACACGTCCCAGGAGTATCTGGACATGTTTTACAAAACATTTGACGAAATCAAAAATACCCGTTTTGACGGTATGATAATTACGGGTGCGCCTGTAGAGCAGCTTGAATTTGAAGATGTAAACTATTGGGAGGAGATTCGCGGCATCTTTGACTGGACCCGGACCAATGTGACCTCCACCATGCATATATGTTGGGCTTCGCAGGCAGGCTTGTATCACCATTTCGGTGTTCCCAAATACGGACTGGACAGCAAATGCTTCGGCGTCTTTTCCCATACGGTAAACAAGCCGCATGTGAAGCTGCTGCGCGGCTTTGACGAAGTCTTCTTCGCGCCGCACTCACGGCATACGGAAGTCCGCCGCGAGGATATTGAACGTATTCCCGGGCTGGAGCTGCTTTCGGAATCGGAAGAAGCCGGCGTGTATATTGTGGCTACGACGGACGGCAAGCAGATCTTTGTGACAGGCCATTCCGAGTATGATCCGTTATCCCTGAAATGGGAGTATGACCGGGATATAGCCAAGGGCCTTGACAATGTTCTTTTGCCCAAAAATTATTTCCCGCAGGACGATCCAACCCGTACGCCCCCATCCACGTGGCGGGCTCATGCCAACTTATTATTCTCTAATTGGCTGAATTACTATGTGTACCAGGAGACCCCTTATGACATCGGTGATATCGGGCCTCAAATTTAAACCAAATAAGAACAGAAGTAGACAGGAGGATTTATATGGATCATAAGCAAAAGTTGAAAATCGAAAGCAGACTTGCCCAAATCGGTTCCATCAATGAGCCCGTAACCGGTGCGGTGAATTTTCCCATTTACCAGTCGACAGCCTTCCGTCACCCGCAGCTAGGAAAGAGCACAGGCTTCGATTATATCCGTACCACGAATCCGACCCGCAAGGTGCTTGAGGAAGCAGCGGCAGAGCTGGAATCCGGAGACGCCGGGTTTGCCTGTTCTTCCGGCATGGCCGCTCTGCAGACGATCTTTACTCTGTTCGGACAGGGGGATCATCTTATCGTCTCCCTTGACCTGTATGGAGGAACCTACCGTTTGCTGGAACGCATCCTTTCCAAATTCGGCGTAACCGCTTCTTATGTGGATACAAATGATTTGACTGCGCTGGAACAGACGCGCCGTCCGAACACAAAGGCCGTATTTATTGAAACACCGACCAATCCGCTCATGATGATCACTGATATTGCGGCGGTAGCCGGCTGGGCCAAGAAGCATGGTCTGCTTACAATTGTAGACAATACGCTGCTTACTCCATATTTCCAAAGACCGATTGAACTGGAGGCCGACATTGTAGTTCACAGCGCCACCAAATATTTGGGCGGGCATAATGATGTCCTGGCCGGACTGATCGTCACCAAAGGAAAAGAGCTGTCCGAAGAAATGGCCTTCCTGCACAACTCGATTGGGGCCGTGCTGTCTCCAAGCGACAGCTACCAGCTGATGAAAGGCATGAAAACTCTTGCCCTGCGCATGGACAGACATGAGCAGAACGCCACACGGATCGCGCAGTATCTGCTGACTCACCCGCTCGTTACGGACGTATACTATCCGGCCCTGGAGAGCCACCCTGGATACGAGATTCAAAACAGACAATCCTCCGGGAATACGGGAATCTTCTCGTTTAAGGTCAAGGACGCCCGCTTGGTTGAGCCTTTGCTGCGCCATATCAAGCTGATCGCTTTTGCCGAAAGCCTGGGAGGGGTTGAATCTCTCATGACCTATCCGGCCATTCAGACCCATGCGGACATTCCGGCAGAAATCAGGGATGCCGTAGGTGTTGATGACAGGCTGCTTCGTTTCTCCGTCGGCATTGAGCATGCGGAGGACCTTATTCAGGATCTGGGCGGCGCGCTTGAAGCTGCAAACCGTGAGGTTGAAGGAGGGGCTGCGGAATGAGTGGGGACGGGAAGCGGAAAGAAGAAGAGCAGGTGCTGAAGTTCGGCACCCGGCTTCTGCACTTCGGAGCGGAAATCGACAGTCAAACGGGCGCGTCCAGCGTACCGATTTACCAGGCTTCCACCTTTCATCATCATGATATTTTTAATCCGCCACAGCATGATTACAGCCGGTCCGGCAATCCGACCCGGCAGGCCTTGGAGGATTATATTGCGCTCCTGGAAGGTGGAGTGCGCGGGTTCGCTTATTCATCCGGGATGGCGGCCATTTCCAGCGCTTTTATGATGCTGTCGGCCGGTGACCATATTATCGTAACCGAGGATGTGTACGGCGGGACTTACCGGCTGCTGACCAAAATTTTGAACAGAATGAACATCGAGTCCACCTTTGTCGATATGACGAAGCTGGATGAAGTCAGACAAGCCCTGAAGCCCAACACCAAAGCGGTATATATGGAAACCCCGTCCAATCCGACATTGAAAATTACGGATATTGAGGCGGTCACAAGCTGGGCCCATGAGCATGAACTCATCACCCTGCTGGACAATACCTTTATGACCCCTTATTATCAGCGTCCCATCGAACTGGGCGTGGATATCGTGCTGCACAGTGCCACCAAGTTTCTCGGCGGTCACAGCGACGTGCTGGCTGGCTTGGCCGTTGCCCGCACGGAAGCACTTGCTGCCCGACTGAAGCAGCTGCAGAACGGGCTGGGCACCGTATTGGGTGTGCAGGAATCCTGGCTGCTGATGCGGGGAATGAAGACACTGCAAGCCCGCATGGCACATAGCGAGCAAAGCGCCCGCCGGCTGGCCGAATGGCTGCATGCACGGGAGGATATCCAGGCCGTCTACTATCCGGGCCTTGCTGATCACCCGGGACGCGATATTCATGAGAAGCAGTCCAGCGGCTACGGTGCCGTGGTCTCCTTTGACGTTGGCTCAGGCGAACGCGCCAAGGCACTGCTGAACCGTGTCCGTCTTCCAATCGTTGCGGTCAGTCTTGGTGCTGTTGAAAGCATTCTCTCCTACCCTGCCATGATGTCCCATGCGGCCATGCCGCATAGCGTCCGGCTTGAACGCGGCATTACGGACGGATTGCTGCGCTTCTCGGTAGGTCTGGAGGACATCGGTGACCTCATTTCCGATCTCGAACAGGCTCTGCAATTTGAATAGAATGACCCCGCAAAAACAGTACCTTTGGAATAGGTGCTGTTTTTCACATTGCACCTGTGTTACGATGGTAATATAGTGGTTTCATATATCATTATTTTCATAAGGATCTTTTACAGAATGAAGGATGGGAGGAAGCGAACGATGAGCGGAATAGACCGTATCTTAGATAAGGCATTACGCGGTGAACGAATGAATCTGGAGGATACTATTGCCCTGTTTGAATCCAATGAGGTTGAGAAGATGGGGGATGCGGCGAATGTGATCATGAACCGGATGCATCCGAATCCGATCAAGACATTTGTCATCGGACGAAATATAAATTATACGAATGTATGCGACGTGTACTGCCGTTTTTGCGCTTTTTACCGCAGACCAGGCTCGGAGGAAGGTTATGTGCTTCCCGATGAAGTCATATTTCAGAAGATTCAGGAAACACAGGACGTCGGAGGCACGGAAATTCTGATGCAGGGCGGAACGAACCCTAACCTGCCTTTCAGCTATTACACGGATTTGCTAAAAGCGATCAAGGAACGTTTTCCGAATATTACAATGCATTCCTTCTCGCCGGCTGAAATTCAGAAGATGAAGGTTGTGTCAGACGGTCTGTCGCTGGAAGAGGTGATCCGGCAGATTCATGAAGCTGGCCTCGATTCCCTGCCCGGTGGCGGAGCGGAAATTCTCGATGACCGCACACGCCGTAAAATCAGCCGCCTGAAGGGCTCCTGGACAGACTGGATGGATGTGATGAAGACAGCCCACAAAATCGGCATGAACACCACCGCTACGATGGTGATCGGGCTGGGCGAGTCGATGGAAGAGCGGGCGCTGCATCTGATGCGTGTACGGGATGCCCAGGATGAATGCATTGCCAACAAATACGATTCAGAAGGCTTCCTTGCGTTTATTCCATGGACGTTCCAGCCTGACAACACCAATCTGAAGCTGGAGAGACAAACGCCGGACGAGTATCTGAAGACGGTCGCCATCAGCCGGATCGTGCTGGATAACATCAAGCATATCCAGTCTTCCTGGGTAACGATGGGGCCGGAAATCGGCAAGAAGTCTCTGTACTACGGCTGCGATGACTTTGGCAGCACCATGATTGAGGAAAATGTAGTGTCGGCAGCCGGGGCTACATATAAAGTCAACATTGAATCGATCCTGCAGCTGATCCGCGAAACGGGGCATACGCCTGCCCAGCGAAACACAAGATATGACATTCTGCGTGTCTTTGACGAGCACAGCAGCATTGAACGCGATTTTGTAATGCAAAACTAATTCTGCGTGGATGTCTGATATATGAAAAAAAGCTTGCCGCGTGCTGATGCGCGGCAAGCTTTTTTTCAACCCGTATCGGTGCTTTTTTCCCTCTGCACGCGATGATCCTTAAACTTGAACACTTTATTCAGTGCCATATATATCGGTTTGGACTGCTTGGTCAGCACCGGACCGAGAATGGCCAGAATAAGGACGTAAATGGCTGCGAAAGGCTGAAGTATCTCCAGTAGGCCGCCTTCCCGTCCGAGGTTTGCCATAATGATGGAAAACTCCCCCCGGGATACAATCGTCAGTCCGATATTGGCGGAGGCTTTAGGGGACAGGGATGCTGTGCGTCCGGCAAGCATGCCTGCCGTAAAGTTCCCGAACAGCGTGACCAGAACGGCCGCAAGGGCGATCCAGACAGCAGTTCCGCCAAGGGACAGCGGATCGATGGACAATCCGAAGCTGAAGAAGAACATGGCTCCGAAAAAGTCGCGGAATGGCACAATCAGGTGCTCGATCCGCTTCGCATGATCCGTTTCCGCCAGTACCAGCCCCACCAGCAGCGCCCCAATGGCTTCAGCCACATGAATCGTCTCCGAAAAACCGGCCACCAGGAAAAGTGTGCTAAATATCACAAGCAAAAACAGCTCATTGGAGCGGATATTCAGTGCTTTGTTCAGAAGAGGAACGGCTTTTCGTCCGATAAGGATGACCGCGAGCATAAAGCCCAGGGCGATCAGAGCGGACATCACTACTCCACCGATAGAGGATGAGTCGCTGAGAACAAGCCCCGACAGGATGGAGATGTACACGGCAAGAAAGACATCTTCAAACATGATAATGCCAAGAATCATTTCGGTTTCAGGGTTGGCGGTCCGTTTTAGATCCACCAATACCTTGGCGACAATGGCACTGGACGAAATAGTGGTAATGCCTGCGATGACCAGCGTTTCAGCAATGGGAAAGCCCGAGACGAAGCCGAGGGCAAGCCCCAACGTGAAATTGATGAGGATATAAATGGTTCCCCCGACAGCAATGGACCGACCTGATTTGATCAGCCTGCCGACAGAGAATTCCAGACCAAGATAAAACAGCAGGAACAAAACGCCGATTCTGCCCATGAAATCGATAAAGGGCGCACTTTCGATAAAGCGGAAGTCAAAGTGCCATATTTCCATGGCATGAGGGCCGACGGCCATTCCGACCAGAATGTAAAAGGGAATGACCGAAAACCGCAGTTTGGCGGAGATCAGACCTGACAAAGCGATGAGTGCAATGGCCAATCCAACTTCAAATACGATATGGTCCATCCAATCACCCGCTTCCGCTTATCAGGATTTGTTTAAAGCGTTTCTGCTGTTCTCGCTCTCCGACAGCAAGCACTGTTGCTTCGGCATTGAGAACAACATCAGGTCCCGGGTTGATATGCTTTGTTTTTTTGTCTTCCATGACAACGATGATGGATGCGCCTGAATTTTGGCGGACATCCAGTTCACCGATCGTTTTGCCTGCACAGGCATACTGCGGTTCAATCTTATACCATTCAATGATGAGGTCATTAAACGCCATGTCCACGCTTTCCAGGTTCTTTGGCCTGTAGGCCATGCCGCCGATGATGGAGGCAATCTGTCTTGCCTCCTGGTCCTCAAGGGTAATCATGGATATGCTCTGTTCCAAATCCTCGTAGTCGAAATGATACAGCTCACGTCTGCCGTCATCATGGATAATAACGACGAGCCGGTCTCCGCTGGCGGTATCCATTTGATATTTCATCCCGATTCCGGGCAATACAGTTTCACGTATTTCCATTGTGGTTAGCCTCCTGAATTCTAATGTGCTGCAATTCGAATCAATTTATAACATTGATCAGGCGCACACCACGAATCTGGAGGTGAATTTAAGCGGCTTCAAATAGATCCGCTTGTAAATAATATTAATGATGGGCAAAAAGGGCAGAGAGGGGCGCGGACAGGACCATAACATCAAAACGGGCAAAACGGCAAAGAAAGGCAAAGCTTTGGCTGCCGTAATCATTTTGACAAGTCCATGGGATTGGGCCCGGATCGCGGGCTTCTGATGTGTTTCTTTGGGATGGCTCAGACTGAAGGATTCCGCCAAGGCGTCGGCACCCGCAGCCACTTGACGAGCCTCATCAAAGAAAGGGGCAGGAAAAGAGAACAGCATAATGATGCTAAGCAGCATGACGATCCATAAACGTACTGCCGAAATAATTGAGTTCATTACGCTTCTCCCTCCTGTCCGAATGTAAGCTTAAATAGCGTATCAATTTTACTCTATCATAAAATCTTGGCACTGTTCAAATCCTTCAACAAAAAAAGCGTCTGTCATGCCGGAAAGAAATTCACTTTTTGACCGGAAGCGCCGCTTATTTATAACATATTAAAATTTCTATTCCGAGTGAAGCACGGTCTTGTTTTTACCAGTCCGTTTGGCGGTGTAAAGAGCTGTATCCGCTCCCTGAAAGAAGTTTTCTTTTCCTTTGCTTTGCTGATACTTATTGATTCCCGTACTGATGGTTACAGCCGAGTTATTCAACCGTTCATACGTATGGGCGGAGATTTCCCGGCGGATCGATTCAACCGTAGCGAACACTGCTGCGGTTTTCTTTTCCGTAAAAATAACCGCAAATTCCTCTCCGCCGTATCTGGCGACAAAATCATTTGGCCCCGCATGCTTCTGTATAATCGTTGATACGTTTTTCAGCACGATATCTCCTGCGCGGTGTCCGTAGGTGTCGTTGACTCCTTTGAAATCATCGACATCAATCAAAGCGAGGTGAATTCGGAAGGGATTGGATTCACTGTGTCCAATGAGCTTGTCCAAATACTCCTGAAAGGTCATATGATTATAAAGTCCGGTCAGCGGATCGGTTTTGTTCAGGTATTCCATCATGACATTTTGAATCATAAGCTGTTCATTATTTTTAAGCGATTTTTCCAGATGGTTCATCAAAAGCCGGTTATATTGCACGATACTGCACATCAGAAGCGTCAAAAAAAAGTGGAGGACCATCAGTAATAGAAGATCCCTCGCCTGAAGTCTCTGTATGCTGTCTACGTAACCATAGCTGATGATCAAGGTAATCATGCTGCAGGCATAACCGAAAGCGATTTTTTTATACTCAAAGCTGAACGCGGAAAACAATATTGGGGATGCCAATGTCAGAACCAGCGTGCTGCTTTCCGGATGAGCAAGTACAGGAATGATCGAGATAACTGCGGTCCCCGCGATTCCTGTGCAATATTTCAGAGGGGAGGGGAATTTGTCGACAACCGTTTTCGTAATAAGCAGGACCAGAAGCTGCAGCCATACAGGAACAGTAAGAAGCAAATTCTGCGTCCATTTATAATGAAAATTCAAATCAAAGATGATGGTAAAAACCAGATCGATTACAATAAAAAACAACATGCATTCCAGCACTCTGCCGGATGGCTCTCTAAGCCTTTTGACATATTGCCTGAACAAGTTGCGATCACTCTCCGAATCGTCATAGGCCTGTCGTCCGATAGAACAACAATCAAACTATAACACGTGTAACCGCTCATTGAAATAGAGGAAGCGAAAAAATAAATGTGCCGGAGCTTCCAGCAGTTCACCTCGTATAACCCTGAACATGGCGCCATATACTTAGAGCAGTCAGTGAAAGGGGTGGGCCAATGGAACTGTTCACGGTATGGACTGAGACTAAAGATCCAATGGAAGCAGAATGTTTTTACCAAGCCTTGAAAGGCAAAGGCAGAGGTTTACATATGTCACGTCACGGATTAAGTTTTGCCTTCAGCCAGTCCGGAAACAGGGTGGCCTGGACCTGTAAATACAAGGGGCGCCAGGAAGCAGATCAAGCCCTCCTTATTCGCGTCAAGACTTTCATGGCCGACGCCTTTGCGGGATACATTCAGAATCAATGGGAAATCCCAATGTTGCTGGAGGCTGTATCCGGGGAATGCAGGTACATGAGCGGCGAAGAGGCACAAAGAATTCGTGAAATCAGCACCGGGCTGCTTCAGAAGGATTTGAACAGCGGCCGCAAAAAAAGAAGGAACATGATCGTATCCTCACTTATGCAGTGCTTTGAGGAGCTGCATATTATAAATCTGGAGGGAGTGATCCGGTTTCGTCTGCCAGCGTATCAGCAGGAGCTTCGTGACCTGGTTGAATACGCTTTGGACGAGTTTTGGGGGGAACGGCAATACGAGGAATTTGTACAATTATTAAAGTATTTTGTTTACTTTCAGGAGAATCAGGTTCCGCTCGTGCATGTGATTCACAGAGGGGAACAGAATTTCACCATATTGGATACAGAGATGAGGCTTTTGAGCCCTCTACAGGCTGAACCCATCACGGTTGAGCTTCCCGGTCTTGAAGTGGGGATGCCGGCTGAAGACATGATTGTCAGCAGCCTGATTTCCATCGCTCCGGCTCGCATCATGCTGCATACGCAGGATCCAAGCGCCTTTGTTGTGCATACGCTGTTGGATATATTTGAAGATAAGGTTGAGCTGTGCCGTTTTTGCCCCGATTGCGGGACCTGGCTGAACGATTCGGATCGTCTTGACGGAAAAGAGGCAGAGAATTATAATAACTGTGAATCAGGGTCACTTAAAAAGGGTGAACCCGCATTTTCCAGAAAAAGCTGAGACAAAGACAAGAACCAAAGACAGGCCGTCCCAGAGATGAGGAAACATTAGCGCTGAAATTTCCTTACGTTACCGGCTTTGGTTTACCACTTTGTAGCTGCGCCTCCGAACCCCGGTGATCCGGATATTAAGAAGCGCCGGGCCGTTCCCGTTACAGGACGCCAATGAGGGCAGTCAGCGTGCATAGGGCTGATTTGCCGAAATAGGGTGGAACCACGAGAGCATACACTCGTCCCTTTAGCGGGACGGGTGTTTTTTGCGTTTACAAAAAGGAGGAAAAAGGAAATGGCAGTTCGTATTCAATTGCCCGACGGCTCTGTCCGTGAATATGCGGACGGAAGCAGCATTGACGACGTGGCCGCTTCGATCAGCAGCGGCTTGCGTAAAAATGCCGTAGCAGGCAAATTAAACGGGATCGTGGTGGATCTGTCCACTCCGCTGACAGAAGGCGCACAGATCGAAATCGTAACCCAGGATACCCCGGAAGGGCTTGAGGTTATCCGTCACAGTACCGCGCATTTGCTTGCACAGGCAGTGAAAAGGCTGTTTGGCAGCAAAGAGGTGCATCTGGGCGTAGGTCCGGTCATCGAAGACGGCTTCTATTATGATATGGATCTGGAGCATGCGCTCAATCCTGAGGATCTGCTCAAGATCGAGAAGGAAATGGAAAGAATCGCCGGCGAAAATCTGCCCATTACCCGGAAAGAGGTAAGCCGCGAAGAAGCGTTGTCCATTTTCACCGAAGTGGGCGATCCATACAAGCTGGAGCTGATTCGTGATCTGCCTGAAGACAGCATCATCTCCATTTATGAGCAGGGAGAATTTTTCGATCTTTGCCGCGGACCGCACGTGCCTTCCACTGGCAAGCTGAAGGTGTTCAAATTGATGAATGTGGCCGGAGCCTACTGGCGCGGGGACAGCAAGAATAAAATGCTGCAGCGTGTATATGGCACCGCTTTTGTGAAGAAGGCCCAGCTTGATGAGCATCTGCATCTGCTGGAGGAAGCGAAGAAGCGCGATCACCGCAAGCTGGGCAAAGAGCTCGGCATGTTCACTTTCTCCCAGCTTGTAGGACAGGGGCTTCCAATCTGGCTGCCAAACGGAGCCAAGCTGCGCCGCACCTTGGAGCGGTATATCGTTGACCTTGAGGAAAAACTGGGCTATCAGCACGTATACACTCCGGTGCTGGGAAATGTGGAGCTGTACAAGACATCAGGACACTGGGAGCACTACCAGGAAGACATGTTTCCAAAGATGGAGATGGACAACGAGGAGCTTGTGCTTCGTCCGATGAACTGCCCGCATCATATGATGGTGTACAAAAGCGAAATGCGCAGCTACCGTGATCTTCCTATCCGTATCGCAGAGCTTGGCATGATGCATCGTTATGAGATGTCCGGTGCGCTGACTGGTCTGCATCGTGTACGGGCGATGACGCTGAATGATGCGCACCTGTTCGTGCGTCTGGATCAGATTAAGGATGAATTCAAGCGCGTCATTGAGCTGATCATGATCGCCTACAAGGATTTCGGGATTCATGATTACCGTTTCCGTCTTTCCTATCGCGATCCGCAGGATACCGAGAAATACTTTCAAAATGACGAGATGTGGAATACAGCGCAAAGCATGCTGCGCCAGGTCGTTGAAGAGATGGGACTGCCCTTCTACGAAGCGGAAGGCGAGGCGGCATTCTACGGCCCTAAGCTGGACGTTCAGGTGAAAACGGCTCTCGGCAAGGAAGAAACGCTGTCCACCGTGCAAATTGACTTCCTGCTGCCTGAACGTTTTGAATTGGAATATGTGGGAGAAGACGGGCAAAAGCATCGTCCGGTTGTTCTCCATAGAGGCATACTGGGCACCATGGAGCGTTTTACGGCTTTCCTGCTGGAGAACTTTGCGGGCAATCTGCCGCTTTGGTTATCCCCGGTTCAGGCCAAAGTCATTCCGGTATCCGGCGTCTATGAGGACTACGCGCGTGAGGTGGAAGACAAGCTGCGCCGTGCCGGAGTCACTGTGGAAGCTGATTTGCGCAATGAGAAGCTGGGCTACAAAATCCGTGAAGCACAGCTGGAAAAAATACCGTATATGCTTGTTGTTGGTGAAAATGAGAAAAATGAAGGCAGTGTTTCAGTGCGCAAACGCGGGCAGGGAGACCTGGGTGCCAAGCCGCTGGACGAGGCTGTATCCATGCTGACGGAAGAGATTGCTTCCCGCAGCATTTCATAACATATTTTTTTCGTCCTCTGCTGTATAACGGAAGAGAACTCTGGAAAACCTTTCATTAGGGGAGGTTTGTCGGATGATTTCAATTTCGCAAAGGCAGAGGATTTTTTTATGGCTCATTATTGGTGCATTGCTTCTGCCGATCGCGCCTGACCCGGCTTTCATGGCACATGCAGCGCCCAAGCCGTCCGGGAACAATGATTCCGTCTCCGTGCTTGCGCCGCGTGACGAGCAGGTACTGACAACGATCACGGTCATGGCTACAGGGTATACCGCTGGCTATGAATCTACGGGAAAAAGGCCCAATCACCCGCTGTATGGCATTACTTATTCGGGAGTAAAGGTCCGCAGGGATAAAAACACACTTTCGACGATTGCCGCTGACCCTGAAATATTTCCTTTGGGCAGCATACTGTATATTCCGGGTTACGGTTACGGAATTGTAGCGGATACCGGCTCGGCGATCAAAGGCAAGAAAATCGATTTATATTTTTCCACAATTAAACAAGTATATAAGGAATGGGGCAAAAAGGAAGTCGATGTGCAGATCATCAAGCTTGGCAAGGGAAAATGTACCGAAAAGATGATCGCCCAATTCCGTAAAGCCATTGAGGTTCATAAAACCATACCGCCCGAAATGCTGGATGAAACGGTAAATATGTAGGTTTTTCTTGAGGTCAAGGACTGCATAATGTGATTCCCGGCTCCCCATACTACTTGAGGGATAAGACATCCCACAATTCAAGTCAGGGAGGAATATCACTGTGAACAATTTCGGTAATTTTGGTCAGCAGCCCGGCGGACGTCAACTCGGAAGCAAAATTCCTACAGGTCAGAAAGTTGTGCAGCAGCTGGGAGGACAATTCTCTGCAGAATTTGCACAGGATAGTGACGTGCCTCTGGTAGCCAAACGGGTACAGCAATCGGCGCAGAACAAAATCCAGGACAACTATAAAACACCGAACGAGCAGTTCACTTCCGAGTTTGCTGCCGAAACTCAAGGTACGCTTCGCCAAAAAGTGCAGAACTCCGGGCAAAATAAAATTCAGGACAATTACAGAACGCCGAACGAACAGTTTACTTCCGAGTTTGCTGCTGAAACTCAAGGTACGCTTCGTCAAAAAGTACAGAATTCGGAACGCAGCAAAATCCAGGATAACTATAAAACGCCAAATGAAAAATTTGACGAGCGTTTTGACAGCAAGTAATCTGACTTGATGAATCCTTATTTCAGGAGGCCCCCGGTGATTGAATCGGGGGCCTGGATTTTATATGGAATGGTTATACATAAAGGGCTGTATCCCGCGCAGTACAAGGTTTTATCTGCTTTTATATTGTTTTTAAGGTGAGATTAAGGTTTAAAGTACAAAATAAAGACAGTTGATCACGAGTTATTTGCCAAGCGAAAGTTTAGGAGGAGATACATGATGGATGAGTTCAACAAAAACAATAATACCGGTCGTCGTGAAGAGGATGAGCCTGAACGGAATAATGAAACCGCACGGCAGCCGGAAGGCAATGATTCTTCCTATTATTATTCTTATGGCCCGTTTTCATCCATGAATGCTGAAGATAAACACACAAATAACGGTATGCAGGAGCGCACTGAGGTCGAGGTTACGGAGCCGACTCCGGTCAAACCTGTACCGAAACTGTACAGCAGCGCTTCACAGGATTATTCAAACCGAAATCGTCAGGAAGGCAATTGGCAATTTAAACAGAAGAAGCCCAAGTCCGTTTTTAAAACTGCGTTTCTGTCATTTGTGGCAGGCATGCTGGTCATTACAGTGCTGATGTATACGGCTGACCGCATGAATCTGTTCACCGGCGGTGTGGCTGAATCCGCGTCTGTTTCAACCAGCTCGCAAAGCGCTTCAAGCTCAAGCAGCAACAGCAGCAGCTCCAATGCCATTCCCGCAGTTATGCCTGCAGGTACGGCTGACGTTCAGTCTGTTGTAAAAACGGCCAGCCCCGCAGTCGTCAAAATCGAGACTTTGGCTCGTCAATCGAGCAGCAGCCGTCGCAACAGCCAGTTCGATGATCCGCTGTTTCAATATTTCTTCGGCGATTCCTTCGGGAACAGAAGCTCGAACAACAGCGGCAGTCAAAGCGGACAGCTGCAGCCGCTGGGCATCGGTTCCGGCTTCATTTTTGACAAATCCGGCTACATCCTGACCAACAACCATGTTATTGAGGGAGCGGATGTCGTACAGGTTACTGTCGAAGGCACAAACAAGCCCTATGAGGCAAAGGTGCTTGGCAAAAGCGCCGATCTGGACCTGGCCGTTCTCAAAATTGAAGGGAATGAATTCCCGACCGTTTCCCTGGGGGATTCAGATCAAGCCCAGGTAGGCGAATGGATGGTAGCGATCGGCAACCCAGAAGGTTTTGAGCATACGGTTACTGCCGGCGTATTAAGCGCGAAGGGCCGTACGATTACGATCAATGATGAAAGCACAGGACAGCCTAACGAGTATAAAAATCTGATTCAGACGGACGCCTCCATCAACCCTGGCAACTCCGGCGGGCCGCTGCTTAATCTAAACGGTCAGGTGATCGGCATGAACGTGGCGGTAAGTGCGGATGCTCAAGGTATCGGCTTCGCAATCCCGTCCAATACGATCAAGAACGTACTGGATCAGTTGAAAAATAATCAGGAAATTCCGAAAGAGCCTGTGCCGTTCATCGGTGCCAGCCTGATTGATCTGACGTCACAGGTGGCAAGTCAGATGGGGACTTCACTCAAAGAAGGTTCTGTCGTTGGTGAGGTCGTATACAAATCTCCTGCGTATGCCGCAGATCTTCGCCCTTACGATATAATCATTGGTGCAAATGGCAAGAAATATGCGACAGCACAGGAATTGATCGATTTTATCCAGTCTCAGAAGGTTGGAAGCAGCATTACCTTGAACATTGAACGCAATGGACAAAAAATGGATTTGACTGTGAAAATCGGCAACAAAAACGATTTCCAATCACAGCTGGATCAAAACAGCGGCCAGTAATTAGGCAAACAGCGGAGCGGAAGGATATTCCTTTCGCTCTTTTTTTCTTGTGGTGGTCTGTTGGATTTAGGTAGAATGCTCCTGTTACAATAAGAAAAATAGAAGATAAAGGGGTAGATCCGGCAATGCGTTCCAAAGTACTCATCATTGATGATGACGAAAAAATTGTATCTATGCTGCGCAGAGGTCTGGCGTTTGAAGGATATGAAGTAACAACTGCTGCCAACGGTGCGGAAGGATTGAACCAGCTCCTGATCGACGAGCCCGATGTCGTGGTGCTTGATGTCATGATGCCCCAGGTTGACGGGTTCGAGGTATGCCGCAGGTTAAGAGCTGCAGGAAGTACCGTACCCATACTGATGCTGACTGCCAAGGATGAGGTGGAGAATCGTGTCAAGGGATTGGATATCGGCGCTGATGATTACCTGGTAAAGCCCTTTGCCCTTGAGGAGCTGCTGGCCCGGGTACGGGCGCTGCTGCGGCGGAAGACTGAACACCATGAAGGTGGCGGGCAGAAGCTGGTATTCGAGGATCTTATGCTGGACAATGATTCGCGGGAGGTGATCCGCGGGGGGCAGCGGCTGGAGTTGACAGCCAAGGAATTTGAGCTTCTGAACCTGTTTATGCAAAACCCAAAAAGGGTGCTCTCCAGGGATCTTATTATGGATAAAATTTGGGGTTACGATTACAGCGGTGAATCCAATGTGCTGGAGGTTTACATTGCGATGCTGCGGCAGAAGACCGAGGAGCATGGAGGCAAACGCTTGATTCAGACGATACGGGGGGCAGGCTACATCTTGAGAGGTGACTCATAATATGTCCATACGATGGCGGTTGACAGCCTGGTATTCAAGTATATTGGCCATCGTGCTTGTTATATTCGGTGTTGCCATTTACGGGCTTGTATATTATTCAACCTACAGTGAATTGAAAAGCTCGGTGCAGCAGCAAGCGCTGCGTATCCGGCAGCAATTGAAGGTGACGATCAACGGTGATTTTTTCGGGGGCACCGAGCCCAAGCTCGATTTTAACTTGGACAGTAGAAGGCTGGACGATTCGGAGGTCTATGTTCAGATTTACAACTATACCCTGGGCGTGCTGAAGTCGTCCGACAATCTTCAAGGTATCCAGCTGCCCGTCCCGTCGACACCGGAGGGGGCATATACCAGCAAGGGCTTCAAGAAAGTAAGCGAAAGCGGGAACTCATTTCTGGTTTTTTACCAGCCTCTGATCCTTGAGGACAACAATCAGGTGGTCGGGCTGCTGCAGGTTGCGCAGCTGACCAACTCCCAGGACAAACTGCTGCATAGGCTGGAGAATGTAATGGTGTACGGCTCGCTCGTCGCCTTGATTGCGGCGGCAACCTCCGGGCTCTTCCTGGCCCGTAAGTCCATGAGCCCGCTCGTCAAGGTTATAGAGGGCGCCAATCAGATTCAGTCCGGGGACGATTTAAGTGTCCGGATTGAATACGATGGCCCGCCTGACGAGATTGGCCAGCTGATCGCAACGGTCAACAAAATGCTCGGGCGTACGGAGGTATTTTACAAGGAGCTTGAGGATGCCTATGCCGCCCAGCGCCGCTTCGTGGCGGATGCTTCCCATGAGCTGCGCACGCCGCTGACCACGCTGCGCGGCAATGTGGATTTCCTGCAAAAGCTTTGGACCGCCCAGCCGGAAGAAAGACCGGATATGGACGAACGGACGATCCGCAAGTTGTCTATAGAGGCCATTGAAGATATGGCGGACGAGGGAAAACGCATGAGCAGACTGATCAGCGACATGCTGTCGCTGGCTAGAGCCGATACGGGGCAGACCTTCGAAAAGATGCCGACCGCCCTGCAGCCACTCGTGACGGAAGTGGCGCGGCGTGCGCAGTTTTTAGAGCGAAACGCGGATTGGATCGTGGGGGATTTTTCATTCCTGAACGGGATTTACATGGAGGGGAACAAGGATTATCTGCAGCAAATGCTGTTTATTTTTATCGAAAATGCCTTTAAATACACTCCCGAAGGAAGTGTGCGCTTGGACGCGATTTTGTATCAGGGCCAGGTCGGGCTGCGGATCAGCGACACGGGCATCGGTATGGATAAAGATGAAGTGCCGCACATCTTCGAACGCTTCTACCGGGCCGACGAGTCCCGCGGTGTAACGGAAGGAATCGGACTCGGGCTGTCCATTGCCAAATGGATTATTGACGAGCATCAGGGCTCGGTGGAGGTTGTTACCCGCCGCGGTGAAGGGACGACCTTTGTCATCTGGCTGCCTGTGAGCTTTTCCGCGCCTCTTGAATAAGGTATAATAAGGGATGGCCCTATCACATTCCGGCTTACAGAAAGCAGGTGCTAAAATTGGAAGTACTGAAAATTTCGCCGCGCGGATACTGCTACGGAGTAGTGGACGCCATGGTGATGGCCCGGCAGGCGGCCAAAAACCTGGACCTCCCGCGGCCTATTTATATACTCGGCATGATTGTGCACAACAGTCATGTCACCCAATCGTTTGAAGAGGAAGGCATCATTACGCTGGACGGACCCAACCGGATGGAGATTTTGCAGAAGGTGGACAGCGGTACCGTTATTTTCACGGCCCATGGCGTATCTCCCGAGGTAAGGAAGCTTGCAAGAGAGAAGGGGCTCACCACGGTGGACGCTACCTGTCCTGATGTGACCAAGACCCATGACCTGATCCGGGACAAGACAACTGATGGATACGAGATCATTTATATCGGTAAAAAAGGGCATCCCGAGCCCGAAGGCGCGATCGGAATTGCTCCCGACCATGTGCACTTAATTGAGCGCGAAGAGGAGATTGCCGGCCTGAATGTGAAGTCCGAGCGCATTATTATTACGAATCAGACGACGATGAGCCAATGGGACATCAAGCATATTATGAAAAAGCTGCTGGAGAAATTCCCTGGAGCCGAAGTTCATAATGAAATCTGCCTGGCTACTCAAGTGCGCCAGGAGGCTGTAGCCGAGCAAGCGGGACAGACGGATCTTGTTATTGTAGTCGGTGATCCGCGCAGCAACAACTCGAACCGGCTTGCACAGGTCGCTGAGGAAATTGCCGGGGTTAAGGCTTACCGCATAGCTGATATAACGGAGTTGAAGCGCGAATGGCTCGAAGGGGTCTCGAAGGTTGGTGTTACGTCCGGCGCCTCAACCCCTACCCTGATCACGAAGGAAGTCATCCAGTATCTTGAGCAGTATGACCCGGAAAAACCGGAGACATGGGAGATCAAACGCACGATCGATAAACGCAAAATTTTGCCGCCGGTAAGGGAGAAGAGCAAGAGCTTATCCTGACGAAGCGTAGTAATCAAAGCGGAGAAACAGCACAGACTGTTCTTCCGCTTTTTTGTGTTTGTAACGTTTCCCAGAAAGAAATTGACGAAGAAGCGGTTAATCTGATATGATTGCTTTAATGGATAAAAGCTTAAAAGCGAACAAGCGTTTAAGTGTAAAAATATATAAATTACCCAATTTTGAAGGGATGGGATCATATGATCGTTATCGCAGGCAAGAATACTCCGGCGGAGCAAATTCAGGACATCGTGGAAGTGATTGAAAAGGAAGGACTGCAGGCTCATGTATCCCGTGGAGCCGATCGGACCGTTATCGGCTTGATCGGCAGCGTGGCTCCGAAGCTGGCTGAGCATTTGAGACAGATGAAGGGAGTCGAAAATGTCGTCAAAATTTCGAAATCCTACAAGCTGGCAAGCCGGGATTTCCATCCTGACGATACAGTGATCTCCATCAAGGGCGTAAATATTGGCGGCGGCGATCTGGTGGTCATGGGCGGACCTTGTGCCGTGGAGTCGGCGGAGCAGATTGATGAGATTGCCGGGCTGGTCAAGGCGGCGGGCGGACAGGTGCTGCGCGGAGGGGCATTCAAGCCGCGGACCGGTCCCTACAGCTTCCAGGGCATCGGTGTAGAGGGCCTTATTATGATGGCTGAGGCGGGCGAAAAGCACGGCCTGCTGACCATCACGGAGGTTATGACTCCCGAGTACGTCGATATCTGTGCGGAATACGCCGATATTCTGCAGGTCGGCACCCGCAACATGCAGAATTTTGACCTGCTGCGCAAGCTTGGCACGTGCGGCAAGCCGGTTCTGCTTAAACGCGGCTTCAGCGCCACTTATGATGAGTTTCTGAATGCTGCCGAATATATTCTTGCCGGTGGCAATCCAGATGTCATGCTGTGCGAGCGCGGAATCCGAACTTTTGAAACCTACACCCGCAACACTTTGGATCTGTCGGCTATTCCGGTGCTGCAGCAGCTCAGCCATCTGCCGGTCATTTCTGACCCGAGCCACGGCACGGGCCGCAGGGAGCTGGTCGAGCCCATGGCCAAGGCATCGGTGGCGGCAGGAGCGGACGGCTTGATCATAGAAATGCACACCGATCCGGACAATTCCATGACAGGAGACGGTGTTCAGTCGTTGTTCCCCGACCAGTTCGCGGGTCTCTTGCAGGATCTGGAGAAGCTTGCCCCCATCGTAGGCAAAACATTTTCAACGGACAAAAAACCATTGGAGTTATTTCCTTCCAGCGTTAATGCATAAAAGTGATACTGTGAAAAAGCAAAATACGCCCGATTACGCCTGAATACGGCGTATTTTGGGCGTTTTTCGCATCCGGAAGCTGTGTCAAAAGCGTGAGCATAGCTGACATGCGTTTAAAAAATACCTGACATAGCTCTTGACCCATGTCACATTTGAGCTTTATAATGACGACAGAAAAAATAATTAGTTCATGAACATTGCTTGCGTGGAATTTGTTTAATGTTCGGGAAAATTGGGAGGAAGAAGACATGTCCGTTGAAAATGTTTTAAAAACGATCCAGGAAAACAATATTGAGTGGGTGGACTTCCGTTTTGTTGACCTCTCCGGTCGCACGCATCATATTTCGCTTCCGGCTTCTGCAGTAGATGAAGAGACCTTTGTAAATGGTGTGGCTTTCGACGGATCTTCCATTCCCGGCTACCGCGGTATCGAAGAATCCGACATGGTTATGATGCCTGATCCGGAAGCTTGTTACGTAGACCCATTCACACAACATCCGACACTGAACGTGATGTGTAATATCGTTACGCCTGACGGCGAAAAATACGATCGCGACCCTCGCGGCATTGCGGTTAAAGCTGAAGAGTACCTGCAGCAAAGCGGCGTGGGCACGGCTGCGTTCTTCGCGCCTGAGTCCGAGTTCTTCATTTTCGACGATGTGCGTTATGAGAGCGGCATGAACACCTCTTCTTACGTAGTAGATTCCGAAGAAGCTGCATGGAACACAAACCGTAAAGAAGAAGGCGGCAACCTTGGCTTCAAAATAGGCGTTAAAGGTGGTTACGTTCCCGTTGCGCCAGTGGATACGCAGCAGGATATCCGCAGTGAAATGTGCCGTCTGCTTGAAGAAGCCGGCCTCGTGATCGAGCGTCATCACCATGAGGTTGCAACGGCTGGCCAGGCGGAAATCAACTTCCGTTTTGACACATTGAAGAAAACAGCAGACAATCTGCTGGTCTACAAATATATCGTTCACAACACTGCCCGCCAATACGGCAAAGTGGCAACATTTATGCCAAAACCGCTGTTTGGAGACAACGGAAGCGGGATGCACGTTCACCAATCCATCTTCAACGGCGATTCTCCTTTGTTCTATGAAAAGGGCGCATACGCCAACCTGAGCGAAATGGCGTTGCACTACATCGGCGGTATCCTGTACCATGCTCCGGCGCTGATCGCTCTGACCAACCCAAGCACCAACTCTTTCAAACGCCTGGTGCCTGGTTATGAAGCACCGGTGAACCTGGTGTTCTCCAAAGGTAATCGTTCCGCTGCGGTACGTATTCCGGTTGCTGCAGTAACTCCTAAAGGCTGCCGTATCGAGTTCCGCACGCCGGACTCCACAGCTAACCCTTACCTGGCATTCGCAGCTATGCTGATGGCTGGTCTGGACGGCATCAAGCGCAAGCTGAACCCGATTGAACTGGGCTACGGTCCTCTGGATACAAATATCTATGAGCTGTCCGATGCCGAGAAAGCGAAAATCCGCAGTGTTCCTGGAACGCTGGATGAAGCTCTGGATGCTCTGGAAGCTGATTGCGAGTTCCTTACAGAGGGCGGAGTATTCACAAAAGACTTTATCGACAATTACATCCAGTTCAAGCGTAGCGAAGCCAAGGATGTTGCCATTCGCGTTCATCCGCATGAATTCAGCCTTTACTTCGACTGCTAAAATTGTACTCATACACTGGTCCCCCGTTTGCCGGGGGACTTTTTAATTGAGATATCAAAAGGCGAATAACTATAGTGAACAGTTTCACAAAAAAGTGACTTCTTGCTCTTGAACAGCCTGTTGAATGCTGCTATTATAGCGTTAATATTTGCGCTGCTTTACCGCAGCAAACAGGTCCATAATACCGAAACTTAACACGGCATGTGATGTTTTAGTGCCTTATGCAGACGAAAGGACGGGGGAAGGTTTGAACAAGAGAGCCTATAATTTTAACGCAGGTCCTGCTGCGCTGCCTTTGAAGGTGTTGGAGCGGGCACAGGCCGAGTTTGTCGATTTCCGCGAAACGGGAATGTCCATTATGGAAATGTCACACAGAGGGGCCGTGTACGAATCGGTGCACAATGAAGCCCAGGAACGGCTGCTTCGCCTGTTGGGCAACCCGGAAGGCTATAAAGTGCTTTTCCTGCAGGGAGGAGCAAGCACTCAGTTCGCCATGATTCCCATGAACTTCTTGAAGCAGGGAACGGTGGGCAGCTATGTGATGACAGGCAGCTGGGCCGATAAAGCTCTGAAAGAAGCCAAGCTGTTTGGTGAGACGCATATCGCGGCTTCCTCCAAGGAAGATCAGTATATGAAGATTCCTGATCTGGATCACCTTGAGCTTCCTGAACATACGGCATACCTTCATATTACGTCAAACGAAACCATTGAAGGCGTGCAGTATCAGAAATACCCGGAAACGGGTCGAGTGCCGCTCATTGCCGATATGTCGAGTGATATTCTTTGCCGTCCGGTCGATATCGGCAGATTCGATATGATTTACGCCGGCGCTCAGAAGAATCTCGGTCCATCAGGCGTTACGGTCGTCATTGCCAAGGAAGAACTGCTGGCCGGGCAGGCGGAGAATATCCCGACCATGCTCCGTTACAGTACATTTTTAAAGAATAACTCCCTTTACAATACCCCGCCGTCCTTTTCCGTTTATATGGTGAATGAGGTGCTGCGCTGGATTGAAGAGGAGGGCGGGTTGAATGCGCTCGGGCAAATGAACGGCGACAAGGCATCGCTGCTGTATGATCGTATAGATCAAAGCGGAGGCTTTTACAGAGGCTGTGCAGAGCCTAAGGACCGCTCTTTGATGAACGTTACGTTCAGACTGGCTTCTGAAGAGCTGGAGAAATTGTTCGTGAAGGAATCCGAGAAGGAAGGTTTTGTCGGGCTAAAAGGTCATCGCAGCGTGGGAGGACTCAGAGCTTCCATCTACAATGCGGTTCCTTACGAAAGCTGCAAAGCCCTGGCTGATTTTATGGACACATTCCAGAAGCAGCACGGTTAATGATCTGTTCAGCTTATTAAGGGAATATTAGAAGGGGAGCCCCGGTCAAATGGACCTTTTGGGACCCCCTTTTTACATGCACATGGAGGTGTATTCATATGCCATTACACATCGTACTGGTAGAGCCGGAGATTCCGGCCAATACGGGCAATATAGCGAGAACCTGTGCCGCGACGGGCACACATTTGCACCTGGTCAGACCGCTTGGCTTCAGAACGGATGACGCTACCTTAAAACGCGCCGGATTGGATTACTGGCATGCAGTGAATATCCATTATCACGATTCATTTGCAGAGGTTCAGCAGTTGTATCCTGACAGCCGTTTTTTCTATGCAACTACAAAAGCAGACAAAAAATATACCGATTTTTTCTTTCGTGATCATGATTTTTTAGTATTCGGCAAGGAGACTAAAGGCCTACCTGAAGAGTTAATCAATGCCAATAAAAATACATGTATGCGTATGCCTATGACTGGTGATGTACGGTCGCTTAACCTGTCCAACTCTGCAGCTATCATCGTGTATGAAGCATTGAGACAGCTGGATTTTCCGGGATTGAAATGAAATGAAAAACGGCTGAAAATTTAATTTTCGTTTAGTTCTAATGATACAGGCTTTTACAGACGATAAAATATGTAGGGCGTACAAATTCTTTCGTATTTATGCTTTTGATAGGCTGATGAAAGAACATAACAAAATCCGCTATGTACAGCAGGATTCGACACAAAAATGGCGAATGTAACAATTGTGTGGAAACCATATACATAGTATTTCAGAAACAGAGAGGTGTATGAAACATATGAAACCTGCTGGCGTTGTCCGAAAAGTGGATCAGCTGGGTAGAATCGTTTTGCCCAAATCGTTGAGAAAAAGATACCAGATGAATGAGGGAGATCCTGTCGAAATTTTGGTGCAGGGCGATCATATCATTCTGGAGCGTTACCGTCCGAAGTGTGTATTTTGCGGTTCAATGGAGGATGTGGCTGAGTTTAAGGAGCGCTACATCTGCGGTCAGTGCATGTCCGAAATGACCCAACTGCCAAGACACGCCTGACACTATGACAAAGAGCATCGCGATGTGGTCCACACGTGATGCTCTTTTCATAAAATTTTTAAGGCTTGAAATCAAAACATATCCATTAACCGTTACTTGTAGAACAGAAAATGGGTGGGTACTGGCCGAAGGTTCCCGTCTGACGGTTTATTGATGACCCGGCCGCCCACTACGAGTGATGAGGAGCCGCCTCCGTCAAGATTGTAGGCATTCTGAATGCCGAGAACGTACATTTTGTTCTGCAATTCCTGCAGAGTGGCGCCGGAGCTTCCGTTCTCGTTATAGCCCTCAACCACGATTATAAGCAGCTGGTCATCCTTGTAATTGCCGATAACGGTACGCGGTGCCCTTGCGGGGGATACCTGCCACTTGCTCGGGATGGCAACCTTCTGTCCGTTTTGGAGAAGAACGGGGACAAATGTGGCGCCAAAAACAGGCTTGAGCTTGTCCAACGCGCTTTGGCTGAAAAATTTGCCGCCGATCAGCTTTCCGTTCTCATTCAATCCGACAAAGGCCAAATCCTTGTAGCTGGCCTGAAAGCCATTGATGTATTTGCCGTCCAGAACCGTCGTGCTCAAGGGGTAGCGTCTGCCTCCACTGTCGGCGAAACCGCCGGCATTGATACCGGCTGCGGCGCCTGTCCGCTGCACGGCCCTCAACGTGGTTTCCGCAGAACCGGGCTGTCCGCTGCCAAGAGACATTTGCATAGCCGACGGATCCTTAAGCTTGACCTTCATGGCATACCCATGGTAAACGCCAGGGTTTACTTTATAGAGCTCAATGGTGATCCGATCACTGTTAATGGTTTGAAAAGGGATTCCCAGCTTGGCCGTAATGCGGCGGTTATAAATGATGCCGGGTCTCGCAGACTGGGCTGTGGCGGTCTTCTCGATATCCCTCATTACGCCGGTCGTTTGCTTGTACAGCGCCGCAGTCTTTTGAATCTTGGATATGGTGCTTTCAGCTAACAGCTCTGCTTCATCCAGCTTCTGCAGCACCGATTCGCTCTCGGCAGTCAAGCTGCGGTCAGGTGTGTAATCTGCAGACGGAGATGTGGCGGGAACGGGACGATTGAACAGCAGCAGTCCCAGCAGCAGCCCGATAAAGGGGGCAAGAGCCATCATAAAGAAACGGTTGATCTGTTTGACTTCAAGGTTGCTCATTTTAACAAGTCCATCTGCTTCTCCAGCTTGTCGAGCTGTTTCTGTACCTCGCTGAGCTGGGTGTAGAGTTTGTTGCTGTTATCCGTTTTGCTGCTGGCGTTGTCCTTCGTGAAGGTAAGAAGCTCGTTAAACGAGTCCACCTTGCTCTGCAATTCGGCCATCTCTTTGGATATCACGTCAAGCTTTTGTTCATAATCGGCCTTTAACGACGCCATTTGGCTGTCGGTATGACTTTGAACCTGGAGTACCACTTGCTGCTTCAGATGGTTGCTGTACAGGTAGGTTGCAGTAATGCCCAGGGCAATGACAAGCAACCAGAGTATGAGAAAAGCTTTGACGGAAGGACCCTTCGTTTGGGTGGGGCGTCGCTCTGATGCTTCGACAGCCGACTCGATCGTAGGTTGCAATTGAATCACTCCCGCAAGTTTGTTCATTTTTCCAAACCCATTCTATCATGGGCCTATAATTTACGCAAAAGTGTAATAGTTTCCACTTTTAAATGCTAAAAATGAATTGCAAGCTGGGGAAGGACTACGCTATTATTTCCTTGAAAAGGTTCTCAAACCGGACAAAACTAACGCAAAATTTACTAGATAGCCTGCTCTGCGTGAGAAAAACTGGTTTATTTATGGGAAAATATACAATTATTATTTAAAACTTCACCTAAAAAACAGCTAGCGCACGGCAGGCAGATTTAAAGGGGAAGGATGTCGTTTTTTGTGAAAACAACGGGAGGTTCGGAAATGAGGAAAGTGTGGCAGGTTGTGCTTGTTGATATTCATCCGACGAGTATGCTGGGGACCAAGCTGATTCTTGAGGATCAGCAGGACCTGCTCGTAAGAGGTATGTCTTCCACCGGGACGGAAGCGCTTGAACTGGTTCGCTCGATTCAGCCGGATCTGGTATTGATAGATTATAAATTGCCGGAGGGGACGGTCGAACCGTTTCTGACAGAAATGAAGAACATTTCTCCGGATAGCCATATCGTAGTAATGACCGATGAAGACAGCGTGGCTCTGTTTCAGCAGGTAACTTCCCTGGGAGCCAGCGGCATGCTGTCGAAGCAGGCCTCAACGAGTCAGCTTATTCATTTAATTAACGGTTTAAGGGAAGGAATTGTGTCCGTGCCCCTCGACTGGGTACGCAGCGGAAGCTGGCCTAATATGCCTTTAGTGCCGCATGAGCCATTTGATGAGCTTACGGAGACAGAAGTGTTTATTATGGAACGCATTGTTCAGGGGATTACATACGACAAAATCGCGCTTGAAATTGAAGTGAGCCGTCGCTCGATTGACAATTATCTGCGCAAAATTTACGCGAAGCTCGGCGTTTCCAGCCGTGCGCAGGCGATTGAACATTATGCGCTTTATGCGCGTCAGAACAAGCAGTTATACGCTTAAGCACCGGGTATACTCGGTGAACAAACCGAATATGCTGTAGCAGTTCCTTCCGGCTTCGTTCATGGGAGTATGTCCGGATGGGGAAGCGACGGATGAAGGCGAGGAGGTTCTGTATGCGTTATTCCTTTGCATCACGCACAGTATCACTTTTATCGTCTCCCCTGCGCCAGATCAGGGAGAATGCGCGTTTGAACTCGTTCATATCTCTTGCCGAGGAGCTTCCTGCGCAGGAGCTTTTTCCCGTCAAGCTGCTTGAGGAGGCTGCTCAGGACGTGCTGGCGTCTGGGCCCGACGTGCTCCAATATGGTGAGCCCGAGGGCTTCAGGCCCTTGCGGGAGTGGCTTATAGCCGAGTGGGAAAATAGAAAGAACGCAATGATAGTTCCTTCACAGGTGCTGCTGACGACCGGAACCCAACAGGCTATCGATTTGGTGGTACGGCTCATGGTGGATGAAGGCGATTCGGTGCTGGTGGAAAATCCTACATCTCCCGGCTGTCTTCAGGTGTTATCGATGCAGGGAGCCAGGGTGATTCCGACTGTCTCCGATGGAAACGGGCTGCTCATTCATAACCTGGAGCAGCAGATGAAGCTTCATCGTCCGAAGCTGCTTTTCGCCGCACCCACCTTTTCCAATCCCACAGGGGGGGTTTGGGATTTGGGACGCCGGCAGGATGTGCTTGAGCTGTGCCGGCGCTATAGCGTGCTCTTTGTGGAGGACGATTCCTACGGGGAGCTTGATTTGAATCTTAAGAGAGGGGAAGTGCATCTCCCCTCTTTATTTGCGTTGGATGATGGAGGACGAGGGGGGCAGGTGCTCTATATCGGCTCATTCAGCAAAACGATAGCTCCCGCTTTAAGAACAGGCTGGGCAGCAGGAGCGGCTCCTGTCATTGAAGGAATGACGGTGTTGAAGCAGTTGGCTGACACGCAGTCCAGTACGATGAATCAAAGGCTGCTGCACCGTCTGCTCGCAGGTCCCCCCTTTAGCTGGCACGATCATCTTGCCCTGCTGAACAAGGAATATGCGACCAGGCTGAAGCTGATGCTGGAGCTGCTCAAGCGGCCGCTGTGGAAAGAGGTGACCTGGCGTGTGCCGGAGGGAGGCATGTATGTGTGGGCCCGGCTGCCCGAGGGGCTGGACAGCGCCATCCTGCTGAAAGCGGCGCTGCCGAAGGGGGTGGCTTTTTTGCCGGGTGGGTTATGTACAGCCGGCAAAGAAGGGGCGTCGTATATCCGCCTGAATTTCAGCCATCCCGGACGCGACGAGCTCTTCCTGGGCATGAATCTGATCGGGGAGACGATCGCGGAGTTCACTGCGCGCAGTTAAACGGATGTCCGCTTCGTTTAATCCGCCTGATCCGGGACCTCACCGGACATCCCCGCAGCTGATTCCGCGACCCGGTCAGCGGTCTGCCAGTCCACCGCCACCGCATGCTCCTTAAGGACAGCGGCATACTCCGTAAGCGCTGCTTCCCCGAAAGGTGTCAGTGCATATCTCCCGCGCACGATGCGCCGGAACCAGCCATAATAATTCTGCTGCAAAACGGACGCGGCGCTGCTGACGGCTGAGGCCCGGGCAAGCTGGGCGGGAGAGGCTTCCCCCAGCGCAGCCAGGGCAGCCGCGACACGCAGCGCCTTTTCACGATAAGCGGTGACGAGCTTTTGCCGGCTGCTGCCGCCCACATTATAGTCCCCGCTTCGTGCGTTGAACTCCCGCAGCAATCGGTCCCGGCGGGAACCGATTCTGGGGGCGGGCTTCACGGCCGCTGCATTGGGGACACACAGCACCTCCACCAGCGGAGGTTTTGTTTTATAGTGCGTTACCGTGATCAGCCCGATGCCGAGCCTGCGGCACAAATCTACAAGCTCGTTCCAGCGCTGGTTCACCGCCCCTTTTTTGCTACGGTTCCGCTCCACGGCAACATATACTTCGCTGCTCAGCTTCAATCGCTGAATGCCCTGCAGCAGCAGGGCAAGGTTAAACGTTTTTTTCATCTCAACAATCAGCGGCTCCTGCTGGCCCTCCTTCACCCCTACCAGATCGCAGTTTCTTACCTCGCCCTTGATCTCATATCCCCTGGCTTCGAAAAAAGCTTTAACGGGCGCATATAATTCCGTTTCCAGCCTGACTGCCATTTCTGTCCGCTCCTTTGATACTGTCTACTAATGGTTCATTATAGCATAGGAGCCTATGTTCCTATCGCAGCTGTTTTATAATCGGATGTGACAGGCAAAAAAAAGGTCAACATTACCGTCCGGGTGCATACGTATGTATTACACTTTTGTCTTAAAAATGGGTCGAACTTGCAGCCCGGTTGTCGGGAACATGATTAAGGAAGCCATGGGAGGTACGACATGAAGATTTTTGAGCGAGTTGCGCAATACCAGGCGGAGAGCGAACGGCTCGCCTGGACCGGCACTTTTCGGGATTATATCGAAATTCTCAGCAAGGACCCCACTCCTGCGATGACCGCCCATGCCCGGGTATATGAAATGATTAAATCCTATGGGGTGGACAGCACCGGACCTTACAAGCGATATAAGTTTTTTGAACAAGAGCTTTTCGGTCTGGACAGAGCCGTCGAGAAGCTGGTGGAAGAATATTTTCATTCCGCGGCCAAGCGGCTGGATGTGCGCAAGCGTATTTTACTGCTTATGGGACCGGTCAGCGGCGGCAAATCAACACTTGTTACATTGCTGAAACGCGGGCTTGAGCAGTTTTCCCGTACCGATCAAGGTGCTGTCTATGCCATAGACGGCTGCCCCATGCACGAAGAGCCGCTGCATCTGATTCCGCATGAGCTGCGCCCCGAGGTGGAGAAAGAATTGGGAGTCCGTATCGAGGGTAATCTGTGCCCCTCCTGCCAAATGAGGCTGCGGACGGAATATGACGGCAATATTGAGAACGTAAAGGTCAGCAGAGTGCTCATTTCCGAGGACAATCGCGTCGGCATCGGAACATTCAGCCCCTCAGACCCTAAATCCCAGGACATTGCGGATCTTACGGGCAGCATCGACTTTTCCACCATTACGGAGTACGGCTCGGAATCCGACCCGCGCGCCTATCGTTTTGACGGGGAGTTAAACAAAGCAAACCGCGGGCTGATGGAGTTCCAGGAGATGCTCAAATGTGACGAGAAATTTCTGTGGAACCTGCTGTCCCTGACGCAGGAGGGCAACTTCAAGGCAGGGCGGTTCGCACTGATCAGCGCCGATGAGCTTATCATTGCGCACACGAATGAGGCGGAATATAAATCGTTCATCGCGAATAAGAAAAACGAGGCCCTGCAGTCCCGGATGATCGTCATGCCTGTTCCATACAACCTGAAGGTCTCGGAAGAGGAGAAGATTTACCACAAGCTCATTCAGCAAAGCGATATGAAGCATGTGCACATCGCACCGCATGCGCTCAGGGCGGCTGCGATCTTTTCCATATTGACACGCCTTAAAGAAAGCAAAAAGCAGGGCATGGATCTGGTCAAAAAAATGCGTATGTATGACGGTCAGGAAGTCGAGGGCTACAAGGACGCCGACCTGAAGGAAATGCAGAACGAATTTCTGGAGGAGGGCATGTCCGGTGTCGATCCGCGCTACGTTATTAACCGGATATCCAGTGCCCTGATCAAACAGGATCTGGAATGCATCAACGCGCTCGATATTTTACGGGCCATCAAGGATGGACTGGATCAGCACGCCTCCATTACGAAGGAGGAGAGGGAGCGTTATCTGAACTTCATCTCCATCGCGCGCAAGGAATACGATGAGCTGGCCAAAAAAGAAGTGCAGAAGGCGTTTGTTTACTCTTTCGAGGAATCGGCCAGAACGTTGTTTGAGAACTATCTGGATAATATCGAGGCCTTCTGCAACTGGACGAAAATCCGCGATCCTCTTACAGATGAGGAGATGGATCCCGACGAGCGGCTGATGCGCTCCATTGAGGAGCAGATCGGTGTATCCGAAAACGCCAAAAAAGCGTTCCGTGAGGAGATTCTGATCCGGATTTCGACCTACTCGCGCAAGGGGAAAAAATTCGAATACCATAATCACGACAGGCTGCGCGAGGCCATTGAGAAGAAGCTGTTCGCTGATCTGAAGGACATTGTCAAGATCACGACCTCCACCAAAACTCCAGATGCAACCCAGTTGAAGCGTATGAATGAAGTCATCAACAGACTCGTGGAGGAGCATGGCTATACAGCGGCCAGCGCCAACGATCTGCTGCGTTATGTGGGCAGCCTGCTTAACCGGTGAACGAGCACTGAGAGATGCTCCGTGCATTCCCCTACTTAACGGCATGTATGAAAAAAAGAGCGAGTATTGGTGGAAATCCGACCACCAATACTCGCTTTTTTTAGAGCTTGAAGTGATGCAGAACAGCCCGAATCTGGTGCGATAACCTGATATGCCCAATAAGCTTTGAAGCTATGAAGCGCCATAGAGTATAATGTTCGATATCGAAGGCAGGCAGAACTTGGAGTGATTAAAGCGATGGAAGTCATTTTGGTGGTGGAGGACGAGCCCTCCATTTCGCGGGTATTAAAGGCATATCTTGAAAAAGCGGGTTACCGTGTCGAGCAGGCTTTTACAGGCAGAGAAGGGCTAAATAAGGCGCAAATGCTCAAACCGGCCCTAATATTGCTGGATGTCATGCTTCCGGATCATGACGGGTGGTTTCTGCTTGAGGAAATCCGCAGGCACAGCCAGTGCCCGGTCATCATGCTTACGGCGCTGGGGCAGACGGATCATAAGCTGAAGGGCTTGGATCTTGGAGCGGATGATTATATAACAAAGCCTTTTGTCGGCGAAGAGGTCGTTGCGAGAGTCCGGACCGTGCTGAGACGCAGCAGTGGCGCACAGAATCAGGACCAGCGCAGCTTCGGCAGCCTGAAGGTGAATTTTATGGCTCACTCGGTTTATTTGAGGGACGAAGAGCTGCATTTTACACCCAGAGATCTGGCGCTGCTGTTATTTCTGGCCAAGCATCCGAATCAGACCTTTACCCGCAACCATCTGCTGGACCAGGTATGGAGCATGGACTATGACGGCAGCGATCGGGCGGTGGATTTAGCGGTAAAGCGGATTCGGAAAACGCTGGAGGCATGGCCGGCGGAAGAGGGCGAAATCCGTACATTACGGGGATTGGGGTATCAGTTCAGTGTTCAGGAATCGTAAAGAGAGAACTTCGCTGCTTCGTTATTGGACCACTCGTTATCTGCTGACTTTATGTATTGGTCTCCTTTCGATCGGCATTATATCCTTTGGCGTTATACGTTATTACGAGAAGCAAAAGCAGGTTGATTTTATGGAGTTGCTTGCCGCCGAGACGGCGGACCGGATTGTGGGGGAGAACGGAAAGCTGCAGCTTGGACCGGATTTGTTCAGGGACGTGGAGCGGAGGAGAAGAATGATTCCGTTTAAAGAGGCCCCGAGATTTCTCATTCTGGATAAGGACAAGCAGATCCTGTCCGGAAGCTTTCCCGAGCTGCCGCACGAATTGCTGGAGAAGGTAGAGAGTATTACAGGAACCAGCAACAGGGTGGAGATCATTGCTGCCGGCCCCCGGCCCGGAATGAAATTTTATGCTGTGCAAAAAGAGATTCAGTACAATGGCAGTACTCTGGGCTGGGTGATCATCCTGCAGCCGGAAAAGGTTCTGGTCGGCGATCCTTGGCAGCTGCAGATGCTGGCCATCCTGCTGCTCAGTCTGGGGCTGCTGGGCTGGGTTGTCATTTATCTGCTGACCCGCAAGCTGTCCCATCCGATCGGTGTGCTGGCGGCAGCGGCGGAACAAATTGTCGCAGGCAATTATGACGTGAATCTGCAAAAGGACGTCAGGGAACGCGAATTTTACGAGCTGATGACCTCGTTTGAGGAAATGGCGGACCGCTTAAAGCATCTGGAGCATATGAGAACAGAGCTGCTGGCAGGCGTGACCCATGAGCTGAAAACGCCCGTCACCTCCATCAGCGGATTGATTCAGGCTGTGCAGGAGGACATTGTTACAGGCGATGAGGCCAAGGAGTTTCTCGCCATCTGCCGTAAAGAAACGAACAGGCTGCAAAGCATGGTGGAGGACCTGCTCGATTTCAACTCATTTGCCACCGGGGACGTTAAGGTTCACAAGGAACAGACCCACTTGAATGAACTGCTGAACGAGCTCGTCCGGCAGTGGCAGATGATCCAGGATGCCGGTGAGGTTGACGTTCGGCTGCTCCTGCCTTCCAGGGAGGTCCTGCTTTATACGGATCCTTTGCGGGTGCAGCAAATTTTATACAACCTGCTGAACAATGCCAAGCAGGCGTCCGTCCGGAAGCCGGCAAAAATTGAAGTCTCCCTGTCTGAGGAAAGCGGAAAGGCGCAAATAGACGTTACCGACTGGGGAGCCGGTATTCCGCAGGCGGAGCAGGCGCTTATTTTTGAAAGATTTTATCGCGGGGAAGACAAGAAGCATCTTGTGCGGGGGCTGGGGATTGGTCTGCCGTTCAGCCGGATGATGGCCCGCTCCCTCGACGGTGATCTGGTGCTGCAGCAAAGCGGCAGCGGGATAACTGTTTTTCGAGTATTCCTGTGCGGCACCAATAAAACAGAAGAGTAACAGACAGGATGTCTCAACCGAACGGATTGAGGCATCCTTTTTTTGTTAAGTTGGACATCTGTTTGACACATTCCATTTCTAAAATGGCTAGGGAAAGAGCAATACAAAGGAGATGATGAGGTTATGAAAAAGCAGGCAGCCGCAGCAGTGCTGCTGTGCACTTTGTCGGCTTATGCCCTTCCTGCCCATGCGGAGACGGCTGTGGCAGGCGATTCGAGTGAAGCTCTGGCTTCAGCCACCTCGGC
Source organism: Paenibacillus terreus (assembly GCF_042138595.1). Taxonomy (NCBI): domain Bacteria; kingdom Bacillati; phylum Bacillota; class Bacilli; order Caryophanales; family Paenibacillaceae; genus Paenibacillus; species Paenibacillus terreus. The sequence continues at coordinate 14,155 of NZ_JBHIRX010000001.1, read as the reverse complement.
CACCTCGGCTTCTGTTGCCGACGCATCTTCAGCCGTGTCGGCGGCAGCGGCAACCTACAGGGATGATTCGAGCTTGACGCTTGCGGAGGCGATTCAGCTCGGGATTGAAAATAGCTACAGCCTGCAGCAAGCGTTAAATACATATAAACGCAACGGCATTTCTCTCGAAGATGCAGCCGACAACTTGGAATACATTCCCACGGATGGATCCGGAAACTCAGAGGCTGTTTCGGCATGGAAAAGCTATACTCAATCCAACCTGTCGTATGTCGCAGCATCCAAAAATATCGATACGGTAAAACAGCAGATCGCATACAGCATGGTGCAGACTTATTACAAAGTGCTGTCGGCGGAAAGCAGCGTGGAAGAAGCGAAGGAGTCGCTTGCAATTGCCCGTTCGGAAGAGCAGGCGGCGGCTGCCAAGGCGGAGAAAGGCAAAATCTCTGTTTCTGATAACAAGTCCGTTGTCCAAGCCCGTATCGAGGCAGAGCAAGCGCTGGCAACAGCGCAATCGGCACTGGCGCAGGAACGCGAGTCTCTGAATCATGCCATTGGCGCGGAGACGGATACTGTCTATAACCTGACTGACCGCCCTGTGTACACGCCTCTGCAGGCGCCTGATCTGGAAGCATACACACAAAAAATTATTAGTGAGGATCCGACCATATGGGAGAAGGAGCAGAATGTGGGGTCCGCTAAACTGGATCTTAAGTTCTTCTCCTATAACAGTGATGGAGATTTAGAGCTGACCGAGATGAGTGTGGATGAAGCCAATCAGGCGCTGACACAAAGTAAAAAGGAACTCGCGGAATCCATCAGCAGCACTTATTACAATCTGCAAAATTTGCATGACCAGTATGAACAGCAGCAGACCACCCTGGTGACAGCACAGGACGCGCTGAAGCTGGCCGAGAAAAAATACGCACGCGGCCTGATCACCAGGCTGGAGGTCAAAAAGGCGGAGCAAAGTGTTAACCAGGCGCAGCGGAAGCTGGATGACCTGGTACTGCAGATTGACGAGGCACAGCGAGTATTGGATCAGCCTTGGATTTCATAACGGAATAAAAACAAGCTGTTTTTAAATAATGGAGGGGAAAGTCGGATGGCAGAATCGGCAATAGCGGACCCGCTGAGCGGGTTAAGAAGAAGACGCAGGAAAAAAACGTTTATCATTTCGGGAATAGTGGTGGTCATCGCTGTTGCAGCAGGAGTATACGGCTATTTGAAAATGAACGAACAGCCGGTCATGACCCCTGTGAACCAGACCGTCCAGGTGCAGCGCGGGGATGTAAGCAAAACTTTGGAGGTTACCGGTACAGTGGAGGCGTCCAAGGAGATCAATCTGAACTTCACTTCCTCGGATGATACCAAGCTGACGGCGGTCAACGTTAAAGTCGGCGATGTAGTCAAAGCCGGACAGGTGCTTGCCCGGCTCGACAGCACCGATGCCGAGCAGGCGGTGCGTGAAGCCGAAGCCAATCTCGAAGTTGCCAAGGCGAATCTGACAGAAGCACAGGAAACGGCGACGGCCGCGGAAATCGATCAGCAGCAGGCCAGTGTGGACAAGGCGGAGCTGGCGCTTGATTCGGCGAAAAATTCCACGGATGTGCAATCCGCCAAGATGAGTCTGGATAAGGCCAAGAAGGCGCTGGTGTCTGCCCAGCAGGAGCTGGAGGATCAGCAGTATCTGTATGATGCGGACGCCATCGCGGCCTCCGAGCTTAAAACAGCCCAGGATGCGGTGGACACCGCTCAGGATGAATATGATAGCGCGCAGCTGCAGTACAGCAATACGGTAAAATCGAATGAGCAGGCGATCAAGGAAGCCCAGATATCTTATAACTCGGCGGTAGCCCAAATGGAGGAGCTGATGTCCCCGCCCAAGGAGACGTCGCTCGTGCAGGCCAAATCCTCTGTTCAGCAAGCCGAGACGAAGCTTGCGCAAAGTAAAAGCGACCTCGAAAAGCTGGTGCTGACGGCTCCGTGGGATGGGGTGATTTTGCAGGTCAACGGTGATGTCGGCACGGCTCCCGAATCACCGTTCATTGTAATGAATAACTCCAATGCAACTATGCTCAATGTCAGCGCGGCTGTGAGTGAAAGTGACATCGGCTCCATTAAGGTCGGGCAGACCGCGACTTTCGTAACGGATACGTATCCGGATGAAACCTTTGCGGGCAAGGTAACCTCCATTTCCCCGGAAGCAACGACAGATTCGGGTGTAACGACCTATGAGGTGAATTTATCGATTACGAACAAGGACGGCAAGCTGAAAACCGGCATGACCATGGACGTAACGATCCGTGAGGGCACACATGAAAATGTGCTCTACATTCCTGCAACGGCTCTGATTTCCCGCGGGGACCAAGATGGGGTCATGCTGGTCACCGGCGGACAGTCCAATTCTGCAGCCGAAACAAAAGAAGAAGGAAGTGCAGCGGAGAAACAAACCGGGGCTTCCAATGGCCGTCAGTCGGCTCAAAGAGGAAGCGGAGGCATTCAGTTTACCCCTGTAAAGGTTGGATATTATACGGCTGACAAGGTTGAAATTACTTCCGGCCTGAGCGAGAACGATACAATCACCATACCGGCTCAGACCAACATTTCATCCACTTCCGGCAATAGTCAGCAGCAGCGCGGCTTCATGGGAGGCGGCATGGGCGGTGGATTCACTGGCGGTGGTGGCGGATTCTCAGGCGGTGGCGGCAGATCGGGAGGCCGACCATGATGAAACCAGTCATTCAAATTGAAGACCTTAGAAAAATATATACGATAGCGGATCAGGAAATTCATGCGCTGCGAGGGGTAAACCTGACCATCGAAGAGGGAGATTTCGTCACCATCATGGGCCCCTCCGGCTCAGGGAAATCCACGATGATGAACATGATCGGCTGTCTGGATAAACCGACATCAGGCCGTTTTTTTCTAGACGGTTATTCCATTCTGGATGCCCATGACGATGAACTGGCTATTATCCGCAACCAGAAGATCGGCTTTGTATTCCAAAGCTTTAATCTGCTGCCGCGCACGACAGCGATCTCTAATGTGGAGCTTCCCATGATGTATGGAGGCATCCCCGCACGGGAGCGGCGCAAGCGGGCCATTGAGGCATTGAACAGCGTCGGTCTTGGCGAAAGGATGTACAACAAGCCTAATGAGCTGTCCGGCGGACAGCAGCAGCGTGTCTCCATAGCGCGGGCAATCGTCAATGATCCGGTCATCATTCTGGCGGACGAACCGACAGGGGCGCTGGATACGAAGACGACCGCGGATATCATGGGGATTTTTCAGAGGATGAACGATATGGGCAAGACGGTTATCATTGTCACCCATGAACCGGAAATTGCGGCGTATGCCAAGCGCAACATTCACTTCCGGGATGGTCAGGTGATTTCGGACGTACAAGTGCAAAACCGGGTCATTGCCGGACAGGGGGAGCGGGTGCGATGAGCTTTCTGGAAATTATCCGTGTATCCATCCGCAGCATACAGTCCAACAAGCTGCGCTCATTTCTGACGATGCTGGGCATTATTATCGGTGTCGCTGCGGTAATCGCCATGGTAGCGATCGGCAAAGGCTCGTCTTCGAGTGTGACTTCCTCGATCAGCGGACTCGGCAGCAATCTGCTCATTATATCCCCGGGACAGTCCAGCTCGGGCGGGATCAATATGGGCTTTGGTTCTTCAAATACCCTGAAGCTGAAGGATGTGGACGCCATTGCGGAGGAGGACAGCGTGGCCGGCGCTGTACCGAGCGCTTCCTCCAACTTCCAGATCATCGCCGGATCGGAAAACTATAATACAAGCGTGGAAGGCACAGGCATGTCTTTCCTTGAAGTGCGCAGCACCTCCGTGCAATCCGGACGGTTCTTTAACAACTACGAATATAACAATCATGAAAATGTCGCTGTCATCGGCAGCGAGGTAGTGACCAACCTCTTTCCCTCGAATCCGAATCCGATTGGCGAGAGAATCGAAATTAATCAGGTTCCATTTACCGTGATTGGTGTGCTGAAATCGCAGGGAAGCTCGGGGATGACCAACAACGACGACCGGATCATCGTTCCCGTAACCACGGCGCAGGCCAGATTGGGCATTACCACGATCCGGACCATCTATGCTTCCGCCGTATCGGCCGAAGCGATGACCCAGGCGCAAAATGAGATTACCACGGCACTGCGGACCTCACACGGGTTGATGTCCAGTGAAGAGAATGATTTCCAGATTACGAATCAGTCGCAAATTCTGGAGACAGCAGAGAGCGTAAGCAGCGTCATGACGACCTTGCTTTCAGGGATCGCCGCGATCTCACTCGTCGTTGGCGGGATCGGAATCATGAACATTATGCTCGTGTCCGTGACGGAACGAACCAGGGAAATCGGCATCCGCAAAGCGATCGGTGCCAAGCGCGGAGACATCATGCGCCAGTTTCTGATCGAGGCGGTTATTCTGAGTCTTATGGGCGGGGTAGCGGGCGTGCTGTTTGGCCTTGGTACAGCCAAGCTTCTTGAGAAGGTGGCGAACCTGTCCATTGAGCTGACGCTTGAGCCAACGCTTTATTCCTTTCTTTCCTCCATGGCGGTCGGCATTATTTTCGGGGTGTATCCGGCACGAAAAGCGGCACAGCTGAAGCCGATTGATGCGTTGCGGTACGAATAATCTCAGGACTGTTTGAATTTATCGCCCATCCCGACAATCTCAAAGTATTCAATTTCCGTCCGGCGGATGAAGCTGTTTTGCTTCCACTTTACCGTGAGGTGGCCGCGGAAATGACCCGCAGCGGTGTAGGGACTGAGATCAATACAGGATTGGCTTATCGGTATCCGGTGGCGGAAGGTTGTCCAAGCCCGTTGTTTTTATCCGTTCTGGCTGAACAGGGCGTACCCATCACCTTATCCTCGGACTCCCATTTCCCCGATGATATCGGAAGGCTTCTGGATGAAGCTTTACAAGCCGCCCTTGAGGCGGGCTACCAGCAATTAAGATTTATCGTGAGCGAAAGCCCTATACTTTGCCGATTGGCAGCTTGTCCGATCATTTGGTATGAATAATGGTATAATTTGAAATGAATAAGGAAAAGGAGGGTGAAGTATGACAGAACGTGTATTCATCAGTCCGGGAAAGTATGTTCAAGGCAAAAATGTAGTGGATAAAACAGGAGAGTATGTGAAAGGGCTTGGCAGCGTTGCATTGGTGATTGCGGACGACATTGTCTGGGATATTGCGGGCAGCAGGGTTGCCAACAGCCTAGAGCAATCCGGCATTGCGGCAGTGAAAGCCGAGTTCGGCGGGGAAGCCTCGCGCAGCGAAATCGAACGTTTGGCGGAACAGGGTAAAGGCAGCAATGTGGATATCGTGATCGGCGTTGGCGGCGGCAAAACGCTGGACACGGCCAAGGCGGTGAATGACCGGCTGAACGGTGTATGCGTCATTGTGCCGACCACGGCTTCGACGGATGCACCCACCAGCGCCCTGTCCGTCATTTATTCCGACACGGGAGAATTTGAATCCTACGCCTTCTACCGTAAAAATCCGGATCTCATTCTGGTGGATACGAAGGTCATTGCTGGCGCTCCCCCGCTTTTCCTGGCATCCGGAATTGCCGATGCGCTTGCTACGTGGATTGAAGCCCGTGCGGTCATCGAAGCGAGAGCGACCACCATGGCTGGAGGGCTTCCTACACTTGCCGCTGAGGCTATAGCGAAGAAATGTGAGGAAGTGCTGTTTGATTACGGGGTGCTGGCTTACGAATCGGTCAAGCGAAAAGTGGTGACCCCCGCTCTGGAAGCTGTCGTGGAAGCCAACACGCTGCTTAGCGGCCTGGGCTTTGAAAGCGGCGGCCTGGCAGGCGCTCACGCAGTCCACAATGGGTTTACGGTGCTTGAAGGCGAAATTCACCATATGACGCACGGACAGAAGGTAGCCTTCGGGACACTCGTGCAGCTTGCGCTTGAGCAGCGGCCGCTGCATGAAATCGAGCAGTACATCGATTTTTATCTGCAGCTGGATTTGCCGGTTACCCTTGAGGATTTGAAGCTTAAGGATACCCCGGTTGAGGACCTGTTCCGGGTTGCACAAGCGGCCACCAAGGAAGGGGAGACGGCAGCCAACCTCCCGTTCAAGGTGACGGCGGACGACGTGCTTGACGCCATTCTGGCTGCAGATCAATACTCAAAAGCTTACAAGGCCAAGCTGTCTTTATAGCGTTCATGAGTGAGTTTTATGCTGCCAATCGAACGCGATAGCCTCCCTGGTTGAGCAAGCTCACTCATTGCTATAGAGGCTGTCTCCTTAGTGCTTTTCAAATACCCGCAACCAGCATGGTCTGCGGGGAGAAAGTACAAAAGGTCAAGAACAGGGGGAATTTGAGCATCCTGTTCTTGACCTTTTTTAATCAGAAACAGCAAGAGCCTAGCGATTTCTTTTCGGTATACTTAGCAGGACTGCACGGAGCGTCTCGTAAAATACGAAAGAATGCCCAGGCTGTTATAAAAACTTCCGGTAATGCTTGCTGCCGTCATAGGAGAACATGGCCTTCTTATCTTCCACAATGGTTTCCAGATGCACGGTTCTTCCCCATAGAGTATGAAGGTAAGGAAGAGTGCGCTCCAAGTATTTAAGGTCAAGTTCAACGCCTTCATAGCGGTGCTTTAAAACGAGCTCGCCGGTCCGCATATAATCGCCATCCTGCACGACAAGGTATGGAACTCCGCCGTTGATTCGGGAGAAAACGAGCTGATCGCGGATGTTTTCCCAGGATTTATCCGTGATTTTCCAGTCTGGCCCCCGTTTTTCAAATACATATAAGTCAAGATCCTCCACCAGCTGTTTGGTCATGTAGTTGCGGATAAATGAGGTGTCGGAATCAAACTCCCGCACTTCAAATATTTTTTCGCGCCCCTGGTTGGGTCTCCGGCCTCCGCGTTCCTGCTCCTCCTGTGTCGGATTGTCCCAGCGCCGTTCAATATCTTCAAAAATTTTCAGCCCGAGATAATAGGGATTAAGGCTTTGCCGCGAAGGCTGCACCACGGAGGCATTCAGCATCGCGAACTCAATCGTCTCGTCGCTCGTAAGGTCCATTTCGCGGATGATACGTTGATGCCAGTAGGAGGCCCAGCCTTCATTCATAATTTTCGTTTCCATTTGCGGCCAGAAGTACAGCATTTCGTCGCGCAGCATGGTCATGATGTCCCGCTGCCAGTCCTCAAGCACCTCGGAGAATTCCTGAATGAACCAGACCACATCCTTTTCAGGCTCGGGCGGAAAAGGAAATACCTGTGCCTCTTTAGTTTTGGAAGCGGACTCGTTCAGGTCATCCAAAGCCCAGAGGTCATCGTATTGGCCTGGAGGGCGGTATTCCTTGGCCGCCTGCTTCTGCTCCTGAATTTTCAGTTCAAGATAACGCTGTTTATCCAACTGGCGCGGCTTGATCAGCTGCGGGTCGACATGCTCCTGAATCGCCAGCACGGCATCGATGAACGATTCTACAGCCTCGGTGCCGTGTTCAAGCTCATAGCTGCTGATCCGCTCGGCTGTGGCCGACATGCTTTCCACCATGTTGCGGTTGGATGATGAGAAGCGTGCGTTATTTTTGAAAAAGTCGCAGTGGGCCAGCACGTGCGCCACGATCAGCTTGTTTTGAATCAGGGAGTTGCCTTCCAGCAAAAAGGCATAGCAGGGGTTGGAGTTGATCACAAGCTCATAGATTTTACTGAGCCCGAAATCATATTGCATCTTCATTTTTTGGAAGTTCTTCCCGAAGCTCCAGTGGTTAAAACGGGTCGGCATGCCGTAAGCCCCGAACGTATATATAATGTCAGCCGGGCAAATTTCGTAACGCATCGGATAAAAGTCAAGGCCGAAGCCTGCTGCAATCTCGGTGATTTCTGCGATCGCCCGTTCCAGCAGAACCATTTCATCTTGGGTCATAGCAATCCCTCCGTTTGTCGAAGTACGATTCTTCCCATTGTATGTGGGGACAATTGATTTATGAGGACGATGAACAATTTCCGTTTGCAGGTGAATCAAAGAGGCAGCTGCCGGTGAGCAGCTGCCTTTCTCGCGTAAGGTTTTAGGCCGGACTTTCTTCCCTTTTCCGGAAAAAGGCTTTCAGAGCCTGATATACCTCGCCTTTTTCCTTGATGACGTAATACATGAACTGATCCACTTTAATATGGCGATAGGCGGACATCAGGGTGCTGCTGCGGTTATATTGATTGACCTCTCCGTATCCGAACAGATTGCTGCGTTTCATCAGCTCGCCGATGAGCTTGACGCAGCGTTCATTATCTGAGGTCAGATTATCTCCGTCTGAAAAGTGGAAGGGGTAGATGTTATAGCTCGATGGAGGATAGCGCTTGTCGATGATTTCCAACGCTTTGACATAGGCTGAGGAGCAGATTGTGCCGCCGCTTTCCCCGCGGGTAAAAAATTCTTCTTCCGTAACCTCTTTAGCCTCGGTATGATGGGCGAGAAATACAATTTCCACCTTTTCATACTGGCGCCGCAGAAACCGGGTCATCCAGAAAAAGAAGCTGCGCGCACAGTATTTTTCGAATGAGCCCATGGAGCCTGAGGTGTCCATCATGGCAATGATGACGGCGCTGGACTGATGGACGATTTTATCCTCCCAGGTTTTGTAGCGGAGGTCGTCGGGGGTGATATGATGGATTCCCGGACTTCCCTGCCGCGCATTACGCCGCAGATTTTCCATGATGGTCCGCTTTTTGTCGATATTGGACTGCATGCCCTTTTTGCGGATATCGTTAAAAACGATGGATTTAACTTCCATTTCATCTTTATCTTTATGCTTCAGATTCGGGAGCTCCATTTCCTGAAAAAGAATATCCTCAAGCTCCTCCAGACTGACTTCGGCTTCCGTAATATCATGACCCGGCTGGTCGCCGGCTTTCTCACCTTTTCCCGGCTGCTTGGCAGCGGGATCGCGGGCGATGACGTCGCCGACCTGGCTGTCACCGTCTCCTTGCCCTACATGCTTCTGCTTCTGAAAGTTGTAGATGATATGGTATTCGTCCAGACTGCGTATCGGCACTTTGATGATTTGTTTTCCGTCGGACATGATGATATTTTCTTCCGTGATCAGATCGGGCAGATTCTGTTTGATGACTTCCTTCACCTTCTGATGATGGCGCTGTTGATCCTGGTACCCTTTGCGATGCAGCGACCAATCTTCGCGGGACACAACAAACGACGGCTGGCGTAATTCTGACATGTCAGGCACCCCCTTACGGATTTCACTGCATTCAACCAGATTGTTTTGGTTATTAAGTATATTCAGGGAGCGGTCTGATATGTGATAGGGTGGGATATAAATTAACGGCCGAGGCTCAAAAATACATACTTGGCGGGAGGATTTTATACCGGCTTGATGGAAAATTGGTATGCTCTTGGGCACGGCGAAGTTTGCCGGGATAGAAGCCTGGCCAGCTTTTTTGTTAAAATTAGGTATGTTCAAAGGAGGGGGAAGGGATCGGATGAACCGGAAAGCTGTGCGGGCCTGGGTCCTGTACGACTGGGCAAATTCGGGTTATGCCACGACCGTTTTGGCTGCGGTACTGCCCGTTTTTTACGCTACGGTGGCGGCTTCGACGCTGGATGCGACGACAGCTTCCTCTTATTTGGGGTATACTCATGCCATCGGCATGCTGTGTGTCGCACTGCTGTCTCCGCTGCTCGGCGCGCTGGCCGATCTGTCAGGCAGCAAAAACGGTTTCCTGAAAATATTCACGGGAATCGGCATTATCTCCACGCTCGGCTTCAGTCTGGTTGGCGAGGGAGATTGGCTTCTGGCCTCCGTTTTGCTGGTGTTTTCCACCATCGGATTTGCCGGGGGCAATACGTTTTATGATGCGATGCTGCCTGATCTCGTTCCTTCCGGACAGAGGGAAGCGGTATCGGCAAGAGGCTACGCTTACGGTTATGTCGGAGGTGGACTTCTGCTGGCCGTTAATATGGTCATGATCCAGCAGCCGACCTGGTTTGGACTGGAAAGCTCGCTGCAGGCAACGCAATGGACCTTTGTTACGGTGTCGTTCTGGTGGTTTGTGTTCTCTTTGCCGCTTTTTCGTATCGGTGGAAGGCTGGGACGGAGTAAACTGCCTGGTTCTGTTCAAGCAGGTGTGATTAGCTGGTCGGCCGGATTCAGCAGGATAGGCCAAACGCTGCGAAACATCAGACGTTTGCCGGAGCTGCTGAAACTGCTGCTGTCCTTTTGGTTTTTTAATGACGGCATCAATACGATTATTCTTATGGCCACGATATACGGCAGCGGCATCGGGATCGGCACCTCCCATTTAATTGCGGCCCTGCTCATCACGCAGTTTATCGGATTTCCCTGTACGATTCTGCTGGGCAGAATTGCCGGGGCATGGGGGTCTAAGCGTACCCTTATCTTTTCGCTATCGGTTTATTTGGGAATTGTTGTCCTGGGTTATTTTATGACAAATGCCCTGCACTTTTATATGCTTGCGGCATTGGTCGGCATGGTGCAGGGAGGCAGCCAGGCCATTGCCAGATCGCTGTTCAGTGAATTGATTCCGGCTAGGCGTACGGGCGAATATTTCGGCTTTATTAATGTAACCGGCAAATTTTCGTCCATTTTCGGGCCGTTTGTGTTTGGTCTTGTGGGCCAGCTCACAGGTTCGTCCCGCTGGGGGATTCTGTCCCTTATTGCCTTTTTTGCGGCAGGCATTGTGCTTCTGCGCTTGGTGAACGTTGCGAAAGGCCAAGCGGACGCTCTGGCAGCCGATCAGGAAGATTCATTTCCGCAAAAGAGCATGGGATCAGGCTCGGCCGAACAATCGGGCAGCATTCGCCGTTAGCTTTTTGAAAGACCACTTAGCAGTGCCTCTTTGGATGAAAGGATGGTGTCTTAATATGGAAGTCTTTGCGATGGATATATCTGTAAATTCCATGGCCGAAAGCTATGAGCGAATGCTTGACTGGGTGCCTGACGAGAAAAAAAACCGCCTTCAAAGATTTCTTCGGAAAGAAGATGCTCTGCGGGGGCTTGGGGGTGAGGTGCTGGTGCGCTGGCTGGCATGCGACCGGCTGCGTCTGGCAAACGATCAGCTTTGCTTTGCCCGATTACAGCATGGCAAGCCTTTCATAGAAGGTTATCCGGAGCTGCAGTTTAACGTCTCTCACGCCGGAAAATGGGTGCTGTGCGCGATAGATGTCGAGCCGTTGGGCGTGGATATTGAAGAAATCCGGCCTATTGATTTTGGGGTGGGGCGCATTTGCTTTTCGGAGCAGGAGTTTGCTGAGTTGATGCAGCTTCCCGAAAAGGAGCGCTTAAGCTATTTTTATGAGTTGTGGACTTTAAAAGAAAGCTTTGCGAAGGCTGATGGCCGGGGGCTTAACCTTCCCTTAAAAAAAGTAACGTTTTCTGCCGGTCAGGCTGGTGGTGTTATACATACCGACGGGTGGGATTCACCTTTTCGATATTTTAAACAATATAGCATTGAGGCGGGTTATAAGGCAGCGGTGGCTGCTTCGCATGAGCGATTTGCCGACACAGTACATTTTATTTCCTGTACAGATATTCAATTGAGTTCGTTGAAATCGGAGCGTGAGCAATTATGAGTTTAACCTTATTTCAAAACGGCAAATTGGCATTCTCCTCGTTGACAGGGTTCAGCAAAGAAGCAGGGGTCATCGTTGAGAACGGCAAAATCATTGCGATAGGTCAAACAGACGAACTGAAGCTTCAGCTAAGCGGGCGGAGTTATCGTACTGTTGATTGGGAAGGCGCTTATGTACTACCTGGGCTGGTTGATTCGCATATGCATCTGTCCATGCACGGTATGAAGCTCGGAATGCTTGATTTTACCGAAGCAAAATCGAAGGCAGAAATGCTGGAAATGCTGCGCAAGCGGGCGGAAATAACTCCGCCTGGAGAATGGATACTGGGGCTGAATTGGAACGAAAATGCGTTCCACCCTGCCGTCGCTCCCGATATTCATGAATTGGATGCCGTGACGGACAGACATCCTGTATTTTTAACCCGGACCTGCTTTCACGCTTTTCTGGGCAATTCTGAAGCGTTTCGGAGAGCGGGGGTTGATGAGCATACACCTGACCCGGTATCGGGAGCCTATGGCCGGGATGGGCAAGGGCAACTGAACGGCTGGATTTATGAAGAAGCGTCGCAGCCGTTTAACGAGGCTCAGCCGGAGCCCGAATATGCAATCAAAAAGGCCTGCATTAAACGGGCATGTGAAGATGCGCTGCGTCTGGGCCTGACGGCATCTCATACCGAAGATCTTCGCTTTCTCGGCAGTATTGAGACGATGCTTCGTATTTACAGCGAGCTGCGAGAGGAAGGGCTCGCCTTCAGAACGCATCAATTGATCTATTATCCATTTCTTGAGGAGGCCCAGAAACTGGAGCTTCAGACTGGTGAGATAGATGAATGGCTGGCTATCGGGGCGGTGAAACTATTTGCCGACGGAGCGATCGGAGGTCGAACCGCTCTGCTGCGCAAGCCTTATCATGATGCACCCGGGACGAAGGGGATGGCGATTTTAACTCAGGAGCAGTTGGAGGATATTACTTTACGTGCCCGAAGCGCCGGATTTCCAATAGCAGTGCATGCCATTGGAGACGGGGCCGCCGATATGGTTCTAACCTCGTTGGAAAAGCATCGGCTGGATTCGGCCGCATGTTTGCCTGACCGTTTTATCCATGCTCAGGTGCTGAATGAAGAACTTGTGGCAAGAATGGCTCGTCTCAGATTGGCCGCGGATATTCAGCCGAGGTTTGTGGCGAGTGATTTTCCATGGGTGCTGGAAAGAGTCGGCCCCGACAGGACCGGGTATCTGTATGCATGGAGGAAGCTGCTTGATGCCGGTATTACCTGTGCAGGAGGAAGCGATGCTCCCATTGAGCCGCTGGATCCGTTCTTTGGGATCCATGCAGCAGTTACTCGACGCAAGCCGGAAGAAACCCATGATGGCTACCTGCCTGCAGAAAAGCTGGATATAAGTGAAGCAATAAATTTGTTTACAACCGGCAGTGCGGCAGCGGCAGGTGAAGCAGACCAGCGCGGGAAGATAGCAGAAGGGTATGCCGCTGATTTTACTGTCCTGAAGCAGAATGTTTTTGAAGCGTCCCCGGATGAATTGCTGAGGCAGAAGGTCCTTATGACGGTAGTAAACGGTACGGTGGCTTATCGAGGATAATAGAGTTCGGCGGGGAGCTTTCTTGTGAAGGCTCTTCGTTGATTGTAACCGAGGTGTTTGTGTATGGATGAAAAAGGGAATCATTTTTTTTGAAATAAGGGTTGCTAAGTTGGATTAGGCGTGTTAAGATATAAAAGTTGCTGACGCGATGAGCTGAGGCGACGACGAAGTTTGATCTTTGAAAACTGAACAACGAGTGAGTAGGTTTTACATCGTAAAACCGAGCGTGAAGTCATTTGGTTCGTGTCTATGACAGAATAAATGACGGAGCGAATATTGAGATATGATATCTCGTCAGATTCAAATGAGCTTAATCGCTCTTTCGATAGGCTGCATTCCATTCATCCGCTCCATTCGAGATGGACCAAATGGAATGCAGGGCGATCATCCTTCGGATGATCTTTATTGGAGAGTTTGATCCTGGCTCAGGACGAACGCTGGCGGCGTGCCTAATACATGCAAGTCGAGCGGACCTTGGCGATCTTCGGATCGCTCTGGGTTAGCGGCGGACGGGTGAGTAACACGTAGGCAACCTGCCCTCAAGACTGGGATAACTACCGGAAACGGTAGCTAATACCGGATAATTCATGCTGCTGCATGGCAGCGTGATGAAAGACGGAGCAATCTGTCACTTGAGGATGGGCCTGCGGCGCATTAGCTAGTTGGTGGGGTAACGGCCTACCAAGGCGACGATGCGTAGCCGACCTGAGAGGGTGATCGGCCACACTGGGACTGAGACACGGCCCAGACTCCTACGGGAGGCAGCAGTAGGGAATCTTCCGCAATGGGCGAAAGCCTGACGGAGCAACGCCGCGTGAGTGATGAAGGTTTTCGGATCGTAAAGCTCTGTTGCCAGGGAAGAACGTCCTTAAGAGTAACTGCTTAAGGAGTGACGGTACCTGAGAAGAAAGCCCCGGCTAACTACGTGCCAGCAGCCGCGGTAATACGTAGGGG